>NZ_JAHBZY010000009.1 GCF_019635155.1 Nitrosomonas sp. | reverse complement strand
TATGTATTGAGTGAAAAGCCGAGACAGGCTGTCGTTGAGGGTGACGGGGCATTCACACGCCTTTACGAGGAAGGTCACGCATCCCAGCCTTTCCTGAAAGACAGCGGCAACAAAATAGCCGAAACCCTGCGCCGGGATTTTCCGGGCATCCTGGGAGAAGCCACTTTCGATCAAGGACCCGTTAAGACCTGGGATCGTACCGCTGCAAAGCTGGCCAGCGATACTCAGCCTGGCCTTGATCTTTTAAAAGCAGCAGACATCACAGATATTGCGCGTGGGCGCATTGTGATCGACACGCCGGAACAAATCCGTTCCATTCGTGAAGTGTTGGCCGACCCCGAGAAACGTGCGGCGCTTGGTATTGTGGAGACCAAGGACCGTTTCGCTGTCCCCAGCGCTACACATTACCGCGACATCAATATGACCGTGCGTCTGGAAAACGGCCATCTGGCGGAAATCCAGATCAATCAGCGCGACCTGCTGGCGGCAAGCGAGTTCACGCATGATGCGTATGAAGAAATGAATACGCTGGATAAAAGAACTGTCCTTGAAAATCGGCCCTTAACGGCTTTGGAAAACGAGCAATATGCTCGTCTGAGGGATTTCACACGCGACGTTCACGATTACGGCGCAGCGAAGGTGCCGGGGCTTGACGATCTACTGAGCGACAAAGGACGGAACAGACTGCATGCCGATTATGCCGACCGCCTTAAATCCGACCCCGCATTTCGCCCCGGCGTGACGATAGAAGCCGATACCCGTTACGGCGTGCCGTTCGTGCACCGGGCCGAAGCTTATGGCGGCGAGGGATACAAGGGTCTGGCGCGGCAATATGGTGTGGAGCCGGAACGGCTCGCGGTGGACACATCCGCTCTGGAACGACCTACGGTCCGCTGGGACGCATCGACACAAAGCGTTATTACTATAGACCCGCAACAGCTCTCCGACATGCTGGAACGCCAGGGCATCGCGCCGCAACGATATGCCGAGCTGGGCGCAAGCCTGAAAGTCGAAACTCCGAATGGCCTGAAGAATGCCGCCGAAAGCCTTGCCAATTTTGGGAGGAAGGCCGGGCCAGTGGTAGGCGTTGTCATTGGCGGACTGGCAGGCGCGTTCGCGCTGGCGGCGGGCGGATCGAAAGCCGAGGCCGCGCAAGTGGTTTACGAGGCCGCCGTGCCCTATGGCGAGACGCAAATCGACCTTGCACACGGCGATCTGAACGCAGCTGAAAAATCGGCCACGATTGAAACGGCGTCCAATATCGGCTCTTTGGGTGGAGCCGCAGCCGGGGCGGCCATCGGCACGATGATCATGCCCGGCGTCGGAACAACTATCGGTGCCGGTATCGGTGCGCTGGGTGGCGGAGTCGGCACTGGCTATCTCACGGAAAAAATCTATGACAATTATGCGCAAATCAAAAGCGGAGCCGTTCAGTTTGCCGATGAAACTGCTGAGAGTTTGACAAACTCCGTGCAAAAAACGAAGCAATTTCTGACAGGATGGTTCGACCGCAAACCGGCGCTGGACGCACAGGCAGCTTTTAACACCCTGCCAAGCAGCGTTACCCCTGATATGCCGCCCGAGGTTGCAGCCCTTGTCGAGGTTAAAACATCCCGAGAGCTTTTTTCGAAACATTTCGCCGAAATCGAGAAACATGGCGGCTTGCATGAAGTGCAGGTTTATATCAAAGATCACCCTCAGAATGCCGAGCACAGAACACTTATTTCCGAAGAGCGATCCATACACTACTCACACTTACCCATGCCGGGATTGAGATAAGGTAAATCCCTCCGCAGTTTATCAGTAAGTTCGCAAACGTTTAATCAGGCTTAACGGCCAATCTGCCGCTTCCCAGAAAGAATACTGCAAGTCCTGTCAGCATGAAGAAAACCTGCAACTCCAGCGCATATCCACCGTGATCGGTAAATGCGAATAATTGACTGCGATGCGCCAGCACGATTGCAAATATCATATTACCGAAAACAAGCAACCCGCCAAGCCGGGAAAAGATTCCCAGAATAATCATCAGCGCGGCGACCACTTCTCCCAGATAAACTCCGTACGCTAAAGCCTGGGGTAAATCCATGCTGGTAAGCTGTTTGCCGATAAAATCGAGAGAGCCTGGATTGAGTACCTTATGGACGCCATGAAATAGCATCAGTACGCCGACGGTGAGGCGCAATGTTAATTTACCCAGTGCATCACTTTGAAATGGAAGATTCATAGTATTTTTCTCCTTTGAACGGTAATGTCATAAACCCCAATAGCATACTGCGCTTGATCCACCTGTTGCTATATATACAGATGCTCGGAAATTATACGCATTCGTTCGTACCAGAACCGGGATAAGCAAAATCTCTCTGTAATTTTTCAGCGAGCTTATCAAACCGGTATCTCTCCACTTCATGAATATGGCCATGGCATTTGCCGTGAACGGGAAAGATTTTTTTAATGCAACCTTCAAAATACTCAGGATTGTTCACTTTACACTGCCTGCAATCTGGAACATGCGGAAACTCGGCATTTCTGACCTCGCGATAAATATCGCTTGAATCGTCAGGCAGAATATTACCGGCACACAGCCGCAAATAGCAGTGATGATGCTTTTCGATGTGAGGATATTTGGTCTTGCCAGTGGTAAGCAATTGATCACAGGCCAGGCACTTGTTTCCCCGATGCATCACTTCGTCATGGAACACTTGATTTCTGAGCGCTCCTTCGGCAAAAAGCTTCCACTGCGTCTCATGGTCTTTGTAAATGGGCAGTACATGGCGCTTGCGTACTCTGGGGACGAGAAACAGCGGTAGCCGTTTCTTCTTTTGGAAGAAAGTCCTGATCATTGGTTTATCTTTCTGCTAGAGGTTGCTGGGTTGGTGTGGAATAAGCCAGTCATTCGAATGACTGGCTTGACTATTGTTATCATATTTGATAACTTTAATTATGACATGGACGATCACGTTCTATAACGAGAAGGTCGAGGCGGAAACGCTGGCATTGCCACCAGGAATTCTTGCCAATTTCCTGCGTATTGCGGAACTCATTCAGGAATTCGGCCCCGATCTGGGACGACCCCATACTGCCCCGTTAGGCAAGGGATTGTTCGAAATCCGCGCCAAAGGACGTGAAGGCATTTCCCGGTCGGTGTTTTGCGCCGTCAGAAACAAGGAAATCGTGATTCTGCTAACGGTGATCAAGAAGGACAATAAAATACCGAAACATCATATGGAAACGGTACAAAAACGACTGAAAGAGGTACAAAGCGATGACAACTAAACGCCCGACATTCGATAAATTTCAGCAAACGGCTTTACAAGATCCCGAAGTCAGAGCCGAATACGACGCACTCTCAATGGCATTCGAGATGAAACGCCAGATGATTGCCTTGCGTAAAAAGGCCGGTGTAACGCAAGAGCAGATGGCCGATCTGCTGGGTACCAAAAAAAGCAATATCTCCCGATTGGAAAGCTTGCACTCGAATGTCTCGCCAAGACTCGCTACCGTGGAGGATTACGCCCGTGCACTCGGTTATTCGGTGAAAATCCAATTTGAGCCGCGTATTCACTGAATCTTGCTTGTGCCGTTACATCGACAGATTGTAGTCATTGTTCTGATTGAGTGGTTGCTTATTCTGCCGATGAGATTTCTGTTCGAATTGTTCCTGAAGCCGGGATTTCATTTCAGGCGATAACGCTGAAAACATCACCGTTTTCAGGTGATCGATTTCCTGGTTCCGGTCCTGCCGCGCATTCCTGATATTCAGTTGCAAAGCACGGCGCTCTTCCAGCTGGCGCTGAATCAGATCGTCCCGCTGTTGCCTGTCGCGTATCAATGCCTGCCAGGCTTCCCGTTCGTTTTGATCCATCACTTGGCCATGTTGTCCGGTCAAACGATCCCACAGGCCCCGGATGCCTTTGTTCAATCGAGCTTGCCGGTCTTCGCTTTCCTGTTGCCAGCGTTGCTTCTGTGTATCAGCAAGATTATCCCGCTCGGTTTGATACCGCGCTTTCATTCTTGTTTTCTGTTCCAGCAGTGGTTCCATACAAGTGTGGCTGTGCTTTCGGATTTCGGCAGTGAAACTTTGCATCCGCTCAAGAAGCTGCTTATCAATATTTGCTTTTGTTTCCTCCACGCTGGGAAGCTGTGCGGGATCACCGAGCTGAATCGCCCCGGGTTTTCCGGAGATAAAATGATTTGAGAGGAGGGAAAGATGAAAGATCAAATCAGTTATTCACCGGAAGTACGGGAACGAGCGGTAAGATTGGTATTTGAGCAGCAAAAAGAGCATGAATCGCAATGGTCGGCAATCAAATCGATTGCATCGAAGATTGGCTGCACAGCAGAGACATTGCGGACCTGGGTAAGAAGAGCGGAAGCGGATCAGGGAATTCGGGGAGGTATGTCGACATCGGATCGTGAACGGCTCAAGGAATTGGAACGGGAGAACCGGGAATTAAAGCGTGCTAACGAAATATTGCGTAAGGCATCGGCTTATTTTGCGCAGGCGGAGCTCGACCGCTGATCGAAATGATGGTGGTTGTTTGTGAAAAAACAAGGCGGAATACGGGGTCCAAATTCAATCTGCAGACAAGCTGAATTGCCCCATCGAGTTATTACGAAAATAAAAGGCGTGGGCGAGATCCGGATTTGTTGCCCGATCGCATCAAGCGGGACATGAAGCTAGAACTGGAAATACAACGGGTTTGGGAAAGCAACTTTCGGGTTTATGGCGCCCGCAAAGTATGGCGTTGTTCAGAAGGCATTTGGTGCTTGCTCGCTGCGGTCGAGCGATTGATGAAGCACCTTGGGATACAAGGTATCCGGCGCGGCAAGAAATGTTGGACGACTGTTGCGGATGATTCACTCTATCGGCCAACCGACAAGGTTAACCGGCAATTTACAGCAACCCGACCCAATCAATTGTGGGTGGCAGATATTACCTATGTTGCAACGTGGTCGGGATTTGTTTATGTGGCTTTCCTCATCGATGTTTTTGCCCGTTATATTGTTGGTTGGCGTGTTAGCCGGTCATTGCAAACCGATCTGGTGCTCGACGCACTGGAACAGGCATTGTGGGCGCGTCGGGAAATCAAGGAATTAATTCATCACAGCGACCGCGGCTGCCAATATTTGTCGATTCGCTATACGGAACGTCTGGCTGAAGCCAATATTGAAGCTTCTGTTGGCAGTGTCGGAGATTCTTATGACAATGCACTGGCCGAAACAATTAACGGATTATTCAAGACCGAGGTTATTCGGCATCGCGGCCCTTGGCGTAATATCGACGATGTGGAGTTTGCCACTTTGGAATGGGTGGATTGGTTTAACAATCGCCGATTACTGGAACCGATCGGAAATATTCCGCCAGCAGAATTTGAAATGGCATATTATCGACAACCAGGGGAGTCAACCGACACGGTTTGACTCAAGACAAATAGTCTCCGGAAAACCCGGGGCGATTCAAGGTTTCACCTGCCGGAAACGCCAAAGGAACAAAAGCCTGGGTTGTCGATGGCCGGTGCGATGCTTGTTGTTTCCAGTCTTGTACAAACCGTTGTACGGGACCATAGGAGCCTTGATAGCCTTCGACCTGCAAACATTCATACAGACGTTGTGCAGTCCTGCGTTGGCGTCTAGGCAGCTTCGCATCAAACTCTAACCAACTGATCAATTGTTGTTTAAAAGAACCCAGCTTCGGTGTCGGCTGAATTTACGCTGGTAAACGGGTTTGTTTCCTGACTCTTTAATGCCTTCCGCACCGTCTGCCGGGAAGGGTCCAGCAGCAGCGATCTTGCTGATACTTTCTTTATTTATAAATAACATCGCCTGATTTCGGCTATTTGCTCCATGTCTATCACTCCAGGGTTCTCCGGATAAATACCGGATTCTTTCATTAACAAGCTGGAAACTTTTCAATGTTGATTCCAGCTCTTCCCTGGTAATTTTTGCATGTTGATTAACACTGTTTAGCCATGACGCGCCGCTGCCTGGGCGCTACCACTTTTTTTCGAGCGCCTCCTTGCGTAGCTCGGATTTTAGCCGCTCTTCGGCATACATCTTTTTCAACCGCCGATTCTCCTCTTCTAGCTCTTTGAGCCGGGCTATCATCGATGCATCCATACCACCATATTTACTGCGCCATTTGTAAAATGTCGCATTGCTCATGCCATGTTCACGACACAGCTCAGGTACCGGCACCCCTGCCTCTGCCTGTTTGAGTATCGCCATGATCTGGCTGTCACTGAATTTCGATTGCTTCATCGCAGAATCTCCTCTCCATAAAGTACTAGAAAATTCTACTTTTGACTCCTGTTATTTTCTGGGGGGACTACCATTCCGCTATTACCGCTGCCATTATTGCAATGGCACATAGCTTGAATATGGATGTAATAGCAGAAGGAGTGGAGACAGACGAACAAGTAGCTATCTTGACACAACAAGGTTGTAAGCGTTTCCAAGGATATTATTTTTATCGACCGCAATCAGCTCTTGAAATTGAGAATAATATCTTCAAGAAAATACTGGAAAATTCGCCGCAGGTTAGGAATTGCGCAAGCGATTCCTGAGTTATAGTCAAAAATCTGGTGATTGTCAGATCGGGTCGCGACTACTCATATTAACAAATTTAACGCCATTAATAACGTGTGCTAACAAGTTATAGCCTCTTAAGTGGAACCCTTCTTCCATGAAAGAGAGTCGCCGATTGTCAATAGTTGTTTATAGCTTAAAGAATAAGAGAATTAATTAGCTTGAGTGCGCGGTAAGATATTCTAAGACCTCCCGAACATGCCCTGGTACTTTAACACCACGCCATTCTTTTCTTAGAATCCCTTGAGTATCTATAACAAAAGTGCTGCGTTCTATGCCACGAACCTGCTTACCGTACATATTTTTCATCTTCATAACATCAAATAAGCTACAAGCCGTTTCATCGCTGTCACTCAACAATTCAAAAGGAAATTGCATTTTGGATTTAAAACTTTCGTGGGATTTGACACTATCACGTGAAATACCAATTATGATGCAATTTTTTTGATTGAATGCATCCCAATTGTCGCGAAAATCCTGCCCCTCGACGGTACATCCGGGAGTATCATCTTTGGGATAAAAATAGATTATTACATTCTTACCTAGATGATCAGACAAATTAAAATCTTGCCCACCAGTTGAAGGTAATTTAAAATTTTCCACCGCTTGGTTAAGTTTTAGCATGAGATCAATTATGGAATCTGTGTGTCGATGACAATCGAAATGTTATTGTAACCCAGTTGAACTGGTTCACTAAATCCCTGAAGATCACCACTTGCAGGAACTGCTTGACCGGATTTTGAAATTCTTGCCTCAATTACAACTTCTGGGAAACTTGACATTTTCATAGTCGGTGTCATTGCCATATCATCTGTCAATGTAAACGTCGCTGGTAGATCGCTCGCTTTGAGGCGCAAAATTGCAAGCGGCATTTTAGGACCTGTTTTGGCGCGCGCAAAAATGAACAAAGTATCGTTTGGTGAAGCTTTAGCTACCAATTCAGGTTGAATCGTTACCTGACCTGAAACAGAAATCGACCCTGCCGTAGCTGCTGAGTTGTTCTTAGTTTCACTTCCAGGTTGAACAACCACAGCTTCCTCTTTAGATTCCACCATTTCGACAGATCGTGTCGATTGTTCATGACTTGTTGCTTTTCCTCCAAAGGCGAGCAATCTGGCTTCTGCAATGCTATCCTTTACGGATTTTGCCAGAGGAGAATCAGGAGGAATAGTCGTTAATAGTTTCTCCCAGTATACAGAAGCATCTTCATATTTTTCTTGTTCAAATTCCGCATGACCGGCCAGTGCCAGAGCCGGTGGGAAAAGCGGGTCAATTTTTAACGCTTCATGAAGTAATTCAGTTGGTTTTCCAGCTAAGGTTCCTTGATTCTTAAGTGCTAATGTGCGCGCATAATCACTCAATATTTGAGGGTTATTGGGGATCAGTTCGCTTAACTTTGCGTAAGTATTACTTGCTTCAGTATAACGTTCCATTGCAGTATAAGTACGCGCTAGCATTACCCATCCTTCAATGTCTTCAGGATTACTGCTTAACCTGGCTATAAGGTTTTCCAATGCTGCGGAAAAATCATGCCCCCCCATATCGGAAAGGTTATCACTGCCTCCGCCGCGATTCATATTGGTTGCACTGGCAAGTTGAGCCTGCGGTAACAATCCACGAGTATCACCAATATTCAAATACAAAAAAACAGCGGCTAACGGCAATCCAAGCGCAATAAAAATTGAAACGACTATATTTTGATATTTCTTGTTTCTCTGAGGGGTTATTGTCTCTTGTTCAACGACATCTTGCAGCATTCGCTGTTGCAGCTCCTGTTTACTTTTATCATATTGCTCTTGGCTCAAAATATCATTTTGCAAATCTCTATCAAGCTCCGCAATTTGATCCCTATATACGGTTATATTAACAGCGTCATGCTCAATATCTCTCGCAATATTTTTTTTATTTCTAAGCAGCGTTGGAATCACAAATAACAACGCTGTCACAATGAAAATTCCAGAGATAACCCAGAAAGCAGTCATACGTTTTTACCTTTATTATCTTCTTTAAGTAATGCCTCCGCTTTCTCACGCTGTGCCTGTGAAAGTAATACTTCCTCAATCTGCACTCGTCGACGTCTTAAATAAAAAATTAATGAACCAATACTGATCAAAAATAAAACAACAGGACCAAACCACAATAGAATTGTGGTTGGCTTCACCGGAGGATTATAAAGAATAAAATCTCCATAACGATCCACCAGAAATTGAACTATTTCATCATCTGTTTTATTAGCTTTGATTTGTTCTCGTATTTCGCGTCGGATATCATTTGAGAATTCCGCACGAGAATCTGAAATTGTCTCATTCTGGCAAACTAAACATCGCAAATCCATGGTTAGTTCCAGCATCCGCTTCTCTATTTCAGGATCTTCTGCGACTGGTATAGCCTCTTTTGACCATCCGATCAATGGAATCAATAAAAGTAACAAAAAAACAAAACTTACTTTTGTCGACTTACAATGTGTTAAAAATGTCATAGTAAAACAGCACCCTTTCTCTCAAATAATCTACACCTGATCTTGCAATTCTTTTATTAGAGGAAGGATTGTTTTTTCCAAAGAATCGACAGTTACTGGTCCAATTTGTTTGTGTCTGATAATTCCTTTTTTGTCTATAACATAAGTTTCAGGAACTCCATAAACACCATAATTAATACCTACTTTTCCATCAGAATCGACAATACTGATCTGATAAGGATCACCGTAACGTTTTAACCATTGTAATGCAGTGTTACGATCGTCTTTATAATTCAAGCCGTAGATTGGAACAATCCCGGCATTTGCTAACTGTACCAATAGTGGATGTTCATCACGGCAAGCCACACACCAGGAAGCCCAAACATTCAGCATCCAAACCTTACCAAGATTATCATCCGATGACATAACTTTATCGGAATCATGGAGTTGATTTAGTTGAAACTTTGGTGCTGGCTTATCAATCAGCGGTGATGGAACTTGGCGAGGATTTAATGTCAGACCGATCATTAAAAACACCGCCAGCACCATAAATGCAAACAGCGGAATCAAGTAACGCATCATATTTTACTTGACTCCGTTGCTAACTCAGCTTTATTAGTCGCAGGTGCAATAACAACAGGAGCTTCTTCAGGTAGCCGTTCAATTTCTTCGTCTTTGGTGGTTAACTGATTCTTTTTAGTTATCTTCAGACGATAACGTCGATCTGTAATTGAAGTGATTCCACCGATTGCCATTAAGATACATCCCAGCCATATCCAATCAACAAATGGTTTGTGATAGGCACGAACAACCCAAGCACCATTTGCAAGCGGTTCGCCTAAAGCGACATAAAGATCGCGGAATAATCCAGTGTCAATGGCCGCCTCTGTCATGGCCATACCCGATGCATTATAAGTACGTTTTTCTGGATACAGATTACGAACAAATTGATCGTCTTTGATAACAGCGATGTCTCCACGTACGGCCTTATAGTTTGGACCTATGACATCACTGGTACCATTAAATTGAAAAGTATAACCTCCGACTGTTACCTTACTTCCAATCTCCATGCGCACATCTTTTTCAGTTTCATAACCATTGACTAATGTCACACCGATAATAAATACAGCCACACCTAAATGCGCCAGATGCATGCCATAATAACTTCTTGATTGTTTTAATAATTTGGAAATGAAATTACCTTCACCGCTAGAACTCACGCGATGCTTGATACTTACAAATATGCAAACAATGATCCAAAACGCTAACAATAAACCGAAACTGATCATCGGTTTCCATTCACCCATAAAATAGGGCGCTATCAGTGCAGAAACGACACTCACCGCAAATGCCCAACGTAAACGCACAGCCAATGCCGGCAAACTCATTTGTTTCCATCGTGATATAGGGCCTACACCAATAAGGAAGATTGCCGGCGTCATAACAGGAACAAAAACTGCTTCAAAATAAGGAGGGCCTACTGATAGCTTGCCCAATCCAAGTGCGTCAATAATTAGTGGATACAATGTTCCCAACAACACACTGGCAGCCGCAACTAATAATAAAATATTATTCGTCAACAGCATGGATTCTCGAGAAAGCAAGTCAAATTTACCACCCAGTCCGACTTTAGGCGCACGCCAAGCAAACAGTATCAATGAGCAACTGATAACAACGACTAGGAAAACAAGGATAAAAATACCTCGTGCTGGATCGGTTGCAAATGCGTGTACAGAAGTCAAAACACCCGAACGCACCAAAAAGGTGCCCAATAAGCTTAGCGCAAATGCGCTAATAGCTAATAATACCGTCCAACTCTTAAAACTGCCCCGTTTTTCTGTAACGGCTAATGAATGAACCAAAGCAGTCCCAACCAACCATGGCATGAACGATGCATTTTCAACCGGATCCCAGAACCACCAACCACCCCAGCCTAGCTCATAATAAGCCCACCAGCTTCCGAGCATTATGCCAAATGTCAAAAATACCCAGGCTACAATCGTCCAAGGCCGAGACCATCGAGCCCAAGCCGCATCCAACTTCCCGCTTAATAAAGCCGCGATAGCAAATGCAAATGCAATTGAGAAACCAACATAGCCCATATAAAGCATCGGTGGATGAACAACCATACCTACGTCCTGCAACAGAGGATTCAAATCACTTCCTTCAAACGCTGCAGGCAATAAACGATCAAACGGATTTGAGGTAAATAACATGAACACATAAAAACCAATCGCAACAAGCCCCAACACGCCAAGCACACGTGCGACAACATCATCCGGTAGTTGTTTACTAAAAATACTGACCGCAACAGACCAACTAGCTAACATTAACACCCATAACAACAAGGAACCTTCATGCGACCCCCAGGTAGCCGCTATTCGAAAATGAAGAGGCAACTCCGTATTCGAATTCTTTGCCACATTCAATACTGAAAAGTCGCTGGTAACAAATGAATAAGCCAAGCAAAAGAACGCTATCAGAACGAATACAAATTGGCCTTGCACTACCGGTCTCGCGAGAGCAATCCAGGAGGGAATACCTCTTGCCGCACCAATTATGGGGAGTGTTCCCTGTATGATGGCTAATAAAAGAGCGAGAATTAATGAAAAGTTACCTATTTCTGGAATCATGATGTTGTACCAATTGAAAATTTTTCAGGATTTAAAAAAGAAATTCCCAGAGGTAATAATCTACCTTGAAAAACTATTGTATGAGAGATGCTTTTTGTGCTTTTGCTGCTTTCTCTAAAGCTTCAGCAGCCTCAGGCGGCATGTAGTTCTCATCATGTTTAGCGAGAACCTCATCAGCGAGAAATACACCTTGGTTCGATATTTTTCCTTGCGCGACAACACCCTTACCTTCCTTAAACAAATCGGGCAAAATGCCAGTATAGACAACCGGGATTGTTTCTGCGGTGTCAGTAATCGCAAAGTGTACAGTCGTTGATCCATCTTCACGCTTCACACTACCATCCGCAACAAGACCGCCGATACGGAAACTTTTACCTATGGGCGCCTCTTTAGCAACAACTTGTGTCGGACTAAAGAAAAATACCAGATTACTTTGAAATGCATTCAATACTAAGACTGATGCAATTCCTAACGCAGTTACGCTAGAGGCAATAATTACAAGCTTTTTATGACGGGGTTTCATTTTTAGTCTCTATTTATTCAAGTCGTGAATGTGACCGTATTGTTTTTCCAAAGTTCTACGTCGATTTGAAATTAACAAAACTTCAGCAACGATACAAAGAAATACCACCGCATACGAACCCCAAACATAGAGCCCATATCCCCCCATTGAGAAAAACTCCGACCAACTCGACCAGTTCATTAAACAGCCCCCTTCTTTTGTAATTCTGTTACCCAAGCTGAGTGACTCTCTCTTTCCAGGATAATAACGCGCACTCTTTTTAATATGACTGCAATGGAGTACATCCAGCTTGCTAGTACCATAACAAGCATCCCCGTCAACATCGTCGATGCCATTGCGGGTGCTTGATTAATACTTACAGATGCTCCCTGATGCAGAGTATTCCACCATTGAACCGAGAAATAAATAATCGGAATATTAACTACGCCGACAATTGCGATGATCGCCCCCGCTTTATCAGCCCGGCGTGGATCATCAATCGCTGCCTGTAACGACATAAAGCCAATATACAAAAAAAATAAAATCAGTTCCGAGGTTAACCGTGCATCCCATACCCACCACGTACCCCACATGGGCTTGCCCCACAGGGCGCCGGTCCATAATGCTAGAAAAGTGAACATAGCACCAGTCGGTGCAATCGCGGTTGCGAACATGGAGGATAGTCTTGTATTAAAAGCCAACCCTATTGCGGCCCAGAAAGCCATCACCACGTAAAGAAACATTGACATCCAAGCAGCCGGCACATGAATAAAAATAATCCGATAAGCTTCACCTTGCTGAAAATCTGTAGGTGCCACAAAGAAACCGATATAAAGCCCCGCTACCAAAAAAATCACCGCAGCTATGACAAAGATTGGGATCATTTTTCCTGCAAGTGTATAAAAACTAGCAGGGGACGAATATTTGAACCAATTGATCGCCATTTTATATATTAACAACCTTTATAATAAATTTTAATTCTATCTATAACTTACCCTAATTTTGCAGCGGCTCATTCTATACCAAAAAGTAAAAATCAAAAATTGCTTTCTTTATCTGCACGCTTTACAAATAGAATATTTTAGAAGAAAACAGACAAAAAAGAATATGCTGCTTTTTAAATAGCGCTCTTATAAACCAATCAATGGTTCATCATCGTTTTTCATCTTATTCTAAAGAAACTCGTAGCGACGCAGCCGCCGCCCATGGTGCAAAAACAAGTGAAGCCAGCAGAAATGCGCCAATCAGTGACAAATGCGCATCAAATGCAATACCGGCCATATTTGCTTCAACCGCGCCTGCTCCAAAAATCAGGATTGGGATGTATAGTGGCAACACTAAGAGAGATACCAATACACCCCCGCCTCTCAATCCAAGTGTCAGGGCGGCACCTATGGCTCCTATCAAACTCAACACGGGTGTCCCCAGCAATAATGCGCCTGTTAACACAAGTAATGCGTCAAACGGCAAATCATATTGAATACCTAGAACGGGCGCCATCAACACGAGTGGAACACCCGACACTATCCAGTGCGCAAATGCTTTACCAAGAACAAGAATCGATAATGATTGCGGCGATAACAGCATCTGCTCCAACGTTCCATCCAAATAATCATTAGAAAACATTCTACCGAGCGACAGCATGGATGCTAACAAAGCTGCTACCCACACTACTCCGGGCGCCATTGTTCGAAGCAAATTCATCTCCGGTCCGACACTTAGCGGAAATAAGCTGACTACAATAATAAAGAAAAAAAGTGTGATCAGCACATCAGATTGCCGGCGTACAGCCAATAACAAATCGCGCTTAATAATCCATATAAACATATATTTATCAAGCAAGATGCAACTGCATTTTTGAAGAAGCCGTGATATCGATTTCCTGATGTGTCGTCATCACCACAATGCCATTCTGCTGCAAATGCCGCTCCAGCACCTCCTTTATCAACTGAACGGCAGCCACATCCAATGCAACCAGAGGTTCGTCCAAAATCCATAATGTAGTTTTACAAACGAGCAAGCGCGCCAACGCCACACGACGACGCTGACCTTGCGACAAAACTTTTACCGGTAAATTATCCCTACCGCCCAATCCAATAAAAGCAAGTGCCTCAGCCGCTTGCGAAAAGCTTATCTCAACACCGGCCAACGCACTCGATATGCGTAAATTCTCACTAACAGTAAGATCATCTTTTGTACCGCTTAAATGGCCGATATAGGTCATATCAGAAAAATATTCTCCTTCGAGCGAACGAACCGGTGTATTACACCAACGAATCTCACCTGCAGCAGGATTAGATAAACCACACAACATTCGGAGCAGACTGGTTTTTCCACTGCCATTAGGACCGCTCACTTGCATTAAGCAACCTGCTTCGACAGAAAAATTAATATCTCTAAACAACTCACGGTCCCCGCGAACGCAAGCGAGGTTAATCCCTTGCAACATGATTTTTATCATTCGATGAAATAAAAAGCTATTATACCGTATCGATGAGATTCATAGCATTGTAGATCTTCGAAGCACTCACCGAGTGGTAACTAGAATGTTTAATTTCTCTTGTAGCTTACTGTAAACGCATTCAGTCGATATAAACCGGACATCCAGGGAGGGCATCTTGCTTTTTATTCGCGACAACCGCAAGATCAGTATTATTGGCGGATTATTATTACTAGGTCTTACACTCACAACTGGTATCGCAGTGTATAGCGCCATGCGGCAGCAAATTGAATCCGTGCTTGGCCGAGGATTGAGTGTGGCTTTGCAAGGCAAAGCACTATTGATTGAAAGTCAAATCCAAAAAGGACTTGAGAATACCCACACATTGACACTTCGTCCTTTTCTAATCCAGTCGATACAACAACTTAATGCGCAATCAATAAACAGCAGCGCTTTGCAGGATTTGGAGCGTAATGTTCATTCTTTACCAGAGGCTGGTTTTACAGCTGCAGTTGTTCATGATCAGCGAGGCAACGTGCTGTCGAAAGTCGGTCGCTTTTCAGACCGGCAAGCACAATCCATTCCTCTCAATAAATTTCAAGACACCTACATCATCTGGGATAAGCAGTTTATTTTACGCACCACGATGGATGTTTTTGATCAAGACAAACAACGAATCGGCTCGATCACAACCGAAATAAAATTGCCGCAACTAACCCGCAGATTCAGCGAAATAAGATCGATTGGCAAAACCAGTGAATTCATCCTATGCGCCCCTCCGGCATCAGGTGATCATGAAATGGCTTGCTTGATCAGTCAGATTGATGGCGTGAAATTCGCGCATCTAATGCGTATTACTGAAGTTGGCACTTTGCCGATCAGCTTTGCGCTCAATGGCGAAAGTGGTGTGATTGCGGTCAGAGACTATCGCAACGTGCCGGTCATTGAGGCATACGCGCCATTGCGTCAGATCGGTCTTGGCATCATCCTAAAGCTGGATGAAGATGAATTGTTCAGACCGATCAATGAACAACTTAGAGTCATTATCCTTTATCTTGCCGGACTGATTATCGCTGAAATTCTGCTATTAAACTGGTTTGTGCAAAAATTGATCAAATCGGAACGCGAAGCACGTGGTGCCAAAGAAATTGCCGAACAAATTTCCCTTGAACTCAGCCAAAAAGAAATAGAACTTCGCGAGCGCCTAAAGGAAATTACATGTCTTTATGAGATACGGCGTGGTTTCACACTGGATTTGTCGGAGGAAAAGGTGTGTCAGCAGATTATTGAGCATCTGATTCCAGCCATGCAGTACCCGGAACAGACTGCTATCATAATCGAGCTAAATGGCAAACGTATTGTTTCCCATGCTCAAACTCAAAACTTTACGCATGGATTAGAATCGAAAATTTGGGTCATTGGCAAAGTATGCGGTCAGTTAACTGTTTTATCTTCAAACGACAAGCCATTTTTCCATCAGGAAGAACAAAAACTGATCGATTCCATTACCAATGATCTTTCCAGATGGCTGGAACGCAAACAAGTTGATGAGCTATTGCGTGAACGCCTGAAAGAAATCACTTGCCTTTATGAAATTCGGCGAGGCATCGGTATGGAATCTTCGATTGATAGCGTATGCCATAATATTTTTGAGCATCTAATACCGGCGATGCAATTCCCGGAAATAGCAAATGCCGTAATCGAATTGGATGGCTGGCGTTTTCCCTCTGGGAATTTTGATCAGGTAATAAATCGGCAATTTCCATCTAAAACCAAAATTGTCAGCAGAAAGCAGCATTCCTGGCGCGCAGAGCGGGATCCCGCTTGTACATGCTGGTCTTCAATCACTGTCAATGGCAAAGTACGCGGCCAATTGCGTGTATACTATCCTAACGATAAACCATTCCTCATGCTGGAGGAGCAAAAACTCGTCAATGCAGTCGCAAGTGATCTGGAAAGTTGGCTTGAACGCAAACGGCTGGAACAAGCGATCGTACTCATTGCGGAAGAACAGTCGCATACAATCGGGCAGGAATTGCATGACAACCTCGGTCAGCAAATTGCCGCAATCAGTTATCAAGCAAGAGCCTTAGAAAAACAGATTGCAACCATTGGAAATTCGAATATGGCGGAAATTGCTGCTGCAATTGCTTCACAAGCACAGATCTCAGTCATTCAAATCAAACAGCTTGCACAAGGATTACTTCCATTTGAATTAGAAACCAATGGCTTGATATCCGCGCTGCAAAAACTTGCGAATCGGATTTCAACGACTTATAACATCGTATGCGATTTCTCAAGCAGAAATGATCCAAACGTTAGCGACGAAATTGTAGCGCTCAATCTTTATCGGATTGCACAAGAAGCAACCAATAATGCAATTCGTCATGGAAAAGCGCAGCATATTGAAATATCATTAACGCTTGACGGCGGCATACTAAAGTTATCAATTGCAGATGACGGTAGCGGTTTCCCTGTAGCGAATCTGACGCCCGATACAATCACAACATCAGGAATGGGAATAAAAATCATGCAGTATCGCGCAAGACAGCTAGGCGCCAAGTTGGACTTCCTCTCTCGCGCCGAAGGCGGCACGGAAGTTCGTATTGAAATGCAAATAGGATAAATCTCTCAACCCTATGAAAGCAAGAATAATGCTAGTCGATGATCATGCCATGCTCCGGCATGGCATGGCCATGATGATCAATATGGAACCGGATCTTGAAGTATTTGCCGAGGCAGGTGATGGCGATGAAGCACTTCGCATCCTCAAAAAAACCGGATCAGCGGATATCGTTTTATTAGATGTCACCCTTACGACCGTTTCTGGTTTCGAAGTGATAAAAAGCATGCACGCCTTGATTCCGACACTTCCTGTACTTTTTGTGTCGATGCACGATGAATCGGTATATGCGGAACGCGCATTACGTGCCGGCGCTCGCGGTTATGTGATGAAACAAGAGCCGGGTGAAACATTGCTCGCTGCAATCCGTGAAGTTCTTAAAGGGAACATTTACTTAAGCAAAAACATGCAGGAGAAATTGTTAAAGAAAATTGCATCCGGAGGTTCGGAACCCGAGCAATTGATCAATTCGCTGACTCCCAGCGAATTTGAAGTGCTTCACTTAATCGGACAAGGACACAGCAGTCAGGAAATTGCAAAATTACTCTGCCGTAGCATTAAAACCATTGAAACACACCGTTTTAACATACGAATTAAATTAAACTTAAAAGACGGTGCGGACTTAATCCGTTATGCAACCCGTTGGGTCTCGGAAGAACGTTGATTAAATTTGGGCAAAAAAACCCAAGTGATTGCAGTTGTCATAAAATTCATGACCGACTTTTATATCACTCGCCGGGCGATATCATCCTGTCATCATATTTTTATTTCATCAAAGTTCCGCCCGATTCTCCCGATACATTCACCCATAAATGCGGCAAACCCAGCGACCTTAACCAAGCAGGCCCGTCTTCTTCTTTCAGCATGCCGATTGTCGATGCACTACCGGCAACCACGCAAAACTCTCCAATAACGCTCACTGCCGCCATATAACGTACCGGCCAGCCGGTTTTAGGATTGAGCACATGACCATAACGGATACCATCGAGTGTGATACACCGCTCATAATCACCGCTGCTTGCCAGTGCGCCGGAATGCAACAACAGCGTCTGCAAAATACTGCCAGGGATACGCGGATGTCGAATGGCAACACGCCAGGGTGTGCCATCAACATGCGGACCGATCACTTTGATATCGCCGCCAAGATTCACAATACCGTGGCGAATGCCAGTTTCATAACAAAGTGATGCCGCGCGATCGACTGCATATTCTTTCACGACACCGCCAAAATCGATTTCCATTCCGGCAGTGTTAAATGATAAAACAGGCCGTAGCCAAGCAATTTTATCCCAGCCAACCTTGCTGAGCAGCGCCTGAATAGCTTTAGATTCCGGTATTTTACCGGATTTAAAATTCCAAGCGCGCCGCAGAATACCGGATGTGATATCAAACAAGCCATCGCTTTGCTGATAACAGGTAGATGCATAATCCAGTAAACCGGCCGTTTCATCGTCGACCGGAAGCTGCCCACCATCAGCCGCAATACGATTAATTGAAGATATCAAGCTATCTTCCCGGTACCGGGAATATTTCGCTTCCAGGCGGGAGACATCATCCATCGCAATTTTGGCGGCGCGTTGCGCTGATTTATCATTACGCGCATATAGCTGAATCGAGCACGGCGATCCCATCGCATTAAAATCATAATGAAAGAAATTTAGGCGCGCCATGCAATTCCGGTTTCGAAGCTCAATGCTCCCCCCTATCCTAACTTAAAACTGATAACTCCAGGTTGCTGCCAATGCGCCCTTGCGATCCAATTGAAATCCATTAAAGTCGTTACTTACCGGTTGTATCCATTCGAAACCGAGGCGATTGCCTGCAAACCGCCCGCGCGGAACGGCTGCGTTTAAACCAAATCCGACATCCCAAAATTGACCGCCATAATTGGATGGAAAATCCATGGGGCCGATGCGCGCATTGAATTGATTGAAATCCCGGTGAATGGCGTCTTGCCAAGTATACGCACCTCGTACCGAAGCAGTCAGCCAGCGATTGATATCGAAACCGACCCATGATGTCGCTTGTATGGTATCGCCCAGCCGGTAGCCGGATTTGTTCTGACTCTCCAAACGCTTGATGCCTCCAAATTGCGCGCCCCAAGACCAGCGGTTGTACTCGCCGGCATACGTCAGGCTTGGCATAAAATCCCAAGTACCGCTGCCTTGCTGCATGCCGAAATGGATCAAACCGCCGTCGATTCTAAACACTCGCCGTAACTTGATATCCACTTTGCCAGTCGGCGCACTCAAACCAAGATTGATATGCATGCGATGTCCGGGGATATCGAGCAACCTCACCAGAGACGATAGATAGGTATCGCCGACCGCGCCCGTTTCGTGGCCTGCGATGCCACTATGTTCATGCGTTTCTGTAGTGGATGACGGACGACCGGTCAATTCACGCAGATTCATGTCCATGGTCATAAACGTCGGCATTAACATGACATTCAGCCACTTCGTCGGCGCATACATAAGATCGAGCATATGCATGCTCATATTCATGAAGGTAGGCGTGAAACGGCATGGTGCCGCATCGCTGCATCCTTGTGCAACAATCGTTTGATCGCTTATTTGGTGGTCGCCATGCATCATGCTGCCGTTCGTCCAATTGTGCATATATCGGTAACCCGCCATAAAATCACCGGGTTTGTCGAGCATGTGGCCGAACATGATACCGGCCGGCGGAAGCTTATGATGATGCGAGGATGAATCATGATGGTGCGATGATCGACCGCCTGCAAGCGGCGGATTACTTGGTTCCATATCGAACTTCAACGCAGCGTTGGCCACATAATAATCAAAGTCGGCAAAGCTGCTATTGCCGCCGCCGATTTGCATCGAACTGGCACGCGTGTAGTATTCGAACCCCGCTTCCAACGCGATGCCCCTGCCAATCAGCTTACTCAGCGTAACACCACCGCTCAATGCGCCAAAACCAGCCAGCCGGTGGTCGCTGGAGAAATTTTCAGGCAGCTTCCCGGCATCATACGCAATCGTTTTGGGGACCGGATTCGCAGAAAAGGGGTCAACAGGATTGCCATTCTGGTCAACCAGATTAAATTGATCGGAACCGAAATACTGAATAGTGGGGTTTTTCTCATTAAACCAAATTTGCCGCCCCAAACTATCGATTTCCTGCTTTGAATAACTTTGCATGGAAAATAAATAAGGTCGATAAAAACTCGCGGAATCCTGCGAATAATAACGAATCCGAGGGGTCAACATCCAGCCGCCACCAAGCGGTTGCACCCAACTCGCATCAAAGGTGTGGGTGTTGATACCCCAGTCATCTGCTGACACCCGGTACCCTAAATGCAATGCTGCATTTAGGGCATTGATATATTGTATATATTTAGCATTGAATGCGAACTGATTGCGACTGTCTGGGCGCTGCTCCAAAAGTGCGCGCACGTCTCCAGTAATGAGAGTGTTCCGGTTATTATTCAATTCAGCAGGATCGACAAAGATAACCGTCATCACTTTGTAGGGGTTTTCCAAATATCCGCTACTATGGGTATAGCTAAAATTCGCATCCAGCAAAGCATTTTTGTTCAGTACCTGCGTGATACCCAAGTTACCAACCCAATCATGACGCTTGCCTTTCAGAATCTCCGAGCCGCCGCGCTCCTCAATATGCCCGGCAAAAGCATTTTTGGTAATATATGGCGAAGCATCATGATCCAGAATCGCGCCGATCTGGCTGTCAGTATAACCCGCACCATACTTCAGGCTTGTCAGCTTCTGATTAAAATCCACTCGACCGCCGATATTGCCGAATGTCGATTGATAGTCCCGTTCACTGGAAAAGCCGCCACCGATATTGAAAGTTGCTTCATTCCATTCACGACTCAAACCAAAATTGGCCTGATTGCGTGTTTCCGGAGATGCGGAAGACATTACCAGCACCGACCGGGTATCGATTGCACCGGTGGATTCCCTGGTAATGGGGTCTTTCCCGATCGGATTCAAATCATGATCCAGCAGTAGAAATTTACTGTTAATAAAAGGAGAAGCCCCGACAATCACCGATCCAGAATCAGTATTTCGAGAAACTGGATTATTACTATTGGCAGCTAAAGGCGCGGTCGTCACCGGCGTTGCGCCAGACCAGGTATCTTGGGTATAGCTGAAAGTAAATCGGGTACGGTCTGTTATCGAAAAAATACCGCTACCATGCAAAACATCGGCGGTAATCGGTTTTAAGCTTTGTGGAACACCGTATAGATTGCGCTCGCCTTCCTGATAGCGGCTATATTGAAAATTAATCCGATCCGGTCCAGCTGCATGCCCGGACGACATCAACAAGCCCGGTAATACCAATGCTGCAGATGTTAAAGCCTGTAGAGTGGAATTGCGCGGCTTAACGGATGGTAAATCAGGATAATCAGGTTGATGCTGGTAATTATGTTTTTTGAGTCTTCTTTTCCGCTGCAAATTTGTTACCTTTAAATCAACCGCAACCAGCACTCAGCTTACTTAATAGCAACCACAACCGCCGCCACCGGAAGAAGATTTATGGCTTGGCGCTGCTTCGCGGCTACTGTAATTGTGAGCTTGTATTTCGCTTTGGAGTGGAAATGGATCAATTTCCATTTGAGATTTTGCGAGATTACCGCGTTCCCAGGGCGCCACATGAACACAGCCGGTTAATGTAACCCCAAATATCAGAAACATCAATGCAGTCTTTCGAAAAAAGAATGTTCTAATGAAGGGAATCATTACCATTCCTATGGGCGTTCGTCCACCAATTGAGTTACCAGAGCCCGCAATTCCTCCGTTTCTCCCGGACGGAAACCTTGGTGCACATGGCGAATATTCCCTTTCTTGTCAATGATGTAAGAAGTAGGCATTGCCATCACTTCAAGAGCCTTGGCGCATTCTTTACTCGGATCGGCAACAATCGAGAAATTCGCCGGGTGTTTCGTAAGAAATTCCTGCGCATCCTTCACTTTTTCATCGAGGTTAACACCAATAACATGTACACCTTGCTCCCCCATTTCCTGTTCCAGTTGATTTAAGAATGCAAAAGACTTCACACAGGGAGGGCACCACGATGCCCAGAAATCCATATAAACCACTTTCCCTCTCAGATCCTGCAGTTCCAGCGCCGGTTTGCCATCAAGCGTCGTCAGATCGCATGCGGAAGAGATACGTTCGAGGTGCTCAGCGAGCAAACTAGTGCTGCCTAGAAACAATAAGGCCGCCATTCCCAATAATCTTATTTTTTTCATTTGTTCAGTCCTATTATCCAGTTTGTTGCATTATTCAGACTCAGACTCACAATCCATGCATCCTTATTCAAATTGCTGAACGGCTATATCCGTTCCGGTGTGGGTATCGCTTGCCGTTATACAGTGATAAGAAACGGCGAACGATCGCGCACCTGCTTTTGTTTTGTTTACCAGTAACAAATAGGATCCATTCCCACCATGAATTTTAACTTCGGGGCTGTAACTCGCGTCACCTGAAACCGCATCGGTTGTACTGATCGCCCGATTGCCTTTAATGACCTGTAAATTGACCAGCAATCCATCTTGCGGCTTCGATAAATCTCTAACACTTGCGAGCAGGTGATCCGCCGGACCATTGCCGTTATCATAGCAAGTGACCAAGGCGTAACCGGTAAAACCCGCCACCGTGCCGCCGGAATCCATGACAGTGCCGGCTTCATGCGCTTTGCTTAAATTGACACAACCAAGCAACACCATTAATGCGGCAAGCTTTATGGTTTTCATTTTAGAAACGCAAGGCATCATCCGGAATCCTGTCATTATTACTCAAACTGCTGAACGGTTATATCCGTACCGGTGTGGGCATTACTCGCTGTCATGCAATGATAAGAAACAGCGAATGATCGTACTCCGGCTTTTGTTTTGTTAACCAGCAACAAGTAAACACCATTGCCGCCATGAACTTTAACTTCAGGGCTATAATCCGCATCACCCGAAACCGGGTCGGTTGTATTGATTGCCCGGTTGCCTTTGATAATCTGTAAATTAACCAGCAACTTATCTTCTGGCGAAGATAAATCTCTAACACTTGCGACCAGATAATCTGCCGGGCCGTTACCATCGTCAAAACAAGTCACCAGCGCATAACCGGTAAAAGCCGCCACTGTGCCGCTCGGATCCATCGTCGCACCGGCATCATGCGCACTGCCTAAACCGGCATAGCCAAGCATCATCGTCGAGACCATACACACGAGTGTTTTCTTTAAGGAAATATGAAACATGATAAGAATCCTTGCGTAATAACGCGACAATTATAATGTTACTGCCATAAAACAGAGAACAAAGTTCATTCCATAATTTATCTGATTGATCATTCAACTAAAAAGGCAATCGGACCCACCCGCATAAAATACAGATGAATCCGTCGCCTTCACCACGTCAAAACATAGATGCTTACTTATTTCGGCCACAACTGCGCACCATCCAATATGATTCGCAAATCGCGATTCAGTTGAGCGGCTGAAGGTTTTACAAACACATCCACGCCTTCACCACATGAAGAAGGCAACGGTGCAATCGAGCGAGCAATTGTCAGCGTCGCTGGTGAATCATAGCCATGCAACCCTTCACCATCATATATGGAGCCAACCGCAGGCGTCCACATTTGCACCGTCTCATTGCTGAATCCGTTCGAATCAGTAATTTCACAAACATCCACGATCGAAACAATAAAGGTCACGTTCTTGGCGCAAGAAGCTGGTTCAATCACCACGCCTGCAGTAGTAAAAGGAATGAGTCCTCGATAACCGGCTTTCAATTTACTACCGCCACCCGACCAAAAACCCAGTTTGTTGCCAAGCGAATCTTGAATGTATTCTTGATGAGAAAAAATACTGCCATCTTGAATAATCGTCACGGGATTACCCCAGTTGGTAACAAAATCCGATAAGGTGCCGGTATGCGCAGTACCGCTAACGGTACCAGTGGTTATTATGGAATCCTTGCCATCCGGAAACACTACCACCGTACCCAGCGTACTTATGGTTGAAGCACCATCGGTAGTATTCTGACAACCATGTGCAATTACGACATCATTATAGTTGCTGCCATGGTTTGCTGCGTTCTCCTGAATTACCGGTGTTTTCAGACGCGTATGCGCATGAGCGGATTGCCAAACAACCACCAGCCCTAGAATCCCTGCTAAAGCAAAAGTGCGGTAATTCAAGACAGCCAATTTAAACATTTAAAAACTCCTATTCGACACACAACTCAGTAAATGAAACCTCACCCGGAACAAAACAGGAGGGATGGGTGAGGTTTTGCCAAACGAACTTGTCGATTATTTAGGCCATACTTGCGTGCCGTTAAATTTGATCGGCATATCGCGGTTTATTTGCGCAGCCGAAGGTTTTACTTCCACCTCCACCCCTGTTGCACCGCAAGATGTCGGTAATGCACTGGTACGGGTAACGATGTATGACGCAGGACCGTCGTCGGTCGTACTTACGCGATCGTATGCGGTGCCCAGGTTATTATGGGTCCATAAATTAACCGTCGCTTCACTGAATCCTGCGGTATCAGTGATTTCGCAAATATCCGCAATCGAAATATAAAACTTGACGCTTTTCGCGCAGGAAGTCGGTTCTATAACAACAGCACCGGCTCGGAATGGAATATAACCATTCAAAGTATGCGGCAATGAATTACCGCCACCCGCCCAAAAACCGACCACATTACCCAACGAATCGGTTTTTTCATCCTGAGAACTAAAAACCGCTGTACTAAAGTTCTGCTGCATCAGATTTCCCCAATTCTGCACAAAATCCGTCAAAGAACCCGTATGCGGATTTCCATCTACCAGAATAGTGGAATCCACGCCATCAGGAAATACTACGCTCGTACCAATCACGTTCTCTTCACCGCAACCATGACTGATGATGACGTTATTGGTTATGCGGGTATTTTCCGCAACAGTTGCGGTTTCCAGCCGCGTATGCGCCATAGCGAACTGCGTTGTGCCCGCAAAAGCGGCAATTGCCAGAGCACTGTGAGAAAATAAATTGAGCTGTTTGATTTTCTTCATATCGATCCCTTAATTTGTTATTTTGCCTTAATCATTTTTCATTTTTTGTGAAAACATCCTATAGATCCGATCTTGCCATGAACTGAAAATGACTCCCCAGTCAATCATTCAGAACTGCACAATCCTTGTTTTCTGGAGCCGATCATATTTCCGAATCAAGCAAATGACAATGCGACAAATTGTCGCACCCTTTGAAATCGCTTGGTTAAAGCGTTGCAGAATCTCACGATGTTTTATTTTCACATACGCACTTAGCTGCGACAATTTGTCGCATTTCATAATCGAGATGCTATCTTTAAAATATAAAAATCGCGCTAATCGCTGATATCCACCCTTCTTTCATCTACATACGCTCCATCATGAGTTCAAATTTATCGACAAAATTGTTCGACCGTGTCTGGGTATACTGCACTGTTTTTTTAACCGGTGCGGCCGTCATGGTCATCGAATTGCTAGGAACACGCTTGATTGCACCTTTCTACGGGGCCAGTCTTTACGTATGGACTTCACTTATTTCCGTCACGCTGATTGCGCTCGCATTAGGTTATTACTGGGGGGGTATCTGGGCGGATCGGACACGTTCCGGGTTGTCGTTCATCATTGCGGCAGCCGGACTATTAACGCTCATTATCCCTTGGCTCACCGGACCGGTACTATTGGCGACGGATTCTTTAGGATTACGCCTCGGCAGTTTTATGAGCACACTGATATTGTTTTCCCCCAGCCTGATCATGCTCGGGATGGTTGGGCCATTCGCCGTCAAATTATCAACCTCCACATTGGCCAGCGTAGGCGCCAGTACCGGCTCGATCTATGCGGTCAGCACCGTGGGCAGCGTCATCGGAACACTGTTTCTGGGGTTTTATTTGTTTCCACTGATCGGCTCTCGAGAAATTTTTATTGGACTGGGACTCGCTTTATTCGCCTTGGCAACAATTGTTACGGTTATCGAGCGGAAATATCAGAAATCCGTAATCACCTGGGCACCCACTACATTGATGTTCGTGATCGGCCTGGCGCTCTATCCGCAGATAGCCGGTTCCGGTAAAACGGAATCCGATGATGCTTCTCAAACCGTGTTTGAACGCGAAAGCTTATACGGCTGGGTTCGAGTCATAGATCAACCGCATGAAAATATGCGCCTGCTAACCGTCGATGCCTCGACAATCGGCGCCGCCAGTCTCAATCACGGGGAAAATCTTTTGACTTATCAGAAAATTGTGACGGTAATCCCGGCATTAATACCGACAATAAGGAATGCATTGTTGATCGGCCAAGGCGCCGGTCACATGGTTGCGGCCTTGAAGGAGTTCGGTATCGAAACGGATACGCTGGAAATTGATCCTGCAGTATCCGAAGCCGCCAGCAAATATTTCGAATTCACCCCGACAGGCCGTCAAATCATCGGCGATGCGCGCTACGAAGTCCGCCAGTTGAAAGGGCCTTATGATTTAATCATTTTGGATGTTTTTACCGGCGGAGCAGAACCTACTCATTTGCTGACAGTTGAAGCCATTGCTCAACTGCGTGACTTGCTGACGAAACAAGGGATGTTGGCGCTCAATTTCGTCGCATTTTACGACAATGGACAAAACGCCGCTTTGGCGTCGGTCGCAAAAACGCTGGCGCAGGTTTTTCCGCATCAGCGAGTATTCATTTCCGACCCAAGTGAAAATTTTAATGATTTTATCTTTCTCGCCACTCATCACGCACTCGATTTGAGTGCTGCATCAATCCCGCCAGAGCAACGCAATTGGTTAAAAGATCGTCATCTGGCAATCAATCAATCGAACGGAATGGTTCTGACCGACAACCTCAGCAATCTCGAACTGCTGCAAATCCGCAAATCCGAATCCTACCGGCGCATGATCGTCGATATGATAGGAACTCGTCACTTTATTCGTTAAGACTGTTCCGGAAAATTGCTGCGTTCGTTCACTTGATTTCGCTTTGCAACATTTCTGCAGCATGCCGCCGTGTTGTTTCAGTGATTTGAGCACCCCCCAGCATCCGGGCGATTTCGTCGACGCGTTGCTGCGAATCCAAGATTGAGATATGACTCACAACCTGTGCGGCTTCTCCGGAACGAACGGATTTCACGACTTGCCATTGCTGATCACCGGCTGCGGCCACTTGCGGCAAGTGCGTAACGCACACTACTTGCCGTTCCTGCCCTAGTTTTTTTAATAGCTGACCGACGATTTCAGCAACTTTTCCGCCGATACCGACGTCGACTTCGTCAAAAACCAGGGTGGGCACAGCGCCGACTCCGCTGGTTATTACTTGAATAGCCAGGCTAATTCTTGATAACTCGCCTCCTGAAACAACTTTGGCCAGCGGCCGTAGCGGCAACCCCTGGTGCGCCACAACTTGAAATTCAATGTGTTCCAAGCCATCGGCGTTACCCTGTTCCAATGAAATCAATGCAACAGAAAATTGGCCGCCTTCCATCGCGAGAGTTTGCATCGCCGTAGTCACTTGCTGCGATAACGCGTGGCTGGCATTCTGGCGGATAACCGTCAACTGCGCGGCCTGTTGATGATAATCGGACCACGCAGCCGTTTCGAGTGCCTGCAAGCGATCAATATCGGCGTCTGAACCGAGCATTTTCAGTTGCCGGGATAGCGATTCCATCAATGCAGGCAGTTGTTCCGGATTCATGCGAAATTTCCTGGCGGTCGCGTGGATCGCCGACATTCGCTGCTCGATTTGCTGCAATACCTGGGGATCCAACTCCAGGTTCTGACGATAGTGTTTCAACTCGTACAAGCTTTCCCGTACTTGAATATGTCCTGAATCAAGCAAGTCGGCGATAGGCTTTAATTGCTGATCATATTCTTGCAAATTTTGTAATTGCATAATCACAGCATTCAGTTGCTCCAGCACCGACGATTCGCTGTCGGACAACGTATTGATCGCCATCTCCGCCGTTTCCATTAACGCCGCCAAATGCGACAACCGGCCATGATCCGCTTGCAATGACTGCCACTCTTCCAATGAAAAACGCACTGCAGACAATTCTTCCAGCTGCCATTCAAGCTGTTCGCGCTGACCGAGCAATTCCGCCGCACGTTCTTCCATGTCGATTCTTTGCTGTTGACAGTTTCTCCAGTGCTGATAAGCCAATTTGACCGTTCGCGCCAGTTCGCTGCAACCGGCAAATGCATCCAGCAATTCCCGTTGCGCATCTTTTTGTAATAGTATCTGATGCGCATGTTGGCTGTGAATCGCGATCAGAAAATCCCCCGCCATTCGCAATTGTTGCAATGTCACCGCATGACCATTGATATAATTGCGCGATCGGCCGTTACTTTCAATGATGCGGCGCATCAAGCAGTTATCCGGCTCACCCTGTAAATCATTGTCGTTTAACCAATGCACCAACGAAGGCAAGTCGCGAATATCAAAAGTAACGCTGATCTCGGCCCGTTCGCATTCTTGCCGGATCTGATTGACATCGCTGCGTTCCCCCAGGATCAAAGTCAGCGCATCGATTAGCATCGATTTCCCGGCGCCTGTTTCACCGGTCAGTACCGTAAAACCGGGCATCACATCGAGATCGATCTGATCGACAATGACAAAGTTTCTGATACTTATCTGTCTCAGCATGATAGCGAAATTCGTCGCGCGATCATGGAAACTCGCTCCAACCCAATTTTTCTCTTAGCATCCGGTAATAGCTATGATGAACGGAATGGAGCAGCCGAACCGATTGAGGAAAGCGCCGTATAAAAATTTTGTCGGTAGGTTCCAAATCAAATCCGGAATGGCTATCGCAATTTATTCTGACTTGTTGACAACTAATCATCCGGATTTCAACGACAGCATCCGGACCGATCACGATCGGCCGATTACTGAGGGTATGCGGACAAATCGGCACCAGCGCAATTAAATCCAAATTGGGATGCAAAATCGGGCCACCGGAAGACAACGCGTATGCCGTTGATCCTGTAGGAGTGTTTACGATTAATCCATCGGATCGCGGGGTATTCACATATTCACCGTTAACTTTAACCTCCAGCTCAATCATTCCGCTGCTCATGCCGCGATACAGCACCACATCGTTAAATGCCAGACTACTAAAAACATTGGCATTCTCACGAAGGATCTCCGTATAAAGCAACATACGCCTTTCCGTGATATAGCTTCCCGCCAGCATTTCATCCAATGTTTCGAACATGGTATCGATGGATAAATCGGTCAGAAAACCCAATCGGCCTTGGTTAATGCCGATCAACGGCACATCGTAAGCAACCAGCATGCGTGCGATGTTTAACATCGTGCCATCGCCGCCCATCACCACTGCTAAATCCGCTTCCGCACCGATCTCCTCCAGTGATAGTGCCGGATATAAATCCGTGCAAATATTTGCGGCTGTCAGGTGATCAAATAACACTTTGTATTTTTTGGTCGTCAAGTATTCAGCCAGATTAAGCAGCGGTATCGCGATTTCGGGATTTTTATGTTTACCGACCAATGCAATGGTCGAAAATGATGAATTCATAACAGGAAAATATGATTAACTATTATTGCTCTGGGTTGGAATTAAATATTAATACCGTCATTACCGTTAAAATAAAATAAGTTAGCCAGTAATACCCCATATAGCGTTGTAAAATCACCATTTGTACATATTTAACAGGAAATATTCCTTGAGAAAACATCCAGCTTTCCCAGTGGATTCAATCCGTCTAGGCGACTGGAATACGAACACCGCTGAAGTTTAGCATACACAAAATTGGACGATTGATTACTTGCATTCAAATATAAACCCAGCTGACTGGTGTAAAATAAAACCATGTTAAACGAGCGTGCGCAAATACTATTAAAAACCCTAGTGGAACGGTATATCCACGAAGGGCAACCGGTGGGTTCCCGGGCGTTATCCAAATTTTCCGGCTTAGACTTGAGTCCGGCCACTATCCGTAATGTCATGGCGGATCTTGAAGAAATGGGATTGGTCGCCAGCCCGCATACTTCCGCCGGAAGAGTTCCGACACCCAGGGGTTATCGTTTCTTTGTGGACACGTTGCTCGTCGTGAAGAAGCTGGACAAAACGGAATTGAATCATTTGGAAAATCAGCTACACCCAGACAACCCTTCGCGTTTAATCAATGCCGCTTCACAACTACTCTCGGAATTGACCCGTTTTGCAGGTGTTGTCGTGACACCGAAACGCAAAGGAGCGATCTTCCGCTACGTTGAATTCATGGCACTCTCGGAAAAACGCATTTTGCTGATCATCGTTACCCCCGAAGGGGATGTGCAAAACCGTATTATCTTTACCAATACGCCGTACAATCAATCCGACCTGATTGAAGCCGGTAATTTTATCAATCAGCACTATGCAGGATGCACCCTGGACGAAATCAGAGGCCGATTGGGCACTGAATTGAAGCAATTGCGCAGCGAAATGATCACCCTCATGAGCGCGGCGATTGAAGTCGGCGGCGATGCCATCAATGAGAGTAGCGAAGCGGTAGTGCTCGCTGGCGAGCATAATTTACTGCAAATCGACGATCTCTCCGAAAATTTAACGAGTTTGAAGAATTTGTTTGAATTATTCGAGCGCAAAACAAAGCTCTTGCAATTACTCGAACTAAGCCGGCAAGCTCATGGTGTTAAAATTTTTATCGGTGGAGAATCCGAGGTTACGTCACTGAAAGAATTCAGCGTCATAACCGCTCCCTATGAAATGGAAGGCGGAGTGGTTGGTATGGTCGGCGTAATCGGCCCCAGACGCATGGCTTACGAGCGAATTATTCCCATCGTGGATATTACCGCCCGGCTGCTCTCCAGCGGTTTATCTCAGCAATAATCGATGATCCTGTAATCAAATTCAACTTAAATCCCGATGTCAGTCAAATCAAATTACCAGCACGGCTCACCGAGTCGAACCGGTGTGCTGCTCATTAACTTAGGAACACCCGACGCGCCGACTGCCGTAGCACTACGCCCCTATCTCAAGGAATTTTTGAGTAATCGGCGTGTTATCGAAATGCCGCGACTGATTTGGTGGCCAATTTTGCACGGCTTCATCCTGCCTTTCCGGCCCAAGAAATCGGCGGAAAAATACGCAAAAATCTGGATGCCGGAAGGTTCTCCGTTGAAAGTGCACACCGAACGGCAGATCAAACTGCTGCGGGAAGCATTGCAAACCCGGTTAAACAATCCGCCTATTGTCGAATATGCAATGAATATCGGCAAACCCTCGGTCGCGACGGTATTGGCCGATATGCAAGCGCAAGGTTGCGAACGCATTCTTGTCATCCCATTGTTCCCGCAGTATGCTGCCAGCAGTACCGCGGCAGCCATGGACAATGTATTTGCCGTATTGGGAAAAATGCGTAATCAACCCGCGATTCGCACTGTCAAGCACTATTACGATCACCCGGGTTATATCGCTGCACTGGCACAGAATGTACGCGACTATTGGGAAGTTCATGGCCGGCCCGACAAGCTGATCATCAGTTTTCATGGCACCCCGCGGTCCAGCCTGGACAAGGGAGACCCTTACCATTGCTATTGCCAGAAAACCGGGCGCTTACTGGCCGAAGCGTTGGCACTGCAAACCGAACAATATGTCGTATGCTTTCAATCGCGTTTTGGCAGAGCGCAATGGCTGACACCCTATACGGCGGTCACGCTGGAGCAATTAGGCAAAGCGCAAACACGGCGCGTGGATATCGTTTGTCCCGGTTTCGTTTCGGATTGCCTGGAAACTCTGGAAGAAATTGCAATTGAAGCAAAGCATACTTTCATTCAGGCCGGTGGACAGGAGTTCCATTACATTCCGTGCCTCAACGAACGTCATGATTGGATAGCAGCGATAGCGGATATAACGTGTACCCATTTGCAGGGGTGGCTGGATATGGGAATTTCTGAGGAAGCAGCGCAGTTATCAAGAAAACTGGCGTTAGAAATGGGCGCGAAAAACTAATTGCTGCATTTCCCCTCGATTCCTTGAGGGGAAATGGATTTAATCCATCAATGCCCGGATTGGCGCATATGTTTCATCGCTTCTTCCGAATGTTTAGCAGACTCTTGACCATGGCCCATCTCAGCATGTTTGATCGCTTCTTCTAAATGTTTGATCGCTTCATCCATGTGCTTGTGCGATGCGGCATGATCATCCCTTGCCGCTTTAGCATGCGCTAAACTGTCTTTGGCATGCTCCAGCGATTCTTTGGCATGTCCCATTTCTCCATGAGCCTGAGCTTTTCCAGCATGCTCCATTGCTTCCGATGTGTGTCCCGCATCGGATGCCCAAGCTTGGGCATTCATAATTAAAGCCAATGCACTGATTGCAACTGCAGTTGATAGTAATCTCATGATGATTTCTCCTGTTTGAATGTTATTAAAAAACACAATGACTTCTGAAAAATCTCAGTGGCTGGATAACAACAAGTGAAGAATGTAATTGCTTATTCTTCCCCCACTTCTACCAACACACTTTCAGTATATACCTAATTCCCTCCACATTGCATATACAATAATCATCTTGGCTGTGAAATTATGTTATCCCGCGGCCTCAATCGTTCATACTGACGAGCAGCAATTTGCTAAAGCCATTTCTTTACTACCCGCTTGGCATTATCGCCGCAAACACTCCATTTTCATTGATTCTAATCAAAAACCCCTGATTCTGACTGTTTCAGCATGAGTCCATTCAGGATCTGAAACATAATGGAACAAACTACCGCATCTGCTTGCATGGATTTACCCAAACGCACCAATCCAAACGAATGGATCGTTTTGCCAGAATTATCCCAGTGCGTGTAACATTTGCTTTGTTATTCACGCATGAGCCCAACACGGCGATATGACGGAGGCATTCTTGAAAAATTTCCATTCGATTTACTCGCACCACTTTATCCGGGTATCAGCCTGCATTCCGTATCTCAAAGTTGCCGATCCGGTATTCAACGTCGATCACATCATTGAACTTGCAATGCGTGCATCCAAGCTCAAATCGGCCATCGCACTCTTTCCGGAACTGAGTATCTCATCCTACTCCGCTGACGATCTATTGCATCAGCAAGCCTTACTCAATGCAGTGATTGCGGGTATCGGCCGCATCGTTGAAGCCAGTCGGGAACTTACGCCGGTTCTACAAGTTGGCGCGCCGTTGCAATTAGAAGGCAAGTTATTTAACTGCGCGCTGGTGATTTATCGCGGCCGTATCCTCGGTATCGTGCCGAAAACCTATTTGCCGAATTACCGGGAATTTTATGAAAAGCGGCAATTTACACCGGCACATGCCGCGCTCACCCGTGAAGTAAGCTTTCTCGGGCATACTGTTCCGTTCGGCGCTGATTTGATCTTCAACGCAACCAACTTTGCGCATTTTTCCTTCCATACCGAGATTTGCGAAGATCTGTGGACGCCGCTGCCGCCCAGCACTTACGCCGCGCTTGCTGGCGCCACCGTTCTTACCAATTTATCGGCCAGCAACATCACCATCGGCAAAGCCGATTACCGGCGCAACCTATGCGCCATGCAATCAAGCAAATGCCTGGCAGCTTACATGTACGCCGCTGCCGGTCCCGGTGAATCAACCACCGATTTGGCATGGGATGGCCATGCGATGATTTACGAAAACCATCAGCTGCTCGCGGAATCCGAGCGTTTCTCCGATCAACAGCAAATCATCACCGCCGATATCGATCTCGAGCGGCTGATCCAGGACCGTATGCGCACCACCAGTTTCAACGATACGGTGCAACTGCATCGGGAGCAATTGCGCAGCCTCCGCCGGATCGAATTCGAGTTTGCCGTGCCGGAAGACACCGTGCCGTTACATCGCCCGGTAGCACGTTTCCCGTACGTTCCCGACAATCCGGCAAAACGCGACGAGCATTGCTATGAAGCGTACCAAATTCAGGTTCATGGATTGATGAAACGACTCGCATTCACCAAAACCGAGCAGATCGTGATCGGCGTTTCCGGCGGTTTGGACTCGGCGCACGCGCTCATTGCCGCAGCCCACACGATGGACCGGTTAGAGTTGCCACGCACCAACATTCTAGCTTATACCCTGCCGGGCTTCGCCACGGGCGAAGCGACCAGAGCCAATGCGCATCGGCTAATGGCCGCACTCGGCGTCACCGGTCAGGAAATCGACATTCGCCCGTCTTGCCTGCAAATGTTGAAAGATATCGAGCACCCATTTACTGACGGCAAGCCTCAATACGACATCGCCTTTGAAAACGTGCAAGCAGGGGAACGCAGCTCGCACTTATTCCGCCTCGCCAATTTCCATCACGCGCTGGTACTCGGCACCGGCGATCTCAGCGAACTCGCGCTCGGCTGGTGCACCTACGGCGTCGGCGATCACATGTCGCATTACAACATCAATGCATCCGTCCCGAAAACATTGATCCAGCATTTGATCCGCTGGACTATCGGCAGCCGGCAGTTTAACGACGCCACCAACGAGGCATTAGCCGCCATCCTGGATACTGAGATTTCACCGGAACTGATTCCCACACAATCACCCGACAAACCATTGCAAAGCACGCAGCAAATCATCGGTCCTTACGAGTTACAGGATTTTAACCTCTACTACGTCACTCGCTTCGGCTTCCGTCCGGAAAAAATTGCATTTCTCGCAAACCATGCCTGGGGTAACCGGCTGACCGGCCACTGGCCGGACGGCATCACCGAACAATCGCGGAATGAATACGACCTCGCCACCATCAAGCAATGGCTCGGCGTGTTTCTGTCACGCTTTTTTCAAACCAGCCAATTCAAACGCTCATGCATTCCCAATGCCCCGAAAGTCGGCTCCGGCGGCTCATTATCACCACGCGGCGACTGGCGCGCACCATCGGACGCGGAAGCGAAAGTCTGGTTGGACGAATTGAAGTTGATTCCGTGACATATTGCCGATCACTATTGATTCGATCTTAAGAAAGTTGGGTGATCCGCCAAACACTAGTAGCGACTTTAGCCATCGCCTTCTGGCGTGCGGCGATGCGTTCCGGCGTCCAATCAACGTTATCTTTCACCACATTACGGGTAAGCTCAAAATTACTGGCGGCCAGCACTGGTTTTTTAATAGTAAATTCAGCATTACCCAAATCACGGTTCTGGCCTTTAGTAAGCAAAGTCATATTACCAAGACGGTAAACCATGGCATCCGCCTCCTCTTCGTTAAAAGCGGACCAGCCTGACGTCGGATTTTGCGGCAAGATGTGCTCAATCGTGATGCTGTCACTCTCAAAATCATAATCTTGTCCGTTCAACTGAGACTCCAGGGCGCATAAGATGTAACGGACAATGCGCGCGTTACGGGAATTGGTAGTACGCAATATTTTTTCCGAGAAATCGCCACGAAACTTGTCATCATTTGGATAAATCGGCTTCATAACATCCAGCGTTTCAGGAGCTGTTGTTAAGCCACCATTGGAAATTTTCTGCGCTACGCTATGATAGACATGTTCTTGTTCATGCGTTGGCAAACTGCCGATAACATTGTATCGAAACGAAATCATCACGCAACTGCGCAACAAGCTCTCAAAATCGTCCGATGAAAATCTGCGATGCGCCGCCAGTAACAGAGAAAACGGTTGACGCACGCTGAACATCCGCAAATTCTGCACAAATCCTTTGAGATTCGGCGCCCATAACGACACTTCCGGGTTGGTCAACGCCAAATAAGTATCCATATCTTCTTCCATGCCGCGCAGCAATTCAAACACGGATTCACGGTCAATAATCTGAGCACGGATGGTCTTGAATAACTCGGACTGACGCACCGAAGTTTTCCGGCTGATCCAATGCACCCGCAGAAAATCCGGAAAACTCTCACTGCCAAGCCGGCTTATCATCGCTTCCCAGCGATCTTCCAGCGCGTTCATTTCATGCGCATGCTCGCCATCCCGGTGCAGTACCGAAAACAGATAATTTTTCAACAAATCCGTGGATGAAAGACGCACTCCACGTGCATTGAGCGTTTCAAACACCTTATAAGCATTGAGCTCGTCCGTCACACTGATGACAGTGAAAAATAATCGATCACTCATCGTCTCAACCAAACTAGCCAACGCGACACCTTCGTCACCGCTTGCTTTTTTGGCGTGCTCACGTACACGTTTATCAAACCATTCAAACGCCTTGCGTAAGCCGTGCTCGGAAGCACGAAAACCGCGCTGCGGCAAATGCCCAAGCGGCATCAGGTACGTTTGAAAATAATGATCGTTATTACGGTTCAGCGTTAGTTTGCTGCGCGACACCAATGTCACCGGATCCAAATAGCCGATATAGGTTTGGCGTATTTGCTCGATGCGTTGCTGATTATGCTCAGGATTATTTTTTCCGTCGACCAGCCGCTTGAGATTCTTGAGTATCGCCAAAACAATCAGCGTCAATGTCGTCAAGCGCTGCTGACCGTCAATGACATCAAAATTCTTATCATCCTGCGATTGCAACACCAGATAGCCCATGTAATGCGCCGGCTCACCGCCTTCTCGAACTGTACCAAGAATATCCATCCACAAATCTTCCCACTCGTCTTCCGTCCAACTGTAGTCACGCTGAAAACGTGGGATACGATAAGTCAGTCCGTTACCGATCAGCTTCCGGTAGGTATTGTTTTCGGTTTTAAAGTTTGTGGCGGACATATCACTCCCTCCTTCATATTCTTACGGCTAGCCTATTGTAAAACCGTGAATTCTAGCTTGTCAGTCTTCTGCAATAATTTCAAACCTCTGCATAAAGTTCTTTCAATCAAGCGCCAAGACGCACTCTAGCCTGAACTTGCTCACGAACACGGGCTTGAATTTGGGCGTGCAGCCGAGCCTCAAGATTTTCGCGGTCGCTGACCGAGACCACCAGGGCGTAGTTTTCTTCATCCAGACAAATTGCGCGTCCCCACTCTTTGTCTTGTCGGGTAACCACGACGAACCATTTCTGCTTTGGTGATAGTTGTTTCAATGTCCAGATTGAGGACTGTACCGTGCATCGTTCACGTTCTTGTGACGTAATAGTCCGATTGCTGGCTGCGGCATCGCCGGTGGAATCTTCCTCCTTTTTCAATTTCTGATTGAATTGCCGCTGCACTTCATCGAGAGACCCCCCCTTGACCAAGCGATAGCTGATCTTCGTACCCAAATACTCCATGCGCGTAGTCTTCACGGGTGGGCAATAAGCCAGTGTCACCCTGATCTGGCGTGTGGCGCGGTTGCTGCGTAAAAACTCATCAGGCAATGGCAGTTCGTAAAACTGATGGCTATCGTTCTCGATAGCCGATTCGGCAAGGAGTACTACCTTGTCATCGGTAGAGCGGAACAGCGTGTCGGTATTCACCTTGCCATAGCCAACAACTTGACGCAGGTGTTCTTGCATCTGCCCGGGAAAGGCCGCAATGCAAGCTGGCGGAACATCGGCGTGGTTGACCAGCAATGCCCTCAGTAGGTTTGCTGATGCGCGGGGATAAGTGTTGAGCAATCGCCCGGCCAAATGAGTGATATAAGGTGCAGAAAAACTCGTGCCGGAAATGTCTTTGAGCAGAGTAGCTCCGATGAAGTCATGATTCGGAACCAGAACGCCAAGGCGACGATTGTCTTTTCGAAATTGCTGGCCTTCCTGCCGCATCGGCGATACCAAATTCCCACCATGCGCGACCAGGTCTGGTTTGATCGCGCCCTTGATAGAAGGGCCGTGGCGTGTAAATGGAGCGGGCTGATCCTCCGATGCTGGGCTTAGCGCATTAATATACCTATCCCCGTATCGCTGCTCGTCTGCGTTTGCGGTGTGATTTGCCAATGCACCGACAGTGAGCACATTCAATGCTGGTGCCGGGTCGATAATGAACGACTCAGGGATCAATAGGTATTCTGGATACTCTGCCCGCCAATCGGACTGAGGTATCGTTTCGGTACCGCGAAAGTTGCCAGCCGAGACAACAAACAGGATATCGTATTCGCGCGCCAGCCTGTCTAGCGTATAGGCAATCCCCCGAATATGTCGCCCATCGTAGGGGACGTTCTCGTTTCCAAGGGAAAGATTAAAAATCCGGCAACCCAACTCCCCGGCGAAATACTCGACGGCTTTTTCGATGGTCTGCTCAATGGTTTTCTCATCAAACACTGCCTCATTCGTACCTGCAGCTTTGGTCATGATCTTGCCGCTGCACAGCACCAGCTCAGGCTTCCATTGATCCGCGGCAAGGCATTCTTCAATATTTCCGTACAAGACAATCCCGGCCACGGCAGTACCGTGCCCGACTTCGTCTTCGGCGTCTTGTCCCGCTATGTAACTTTCGGCCTCACCGAATGCCGCACGTAGCAGCGGGTGATTGCTGTTGATACCACTGTCGAGGATGCAGATTCTCGCTGCTCCCGATGGAGGTGAACTGATCCCATCAACATGAGGCGTAACAGGTACATCCATTTGCTGGTAGGTAATTCCGGTGCGTGGCGGCAAGTCCACCAGACGAACATCTCTATGTTCCAAAAGATGCGCGGCTTGTTCTTTCGTTACATCAAGCCGATACAATAAAAGGCTATCACGGTTAATCCGGTCAATCTGATGAATACCATGAGTTTTGATCCATTCCTCAAACCGATGCACGGTTGATGTCCGCTCCGGGCTATGCACACCACCCAACGGCCATAGCTCAACATCTAGCTTGAACGTGGCCGAATAAGGAATGCCAAAATGTTTGATCGCCCAGCTTTCCCTGTCTTCTCGACACCAATTGCCAATGCCATCAAGAGCAAGCAACAAATTCTGATAGCTTAGATCCTGACCTTCAGGAAGCCCCAATCGGGCAAGATGATCGGCAAATTCAGCCAAGCCTTGTTCTGATGTGAAGACAATGCAAACAGTTTTGTCTTCCTGGCTGATGAACTCGATACCATGCTTATTGAGCTTGCCGAGATCGAGGCTGCCGGAATAACTCAATTTGAGAACGAGATTTCCGTCTTCTGCACCTGGCTGCGCTTTGGCAACTTGGGCTGCCCCGCGTAATGCCGTGCCTAGAAATCGTCCATGGGCTGCCGGATCAGGGCGAACAATTCCTTTAATACTTCTCTGCTTCGCTGTGCGTCGATCATTGATAAGTGGCTCTTTCTCAATGCGAATATGCTCATAGGCACCAGCCATGTATTCTCCCAGATTTGATTAACGAGCAGACCGTGTTTCCCTTTCTTTTGCTTGAGACAAATCTTTCACGGTAAGGAATTCTTGATTGCGAAGAATCATGCGTTTTATAGCACGCCGCACAATCCGCTCGATGTCTGCTGGGCTTAGCCCTTTAAACATCTTGGCCAACTCCGGCACAGCAACTTCAAACTCTCGTCTCACGCCTCGAAGTTTCAGTTGCAATATCTTGGGCAGCAATTCGGCAGAAGGTAAAGGGAATTTCAGTGTATCATCGAATCGCCGCCATACTGCGCTATCCAATATCTGTTCATGATTGGTGGCAGCGATTAGAAGGCTTTTCCCTCGATAGGCATCCATCATTTGCAACACGGCATTGACTACACGCCGTAATTCGCCATGCTCACTATTGTCGGCACGCTCTTTACCCAAAGCATCAAACTCATCAAACAGGGCGACTACTGCATTCTGCTCGATGAAATCAAAGACCTTGCGCAAATTGGCCGCGGTCTCACCAAGATAGGATGAAACCAATGTGTCGATCCGCACAATAGCAAGGGGCAAGTCCAATTCATATGCGATTACTTCGGCTGCCATGGTCTTGCCACACCCAGGAGGGCCAAAGAAAAGCACCTTGGATGAAGGCTGCAATCCATAAGTCCTAAGAATATCTGCTCGACGATGCTCTTCTAATACATCTTCTATGGCTGCAAGCGCCACCTTGGAGAGAACAAGCTCTTCCAGCGAACGCTGTGACTGCCGAATGTCCAGCAATGGCAATCCACGTTCCTTGTCTGTTGGCAAGCTTGGTAGCAGGCGCGAGAGCGAGCTTGAAGTAACAGGTTTTGATTCGCCGTATAGAATCTGCTCCAGATCGTTGGCAAGCAAGTGGTGCTGCTTCTGCCGTTCTTCTTCAATAATGGACTTCGATGCGGCCTTGAATGCCGCAATATCCCCGTCACTTCCTGCCCTAATTAGTTGCCGTAGCACTTTAGCGCTCGCCATAATAATCCTCCCCCAAATTTCTTAATTCTACTCTACTGACAGGCTCATTACCTGAGTCTCATAGCCCCCAATTTTATAAGTTTTTGTTGTCTTCAAGAGCAGGAAATTCCAACCCCTCAATCTCCTGCAACGATTTCCCGGCAATGCCTTGTAAATCGCCGTACATGCCGACCGTTGCACTCATTACGCGCTCAATTTGTTCCTCGCGCTTGGCCCATTGCTTCATGATCGCTTTGCGTTCCTTGTCGAGATCTTCCTGCATGGTGGAAAACGCTTCAACAATGGCTTCGACGCGCTGGCGGAAGCGCGGGCCGGTGAGGTATTGGTAGACCATTTCGGTTTTGCTCTGCTGACCTTCGGAGGATTGGCGCGCCAGCGCGATCTCCAGCAATGATTGCCGCAGGATCATCGCAACCGGCAACGCGGCGCGCGGGTGCGTAACCCAGACGCCTTCGATCAATTCAAAGGTTTCCACGCCTTTCGGCAAGGTATGGCTGACGATGACCGCCACTTCCGCTTTGGCGGCACGTTGATCGTCGCGCAGTTTCACCAGCCAGGCATCGCTCCAGTTTTTGGTGCGTTTGAACTCCCATAACAAGGTGCCGCCGGCTTGCCCTCCCGCGCCGATCACGCGGTGCAATACATCGCCGCCGAATTCGCCTTTCGGCACCGGCTCGATCGCATCGAGCGGAAATTTCATGCGCAACAAGCTTTCCAGTTCGAGCTCCTGCACTTCCCCCTGTAATTGCTGCGAACCTTGCTCGGCTCGGCGTTTAAGATCTTCGATCTGTTTCTGCATCGCGGCAATGGTTTGCTCCTTCTCCAGCACTTTGAATTTTTGTTCGTCTTCGGCTTCTTTTTTAGCTAGTAACCGCACTTCCACCAAGCCTTCCTGTACCCGCTTGGCAACCGTCAATTCCAGTTCGCGTTTGGCGTCGTCCAGCTCGCGTTGCTTCTTGATGAGCTCCGCTTGCGCCTGCTGCGCCTGCGCCAGTTTCTCGTCACGGGATTTGAGGATTTCTTGCAATTCGATCAACTCCCGCACTTTGCTCTCCAGCTCGGCAGCGCTAGCCTGCTTCGCTTTGCGCGATTCTTCCGCGATTACCCGCACGCGCTCCGCTTTCAATTGTTCGGACACTTGCAGCGCCACTTGATCGTCGAACTTACGCTTTTCCTCCGTCAGTAACTTTTCCTTGTCTCGCATCGCTTGCTCGCGTTGCTGAATCTCGCCATCTTTTTGCGCCAACCGCTGCTCAAATTGCTTGCGGGTCGATTCGATCAAAGGCGCCGCCAGCGATTCAGTCAGTTTGATTTCGGTTTTACAGTTCGGGCAAGTAATCGTCGGTTCTGTCATAACACTGTTTCTCCAGTCGATAGCGTGAGATTGCGCGATTTATTAAAAGGTTGCTCTGAGAAACCTGCATTTGTCATTCCGGATGTTGTGAAGAATCGTTTGCAATCAGCAGGATTTCCCGCTGTGCTCGAAATGACGATCATTCAGAGGCTTTTCAAATATTGAAGTAAAGTTTACCTTAAACTAAAGATATCTTTCAGTTCGCTATTGCTCAGATTCCCGATCCATTTTTCCCCGTTGCCCACGGTCATATCAGCCAAATTCCGCTTGGATTGAATCATGTCATTGATGCGTTCCTCGAAGGTGGCGCGGGTAATCAGGCGATGCACTTGTACGTTATGCTGCTGTCCGATACGGTAGGCCCGGTCGGTTGCTTGCGCTTCAACCGCCGGATTCCACCACAGATCAAAGTGGATCACATTGGCGGCGGCTGTCAGATTGAGACCGGTGCCCCCGGCTTTGAGCGACAGCAGAAATATGCGTTCGGTACGGTCGTTCTGAAAACGATCTACCATGTCATCGCGTATTTTTCGTGCAACACCGCCGTGCAGAAATTGCGGCTCCCGGCCGAATCGTTCTTTGATCCAGCCCGACAGCAACTCACCCGCTTCGCGGAATTGCGTAAACACCAGCACCTTCTCATGCGCGGCAAGCAAGGGGTCAAGCAGATCAAGAAACAATCCGGCTTTGCCCGATAAGTTGGCGCTGGAATCTCCTTTTTTGAGGTATTGCGCCGGATGATTACAGATTTGCTTCAAGGCCATGATCATTTGCAGCACCAATCCTTGGCGTTTGAATGTGTCGGATTCACCGTTGATCACCTGCAGCGCTTCACGCACGACGGATTCATATAATGCCGCTTGTTTTTCCGTCAATTCGCAATATTGATTCTGCTCAATTTTGTCGGGCAAATCGCTGATAATGCTTTTATCCGACTTAAGCCGTCGCAGCAAGAACGGACTAGTGATGCGTTTAAAACGATTCGCCGCGTGCTGATCATGGTGGCTTTGTATCGGTGTCGCAAACTCTTTGGTAAAACCGGTGAGATTCCCCAGAAAACCGCGATTGGCAAAATCCATGATGCTCCAGTATTCGGATAACCGGTTTTCAACCGGCGTTCCGGTCAAGGCAACGAAACTTGCCGCCGGAATCGCCTTGACAGCTTTAGTTTGCTCAGCAGCCGGGTTTTTGATGTTTTGCGCTTCATCGACGACGACGATATGCCAGGATAATTTCTTGAGCTTGGACAGGTCAGATCGCGCCACGCCGTAGGTCGTCAGCAACAGATCAGATCGTTCTATCTCCAGCACACGCTCCGCGCCATGAAAAACACCCACCTTCAGCGTTGGTGCAAAGCGTGCAATCTCTTTCACCCAGTTGGTCAGCAAGCTGGTTGGCACGATCACGAGCGCTTTCGCCTCTTCCAGCCTTCCTTCCTCTTTGAGTCTCAGCAAGGTGACAATCACCTGGAGTGTCTTGCCCAGACCCATGTCGTCGGCAATCACACTGCCAAACCCAATACGGATATTGCGGTACAACCAGGCATAGCCGCGTTCTTGGTATGGCCGCAAAGTTGCATTCAGTCCTACCGGCAGTGGCACATTATTAACTTCGATGAATTCACGAATAATGGCTTGCGCTCGCGCATCCAGCGTTACCGGCGTGCCCAGATACTCCCCGGTCAGAGCAATTCGTAGCAGTTCCGCTTGCGTAACATGCGGCGGCTTTTCCAATTGCAAACGCAACCGTTCAATTTCCGCAGGATCGAGATAAACATAATCACCCCTGAAGCGCACAATTCCGTGAGCAGTTTTGACCAGTTCTTCAAACTCGGCATGCGAGAGCTGGCTATGACCAATCGCCACCGTCCAGTCAAAACCGAAAACATCATTCGCATTGAGGTAACCGGAGCTTCCGGTATTCTTGCCGGATAGTTTCATCGATAGCTTGGGCCGCAGCACGCGGTCTAGGGTCTTAGGCAATAACACGGGTATTCCAAGCAACCGGATCACCGGCAGCACATCAAACAAAAATGCCGGGAGCGCTTCGGAGCTCAGCGCTATCGGCGTTGTTGCGCCGGTGCTGATGTAGCTATTAAAATCCGGTAAAAATTCCGCCAGCAATGCCACTGTTTTCAATACACTATAACGACTCTCCTGCCATGCCGGATCGATCAACAGACTAGCAAATGAAGCAGGTTCCTGTAGCAGATCATTACGTGCCGCAACGCCCAGCGACAAGCTGAATCCAATATTTTCTTCCTCTAATCGCAGCACCGGCACATGGGCCTGATGATTCATATGAAAGCGCGCCAGCCACAATTGCACCCCGCTACCTATCTCGCCTTCCCCAGGCCCTTCAAACCGTGCGTAACCCTGGCCAAAAAACAGATCAATCAGTTTGTTGCCATATGGCTTTTCAGCACCAGCATCACTCCATCGATGCATAAACTCGTTTAGAAATAAACTGCATAGCGCCACAGCTTGTACTTCTCCCGAGAGATCGATCACTTTCTTATCAGCGTGAAAAGCCAATAATCCGGATGGCAATCGCGCCGCCAATCGACCGATCAAAGCGCTCACTGTTTCATCCAGCATCGCCGGCAACCAGCGCAATCCCACCCCTAGTTCACCGGCATTGAATACCTGTGGCAAAGTTGCGCCCTTGGCCAGCAAATGCAAACTGACCATGCACGCATGAAACATAGCCGCAACTTCGGGCTGCAGATCCGGCAAATCAGCTTCGGCAATTTGTTGCAGACCGGTTACCCAATCCAGCCAGCGCAATGACGTCGTCATTCCGGTAAGGATGGGCTGATAGCCGGTATCGAGAGATAGATGCGGCTTATCCGCAGTGGTAATTACAGATTTCGCGCGATCAACCTCCACGGCAGTATTGAGTGAAAGCCGTGCCTGCTTGGTCACTCGTTTCATCACCTTCTCATAAATGACACGAAAATCGCCCTGCTGAAAGAAGGCAGGATTTGCAGGTAGCACATTCACCAGAGAAACCGAAAGGTCAGGCAAAGTGGAATAGTCCAACGTGCTATAGTCCGCAACGTCAACGGCATCCAGCACCGCCGTTGCATGTTGATGCGATTGAGATTGAGCCAGCAAATCCCCGGCTGCCGGTAGCGCAGCCCTGGCTTCGCTTTCAATCGAAATATGGCGGGCTTCCAATTCCTGAATAAGATCGACTCCCTTCAACAAAAACACAATGAAAGGATTACCGTCAATTTCGCGGCTAATCAAATAAATCACTGCGGCCAGGTGTTTGCAAGGCACCGCCCAATCCGGACAAGAACAGTACATGGATAGATCCGACCAGCGTGCCGGAAAGATATCGATGTTCAGCATTTTGGCATGCTCCAGAACAGCGGAATCCAGCTCACGGTTGAGCATTCTCGAGATAATCATCGGATCATGCGCCAGGGCGTCAAGCAAACCCTTGACCTGTGGTATCGGCATAGCCGGAACCTCGATTCTCACCGTGTAAGGTTGCGAACGGGAGCCTTTCACTTTGGCATGTATATTTCCCTGCTGAATCTCAATTTTCGTCACCGAACCTTTATTGGCATAACTGCGCCCCCGCGGCAGCCGGTTGTCAAAATCGATTTGCGACAACGCGTTTAGCCACTGCGCGCCCCACCAGGTTTGTCCATAATTTTTATGCGTCGGCATACTGCAAGCGTTGATGCATTAAAGACCCACACCGAAGTCCGGGCACGTAATCGTCGGTTCTGTCATTACAATTTTCCCCTTTTAATACGGCAACATTTGCCGGTCTGAGCGGCAATGCGCTCCCAGAACCCCGGCTGAAAAACGCCAGACCCCGTCATCATGCGCCTGTCACCGGTTGGCATGATCATTGCTGTCAGTTTTGAAAGCAATTCATTATAAACCGGCAGTATTCAACACTCAGGAACCCCCATGAAAAATAAATATGAAAGTTTGGAGCTCGGTCAATTCATACCGCTGCATTATCATCACAATATGCTAAACGACACAGCTCGCATGCAAGGCTTTAAAGAGGCGATCGATTTATTGGTCAAGCCGGGTACCAAGGTGTTGGAACTAGGCGGTGGCACCGGCGTGCAATCGTTCTTCGCTGCGCAAAAAGCGCAAAAGGTTTATTGCGTTGAACGCAACCCGGAGTTGATTAACGCCGCGCGCAATCTCCTGGCGCAAAACCAAAACGGCGGCAAAGTCGAGCTTATCCAAGCCGACGCCATGCACTACTTGCCACCGGAACCGGTCGATGTGGTGATTTGTGAAATGTTGCATACCGGTTTGTTACGTGAAAAACAAATGCCGGTGATCGATTCTTTCAAACAACGCTACCTGAAGAAATTCGGCGAACCGCTGCCGGTCTTTGTGCCGGAAGCAAGTATCCAAGCGATTCAACCGCTGGAACACGATTTTCATTTTTCCGGGTTTTACGCGCCGACGATTCAATTCCAGAATCCTTACGTCATTCAGGAACGAAGCAAAGGTTTGGGAGACCCCGAAGTATTTCAAATGCTGGCGTATGCCGAACCCTATAGTCAAACCTGCCAATGGGATGGAGAAATTCTGATTACCGAAGACGGTCAGCTCAATGCTTTGCGTCTCATCACCAAAAATTTACTGGCGATCAATGTGACGACATGCAGCACCATCGACTGGCATACGCAATACATCGTCTTCCCATTGCCGGAATCCATGCAGGTTTCCAAAGGCGACCAAATTGCCATCCGCTTCAGCTATCAAGGCGGCGCGCCGCTCAATGCATTGACGGATTCGCTGCAAGTCCGCCTGATCAGCAAACAAACACCCGTTCTGGAATTAGCACTGGAAGCATTGAATCAATCGGCGGAATCGCAACCGGAAGTCGTGGAAAATGCCGGAGTAAGGTAGCACTACTACGCAAGAGCCGCGCAATGCGGCTCGTCTGCTATTCCCAACCTTTCGATCGTACAGTTTTTTGTTACGAAAAAGTAAAACACAATACTTATTACGCCGGACGGTAAGTATTGCGCAATCAGTTAACTCTCATACCCGCAATATCGCATTGTTCACGTTGCAGTAATCGTGATTATCTTCCGGATTGACTCCCCTCAAATCCAAAGAACCGGTAAGATTATCAAAAGTGGTTTAGCGTCCACCGATACCATCAACTGAAAAACAAAAAATGAATAAAGAAACCGAAATAACCCGGTGCGATTTGAAATTATTCGGCATAGCCGCGGCAAAAGGCCGATGGGTATTTGTAGCGATCGGGCTATTGATCAATGTTTGTTTGGGATCGATTTATGCCTTCAGTATTTTCAGAAAACCGCTGGAAAGCTTTTGGGGCATTACGTCGGTTCAAAGCGGTTATCCGTTCATGGTTTTTCTGGCGGTATTTGCGATCGCGATGCCATTGGCGGGTAATCTGATCGAACGTTGGGGACCGAGAATGACAGCCACGCTCGGCGGCTTCCTGGCAGGAGCCGGATGGATTGCGGCGAGCTTTTCCGTGAATATCGTCACGCTGACACTGTTATATGGCATCATCGGCGGCGCGGGAGTCGGTATTGTGTATGGTTGCCCGATCGCCGTGGTCGCCAAATGGTTTCCGCGGCATAGCGGTTTGTCGATCGGGTTGACGGTCATGGGTTTTGGCGTATCGGCATTACTCATCGCGCCGCTAATGAAAACGATGATTCATCAACCGGACATCGGGATCATGCATACCTTTCTGTATCTTGGAATTATATTCACGGTCATTATCATGCTGCTAGCGCAGTTGCTGCGTTTCCCGCCGCGCGAATGGAATTCTGCGGAGCCCGAAACCCTTGCCGCAGCACCGGCACCGTCCGCGTTCAATTTAGACCGGCAAGCCATGTTGAAAACCACGAACTTTTACGCACTGTGGGCAACGTACACAATCGGCTGTTTAGCGGGATTAATGGCGATCGGCATCGCATCGCCGGTCGGCACCGAACTGGCGCAGTTGGACACGACCACCGCCGCATTCGCGGTGTCACTGTTCGCGGTATTCAACGGGCTCGGGCGGCCGCTGTTCGGCGTTTTAACCGATAAGCTGGGGCCACGGTATACCGCGATCATTTCATTCGCGATGATTCTAAGCGCATCGTTGCTCGTGTTCTTTTTCGGGCAAGGCAATGCCGTGCTATACCTGTTTGCATTTTGCGTGTTGTGGATGTGCCTGGGCGGCTGGCTGGCGTTAGCGCCCACCGCGACCGGTATCTTTTTCGGCAAGCAGTATTACGCACAAAATTATGGTCTGGTGTTTACCGCTTACGGTGCCGGCGCCATTATCGGGACGCTGTTATCCGGCAGCATCAAAGACATCACCGGCAGTTATTTGCATGCATTTCCGATCGTTGCATGGCTGGCGGTACTTGGAATATTGATCGCTGCAAAGGGCCTGAATCCTGCAAAAACCGGTCAAGCGCATTAAGAAAACACTCCATTCTCATGCGTCATGATAACAACGCATTTCGTTTTAATTCTTCCCGTGATAACCTTCAACCAGGCATGATTGGAAACATGTTGATTGGAATAAACATTCGCTATGGATAAATTAGGACTTCCGATTGTGTTATTGGCGGCTTTATGGGGCGCGGTCAATACCACACTGAGCTTCTTTCAAATCATCAACGCCAGGCGCGACATGATGTTTGAGTTGATCGACAAATGCGGGCATTGTTCGGAACAAACGCTCGGCCCCGTGGAAATTTATCTGACCAACCTGCTACCGCTCACTATCGGAAACATCATCTTTCTTTGCTTGATCAGCTATGTGATCGTATCCATCCCGCGCCATATGAAAATAGAAAATGACGATGAAGCCAGCCGGCTGAAAAAAGCTTGCAATATCATTGCCGTATTGCCAATTTTCGGTGCAATCGCTTTTTTTGGCGGCGCCATCTTTGATCTGACGATGCTGATCCGCGCTTTGACATGAAAAACAATCTCCCGCTAAAGCTCGCGCTGCTGCTGACAGTATTCATCTTCAGCGGCTGCGCGGTCATGGATAAAAACATTCCCGACTGGACACAATACCGCGTCCCGGACAAAACCAACGAACTGGAATTGGCGTCCTGGAGCACTGGCACCGGCGAACCGGTGTTGCTGATTCATGGCTTTGGCGCAAGCAGCTATAGCTGGCGGTATATCGTTGAGCCGCTGGCGCAAAAGAACCGGGTCATCACCATCGACTTGAAAGGCTTCGGCGATTCACCCAAGCCACGCGATGACGCCTATTCCGTTTACGAACAGGCCCGATTGGTCAGAAACTTCATTCTCGAAAACGATTTGAAGAATCTTCACGTCGTTGGCCATTCCTATGGCGGCGGCGTGGCGTTAGCGGTATCGATCTATTTAGCGAATTCCAATCCGGGCCTGCAAAAAAGCCTGGTACTCATCGACAGCGTTGCCTATCCGCAGGAACTGCCCGGTTTTGTCAAAATACTCGCAACCCCGGTATTGGGGCCATTAATCACCTATGCAGTACCCAATACCTTCCAAGTAAAAGATCTTCTGCAAAAAGTGTATTTTAATGACGATCTGATTCCGCAAGAGGCTGTCGACCACTATGCCGCCGATCTCGGCAAACCCGATGCCAAATACGCGCTACTCACTTCGGCGCGGCAAATGCTGCCGACTGATTTGCAGCAATTCTCAGACAATTACGCGAGTCTTACCATCCCTGCCCTGATTGTCTGGAGCCGGGAGGACGAAATCGTGCCGCTAGCCGTCGGCAAACGCTTGCATGAAAATCTGCCGAACTCAAAACTCGTCATCATGAGCGATGTCGGTCACGCCGTGCAAGAAGAAAAACCATCGCTGCTGTTACCGCATTTGCGCAGCTTCCTCGAAGCCGTATCGCACCACCCTGCAATCACCCCGTAAACACGACTCTTATATCCGACCGGTCAGCATCGTCAATCATCCACCGTTGAGAGCGATCCCATCATGCGAAATTTCAGAATCTTCACCATGAACATCCAGGCTCAGGCCTGGCCCGCAGGCCCGCACAGCGACGCCGAATGGCGCGCGAAAGCGGCAGTCAAAGCACTCGATCCCGGTAATTTCGCGTTTGACGAGCACCCCGACGTGGTGGTATTCAACGAAGCGGATAACGAAGATGCGAAAGAAATACTGGAAGATGGATTGAAGCATCTGTATCCGCATTACATCGTGTCGTTCGACGGCGGCAGCGGCGACCTGGACGATGGCGGGCTGGCAATATTCAGCAAATTCGAGTTCTTCGCATTGCCGCCGTCGGAAAAAAACTTTTCCGGTAATCTCAGCCGGTATTATCCCTACAATAGTCTTTTTTCTTACCCGATGAGCGCTGGCAGTGACAGTTGGGCGGAAAAAGGCGTGGCCATCGTTCAAATCAGCACCGGCCTGCATTTTGAAGCCGTTACCATCGCCTTGACACACTTGCAGGCGTTTTACGACGAAGTCGGCGAACACCACATCATCCGCCTGCGGCAATTGAAAGTCATCGAAAGCGCTTTGATCGACCTCCTCGGCGCGCCGGAAAACAACACCAATTGGGATAAGGTCATCGTGCTCGGCGATTTGAACATCCGCGGCGATACGCCGCCCTACTCCACCGATGGCCATGGCGAATGGACCAACGTGTTTATCAATAACGGCGGCCCGTACAATATTTCCTCGCTAGGCATTACCGCCCGGCAAAACCATCTGATTTTCACCGAGCAACTGATCGACGGCTGGCGCACGTTCATGACGCCGCCCGGCGCTTTCATGGAAGCCGATCCGGGGTTGACCAACACCAACCTGAAAGAAGGCGAGCATTTGCCGGCGGGATTGAAAGAGCGGCTGGATTACATCTGCTTTCCGAAGCAACGCACCGATGCCGTGGGCGAAACGCCGCGCCATCTGGTGGCGCAACACATGCGCATTCTGCCGTCGAATTTCTCCGCGCTGGATATGGCATTCGAACGAATCCAAAGCGACCACAAAGGCATTTTGGCGCAAGTACATTGGCAATTTCCGTACAACACACCGAATCAAGCCAAACTGCAAAGCGACTTCAGGCATTTTCAGACGCCGGATTCACCGGTCAAAGTCAATATCGCCAACGACCTGAAAATCCCTTCCCCCGGCGTGTTCCAGTGGATTTATATCCGCGAACCGGGCACCTACACCTTCACTTACTCGCCCAATCTGGAAGCCGCGTTTTATTTTGAGAACGCTATGTCGACCAAAATCGACCCGTACAATCAAGTCAAATGGACAGAAATAGGACTCGACCTCGACTGGCTAAACGGTCTGCGGCACGAATTCCAGCTTGCTGAAACGGGCGATCAGGTCGATGTGCATAAACCGATGTTCATCCGCCTGAAAGCCACTGAAACAAAAGAGCAATTCACCGGCAGCATCGCTTTTTCCTTCATCAAACACACCGGCGAGAATCGTTTCCTCGCTATCGGCCTATTGCCGAACGACGACCCCAAAGACCCGCGCTTACCCGTGGGTCAGAAAAACGGCAAAAACGACGAATGCTGGTTCCGCGCGCCGCTGGCCGAGCAATTGCTGAGCGGCAATCCTTACCGGGTGGAGTTTTACATCCAAAACGACTTCAACCGGAAAATCCGCCTCAGCCTGTTCGAAGGCATCGCCGCGCCAGCGCCTTTTGAGCAAGTAACGAACGAAGACGCGCTCACGCTGATCGGCTATGACCGCGCCGCCGACATCCAGGATGTTTACATGCTGCTGGAACGCAGCCAGATAACGGATTTCGAATTTCTCGCCGGTTACCGCTACAGCATTTCCTACCTGAATCACCTGGAAATCTACAGCATCGAAGATCAAAGCGGCCTCGGCGCGGATGAAATCCACCTCACCCTAACCGCCGACGACATGGCGACCAACTTCCTCGACTTCACCGACGAAGACTTCGACGACGACGAACGGCGCATGCTCAATTCTTATTACCCGAGAAACACCGCGTTCAGCGACCGGCTCAACATCACCGTGTTCGAACTCGACAGCGGCGATGACGACGACGGTCCCTTCACCGCCACGATTCCGGCATTGAAAAAAGGCGAAAACAGCAGGGAATCATCGCTCATCATCGAAGCGGAAGGTGCGGAGTATCAAATTAGTTACAAACTGAGCCGGAATCCTAATCGGTAAGGATGTGATGGATTGATCGTTTTGGTGGCTTTTTTCAGCTTCGTAGGACGGATGCCCGATGGGTGATTCGTTAAATCAAAACCAATGCCAAGCTATATCATCATGCTCATTTGGCGGAATGCTTTCAAATTCTGCCTTATACGAGTTACACGGATTCCTGGTGTCATTCCAACCTATCGTGCTGTTTCTTTCATCACGACTCGATCAAACCGAATCCCTTCCATGTCCCAGGGGTTCCAGATTCGATACAAATCCAGCCTGCAAAGCCTTTCTGAGGATCGCCTGGAACTGGATCCACATTCAAGATTCTATCTCCTTTTTGCCAATAACCTGCAGTTGGTGGGATGCTACGCGTCTGAAGACGTACCCGTTCGCCTCGCTCAATAAGCCCAATGTAAAATCCTTGTTCAAACCACAGCTGACTGTCGCCCTCCGCTGCCGCTTGAGTGCTGAAGCGCAGCGGTGTGCTGCCATTCAATCTCGCAAAACTTAACTCCCACCAGCCCTTTTGCCAAAGCTCGTAGATCAGTTGGTATGGGGCAGCTATAGGTTGCCCTTGCTCGTCATAGGCTTGGAGATCAAGTGCAGCGGGAATTTGCTCCGCTGTACCGAGACTACAACTGACCATCTTCTTCATTGTAGGGTTTATTTTGGTAGATGCCATCGGACTAAATCCTCGAACACCATTGGAAAAACTCGCAAGATCTGTTGGTTGTAACCAGATGGCATTTCCCTTGATATCCATATATCCCCCCAATACAATGTTGGGAGCATCAATTTCAGAACGCCCCTCCGAGTAGCAATTCAGGAATAACGAGCGTGGAATAGTTGAGCCTTCATCCTGTGCAACGGCTTGGAATGCAAGTCGGGGCACGAGGGGATCACCACTCTCGTCTCTTCCATTCTCATGCGATGAGCAGGCAATGAAAGTATTTCCGACCTTACTGACATCGCGAATCGCCCAACCACCATTGTCAGAACAATGTAATCCGATTGCACAGCCCGCGTTTGCATCACTACCTTGTAATAACAACCCATTACCTGAACATAACTCGACTCGGCAGTTGTAAATCTGCCAGGCATCCGCGTTCGTTCCCAGCCTCTCACTGTCACCAGCCTGGATGTGAATTCCGTCTCCCCCGAATCCTTCAATGTAGACGTCACGCAAGGCCATCATTGCGTACATGACCACTCCGTGTGCGGCAGTAGTATTCGTCCTGCCTGTTGCTACGATCTGTAAGCACTCAACGATCGACCAATCCCCGCGTCCATAAGCCGGCGTTGGAGCAGTCGCCGGTCTATGACAAATGATTCCGCTTATTCCTGCAGGAAACAGAAATCGCGTACCAGCAAAACTTTGTCCTCCAGAACCAGTCAACTTCATCCCGCGAATGAGTTGGATGGAACTAGTAAAACGATACTCTCTGGAACGAAAAAGGAGCGTGAACCCGCGTGGATCGTTGGGATCATTCGTGGCATGGAAATTGACTTGTGCTCTTTCGATTGCAGGGGACCAATCATTCCCATCGGTTGTTTGATAAAAATCTTCTATTTCACACAACATGTATATCCCCCTTTTTCCAATCAAACGCATCCTACAATAAGACATTCGAAATGACGCACGCGATATATTACGCCAAGCGTATTAGCTAATTTTTTAGCATCCATTTTATCTTCTTATTCTTTATATATTTATCATAATCGTAAACCTCATCACAGTGAAGTTGCAAGAAGGATCGTCGAGTTTTTGGATCAACATCCACCATAACACATGCAATAATGAATCCGCGATGCAATTACAAGCGTTAGGGAAGCTACAAGCAAAATCATGATTACTTTATATGGCATTGAATGGTCACGCGCGAAATATGGTTTGTTCACGCTGGCGGAGCTCGGCTTGGATTTCCAGCATGTCCGGATCAACCCCTTCGAGAAAGAGAAGGATGCACCCGGGTATTTAAAGCTGAACCCGCTGGCGCAGGTACCCACGCTGGTCGATGGCGATCTGGTGCTGACCGAAGCGATGGCGATTAATTTTTATCTGGCGAGAAAATACGGCGCGGGGAAGCTGTGGGCAGATCGACTGGAAGACGAAGCACAGATCTACAAATGGAGTCTTTTCGCCGTCACGCAAATGGAAACCGCCTGCGTGGATCTGATTCTGCACCGCAAGGTTTTGGATGCGAAAGTTAGAAATCCGGACATCATCCAGGTGGCTGAGAAGAAACTGAAAAAACCGCTTGAAGTATTGAACAACCATCTCGCCGATAAAGATTTCTTGGTGGCCGGCAAATTTACCGTCGCGGATATCAATATGACGGGTGTTTTGTCCTATGCGCTGGGCGGCGAATTCGATTTCTCACCCTATCGCGAGGTGGCGCGGTACTTGGATTCTATTTTATCGAGACCGGCGTGCAAGAAAGCGGGAATTATTCCCCGCACCTGAGGAAACGCTGATTCATTGCCTGCGCAAGCGATTTGCTCCTGGTGCTCTCGATACGTTTATCTAACCGGTCATGCTCCAATATTCAGCTACAATGCGATACTGAAAACCGTTATCTCGATTAAGCTGATGAAGCCATAGTCCATTCGCACATGCCGATTCCCTTTGAATTCTGGGTGCATCACGCCATTTTCTACGCGTTACTGTTTTTGATTCATTATGCGTGCGGATTACTGGTCATTCATCGCAATGTTAAAGTTAACTACACGCGCAAAGTTAACCATTTCGCATTCTTCTTCCTGCCTTCGTTACTGTCACTAATCATTGAATACCCGTACAGTCCGGCAACATTTCTCATCGATTTAATCGGCGCATTTGTTTTTCTGACATGCTTCATCAAACCCATGCGAAATAACTCCCGGGTGCTTTCGGTCATGTTCAGCTCGTTTGATCGACCGGAAGATCGGCCATTCACCTTGGTTTGGTTGTACACCCAGTTTATTGCCAGTTACCTGGTATTGATCCCGTTGCTGATTTATTTCGAAAGCCGTGAAATGCTGCCGCTCGTGATGATCATCATCATTGCCAATGGCATCGGCGATGGGCTTGCGGAACCCGTCGGCATACGATTTGGCAAGAAAAAATATAGCACTTATGCGCTTTTTACCAAGCAACAGTATGTTCGAAGCTATCTCGGTAGCGCATGCGTATTTGTGACAACGGTGATTGCAATACTGGCGTTTCAGCAATATTTCAGTGCTACTCAGCTACTGGCGGCACTACTGGTCATGCCGATCCTGATTACGCTAGCCGAAGCTTTTTCTCCCCATACTTGGGATAGCCCGCTCATCTATGCGGCTGGCGGGGTTTCATTGATTAGCGTTTTTCATTATTTGTGATTTTCATGTGAACGCAAAGTACGGCCCTTTTTGTTCTTGTTGAGGTGAGCCGCAAAAAGTATAATTCCTGACTAACTATTCCTAGTCAACTTGGAACCAATCGATGAAAACTTACACCATTTACAACGCCAAAACCCATCTTTCTCAGCTCATCGAGCAAGCGTGCGCAGGTGAAGAAGTCGTGATCGCAAAAGGGAAGAATCCTGTCGTTAAATTGGTCCCTGTGGATTCAGTGCCGCACAAGCGCCAATTTGGTGTCATGCGCGGCAAAGCCACGGTCACCGAGGCTTTTTTTGAACCGTTGCCGGACGAAGAATTGGCGGCTTGGGAGCAATAATTGCAAGCTTTGATGGATACGCATACCTTGCTGTGGTGGTTGGACGGCGACGAACATTTGTCACTCGTTGCCCGCCGTTGGATTGAAACGGATGAACACCGCATCCTGATTAGTGCGGCATCCGCCTGGGAAATTGCCACCAAAGTGCGTATCGGTAAATTACCGGGCGCTCAAGCCGTTGCAGCAAATTTTCTTGCTTGTGTGATCAATCAGGGATTTACGCCGCTCGACATCACAGCCGATCACGCCTTACGTGCCGGCAGCTTACCCGGCCCGCACCGCGATCCGTTTGATCGCATGCTGATTGCACAAGCACAAGCCTTGAACATACCGCTCATCAGTAACGAGCATCTGTTTGATCACTATGGCATCCAACGTATTTGGTAAAAAGTTAAAATTCAGTGAACACAACTTCTTCTGTGGTTTCTGCGTGATTGTTGAGCGTATTTCCTTTTTGTACGGGGAATTCAATAGTACTCAACTTGCCGCGCTGATTCTGGCGTCATGTGTTAATGCAAGACCTGCTACCTTATCTGCCTTGCTTGCTTGATTTTATCGTCTGAGTTTGCCATCATTGATTGCATCTTTTGCACATTCTTCAAGAGAAAAATATGGCCAGTATCACGATCCGGGATTTACCCGACAAAACCAAAGAATTGCTGCGCATGCATGCGGCTCAAGCGGGCGTTTCCCTGGAAGCCTACGTGCGCCATATTCTGCAAAAGGCATCGCTAGCCAACGAATTCAAGTCCGCCGACATTGCGCAAATCGCGGAAAAGTACTTTGGTGCAAAACATGGCGTGGAACTTGACCTGCCAGCACGTGGCACAAAGCGTCAGACCATTGATTTTGATGCATGATTGTTCTGGATACCAATGTCATTTCGGAATTGATGCGCGAACAACCCGACGCGAATGTTAAACGATGGATCAAAGCGCAAAAACCGATTCATCTTGCGATCACCGCAATTACCATTGCAGAAATTCAACGAGGGTTGGCACGATTGCCGGAGGGTAAACGACGCACTCAATTAACCGTCAATTTCTTGAATTTTATCGCGGAAGCTTTCAGCGGTAGAATTTTTCCCTTTGATGAAGAAGCGGTCTATCGCTACGGTGAAATTGCCGCAGCGTGCGAAAGCAGTGGAATCAATACCGATGCCGTGAATCTGATGATCGCCGCCATCGCCAGCAGCAAACAAGCGGCAATTGCCACACGAAATGTTAAAGACTTTACCGGCTGCAACGTTGCAATCATTAACCCTTGGATGGATTTACCCACGTAAGATAATCGATGGAATCCTGCCCCATTGATTCCAGCCTCTTATGCGGGTTATCAGATCGCTCGCATCTCAACCACGAAATGCCGCTTCGATTGTGGCAATTTCGATTTTTCTCATTGTCAGCATCACATCAAATGCGCGTTTGGAGGCCGCGCGGTCGGGACTGGTGAATGCTTTCGTCAGGGCAACCGGTGTAATCTGCCAAGAGATACCCCACTTGTCCTTGCACCAGCCGCACTCGCTTTCCTGGCCGCCGTTGCCGACGATTGCGTTCCAGTAACGATCCGTTTCACTTTGGTCCTCGGTTGCAACTTGAAACGAAAAGGCTTCGTTGTGCTTGAACGCAGGCCCGCCATTGAGTCCGAGGCACGGGATGCCCATCACGGTGAACTCGACCGTCAATACGTCCCCTTCCTTACCCGATGGATAATTCCCCGGTGCGCGATGCACCGCGCCGACTGACGAATCGGGGAATGTCTCGGCGTAAAATCGCGCAGCGCCCTCGGCGTCGTTTTCGTACCAGAGGCAGATCGTGTTCTTTGCAATCTTGGTCATGTCATATTTCCTTTGCATTTAGGAAAATTGATTAATTCAGCGGATGAGATGAAGCTTCGTAGGACGGATGCCCGAAGGGTGATCCGTCAAATCATGCGGGCGGAACGCTTTCAGCTTTCGCCTTACGCGGGTTCATATTTTATGTATTCCTGAATAGCAAATCACCGTAACCCCATATTGCTGTTCCAAGCACTAAGGATGTCAATATTGAAATATCGAAAGGTTTCCGCGACCTTAATTGATTGACTATTATTGGATCTGGTTTCCATGTCTCATCTCTTTTCTCACGGAGGTATTGTTGGATGCCAAAATTCCTATATTCGAGAAAAGCGCCAAGGATTACCATTAGTGAACCAGAACGCGAAAACCAATGGCCCTCACCAGTTAAATAGCTGTAGTAGCAAAAGAATAGTGGAATTACATATGCTGCGATGAGCAGAACCATTTCCCACCAATGTACAATTTTTGTTTCGTTATTCATTAGAATAAATAATGATCCATAGCCTATCGTGGAACTTAGTAAGACGAAGGAAGAAGCTTTTCAAGAACTGCATTGGTGCGCTATTGCTTTTCTCGATAATATAATTTAACTCAAACAAAGTAGTAGTTCCATACCGAAAAATTGAATTCTTGCGAAGCATACCCTTCAATCCCAGTTACACGCAATTGATATCAACACCCACCATAACCCAGCAATTTCATTGAAAAACGTTTAGAATGTGCGCCCCTTTCTTGTAACCATCATCCGCAGGTATCCACTTTGATTACAACCGCCAATATCACCATGCAATTCGGCGCTAAGCCGCTATTTGAGAATGTTTCCGTTAAATTTGGCGGGAGTAACCGCTATGGGTTGATCGGCGCGAACGGTTGCGGTAAGTCGACGTTCATGAAAATTCTCGGTGGCGATCTGGAGCCGACGGCTGGTAATGTTTCGGTCGACAGTGGCGAGCGGGTGGGCAAGTTGCGTCAGGATCAGTTCGCGTTTGAAGACTATTTGGTGATCGATACGGTGATGATGGGACACGCGGATTTATGGCGCATCAAGCAGGAGCGCGACGCCATTTACGCCAATCCGGACGCCACCGAAGACGATTATATGCACGCTGCCGGACTGGAATCCGAGTTTGCCGAGTTGGACGGTTATTCGGCGGAAGCGCGCGCCGGGGAGCTATTGCTCGGTGTCGGCATCCCTTCTTCTCAGCATCAAGGCTTGATGAGCGCCGTCGCACCGGGTTATAAATTGCGCGTGTTATTGGCGCAGGCATTGTTTTCCAATCCGGACATCCTGTTACTCGACGAGCCGACCAATAACCTCGATATCAATACCATCCGCTGGCTGGAAGATGTGATCAACGACAGCAAGAACACCATTATCATCATTTCTCACGACCGGCATTTTTTGAACAGCGTGTGCACGCACATGGCCGATTTGGATTACGGCGAATTACGCATTTATCCCGGCAACTATGACGACTACATGACCGCTTCGACCCAGGTGCGCGAGCGCATGCTGGCCGATAATGCCAAAAAGAAAGCGCAGATTGCCGATCTACAGTCGTTTGTCAGCCGCTTCTCCGCCAATGCGTCGAAAGCCCGGCAAGCTACCAGCCGCGCGCGGCAGATCGAGAAAATCAAGCTGGAGGACGTCAAACCATCCAGCCGTCAGTATCCGTTTATCCGCTTCGAATTTCACGACAAGGAAAAACTGCATCGCTTGGCCGTTTCCATCCTGGCCATTAGTAAGGCCTTCCCCGACATGGACAAACCGCTGTTCAAGGATTTTAATCTGAACATCGAAGCGGGCGAGAAAGTCGCCATCATCGGCCCGAACGGTATCGGTAAAACCACGCTGCTGCGCTGCCTGGCCGGTGACTTAACGCCGGATCACGGCGAGATCAAATGGACCGATAAAGCAAATCCCGGTTACTTCCCGCAAGACCATGCGGCGGATTTCGCCGAAGACATGTCGCTGACCGAATGGATGGATCAGTGGCGAAAAGGTAGTGACGACGATCAAACGATTCGCGGCACACTGGGGCGGTTATTGTTTTCCGGCGACGACGTAAAAAAATCCACGCGCGTGATTTCCGGCGGAGAACAAGGCCGCATGCTGTTCGGTAAGCTGATCCTGCAGAAACCCAATGTGTTGCTGATGGACGAACCGACCAACCACCTCGATATGGAATCGATTGAATCGCTGAACAGCGCGTTGGAACGATATACCGGCACGTTGATTTTCATTTCCCACGACCGTGAATTCGTGTCCTCGCTGGCCACGCGCATTCTTGAAATGACACCGGACGGCATCAAGGATTTCAGGGGTAATTACGAGGATTACTTGCGATCGCAGGGAATTGAATGATCTGTAACAATCAGTGGCTGAAATAATCACACTTTGGTGAGACCGTGGCCTTAAAACCGACCATCTATAAATTCAAAATTGCGTTGACCGATCTCAATCGCAATTATTACGATACGCTCAGTTTAACCGTTGCGCAGCATCCCTCTGAAACGATCGAACGCATGATGGCGCGCATGCTCGCGTTTTGCATCAACGCCGAGGGATCGCTACTGTTTACCAAAGGCTTGAGCACCGCGGAAGAGCCTGATCTCTGGGCGCATACTGCGGATGGCCGGATCGGCTTATGGATCGATGTCGGCGAACCCGCCCCGGAGCACATCAAGAAAGCCACTCGCATCGCCCAAACTGTCAAAGTGTACAGTTTCAATTCCAAATCGAATGTCTGGTGGACGCAAGAACAAGCAAAATTCGCCGTGCTGACCGCAACTCTCTTCCGCTTCGATTGGCCGCAAATTCAGACGCTGGCAAAATTGGCGCAACGCACAATGGATATCTCCGTCACCATCATCGGGGAATCGGCGTTTGTGGCGGCAGAATCGGGGGAATGCGAAGTGAGTTGGGTAACGTTGCAAGCTTGATCTGCATCTTACTTCCCGCTTTGCCGTGGTCCGGTTTCCGACGAACGACGCAACCATAGCGCATTGTGAATTTTAGCGCGGAGTGAAATTTGCGACTTTAAACCGGCTTTCACCCATCCCAAACCGGTCTTAATCCCCATCCTTGCGGGTTTACATGTTACGATTGTGTTACGATTCTTCGCTGACTGCAAAGCAATTGGATTTGCTAATTTTCGGCTGCAATAATCACGACGTTTGCTATTCCTGAACATTTTTTGGATGCATGGGTTTCGGTTGCTTGACCGGAATTTTGGCGACTTTGGGTTTTAATCGCCCGGCATGGGTGGAAGTAACTTAATTACTTGAAATATTAATCGATTGAATGTCTAACAACTATTTCGATACGCTCATTATCGGCAGCGGATTGGCTGGATTTTCCCTGGCATTGCATCTGGCGAGTCAGCAAAAAGTCTGCATCATCACCAAGCAAGCGGCGGACTCCGGCGCCAGTTCCTGGGCGCAAGGCGGGATCGCAGCCGCGCTATCCCATGAGGATTCTCCCGAACAGCATGTGCGCGACACCTTAGTCGCCGGAGCCGGTTTATGCGACGAAGCAATCACCCGATTTGTCGCCGAGCATGCGGCAGCGGCGATACATTGGCTGATTAACCAGGGTGTTGCTTTCACTTCGGACCCAAACAACGAAACCGGATATCACCTCACGCAAGAAGGCGGCCACAGCACCCGGCGCATCATCCATAGCGGGGACGCTACCGGTAAAGCCGTGCAGCAAGCGTTGATCCGGCAGATCCGGGCGCATCCGAATATCCACATTTTAGAACATCATATCGCGATCGATCTGATTACCAGCGACAAACTGCCGGATTATAAAAATACCGGGCAGAAGCGTTGCTTCGGCGCTTATGTTCTCGACAAGAAAAATGATCAGGTACTCACTTTTATCGCTCAAAATACGGTATTGGCAACCGGTGGCGCGAATAAAGTTTATCTTTATACCACCAACCCGGATACCGCCACCGGTGACGGCATCGCGATGGGCTGGCGAGCCGGTTGCAGAATCGCCAATATGGAGTTCATCCAATTCCACCCGACCTGCCTTTATCACCCCCATGCCAAGTCTTTTTTAATCAGCGAAGCGGTTCGTGGAGAAGGCGGATTATTGAAACTGCCTAACGGCGATCGTTTCATGCCCCGCCATGATGAACGCGCCGAACTCGCACCGCGTGACATCGTCGCGCGCGCCATCGACTTTGAAATGAAAAAACGCGGCCTGGATTGCGTTTATCTGGATATCTCGCATAAACCGACAGAGTTTCTAAAAGAACATTTTCCGACGATTTACGCACGTTGTTTGGAATTGGGTATCGACATCACCCGAGAACCGATACCGGTTGTTCCGGCCGCTCACTACACGTGCGGCGGTGTTATGACCGACCGACATGGCAGAACCGATTTGAGCAATCTCTATGCCATCGGTGAAACCACACATACCGGCTTGCACGGCGCAAATCGCTTGGCAAGCAACTCACTGCTCGAGTGCGTGGTATTGGCGCAAGCCGTAGGCGACGATATTATCAACCAACCCGCCAATGAGCCACCGCCGCTCCCCGATTGGGACGAAAGCCGGGTTACCGACGCGGACGAGGAAATTGTCATTGCCCACAATTGGGATGAATTGCGCCGCTTCATGTGGAATTATGTCGGTATCGTGCGCACCACGAAACGGCTGCAACGCGCGCAGCGCAGGATCGAGCTGCTACGCGAAGAGATCAATGAGTACTATACGAATTTCCGCGTTACCAGCGATCTGCTCGAATTGCGTAATCTGGTCGATAGCGCCGACTTGATCGTACGTTGCGCAATGCTTCGTCACGAAAGCCGTGGCTTGCACTTTAGCAAAGACTATCCGGGGACTTTGCCGGAAGCTCGCAATACTATCCTCAGAAAAAGTGGTTAGAACACCATGAATCATACTGACTGCTATCGCACTATTCATCGTATCCCCCGCTACCGGTAATTGTTTAAGCGACTATGGGAAACGATTGGAATAATCCACCGGTAGTGCAATGGAGTCAATATCTGCTCGACAGCTATGCCCATTGGCTCCGGCACGAGCTTATTGATCGAAGCGGCACGGCACAGGAACAAGCGTACCGGCTATTCCACAGTCCATTTGTCGTCGCATCGCACAGCACCGAAGCGGATCCGATTCTGAATTACGGAAATCAGGCAGCGCTAGTGTTATGGGAAATGGACTGGCAGCAATTCACGCAAACGCCGTCACGCCTCACCGCCGAGCCGCCAAACCGCGAAGAACGCGCCCACATGCTGGAACAAGCAAAAACCCAAGGCTATATCTCAGATTACCGTGGCATTAGAATTTCCAGCAGCGGCAAACGTTTTCTGGTCGAGCAAGCGATCATTTGGACGATCCATAAGCCGGGCGGCGCCACCATCGGACAAGGCGCGACTTTTTCAATCTGGAAATTTCTCGAATAGCAAAAACAAGCACCGCCCGCTGCAAAAACAAATTTGCCCGAAAATGATATCTGGTTTATTCTTGGCCCCCAATTGTATGACAACCTGGAGAAATGACCGAGTGGTTGAAGGTGCACGCCTGGAAAGCGTGTGTACGGCTCAAACCGTACCGCGGGTTCGAATCCCGCTTTCTCCGCCATTATTTACAGCATAATCAATAAGCTATTTATCAATGCTGACCAAATGTTGCCCATACATCTCGACTGCCTTTTACCCCATGCTGCTCATTATTGTTAATCCAGCGAGCATATGTTTTAGCTGTAATTAACACATTAGAATGACCCATTTGCGCAGATACCCAAGCTATATTCTCACCAGCCGACAACATCATTGATGCAAAAGTTTGACGTGTTTGATACGGATTTCTGTAACGCACCCCGGCTTTTTTCAATAATGGAATCCAGCATCCTTTCCTGATTTGTTGATCACCAGTCCATTGTTTGCTGGTGTGCGGATTTAAGAATACTTTTCCGCCTTGTAATAGCGTATGTAGCTTTTGATTGATCAGTGCAGCCTCCACATGCGGAAGCATGTCTATTTCCCGATTACTTGATTTTGTTTTTGTGGATTCGTCATTCTTGGCAGCGTAGGTATGTGCCTTGTTAATCTTTATTTTCTTCCGTTTCCAGTCAATATCCGTCCATTCTAGGGCAATTAGCTCTGAGGTCCTCATCCCAGTCCAAAAAAACACAGTGCACTGGTTTTTTGTTGATCCTGCAGCAGCATTGATTATTGCCGCTTGCTCTTCTGCATTAAACGGGTCAACGTATATCTTCTCTTTTGGCGGTTCATTGCGTTTGTATGTCCATCCAAACAGCGGATTAACCGGTATTAGGTCATCATGTTGAGCATCTTGCAGGGCGGCGCGTAGTGGACTCAAGATGTTAATAATCCTCTTATTCGAGCAATCCATGCTAGCCACCCAATTACGCACATCTGCACGAGTCAACATATGTAGTGACCTGGTCAAGTAAAACCGGACACCTCAGTTAAGCTGCTTTTATCGATTTTGCTGCTTCTGCTTCATATTGGTTTGGACTTCTGTAATCCAGGTATGAATGCAGTCTTTGGTTGTTATAAAACACGGCGATATAGTGCAAAATGAATCGCCCCGGGTTTTCCGGAGATAAAATGATTTGAGAGGAGGGAAAGATGAAAGATCAAATCAGTTATTCACCGGAAGTACGGGAACGAGCGGTAAGATTGGTATTTGAGCAGCAAAAAGAGCATGAATCGCAATGGTCGGCAATCAAATCGATTGCATCGAAGATTGGCTGCACAGCAGAGACATTGCGGACCTGGGTAAGAAGAGCGGAAGCGGATCAGGGAATTCGGGGAGGTATGTCGACATCGGATCGTGAACGGCTCAAGGAATTGGAACGGGAGAACCGGGAATTAAAGCGTGCTAACGAAATATTGCGTAAGGCATCGGCTTATTTTGCGCAGGCGGAGCTCGACCGCCGATCGAAATGATGGTGGTATTTGTCGAAAAAAACAAGGCGGAATACGGGGTCGAGCCAATCTGCAGACAAATACAGATTGCCCCATCGAGTTATTACGAAAATAAAAGGCGTGGGCGAGATCCGGATTTGTTGCCCGATCGCATCAAGCGGGACATGAAGCTAGAACTGGAAATACAGCGGGTTGGGAAAGCAACTTTCGGGTTTATGGCGCCCGTATGGCAACGATTGTTGCGAGAAGGCATTGGTGCTGCTCGCTGCACAGTCGAGCGATTGATGAAGCACCTTGGGATACAAGGTATCCGGCGCGGCAAGAAATGTTGGACGACTGTTGCGGATGATTCACTCTATCGGCCAACCGACAAGGTTAACCGGCAATTTACAGCAACCCGACCCAATCAATTGTGGGTGGCAGATATTACCTATGTTGCAACGTGGTCGGGATTTGTTTATGTGGCTTTCCTCATCGATGTTTTTGCCCGTTATATTGTTGGTTGGCGTGTTAGCCGGTCATTGCAAACCGGGGTCGTCTGTTGACAGAACAGGCATTGGGCGCGTCGAGAGTAAGGAATTAATTCATCACAGCGACCGCGGCTGCCAATATTCATCGATTCACTTCCTTACGGAACGTGAAGCCAATATTGAAGCTTCTGTTGGCAGTGTCGAAGATTCTTTATGACAATGCACTGGCCGAAACAATTAACTTAGTTATTCAAGACTTCAAGGTTATTCGGCATCGCGGCCCTTGGCGTAATATCGACGATGTGGAGTTTGCCACTTTGGAATGGGTGGATTGGTTTAACAATCGCCGATTACTGGAACCGATCGGAAATATTCCGCCAGCAGAATTTGAAATGGCATATTATCGACAACCAGGGGAGTCAACCGACACGGTTTGACTCAAGACAAATAGTCTCCGGAAAACCCGGGGCGATTCAGCTAACCGATAATGCTTATCAGTCTTAAGTCTCAGACAAGTCGAGGTTGCTTCGAAACTTTCATTTCACGCCGGTTATGAACATGCACACCGTCGAAGGAAATTTACACCGACCGTGGCTACCGGCGTCACGGACTGACAGAGGGAGTCAAGGTATGGATTACAGGTGCCAGGCGAACAGTGATGTTAGCAATCAAAAAGAAAATCAAACAGCGCAATACAGTGGAGCCAATGATTCAGGCACATGAAGAATAATGGGCTTTTTGGAAAAAACTTGGGATTGTAGTAGATCCGGTTAAATCTGAGTCCAAAGTTTAAGTACTTTTAGTTGTTGTTTAAGAGTTCCATAGTTGAGTCTGAATTCGCATTATTTGAGAAATAGTGGAAATGATCCTTTAGGAATACCATTGTATTTTCTTAAGACGCATTTAGTCTGATTCCAGAAGTTTTCAATGCCGTTGTAGCCTAATGGAATGGACACCCATTACCCTAAACGACATCTAAGTGCCAAAGTAGCTTTCATCTAATTCCACCACACCATCAAAAATTTCGTGAGATTCCTGCTCCAGATGGTAAACAATTACTTCCCGTATTTTGCGATAAAACAGTGCTGCACTATTGAGTTATATTTCCAGTATATCGGCTACCGATCTTGCTGTAACCTCCAACACAAAATACTCCAGCAGCCTTGATTGTATTTTCTTCAATAATCCACAATGACTTATCTTCATTCAATTAGCTTAGCATCTAAACTAATCTACTACAGGCCCCAAAACTTTCTCAAAAGCGCTGCAGGTGATGTCATGTAACATGCCATATCGTAAACGAGTAGGCAAGCTTGCATTCGGTTGCAGGAAATATTCTGGTCCTTGGTATTGAACACTACCGCGCAAGCACATAGATTGCTGCAAAAGAAGGAAATTAACCCACTCAGACGACAGCTTCCAGACCGCGTTTCTGCACAAGATATAGCAACTTAAGAGCGGTGCCTGTTGGCCGTTTCTGTCCAATCTCCCATTTTTGTACTGTCGAAACACTAGTATTTAGTATGGCAGCAAACACCGCCTGACTGACACGTGTGGCTTCGCGAATTTGTTTTATCTGCTCCGGTCCTAACGATTCAATAGGCGGCAAGCACAATCGGTCGAATTCATGCAGCGTAACCTGATCCAGCACATCAGCCTTGTGTAAGCCCTTGGCCGTGTCATGTACAGCCTCGAGAATGGTTGATTTAGTTTTGCGCATCGCAGTTAATCTCCATTAATTCTCCCGCATGTTGTGCTTGATCGAGCGCCTGTGTTGTCAGTGACAGCAGGTGAGCAGCCAACAGCTTTAGGGCTACCTCTTCATCTTTGTCAATGTTGCTACGTTCGTTCTTCGGAAAACCAAATAAGAATATCCAACGGTTTCCTTTATTGGTGGCGACCAACGTGCGAAAACCGCTCCTCTTTCCTTGCCCTGGTCGCGCAATTCGTTTTTTCAGCAGTCCATTGCCGAGATCGGCATCATGCAGTCCCTCTGTCATCTCATGTACGGCTGCGCAAAGACTGGACGAGGTTAACCCTTGTTTGTTTGCCCAACGATCAAACCATCGCGTCTTATAAACGACCATCCTGTATCTATCCTAAATGAAATATAGCACTTAGTGATATATCTGACAAGCTGAAACCTATAACATATTCGTTTTTAATTGGAACAGATAAACCGAAAATCCTCTGTTAATCACAAAAAATGTTGCCCTAAATGTTGCCCAAACTATGCCAAAACATGCCAATTTATGCTTATCCTTAGGCAACATTACAATTATAACTAATTGATAAATATGACACCATCAATTTAAACTGCTGGTTCGAATCCCGCTTTCTCCGCCAGTTTAAGGTCTCATCCAGACCACTCAGGACCAACTAAGACCCATATAGAACAGGGTAATCCTCCCCAAATTAGAGGGATTAGGAAGTAGAATTTAACGTTGTTTTGGCTTGCGCCAGTTTCATGGCGGGTGTGATGCCGCCGATGGCCATATTAGGGCGTTCGTTATTGTAAGTCCATAGCCAGCTTGTAGCAGTGTTTTGTGCCTGTTCGATCGTGTCAAACGCATTCATTTCCAGCCATTCATGGCGAACGGTGCGGTTGTAACGCTCGACATAGGCATTTTGCTGAGGTTTACCGGGTTGTATGAATTCCAGCTGAATGCCGTTCTTTGCCGCCCAGGCAGCTAGCAAGCCACTGATGTATTCCGGCCCGTTATCACAGCGGAGCATATCAGGCTTGCCGCGCCATTCGATGATATGATCCAGACTGCGTACCACGCGTGCCGCCGGAAGCGAGAGATCAACCTCGATCCCCAGCCCCTCACGGTTAAAATCATCCAGCACATTGAATGTGCGGAATGACCTCCCGCTGCTGAGCTGATCTGCCATAAAATCCATCGACCATATGACATTGGGCTTGTCCGGAACCGCCAGAGGACACGGTTTGGCTCGTTTCAACCGCCTGCGCGACTTTATCCGCAGGTTCAACTCAAGCTCACAGTAAATCCGGTGAATCCGTTTGTGATTCCATGTAAACCCTTTCACATTGCGCAGATACAGAAAACACAAGCCGAAACCCCATCTTTTATGGGCATGTGTCAAACGGAGTAACCAGTCGGCAATGCGCTCGTTGTCCGCATTGCGTTTGCCCTCATAGCGATAGCACGTCTCGCTGATCCCGAAGATCGCGCAAGACTGGCGGATACTGATCTGTCGATCACAAACCGCCTGACGCGCCAGAGCCTTTCGTGGTGAGGGCCGCGCTACTTTTTTCCTAAAACATCCTTCAGAATCTCGTTTTGCATGCTCATCTCAGCATACATCCGTTTTAAGCGCCGGTTTTCTTCCTGCAAAACCTTCATCTCGGACATCATCGATGCATCCATTCCACCGTATTTACTGCGCCATTTGTAAAATGTCGCATTGCTCATGCCATGTTCACGACACAGCTCAGGTACCGGCACCCCTGCCTCTGCCTGTTTGAGTATCGCCATGATCTGGCTGTCACTGAATTTCGATTGCTTCATCGCAGAATCTCCTCTCCATAAAGTACTAGAAAATTCTACTTTTGACTCCTGTTATTTTCTGGGAGGATTACCATGTTGACCCATCCCAGCACATCGTGGGACTAAACACCTAGTATCCGGACTAATCCCGGATCTTTAACTGAAACCTCGGTGGCCGCTGCTGTGCCGATGACGACTGATGATTGAGTCCCAATACGGTGACGCGGTGCGCACTATTGAAACTGGGTGCGCCGTCTTGGTCACGCAGGATCGACGATACTTTATATTCCAGCCGGTGCGAATGCGGATCGAGGCGGATATCGTGAATCCAGATACCGGCGCGCTGCAGTCTTTGTTGTTCGCATTCGTTGGTCAAATCCCAGCCGGTCAGCATCGGAATGGCGTAATCGTAAGGTAATTCATCAATTTGAAAGGTTTGGGTACGGACTACGCCGTCGACGCTTTTGCGGCAAGTATCGGCTTTACCGTTGCGGGGATTCAGCGCCAGGAAATCCCCGCGCACTTTAATACTGCGGCCATGAATCAATGCCGCACGGGTTTTGATGCGATGGGTGCGGATGCCGTTGTCTTTGAAAATGGTCTGTGTAGCCCAATTCGGGTTTCCGGACTGATTGGGCGTGGCACTGGTTTGTGTTAGATTATAAGCCATTTGCAGCAACGGATAATCGACGCGATCATTCCATTTGCAAGGCAACCAACGCCATTCGCATTCAAAACGATTGGCAAATTCAAAACCGAAACCGCGCGGTATGATCGCCAACGCATCGTATCGCCGCACCATACCTTTATGACCGCTACTTTCCAGAGTAGCGACCGCACCTTGTTTTTCATCCTGTAGCATCGTCGCTTCAATCCCGGCGTTATCTTCATCGACGACTGCATCGACTTCGGCTGCACGATACCCGAACGCGGTAAAAAACACACAAAATTCAAAGGCATCGTTGCGATTTTGATCGTCCAGTTTGCCTTGCGCTTCGAATACCAAGAAGGTCGAGCCTGTGTTTTTCACCAGTTTGCTGCGGCTGATCTCGGCGCGCAATGAATTGACTTCACGATCCTGCTTCAAATAGCGTAGATCCCAGCCATTGAGCACCACGGTGCCGTTATCCACATAACCCGGCATCTCAAGCCACTGCGTGATGATTACCGGTTCTGCGCCGTTATCGCGCTGCATGCATTTGCTGCCTTCCAGCATAATAAATTTGCCGCGATCTTCAAAAACAGTTCTCGCTTCCGCTTTGAAAGTCAGTTGTTCAAAAGGGGTCGGCGCAGCCGCTTTCACAGCCGCATCCAGCACTTTCTTCTCCGGCATTTTACTGGCGCAAGCGGAAAGCAGCAGCGGAATTAACAATGCGAAAGCAATATGGAGACAGCGAATCATTCCACCCTCTATGATAAACGTCGCGATCATTCGTTGAAATTGACTGCCAATAATAACGAAATTGGCGATCAGTTTGTATTCTACCATTCCGGCATGACAGTATGATTGACCTTTTGGCGCCGGTTAATTAATAGGCCATACTGAACAATTCCATTCGATCTTATTATCGCTGTATGTCAAGAATTTGACCCCGCTAAGGATTGATGAATTGCACCCATGAATATGTGAGCACTATTTTGTTGAAATATTGAATTGTGACACCATTTACGAGTCATTGATCTTATCCGGGAGGCATCATGAAAATTCTCTTTTTATTACCCGTTTTGCTGCTTAGCGCCTGTGCCGGACTGCCGCCTTCCATCGCCAATGCACCGGCTACCGAGATTTCCTATCAACAAGTGAGTCTTGATGCGAATAGTTTCAAAGATGTTCCGGTGCGCTGGGGTGGCGTAATTATCGATGTCGATAATGAAGAACATAACAGTATGTTGCAAATCGTATTCTACCCGCTGGATTATACAGGCCGTCCGCAAACGTACAGGGCCGGTGAAGGCCGCTTCGTTGTAAAAAGCCAGGCATTTCTCGATCCTGCGGTATATGCCAAAGACAAAGAAATTACGATTGCCGGCATAATTGCCGGTGATACCGAATTGACAGTCGGCAAAAGAATCATCCGTGTTCCGCTGCTAAATGCTACAGCGATATATCTGTGGCCCAAAGTGTCAAATCACAATTACTATAACCCTTACTACGGACCCTACCCTTACTATCCCGGTTACTACCCATTCTATCGCGGAGGATTTTATGGACCTTTCTACCGGTGGTAATCACTAATAAAAATTAGAAGAAATCAATGGAACCACTTTCTTTTCTGTCATCAATGCAGCCACTCTCAAGTAAAGTCTCATAGAAATGTAGCTGATTCCTGCCATTGTGTTTTGCATAATAAAGCGCTTGATCAGCTCGCCCAAGAATTTCAGACGCTAAATGGTACATTTCACCAATCAAGGTTGCCCCAATGCTGACAGTGATCGCATTGATCTGCGGGAAACGATAGGCCTCAATTTTTGTGCGGAAACGCTCTAAAACTTGACAAGCCTCTTCTTTGCCAGGCGCAAGGAAAATCACCACGAATTCCTCTCCGCCGAAACGAAACAATAAATCTTTTGCGCGAAAATTCTGCTTCATCACATAAGAAAGTAACAATAAAACTTCATCCCCCATCACATGACCGAATTTATCGTTGATCGACTTGAAATTATCGATATCGATGATAGCGAGGCAAAATTTTTCCTTGCCAGTTTTAGGTCTCCTGCGATTCCGATTACTGGTGTCTTGATATTGACCAAGCTCGGAATTCAAAGTAAGCGAGCTGATTTTATTGATGTTCGCTTCAAATGTTTGACGATTCAATAAACCAGTCAATTTATCTTTCTGACTTTCATCCAATAAACTGCGGAAATTATGCGTAATGCTCAGCAAGCTTGTAATAATGAGCATCTCGCTCTCGGTGAGCATGTGCGGCAACTCAAAAGTCAACATACTCTCGATTTTATTACTGGCGGCCAGAACCGGATAAACCACTAGAAATTTCTAGGATTGTCCGTGAATATAAGGTTTCTTTGTTGTTTCTATCCAGAGCTGTGCCGATCTGATTTCATTCGGAATTATTATTTCCGACGTATAAATTTCTTGAGACTCTGAAAATCGCCGTTTACTGCCATCTTCAATCAGCCTGGTTGAATAAGTGGACAACCAGCATGTTTTGTTATCCGGATTCAGTTTATACATCGATATCTGATTGACTTTTAGTAACTCAGCCAGCGTTTTTAACAGGCTAAGCTCAAACAGCTCGATATCGCGAATCGTCGTTAAAGAGGCTAAGCGATTTAACAGAGAGGATGTGCCGACATTTTTATTGGACATGAAAATGCTTAAAAATTGACAGAACGAACACAAAATGTGATTTTACTTAATCGGTAAAACTTCAAAGCACTTAATAGACCCACTAATCCCATCGTATAAAAAATTTGTATAAGTAACCCACAATTCCTCGCTTGAAAAACAAAATTTAGATCGTAGTACAATAAGAATCATCCATTATTCGAAAAGGAATCGGCTATGTATGTAACAATCGTCTATGCATCCGTGAAGCCGGATAAAGTTGATGCGTTCAAGCATGCTTGTCGTTTAAATCATGAAAACTCAATTCGTGAATCAGGAAATATTCGATTTGATATCTTGCAATCCGCCACCGATCCGACCAAATTTGTTTTCTACGAAGCTTATAAAACTCAGCAAGATGCTGCAGCTCATAAAGAAACCGCGCATTACCTGACGTGGCGGGATACCGTCGCGGATTGGATGGCCGAGCCACGCCGAGGTGTGCCGTATCAAGGCTTGTTCCCGGAGATAGTCGATTGATGTTTAATTTTTCCGTTGCACGGCTACCACGCATCGAATTCGGTTGCGGAACCATCAAAAAATTACCGGATATTCTATCCAGCTACGGCTTACACGTTTTACTGGTAACCGGTGCGCGTTCATTCGTCAACACCGACGGCTGGAACATCTTGCTCAGTGAACTTAGGCAACGATCCATTATCTGGCAGCATTGCACGATTGCCGAAGAGCCATCCCCGGGATTAATCGACGAACTGGTTAAACAATATGCTGCCGATTCTTTTGATGCTGTCGCCGGTATCGGTGGCGGTAGCACGCTGGATGCCGCCAAGGCCGTAGCAGGATTGCTGAAAATACAACGTTCCGTAATGGATTATTTGGAAGGCGTCGGCCCCGAGTTAACATACCAGGGCCCTGCCATACCATTCATCGCCGTACCCACAACCGCCGGAACCGGTAGTGAAGCCACAAAAAATGCGGTACTCAGCGTACAAGGTGAGAACGGTTTCAAAAAATCATTCCGTCACGACAAACTGGTTGCTGAATATGCCATCGTCGATCCCGATTTGCTGTCCAGTTGTCCTCCCGGCGTAATTGCCGCCAACGGTATGGATGCAGTAACGCAACTGCTGGAATCATATGTATCCACCAAATCTAACGCGTTTACCGATGCGCTTGCGATCAGCGGTCTGCAAGCCGCACGTAATGCATTAATGCCGTTATATCACCAACAGGGCGAACTAGCGCAACATCGCGAGAAAATGGCCTATGCTGCACTGCTCTCGGGGATTACTTTGGCGCAAGTCGGTTTAGGCTCGGTGCATGGCTTAGCTTCCCCGCTCGGTGCTTTTTATCCGATTCCGCACGGCGTTGTTTGCGGCACCTTGGTTGCAGCAGCGACACAGGTGAATATTGAAGCAATGCTCGCTCGAGACCCTGGTAATCAAGCGCTGGCAAAATATTTGCATGTCGCCGAGATATTGTGTGAAAAGCGATTTATCGATCCCGATGCCGCTTTTAACGCTTTGGTTGCTCAACTGACACAATGGACCAACGAGCTTAATTTGCCACGGCTGTCGCATTATGGATTGCAACCAGCCAATCTCAATAAAGTCATTGCCAATTGCCGCGGTAACAGTATGAAAACCAATCCGATTGTGCTCGACGATCACGAAATCCATCAGCTATTGCTGGCACGCTTATAATGGCAAAAAATGCGAATATTATTGCAGTAATTTGATGTCACGCTGCATAACTTCCGGCATACTTTCAAAGATATAGTAACAATAAGCGATACCCTAATGCACTTAATTCCGTGCTATCGAAATCCAGGCGTATTTCAATATCCTGGTGCGGCGCAATAAATAATCGCTGCCTATCTTCTTCTTGCAAATAATCATCCGCCGTAAAAATACGGCTGGTTATGACATGTTGCTGGGCATCAAGCAATACGAGCTGTAATGCCGGAAAAGCTTGCGGAAACGATGCGAAATTATGAATGGTCGCATGCATGGTAGTAACTTCGGGTTCGCCGGCAGGGTTTTTCTGCAGATCCGACGATTCGATGCCAATTTGGCGAATATCTTGCGAATAAGGAATCGTACACTTAAGCAATGCGCAATATTGCTCCAAATACGGTCTGGAATATGGTGCAATCACCGTCAATTCCGTCCGGTAATGATGCGTTATTTGCCCAACCAGCAACAGCAGTAGCAGAATGTTCGCAATCCGCAGCATTGGCGATGATCGTTTGGCCTGTTCTCCATCGTCAAACAATGAATCGGGTGACTCCGGTGCATCGGGTTCACTTGCAGGAGCGGGTACCGGATGAATGGTTGCGTCTGAATCCGGACCGACGTCATGGTTCTCAGTGAATGATTCAGGTGCGACAGCAGGCTGCGACCGAACGGTAAGCGGATATTCGATGGTTGACTCGTGCGCGGTTATCAGTGTAGCGAAACCGTTAAATACCCGTTGGCATTGTCCGCAACGCAAATCGCCGCCATGTGCTTGCAATTGCGCCGCATGAACGCGAAAAGTAGTGCTGCAACTCGGACAGCAAGTTACCAATGCCATGTAAGACTCGTCATTTTGAACGGTTTGTTATTTAGTAACAGGTTATCGGAGTACATTCCAACCGAGGTTATTCCCAGATCAAGACAGGGGCATTATTTCACTTTTTGCTTCCGCTTAACAGCACCCAGCCTTCTTGCGATGTAACAGTGCGCATGTCAAACCACTGCTGATAGACTTGCTTGACCTCTTCAGCTTGCTCTTGAAGAATTCCTGACAACACAATCTTCCCTTTGGAGCGGACCGCACGCGCAAGTACCGGCGCCAGCAACATCAGCGGATTTGTTAAGATATTAGCGACAACGACATCAACAGGATCGCCCGATGATGCATCCGATCCCAGCGCATGTTGTGCTGTCACAAAGAGAAATTTTGAAGGGTCACATTGATTTCGCAATGCATTATCTTGACTGGCTTTAATAGCTTGCGGATCGATATCGATGCCGGTTACATGCGACGCGCCAAGTTTCAACGCTGCAATGGCGAGTATCCCGGAACCGCAGCCATAATCAATTACCTTATCGCCAAGATTCAGATTTTGATCCAGCCAACCAAGACATAATTGCGTAGTTGGATGACTGCCGGTGCCAAAAGCCAATCCGGGATCAAGAATCAAATTGACTGCCGCAGGATCCGGAGACGCATGCCAAGTCGGAACAATCCAGAGCCGATGAGAAATTTGAATCGGATCAAACTGCGATTGAGTCAGCCGCACCCAGTCTTGTTCCTCAATACATTCCACATGATAGTCAAGTTGCTCGCCATCAGGCATGAGACTCGATATGTTCTGAAAAATCCCGGCGATATCCGCCGTTCGCTCGAATAGCGCTGAAACTTCCGCATTCTGCCAGATTTCACCACTTGGCTCGCCCGGTTCGCCGAACAGCATTTGCTCATCTTGAGTATCGGCTGCGGCATCGTGAATATCGACCGACAACGCACCCTGGTTCAACAATGCATCGCTTAGCACCTCGGCATGTTCGGCATCCGCTTTGATAATCAGCGTAATCCAGGACATGCTTTAGTGAGTATGGATAAAATCAAATTCGCGCCCTAATCGGTTTTATTATGCAGCGCCAGTTTTTGTTCCAAATAATGAATCGAGAAACCGCCACTCAAGAATGTTGCATCGTTAAGTAAATCCCGATGCAATGGAATATTGGTTTTTATGCCGGTCACGACCATTTCCGACAATGCGATCCGCATACGCGCAATGGCTTGCTCGCGGGTATCGCCATAGGTAATAATTTTCCCGATCATCGAATCATAGTATGGCGGCACCATATAATTATGGTACACATGCGAATCAACCCGAACCCCGGGACCACCCGGTGCATGGTATTGCGTAATGCGTCCGGCGGAAGGTGTTAATTTATAGGCATCTTCCGCATTGATGCGGCACTCGATGGCATGTCCCTTAAATATAATATCTTTCTGGCTAAAAGGCAGCGCTAGGCCGGCAGCCACATTGATTTGCGCTTGTACTAAATCGATACCGGTAATTGCTTCTGTAACCGGATGTTCAACTTGTAAACGAGTATTCATTTCAATGAAATAAAACTCATTGTTTTCAAATAAGAATTCGAATGTACCGACACCACGGTATTTGATACGGCGACAAGCATCGGCGCAACGTTCACCGATTTTATTGCGTAATTTCTCCGGTATACCTGGTGCAGGTGCCTCTTCAAGAATTTTCTGATGCCGCCGCTGCATCGAGCAATCCCTTTCACCCAAATGCACTGCGTTACCGTGCGCGTCAATCAATAATTGAAATTCAATATGCCGGGGATTTTCCAGATACTTCTCTGCATAAACTGTCGGATTTCCAAACGCAGCTTGCGCTTCATTGCGTGTCATGATGACCGCATTCGACAATGCAGCTTCAGTATGCACGACCCGCATGCCTCGTCCGCCACCGCCACCCGCGGCTTTAAGAATAACGGGATAACCGATTTCCTTGACGATCCTTTTTACTTCATCGATGTTTTCCGGCAACGCGCCATCGGAACCAGGTACACACGGTACTCCGGCATTTTTCATGGCATTTTTCGCGCTGACTTTATCACCCATCAAGCGAATCGTTTCAGGTCGGGGGCCGATAAAAACAAACCCGCTTTTCTCAACTCTTTCCGCAAAATCAGCATTTTCCGATAAAAAACCATAGCCGGGATGAATCGCCTCGGCATCGGTCACTTCGGCAGCGCTAATGATGGCAGGAATATTGAGGTAACTCTGCGCTACTGGTGCAGGGCCAATACAAACCGATTCATCGGCTAACATTACGTACTTGGCTTCCGCATCCGCCTCGGAATGCACCGCGACCGTTTTGATACCCATCGCTCGGCACGCGCGCTGAATCCGCAATGCGATTTCGCCTCGATTCGCTATAAGAATTTTCTCAAACATGGTTATCTGATCTCTCTCAGATAATTATTCGATAATAAAGAGAGGTTCACCGTATTCAACGGGTTGCCCATTTTCAGGTAGAATCGCTTTAATCACACCGTTCTTATCCGATTCAATTTCATTCAACAACTTCATTGCTTCAATAATACACAGCGTATCGCCTACTTTGACACTTTGACCAACTTCCACGAACGGATTTGCGCCCGGTGAAGCAGCCCGGTAAAACGTTCCGACCATCGGGGATTTGACAATGTGGCCATCCAATACCGCTTTTGCAGTGGAGGCTGCTCCATCGAAAGCATCATTATTTCCAACAGTTGCATTCGGCGCGGCTTGTGGCGTGACTTGCATCATGGTCGGCATGGCTTGCGGCATAATGGCATAGTTCGGTGTTCCGGAGCCTGGTTTGCTGATCCGTACCTTTTCCTCACCCTCGGTGATTTCCAGCTCGGCAATACTCGATTCTTCAACCAGCTCAATGAGCTTCTTTAGCTTTCTTAGATCCATATTCAATCTCCCGAGGTGGCGCCTCGCTTCAAGGTCGTTTTATCAAAAAATTAATTCTTAGTGAAAAAAACGCAACATCATGATATTGCGGAAGGAAAAAGTTTATAAAACCGGTCAGTAGGATGTCATGGCATATTCCAATGCCAACTCATACCCTTTAGCACCCAAACCACTGATAACGCCAATCGCCAAATCCGAGAAGTACGAATGGTGCCGAAAGGATTCGCGAGAAAAGATATTTGATAAATGCACTTCGATAAAAGGTAATTTTACCGCCGCAATCGCATCACGCAACGCAACACTGGTATGCGTGTAAGCCGCCGGATTGATAATAATAAAATCAGTTCCGTCATGCATTGTCAGATGTATTCTATCAATCAAAGCCGATTCCGCATTATGTTGAAAGAAATCCAGCTTAATGTCGCTATTTTCGGTTAAATTGCTTAATTTTCTGTTAATATCTCGCAGAGTAATTCCACCATAAATCTCCGGTTCACGTACCCCTAATAGATTCAAATTGGGTCCATGAATGATCAAGATATTTTTTATTTTAGCTTTCTTAGAATCCATTTGTGAATTATGGACTGTTATAGCTAAATTGTACAGGTTTTTGACGAAAATCGCCGAACTTAGGCGAAAATTGTCAGAAAAATATTGAATCTGGCTTTTCTAAAATAAACTTCATAACGAGTTAGAGTTTATTAAGTTTACATCACACAGGCTATAGAAAGCTGTTCTTTACATTTGCCCGCAATTCCCCAACCATCTATAATAGCCAGCTTCGTTTTGCCCAATGCTGTTGTAGCTCAGTTGGTAGAGCAACTGATTCGTAATCAGTAGGTCGGAGGTTCGACTCCTCTCAACAGCACCAAAAATTCAATAAGTTACATCAAATAACAACAAAATATTTTATTTGTGTAGACTCTATGTAGACAACAAATCAGATATAAAAGGCAGTTAAAAAATTGCTTTAGAAAATCTAACTACAGAGCAAATCAAACTTGCAATCAGAAGGGCCCGAGTTTGATTTTTAGTGTCTGCAACATAAAAACAATAACTTGCATTCTGTAAGGAAATTAGTTTGAAGAAAAAAAACGAAAATTTGTGTTAGGTATGTTAGTTAAACATACGATTGATGGAGCTAAAATCGATTAAAATTTATAATCAAAAATGAGCAGATAGAATTAGACGGAATAGTTCAGCCTGATAACGTGCATCTTGCAGTGCATCATGTGTGCTGGTTAATTTGGGATGGAGATTGGCTGCGATTTGGCTTGATTTGGTTTGATTCCATGAGCACTTGGAAAATCCCATGTATAACGATTTAATATCCAACGCAGAAAAACCAAAGGGGTTTTCGCCAATGTAACGATGAAAATAGTAGTTGATGAAAGACCAATCAAACGCGGCGTTAAAGCCTACAAATATAGGAATGCCGTCGAAACCGATAACACGCATAATCCAGTCACGAAAATTTTGCATAGCCTCAACGGGCGTGCAGCCTTCTTTTTCCAATACATCCAATGAAAGACCTGTTACTGTCAGAGCCTCTGGAACTATATTGAGAGTAGTTGGTTTGATCTGACAAGTAAATGTCTCCTTATCATCAAATACAAGACAAGCGCCGATTGTTAGCAGGCTGTATTCCCCTGGAATGGGGCCTGCAGCTTCCACATCCACTGATATGAAAATTTCACGCTTAGAATTCATGGTATAAGTGGCTCCGTTGGGACTAAGGGAGGACGATTTTTAATGGCTTCCCAGTGCTTGCGAAAATCTTTTCGGCGCTCTTCTACGGTTCCAGTCGTTTTCCAGTGATGGCCAGAAAACGAGTTAATATCAAAAGGATGATCAGTGCCATCTTTTGCAAGGAGCATAGTTGGGAGACCTCGCCCGAGCGCATATCCCAATTCTAAGAAGCAATTTGGGCGGCAACCAGTTATGTCAGCGATGACAACGCTACTGCGATGGAGTTTAGCGAAGATTTCTTCATCGATTCTGGCGTAATCATATGCCTGGTTTCCGTCAATTACTGTCAGTTTATAACCAAGTTCATCTTCTACCACCGGCTGTACAACACTGTCAAAGAAATTCTGAATATCAGAATAATCTGGAATTGCAGGATTAAGTAGCCGAACAACGAAAGCCTTGGGTGGTGAAATATCCTCAAGTAGAGCAGTCATGTCGCGCACCCTTTCGGTAGCATCTTTACGGTTAGGAAAATCAATCCGGTTGATCCATGTATGCGGTGAAATGCCGCTTTCCGTTTGAAAAAGTCGCCGTGCATGGCTGCTTGATAGGCCATACTCGAAGATTCGCTGCGCACCGGTATTGGGTGGACAAAGTTTGAGATTCAAAGGAATAACGGGTTTGCCAGCATCGTGATACAGGTTGGCTAAAAATAACACCCCTTCGCCGCCGCCAACCGCGATCAGAATATCTCCACAACGAGCTTGAACTTCCATCCGTTTGCTATTCATGTTCCAATGCACCGCGCTTTCAATCTGGACTAGATCAGAGCCGCGTAACGTATCCCACAGGTGCTGATATTGCTCAGGAATCTGCTCTTCGTTCTTGTGGTGTTTGACGGCGATAATGAGTGGATTAGGTGCGCCAGTCGGACGACTCGCCAGATTCTTTTGGATGGTATCCCAGACTAGCCAATCAAAGCAGATTGGAAGGCCATCAGATTTCCGTGACTTCTCGGCATCGACAGGGATAACGAAATTGGCGCCCTTTCGCAGCAATTCCTTAACCAGGACTTCCACTAATTGTCGTGCATGTCCAACTTCCTCGGCAGATGCGTACTTTTCCTCCTCTTCCTTACTCGGAATGCTTCCTGCAATATGAATTCGACGCCCGAAAAGCGGTGATCTTGCCATTAGAAATCCTCCAAGATTGGCGATGGGCGCATATTTTTTGCAACTTCATGAAGATGTGTGAAGCTAAGCGGTTGATTAGGAAAAGCCGAAGCTAATGCCGCCGGATAAAGTCGAGTTCGAATATCTGAAAAAGTCCATCCGGGAGCTCCATTTTTTGGTCCTGTTACAGATGCTAACTCGGCTAACTGGCTTTCAGTAAGAGAAACTCCAGTCAGATCCATTTTCAATAATTCCCGCCGCTCCACTTCATTTGGTCGCAGGAACTCTTCTATTATTGCTGCTCGCCTTTGAAGAGCAGCATCAAGCACCGAAAGCCGGTTTGTGCAGAGAAATACGACTATCCTTCCACCAAATCGCCGTAAGTCGTCTATACATTGTATTAAGGTATTGACCGCAACCTTATCTTCATGATGACTATGTTCCTGTGAACGAGAAGCAGCCAGGGAATCTCCTTCATCAATAATTAATATTGCACGCCTGTTCTTTCCTGCTGATTGGATCACTTCTTGAAATGCCTGGGTCAATAAGGTGCCCATCTCACCAACTTTTCCACTTCCGCGCACCCTGTTGCTCAGTTTGAATAGCATAGAGTCCTCAGTGCCAGATTCTTTTGCTAAGCGATTGGCAATACACTCGGCGGTTGCCGTTTTTCCGGTGCCTACGTCGCCATAAAAGATCACCAACGGATATTGATCTGCTACAAGATCGCAGAGAGGAATACGTTGTCCGTGATGTTTTTTGCTCCAATCTGCCAGCTCATTAAGGTTGAGCAGTAAGCGTAGTTGATCATGGATTTTCTCGTAACGGGACTCAAATCCAAGCAGTGTTTTCTGCCGTGCCGCCAAGCTGCTATCGGGAAGAATTGTTTTATTGTCGAATATATTATTTTGGCTCATTTGCTGAAATCCTTACGCTGCATACCGTATGCGTTACTGACATAGTTCCGACCTGAAGTGGAATTGAGTGTTGAATGACTAGTGTCTACGTTGGAGGGAACCCAAGAAACACGAAGCTTCCCTTTCATTTTTGATCGCGCTAAGTCATTATATTCTGGAGTGTACATCAGAATTATTTGGAGATAAGGTAGGTTAACACGCGGCCAAAGCACGCCTCCAGGTCGGCTTGTAGTTAATGTGCCTGACTCTCTGTTGACGTCATAGCGCACCGCTTTTACTTCGCTATTTCCGCTAAATAAAGTCAAATCTACTGCACTTAGGTATCCGTTTTTTGCAAGAACTTCAATGTCATGCCCCCATTCGCGCGCTTTTTCTTCAGAAGCAGCGCCAGTGCTGCTAGCTATCATGACGATGTCAGCGGCAACTCTTCGCATAACGATTTCAATATCAGTGACTGAGTAAGTTTCAGTCGCAGTGCTTGAATAACTCATAACTCAATCCTCTACTTTGAAACGAGGGCCAAACAGTTCTTTCCATATCTCGATGTCATCTTCGATAGAAGCATAGTTAGCGATTTCCCAACCATTCTTTGCAGCTTCCATAATTTCCAATCGCTCTTTCTCCGTGATGCGGCTAGCGACGTTATTACTGTTGCATACGGGATCAAGAATGACGACGGGTTCGGAAAATTGCGGAGTAATCAGCCCGTTTTCTGGAAAACAAATAACTTCCTTCAATTCTGATTGAGCGATATAAAGCAGAAAATCGCGAAAGCGTTTCTCGATTGAGCCGTCCTTACCTTTCTTTGCAAGCACATGGGCCATAATCAGTTCTATTATGAATGATTTCAGTGGTCTAAGCTCGATGTAGTTTCTCCATCTTTTAGCCAGTCGCACCAAAGTCCGGAAATCACTATCAACCTCCTTGCGATCGCGTACAAACTTTATTTGGCAAGAGGCGCACGTTTGTATTTTGGAACCGTCGTATATGTCGTACTGCCACCCGTAGTCTAATCTGGATGGATCTTCAATGACAGGAACGATATCAACACTCAAGCCCGATTTAATGAATTTGACGGTCGCTGCCTTGCGCTGAATTTCGAAGTGATCAACAGTCTTGTTGGGGTAAAGCTTAATCAACAAGCTGTAAATTGTTTCACTCAAGCTCTCGAGAGTTTCCTTATCGACACTACGACCGGAGATATAGAACACCACATCGACATCTATGGGATCTTCTGATGTTTTGCGAAGTATGGTGTATTTCGCAAACGATCCCGCCTTTACTACCTTGGTAATTTTAATGTCGGTCTGATCGTATAGTTTTTTACTAAGTTCACTGATAAGACGATCTACCTGCTCATGATATTCTTTGCGTTTTTCGGCAGGCAAGCGCAGGACATTGCTATCATAATATCTAAATTGGGTGTTGTTTATTGGCATCTAATTCATTCCCGATTCTAATTTTTAGTATTATAAATATCTAATTGCATAAAATCTCTTTTTATATATACTATTACTTTGATTCTAAACAAAAACTGCGGCCTAGATTCCTTAATGATATTAAAAGCAATCCCAGCTATAGTACTTCCATTCATATCAACAATTACCATTATCGATATGAGCTAAAAGTGATCACATCACAATCAATAGGTTCAAATATTGTTACTAAAATTTAAAAATTTTCGTCAATTTTGATATCTATTGCGTTTTTTACATTTGTTGCTTCGTTATATATCTCCGAGTAACAATATTTAAAGAACCTCAGAACTGGAATTATGAATTCATATGAACTGCAATCGTACAGTTATTAACAGAACTCCAAGGCGGCTACGCCGCAAAAGCGCCGCCGCGGTCGCTGACGCTCCCCCGCGAGCGCTTTGCGCTCATCTCTTCAGTTACTTCCATGTTAACTGCGCATCTTTCAATATGCCATTGATGCAATCGTGTCAGTAGTTGGACGGTATCAGTTTCAACGCCACAAATCTTTTTCCCGATTGGATCGCCATACTTGCCTCGCTCCTTCGAGTCGATTTTCATTAACTTGATGGGATTGTCTTTACGTTTGGCAGTAGTGCCGCCCATCAATTGAATAAAGCGCCACCACTCATTTTGGTCGGCTGCCTGTCTAGCTTGTTCCAGTATGCCTTCAGGCGCATCGCTGATCCGGCGCAGCTCCCGCCAGATTGAAACAGTTGCACCGCCGATTTGCTGGAATTGCCGGATTCCCCAAGTTGATGCCCAAGCCTCGACCCGTTCAGCAGCCTGCTGTATCGGACTGCCGTCAATGTCATGTTCAAGACCGTGGCCATCTATGTTTTTGGAAATATACTTGGCAACGTAACCAATTGCAGTTCCTTTGCTTTTATCGATAGAGACCGCCTTGAAACGGTGTTCCTGTGCGCCTGGTTCATCACCGTCGGTTTGCAAAGCATAATGCTCTATGATTTTTCTCACTCTTGCGGTTAGTTCGGGTGGCATAAATAACAGCATGTGCCAATGCGGTGTACCATCGTGTTGCGGTTCGGCAATACGAAAACCATACGTTTCAAGGTTATCTCGCTTGAGCTTTGCGCGGATTCTCGACCAGACCTGATCAAGATATTGTTGCGCTTGTTCAGGCGTGGTGCCGCCATATTTAGGGTTTGGTTCGCAGCTTTTTGATAACCGTGCATGCATTTTGGATGGGCAGGTGATGGTATAAAATTCACCAACATGCCCTAGTTCATTAGCGATGAATTCAAAACCAAAGATGCGCACCATCAATTCGCTGCGACGTACTAGAGGGTTGGCCAAGCTATGTTCTGCAATTTCACTGAGCGTTAAACCTTCACCCAATTCATTGACAGCCAGAAGCCCTTCAAGTATGCGGTGATTACGTTTCTTTTGCTCTTTGCGCCGCTGCAGGGTCTCATCGCTGACATACGCGCCTTTTCTCCGATTTACCAAGCCGGATCGGATCGCTTGATGTTCCAGTTTCTTGGCATGTGTTTTACGCAGTCTGCGCAACCACCAGTTTTCGTCAGTCAGGCGGGCATAGATACCCTTTGCTGTAATGCCGGGATCATCCAAAGCAGGTAGCCTGACATCATATCGCCGGGCAAAATGCAGCAGGCTTTTTGCCCTATCAGCTCGATTGAACATCAGATTACTAAAACTTCTTATTTCCAGCACGATGCGTTTGGATAGCGCCTTCAGATCATCGTCACTTGCATTCAGTGGAATCGTGCATTTAGTCGGCTGACCGAAAGTACTCAGCAAATGAAGATTTGCGTTTTTCCTGCCGTCAAAAATGTAAGTTTCTTTGTAATCATAGGCGACAGTTTCAGCAATACGCACGGGAAGTTGCCGGAATATCGGCGCGCGCCAGCGTTTATCGTTGCCATCCGGTTCATCAAGTGAACTCAAAATACCTTCGGCGATGCGTTCACCGGAGCTGAGCAGTTCATGGTTATTATGTACTGACGTGTGCATACACACCTCAGTACTGACTGGTTGAGTAATGAATGCAAGATTCAATATAGGCGAGCAGATCGCTATGGCGATAGCGAACTGCCCGGCTGCCTACTTTGACGAATGGCACTCGTGCTCCGGCCCAGCGGTCTCGTTCCAGGAATGCGGTGCTGACGCCTAAGATTTGTGCGGCTTGTTTAGTAGTGAGTAAAAGGTCATGCATGATTAACTCCATTTGTGGTTGAAATGGAATTAATACTGCTGCAACTTACCAAGAAATAAAAAAGGGTCAGTCGACTGAGGCATAATTAAAAATGCTGTTCAGGACTGGCAGGGATTTAGGAAATAAGTACTGATGCGGATTGATTGCATTTTGAGATGAAGTCAAGAATCACTATTTGCGCTTCTAATCTTCAAGCTGAGGATCTTTTATTAGTTCAATTTTGTATTGAATCTTCGGCGGAGCACCTTTTTTGCGCTTTTTTTGCGGATCAACGTTTTTAATCCAATCTTTGATCGTTTCTTCGCTATAGTCTCTGCCGTTGCCAAATCGCCGCATTATTGTTGATTGAGTCAAATGGACAGGGTGTATAGCGGGGTCAAGCTCCCATAACGCGCTGGCTATGGCTTGGCAACGAATCCGGTCTTCCGTTTCGTTAGCTGACCGGTAGTTCTTTGCTTCCTTAGTAGATATTTGTTTATCGAGTAAGTGTTTTGGCATCCAGCAAGGCGGAGGATCAAGTAAGATGACTTTGTCGCACCAAGTAATGACTTCATTCCTCCTGACGTAAAGATTATCCAGATAATCTTTACTGAATTCGTTATGCATCAGCCATCGATAAAATCTCATGCAATGCCTAGGTTCAAAAATCAATGAGATAAGCAAGTTATCGATAAAGATTCTACGCCCTCTCCATTTAGCGGAAATTTCTTTGCTGCTTATTGCTCGAAGCAAGCGATCAATAGCAATCCTTAGTTCTGGAGAAATTGCAGTGGGATCGGTTTTATCAGGCGTTTCACCCGTCCAATCATGAGCCAACTGCCAAATAGATTTAAAGTCGGGATTATTTTCTACATGCACGACCGATCATCCTGTGAGAAATAATCTCATTAGACGGCTCATCACTTGAACACTTGAGAAAATTGTATCTTGATAATATAGATATTAATCTATATTATTTGGAGTATGAACTTTACGTGGAATGAAGCGAAACGCAAAGCCAGCCTGAAAAAACACGGCTTGGACTTTGCCGATGCTGAAACAGTTTTTGCTGGTTACACGCTAACCAAGCCCGACACACGTTTTGCATACAGCGAAAACAGATATTCCACGATAGGTTTGCTAGGGGTTGAGGTGGTGGTTATTGCACATACTGAAACCGCTGATGAGATTCATATTATTTCCATGCGAAAAGCTGAACGCCATGAACAAAAAAACTATTTTACCAACTTCTGATGATTTGGATGAAGCCCCCGTCTGGACAGATGATGATTTTAAGCACGCAGTACATCGAATCGGATTGAAGCCTTTGCCGCAGAAGAAACAGAAAATCAACATCACACTTGATCCGGATATTGTGGCCTGGTTCAAGCAGCAAGCCGGGGGGCGAGGATATCAGACACTTATCAATGCTGCCTTGCGGGAAGCCATGCAGAAAAAGACCATCGAGGAAACGATACGAAAAGTAATCAAGGAAGAATTACATTCATCCTGAAAGCTTCCTGGTCGGTAAAACTATTTAGTTTTGTGAATGGCGGTATGCACTCGTTCAAGCATCTTATTGGTGACGGTGTCGCGACGCTCAATTTGGCTCACATAAGCTTGACTGACACCAAGACGCTGGGCCAGTTGTTCCTGGGTAATGCCTGCCTTGATTCGTGCTAACGCGACGGGATTATCGACATAATCCTCAAGCACAAACGGTTCATAGGCTTGTTCGTCACTCTGATTTGCTTCGCAAGCCGCTAATTCTTTTTCGATCTGATCTTTCAGAACGCGATAAACTGCTATTGGCAACAAAACATATTCATCTTTGCCTTGTATGGATTTGATTTTTTGCAGTGTCATTTGTAAGCATCTCCACGCGGTTTGATTTTCTCAATCGTAATAATTCTAACGACATCATGCCGTTCAAAAATAACGCGCCAATTACCAACTCTTAGCCGGAAATAGGGTTCGCCTTCCAGTTTCTTGATATCAAGCGAACGATCATCGGGATTCCGGCCTAGTTGTTCCAATTTCTCAGCAATCCTGAATCGATCCGTTTTCGGCAAGCTTTGCAATTTCTTTTTGGCTTGCGGCCGGATCAATAAATTATAACAATCAGACATATTATAAGTTATAAAACATTATATTCAAGTGCCTTGATAGACCAGAAAATCTCCAACGTTGGTTGGTAGTCTAGGAATAAAAATACCGGATGAGACAAAATTATTTTAATAACATATTATTTTATAAAGAAAAACCAATATATGTGAATTTTTTATAAATATTTTGTGAACTTTCTGTGAACTACAGACTCTTACTGCTCGTAAACTTTCGATAACTTCAATAAACTTTCATTTAGGAGATAAAAATGAAAACCAGTCAAAGCCTTTTGAGTACAGCCATAAAAGCTGCTTTCGTTTTATTAGGTGCTTTACCGCTAGCTGCACTTGCCGCAGTCGGCGATTTACATTCACTTTCAGTCATGCAATCTGAAATAAGCTGGTTAGAAATTGATCTCATTTTGGGAGTAGTATTCTTTGTAAGCTATCTTTTAATTGGAAGTGTATCGAAAAGTAAAACGCGCCTTCCGATGAAAAAAATATATGCCTAAACCGTAAGTTTTTTCAATTTCCTTCCTATAAGGTCAATGTTATTTAAGCATTGACCTTTTTTGTTTACAAATCGACGGAAATTAAAAGTAAAATAGCTTTGTAATATTTCATATTCCGTTAGTACAAAAATACTGTAATAATTGTGCCGATACCTGTTCCATTGGTTTTCTTAAACGTTCTACATCACTGACAATGTAGCCAGCCGTTACATCATTTGACATTTTGTGATTGACCAATCGTTTAAGCGCATAAGCTGAGATATCGAGGCTTTCAGCAATAGTTATGAAAGTGCGGCGCAGATCGTGCAATGTAAACGATACACCGGATAGTTGAATGACCTTTTGCACTTGGCAGCGAGGTTCAATCAGATAGCCTGACTTGCCATCTCCGGCAAAAACATAATCAGAATTTGCCACAGCTTTTCGTTTTTCCAGCAATTCATAAATAAAATCTGTCAGCGGTAACGTCAAAGGTTGCCGGTTTTTGGTATCGGTTAATGTAAAAGATCGGTCATTCAAATCGATAGCTGACCATTTTAGTGTCGCAGCTTCCTGACGTCTCAGTCCTGTAAACAAGAGAAACAAAAGATAATCAGCCACCAGTGCGGATTGGCTTGAAATCGGATCGTGTTTGAGTGATATAACGGCTTGGTACCACGATGCGAGTTGATGCGGTTTGATTACGGTTTGGCGTCGATCAATCCGATACCAGGCGCGAGTTTGGGTTAGGCGCATCACCGGATTTTCATGCAAGATGGATTTGCCGCTGCCATCCTCATATTGTGCGATGGCAAAATTAAACAGAGCGCGTAAAAATCGCATAGCCAGATTGGCGTAGGCTTCCCCTCTCTCCGATCCGATTTTGTTATGACGCTTGCTGATCATATCTTTGCTGATACCGGTCATTGCCTTTTCTTGCCAATCGGCAAACGCAACTTTCATCAGCCGCCGGTAATCATAGAGTGTTCGTTCTTTGAGATTCTTCCGGGTTTTAACGAAATCATCAAAAGCCTGCTGCAGTGTCGTGCCTTGCAAAGCTTCTTGCTTTTTCTCAGCGACAGGGTTGCGGCCGGTGGCGATATGGCCAAGTAATTTATGCGCTTCCCTTCTGGCTTGCTCGACGGTTAATTCCGGATAGCGGCCCAATGTTAAGCGCTTCACTTTGCCGTCAATTCTTTTTTCCAGGATAAATGATTTTGTGCCGGATGAAGTAATGCGCACGGCGAAACCTTTCAGTTCGGTATCACGAATAAACGCTTGGCCGGTGTCTGGTGTAGACAATCTGTCTACATAGGATTTTGTGATTTTCTGCGGTAGCGTTTGAGGTGTAGTCATTGTTTTGATCTCCATTCATGTAGACGCCATGTAGACACTATGTAGACAGTAGACGTAAAACTATGGGGTGGATTTTAAAACAACATAACAGTTAAAATCAATACAAAACAATGACATTAATAGATATTCAAAAATATTAAAGCAACGTAAAACAGTGCATTTTAGAATTCGTAATCAGTAGGTCGGAGGTTCGACTCCTCTCAACAGCACCATAAAACAAAGACTTAGAAGCGTAACTGAACTTGCTTTACTTCGATTGTGCCAAATTTGTGACATTTAGCACACCATCCAAGACCCGGGCATGCTGAGCAAATTGCTCAGGTGCAAGGTGAGCATACCGCCTCACCATCTCAGCAGATTCCCATGCGCCCATTTCCTGAATGACATTCAATGGCACGCCATTCTGAGTTAACCAGCTTGCCCAGGTATGGCGCAAATCATGCCAGCGGAAATCTTCAATACCGGCACGTTTTAACGCCTTATACCAAGCTTTTGTATTCACTTGTGTGATTGGCTTACCCTTGTAACTAAATACTGATTTTGGATGTTTGCCAATCTGCCTAGTCAATACCGCCATTGCCGTTGCATTTAGGGTTACATGAATCGGTTTTCCCGCTTTGGCCTGATCGCCATGTATCCACGCAACATTTCTTTGCATATCTACTTGCGACCATTCCAGTTTTGTGACGTTTGACCGCCTCAAACCTGTAGCCAGTGAAAACGTCACCATATCCGCCAAATGCTGCGGCAATTCCTGAATCAGAATACTAGCCTGCGTTGCACTCAGATAGCGCACCCGGCGCTTTGCCTCACGATACAGCTTAATCACTGGGGGTTTATCAATCCATTCCCAGTCAAGAGCCGCACGGTGCAAGATTGAACGAATCAGAGCCAATAAACGGTTGGCAGTCGCCGGACTCGTTTCTTTTCGCTTTAATTCGCCAATCCCCGCAATCACATCGCGCGTCAATTCATCGAGATACTTGCCTCTAAAAAACTGTTGGAGCCAGTTTATTTTAGCCACGTCATCATGATGTGTCTTTTTATCCTGCGTTTCCATCAGCCATTTATAAGCCGCTTCATCCCAAGTGCGTTTTGGCTTATCCCCCAGTTTCACAACCCGCCAAGATTCAGCTTTCAGCTTGTCGTGGAATTCCTGTGCTTGGGTTTTATCTTCAGCTGCAGCAGAGCATCTAATTCGCTCGCCGCTTGGTGTGGTGAAATTAATCCACCACGTCTTACCACGTTTACAGAGTGACATAATTGTTTCTCCTCATGTCCCACTTGCAACGCTTGCCGAGGTGTAGCATATAACGAGCGCAGGTAGGCAACAAGATCATCTTCAACAAATACCCAACGTTTACCCGATTTTGCGCCAGGAATAATCCCCCTCTTAGCGCGTCGGCGCACTTCTTCTGGGTGCATTTTGAGAAATTGGGCAGCTTCATTTAAGGTAAGGGTTTTCATTCTCCCTCCGAAGCTTTGCGATAATCTTTAGCAGCCCTTTCAACTTCCAGGCGTTTTTGATCTGCTTCATTGATATTTAGAATGGTGTTGTATTCTTTGCCACGTAAGCGCACCTTTTCAAGTAGATAATCCTCCGCTGACAAACCCATAAATTCGCCGCAGGAATAAAGATGCTGATGCAGTGCCAGCAAATAGCGATCCAGGCCTTCATCAAAATCGGTAATGCCATGCTTGGCCATAAAACAAGCCATTGAGCTGATGCCTAATGTCAGTATTCGCTTATCTTCAGGTAAGCGTTCCGGTTTGAACGATCTGGAAAGCGTGTTGAAGTCGGTTTCCCAGTCTATAGAAGAGATATATCCCCACAATGGATGAATCGGCCAGCGTGAGCGCGTTTGATCATCGGGATTGGGCAATGTTAAGCGCAACCATTCCGTTGAAGCATAGCTCCATAATCCGTTTAAATTGGCCAGCACAGTATCAAGGCTTATCAAACCGTGCTCTGCCAATACATCGCGCATCAACTGAAATTCAACACGCCAGACGGGTTCATCTTCTTGCCAACCGGTTTCTTTCCATAAAGGAACAAGATCGGTTCTGCCGCTGGTATGAATCTCTAGTAGTTTGTTATACAACCGGCAGGAAATCTTGCCACCCAAGCCAATCGACCAGCCAGTGAATTTCTCATTAACTGCATGGGCATCAATCTTTTTGCCGCGCGTTATCCATCCTTCACGCCCCCAGGATTCCATGTTCTCAGGAGAAACAAAATCAGCACAGAGATCGATACGGCTAACATGGGCATAACTATCTAGGGTACCCAGTTCCTTGAGAATTTCGCGTAAATGCTTTTCTGCTTCAGCAGGCTTAACGCTGCATAGATACCGGGAGGATATCTTGACATACGCCATCGGTGTTTTCTTGCTGGTTCTGGACAAGCTGATGCGGAATGCGCCATCTTCCAGCACATACGGGAATATTGACGAGCCTTTATCCTTGACTTCAAAGATATGGCCAGCAATAGCATATTGTGCTTGCGCTTGTTGATCTGCTTCTGGATGCTGTGCCAGTTGTTTAAGCTTGACCAACCGTTCTTTGACTTCTGGAAACAGTTCACCTTGATAGGATAAATACAGGCTATCAACCCCAATTCTCAAAAGCTTGAAGTACTCACTATTGCAGTTATAGGGTACTGTGTTACTAACCAGCGTACCCTTAATTGTTTCCCCGTTCGTCTGTCCGTCCGGATCGCGCTGGACGCGCTCCCGGTCAGACAGTCTCACGGTTGCGGTTTTTGGTAATGCGGAAGAAACACTATCACATCCATCGGGTACGTTCCCGATCAAAGAATCATCATTGCTCATGTTAAACCTCACTTAATTGTTAAAAAATGAAGTCACAAGACGCAAAAAAGCCACACCACAGCAGCCGGACTGGTGTTTTATTTATTCAAGAAAATTTGTTTCAATAGGGAATTGTTAGCGCAGGAATGAGCCTAGACGTTTTTTGAGTGTTGGCACGTTTAGGATTTGGCGCAGAATGGTTAGACTTTATGGATGGTTAAGGTGGATAGGTCGGTTTCGATGTTTTTACTATTGGAGCTTAACTAAAAGCTTCACGAATAGCCTTTTAAATCGCAGGTTAGTTTTCCCCCGTTTTAGATTAAATTAGTCACTAATAAGCGCATAGTAATTTAAGTGCTCTGGGTAAGTTTACTGTCAATTGGTTATTTTGGCGCAAAGTATCTATCAGGTCTTGAAAACCCGGACATTTGCAGTTGACTTTTTAAAGAGCGACTTACGACGATCGCAATTTCTCACGATTAGAATTTATTGTCAAACATTGTGGGTGAGACTGTGCAAGATTGAATGAGATTGGTTTAACCTAATCTTTTCATGATCATTTAGCTACTAAAATAAAAAAACAGACTCAGCATTTACCAGAAAACAGCAGAATTAAAGGTAAATTTAAGTCATAACAAGATAGTTACACCTTTAGTTGCCAGTAATTATTGAATAATTAATCCGATAGTCAAAGCACTATAAATCTGTTAATTTTCTTATATAACTTTTCGTAGCTTCCCATGCTGCCAAATCAGATAGTGTGATTAGGTTTATCAGAGGAAGGAAAGTCATTTGTAATTCGACTTAGTTCTTGGGTTATTGAATAAATGAAAAAAATATCTCTTGTGTCATCTTACAAAAACAGCATTATTCTCAGTAGAAGCTAATATGTCATTAAAAAATCAACATATTCATGATTACCTTTCTTACTATACAGGTTTGAATACGCGCCCAGAATATGCTGTCATGATAAAAGGTTCTTGGGGATGTGGAAAAACATGGTTTATTACAGATTTCTTTAACAAACAAACCAGCAATAATTATTTGTATGTCAGCCTTTATGGCATCAGTTCAATCGAAGAAATCGAGAATGAATTTTTTAGGCAATTACATCCGATTCTAGCCTCTAAAGGTATGCAGGTATTGGGTAAACTGACAAAGGGTGTTCTTAAAGCAACGATACAACTTGACTTCAATAATGACGGCAGATCGGATGGAAATGTAGGTGTTGGCATTCCAGATGAAAATTTACTTAAGCAAAATATTCCAGAAGAAAAATTATTAGTTTTTGACGACATTGAACGCTGCGCAATTTTACTTCCTAATTTATTAGGGTACATAAACCAGCTCGTGGAGCACAGTGGCTTTAAAGCAATATTAATCGCTGATGAAGCGAGAATTGAGGAAAATAAAGAATACCAAGAATATAAAAGAATAAAAGAAAAATTAATTGGTAAAACGCTGGAGTTAGAACCTGAGCTTATACCCGCGCTACAGTTTTTCATTACACAACTTCAGCATGATGAAACAAAGTTAATAATCTCAGAGAATGAGGCTCTTATTGAGCAAATTTATATAATTTCAAAATACAATAACTTAAGAATATTAAGGCATGCACTTTTAGATTTTGATCGTTTCTATGTAATGCTTGAAGCAGAATGCAAGAAAAAGAGAAGCCTTGTATCACATTTACTTGCATATTTCCTAATATATTCATTTGAATTTAGAAGCGGGAATCTCGATGCCTCAAAACTTGGAAATCCGATAATAGATCGCTTTCTGGGATTTAGAAAAAAAACAGAAGATCAAGATCAGATTAATGAACTTGGCAAATATTCTACTTTAGAGATTGATTCAGAAGACTCTGTATTAACAAAATCAATTTGGAAAACTTTATTTACAAGCGGATTGATACCATCTGATGATATTAATGAAGCACTTCTCAATACCAAATACTTCAAATCTACAAAACAATCTGACTGGGTACAATTACTAGCTTATAAATCTCTAACTGACCCTGAGTTTGAATCACTGCTCCAGGGAATCAAAGAAAAATGGAACAATAAAAAATATACAGATGCGGGAGTGGTAATGCATCTTGCCGGCGTATTCATGCATTTATCGGAGATTAGTTTGTATGATAGTAATGAAGAACAGATTCTTAACTTCGCAAAACAGTATATTGATGAGTTGAAAAATAAAGACCTGCTTCCATTTAGCAGCAAATATTTTGATCCATTTTTTGATCAAAATATTTGTTATTCTCATGAGTTTTATTCCTCTGAAAAGGCTTCTTTTCAAGAACTGAAATCACATTTATATCAACGAATAAATACGGTTCTGCAGGAGAGTTACAAGCATGAAGCAGAGAATCTTATTAACTTGATGAGGAACGACACAGGTAAGTTCATGCGTTCACTCATACTTTCTAATCACGAGGATAATAAATTCTACGAAATACCAATTCTTCTTGAACTACCGCCGCAGGTATTTGCTAATACTGCCGTTGCATTATTGGAAGCATCGCCAGAGCAATTCAGGCTACTTGCATATGTATTTCGTGAAAGGTATACCGTAGATGCATTTAATAAAAAGCTTATATCTGAGCTAGCTTGGTTAAAACAAGTAACCAAATTGCTCGAAGAGAAAAAACAAGAACGTTTTGGGAAACTAAGCGGATACTTGCTCGGTTTGCTTATCGCTCCTTATCTTCAAAATGCAATAGCAAAATTAGAGCTCCTAAAATCTTCAAGTTTAACTGAATCTGGCGATTAAACTTTTTTCTGAAAACAGCCAGTAACAGAGATTCATATCCAACTTCTCAGGATATCGAAAAACCCTTAACTCAGTACTCAGATTTATCTGATTTGGTGAGCCAAATAGGTTGCGAACATTGTGTCAAATTTGTGCCAAACTATTCTAAGAACTCCACCGATTGAAACTGTCTGACATTGTTTTTTATATATGGCAAGCATTACAAGCAATTGATTTATATATTATTAATATTTATAGTTACGTTTCGTAATCAGTAGGTCGGAGGTTCGACTCCTCTCAACAGCACCAATAAATCAATAGCTTGCAATATATTGCATAAGAATTATGGATTCATGTAGACATTATGTAGACGGCTAAATAAAAAACAATAGACCCTATAGCTTTATACACATATACATGAGCAACCATAAAAAATTCAATTAATTCAATGCTATAATAGTTTATGCATATCTTGCACCTTTCATAATCAAAAAAAAACCATATAAAATATAAATAAACTGTATTTTCCTAAGTTTGCAACTGTTTAATAAAGCATCCCGCCGCAAGCGGCGAGGTATTAAATACGCTCTTCAAACTGCTGGTTTTCAACCAGCCTACACCCCAAGGGGCGAGGAATTAAACCCGATAGAGATTAAAAATAAACATTTATCATCATGATGATAATTACTAATAAGTGGAATTATACGGAGATTATTGGCATACCATGCCTTATGCATCGCTATGACTGTAAACCGTGCAAGCAGCGAACCGGCTACCAGAGGAGCAGAGGTTTTGAAACGTATAGATAAAAGCTGTAAGGTGCGACACCTCCAGAAAGAAACCGATTGCTCGGGAATTCTTTTAATCAAGCTGCGACAGCGTTCATGACACATGATCAGTTGCTGATTCTGTTGATTCTATTCGCCACCTTGGGAATGTTTCTATGGAGTGGCTGGCGTCACGATATGGTGGCGGTTGGTTCGTTGCTGGCGTGCGTACTGACCGGATTGGTATCGCCGGATGAAGCATTCGCAGGCTTTGGTCATCCGGCGGTCATCACCGTTGCGTGCGTGCTAGTGCTCAGCCGCAGCCTGCAAACCTCGGGCGCGGTGGATGCATTGACGCACGCTATATTGCCCGCCCGGGCGGGGGTGGCGCTTAGCATAGCCGCACTGTGCACGCTGGGTGCAGTACTGTCGGGATTCATGAACAATGTTGGCGCAATGGCGCTCTTGATGCCGGTTGCCGTGCGATTGGCCGGCCGTTTGCAGCTCACTCCCGGACAAATGCTGATGCCGTTGGCTTTTTGCACCATCTTGGGCGGCATGACGACGCTGATTGGAACTCCGCCTAATTTGATCGTATCGGGGTTTCGCGCCCAGGCCGGCAATGGCGCTTTCGCTATGTTTGATTACACGCCGGTGGGGTTATCAGTCGCCGTGGCCGGGATTGCTTTCGTCGCCCTATTGGGCTGGCGGCTGGTGCCAGTTCGCAAGCAAGCCGGAGTCGAGGGTTTCGAGTCAGGAGCGTACATCACCGAAGCACGTGTGCCGGAAGGCGGCAAAGTAGCAGGCATGTACTTGCGCGAGATCGAAGCGGCGCTTGGTGAGACCGATGCGCAAATCATCGGTATGATACGCTACAACATTCGCATGATGGCGCCCAGTCCGTGGCGCAGCATACAAGCCGGCGACATTCTGATAATCGAAGCCGAAGCCGAAGCATTGGCCACCGTACTTTCCACCCTGGAATTAGAACTCGAGGAAGAAATTCAGCCACCCCAGAAACACGAGGCTATGGCGATAGAAACGAATACGCCACAACAAGACGTTGCGAAGCACCCCAAGGAAAACGCAAAAGATACGGATAAATCGATCGCAAGCAAAAGCGATGACGGCAAAGCCGCACCTCCCGGGGAAATCGGGTTAATGGAGCTCGCCGTGCTACCGGGATCGTCACTCGTTGGACGCTCGGCCAGCGACATTCTGCTGCGCACACGCTACGGCCTAAACCTGCTCGCGGTATCGCGTCATGGCCAGCGTTCGCTGTCACGATTGCGCTCACTGGCTTTCCGCTCGGGCGATTTGCTGCTGATGCAAGGCCCTCCCGAAGCACTCTTGGCATTTGCGAGCGACAATGGTTGCGTACCACTGGCCGAGCGGGAATTGCATATCCCGAATAAGCGCAAAGCCTGGGAATCCGGCATCATCATGGCCATGGCGGTGGGTAGCGCCGCCTTCGGCTTATTGCCGGTGGCAATTTCGTTCGCCGTCGCTGTACTGACCTCCATGGCATTGCGCACGGTATCGCCGCGTTCGGTCTACGAAGCGATCGATTGGCCGGTGATTGTCCTGCTCGGTGCGCTGCTCCCTGTAGCTGGAGCGATGGGGTCCAGCGGCACTGCGGATGTAATAGCCCGTTTCCTTCTGGATAACGTGGCGCAGAGCAATGCGGTAGTGGCACTGGTGCTGATCCTGATCGTCAGCATGTTTCTGTCCGATCTCATGAACAATGCCGCCACCGCAGCCGTGATGTGCCCGATTGCCATCGCCACTTCGGCCGCACTTGGCGTTAATGCCGATTCATTCCTGATGGCGGTAGCGCTCGGCGCTTCCTGCGCTTTTCTCACGCCTATCGGCCATCAAAACAATACTCTAATCCTGGGGCCTGGCGGCTTTTACTTCAGCGATTACTGGAAATTGGGCGCACCGCTAGAAATTCTGGTGGCGGTGATCAGTATTCCGCTGCTGCTGCTGATATGGCCGCTATGAATGATTATCAAGCTGGCGGTATTGTTGCCATGACCGGCTGCAATTTCTGTGAGTATTTGATCTGTCACGATCCCATACTTCACTTCGATAACTAGTGTCTGTTGACGTTTTGAGATAAGTATCTCATAGAAAAAACAAACTCGTAATATTGGGGTTCCTATATCACCAACAAAACGAGTTTGCGATGCCCCACTTGATGCTCAATGATGAGTTTTGGTCGAAGCTGGAGAAGATTCTGATCTATAACAAGTGCAATCTGCACATGACGGTAGAAGGCATGCTGTATCGAATGCGGATTGGTTGCCCGTGGCGAGATTTACCGAAGGCTTTCGGCTGCTGGAATTTCATCTACAAAAGATTCAATGCATGGTCATTAAGCAGGAAATGGTTAAGGATTTTCAAGGCGTATTGATCCGGATTGGGAGTGGGAATTCATTGACGACAGCTACATTAAAGCGCATCAGCATAGTGCAGGAGCAGCAGTTTAAGAACCGCAGGCCATCGGAAAAAGCCGTGTGGGTAACATCACAAAGATTCATCTGGCAGTCGATGGTGATGGTTTACCTGCTGAGTTTGAAATCACCAGTGGCGAAGTCAATGACTGTTCTGCAGCACCGCAGTTAATCGCCAAATTACCTGATGCACAAGCGATTGTAGTGGATAAGGGTTAGACAGTGAGTTTATACGTGATCAGATAGTAAAGAAAGGAACCAAAGCTGTGATACCAAGGAAGTGCAATTCGACAAAGGGTAACACAGACATGGATTGGGGATTGTATCGATACCGGCATTTTGTAGAAAACGTCTTTGCCCGGATAAAACAGTACCGGGCAGTTGCTACGCGATATGGCAGACTGAAGAGAAATTTTGAGAGTATGCTTGCCATGGCATACGGGTATCTGTGGTTACCTATGTGAAATGTCAACAGACCCTAGCAATTTCTCCATTCTTAATGGAACAGACCGTAGAAAATTTTAACTCGAAAGCTTCCGCTTTTCTGCTATTTCTTCAACAGCTCCTCCCTCTTTCTACCGAATCCACACGGTTTTAATATTCACAAACTCTCGAATACCGTGATAGGCCAGTTCTCTGCCAAAGCCGGAGTCTTTGATGCCCCCGAACGGCAAACGCGGATCGCTTTTGACGATGCCGTTGACGAACGTGCAACCGGCGTGAATTTGCCGCGCGAGTGCTTCACCACGCGCCGGATCGCGTGTCCACACGCTGCCGCCCAAGCCGAAATGGCTACGATTGGCGAGCCGAATCGCTTCCTCGGCATTTTTTACACGCACGATGGCGGCCACGGGACCGAACAGCTCTTCGTCAAACGCCGGCATGCCCGGTTGCACGTGATCCAGAATTGCCGGTGAATAATAGGCACCCTGCGTATCCATCGGAAAACCGCCGGTCACTAAACGCGCGCCCGATGCCTGACTTCGTTCCACTTGCGCATGCAGTTCGGAACGCAAATCCGTTCGCGCCATGGGCGCGATGGTGGTTTCGTCATCTTTCGGGTCGCCGCTGCGCAGTTGGTTGATGAGTATTTGCAACCGTTCCACAAACGCATCGGCGATAGTTTCCAGTAAGATAAAGCGTTTCGCGGCAATGCAGCTTTGCCCCATGTTTTGCAGCCGGGCGATCAATGCTTGCTGCGCGGTCCATTCGATATCGGCATCGTCGAGCACGATAAACGGATCCGATCCGCCCAATTCCAACACGCATTTTTTCAGATGCTGCCCGGCGATCGCCGCGACTTTACGTCCCGCGGCGCTGCTGCCCGTCAACGTCACGGCGGCAATGCGGCGATCGGCAACCACTTGCTCCGCTTGTTCAGCGCTGATCATGAACGTGCGGAAGGTATTTGCCGGGAAACCGGCTTGCTGAAACGCTTGTTCCAACGCCAATGCACAACGCGGCACATTCGATGCATGCTTCAGCACTACCGCATTGCCCGCCATCATCGCCGGCGCGGCGGCACGGATTAATTGCCAGAATGGGAAATTCCACGGCATGATGCACAAAATGGTCCCTAACGGTTGATAAACGACCACGCTACGGCTGGCATCGGAAGCAATAATCTCATCCTTCAAATACGACGATGCATGCTCGGCGTAATGCTCGCAACCGATAGCGCATTTTTCGACCTCCGCGCGCGCTTCTTTGAGCAGCTTTCCCATTTCCTCGGTAATCATAAGCGCATAGGTTTCGCTGTTTTGACGGAATACTTGCGCCAAATTCCGCATGAACCGGGCGCGTTGCTCAAAATCGAGCACCGCCCAACCGGTTTGCGCCGACTCCACTTGATCCAACGCGGCATCAATTTGATCAGCCTGCCATATCGGAAAAGACTGTATGATTTGGCCCGTGGCCGGATTGATCGATTGCATCGGCATAATAAGAATCCTTAAATCGTTAATTTAAAAACCATTTCGGTTGGCGCTTGCGCGATTCATCACGATTGCCATAATAGTTATAGTACGGAATCAATGCAATCGCCCACTGAATGGCAATTACACATCGGAGTACAATGCGCTTCATAGGTGCATTGATTGTTTCCGAGCAACAACCCGATCGAGGTCATCCATGAATTTTCCGCGACTGAATTTTTGGACACTATGCCTATGGGCATGGCTTTATATACCGTTGGCGTCGGCCAGCGATATCGCATGCGAGCAAACCGGCACGGCCCGTATCTGGATTGCGCCGCTGTCGCCTCAAGCCGGTCAACCGGTCAAAATCATGGCCGTGTCAGTTGATGGCCCGCTATCGGAATTGATTCTAATGGACTCGCAGGATCAATCAATACCGTTGCAAATCCGTCAACGCGGCGGACCGCCCTGGAGTTTGATCGCAAATTTGGAAAGCCTTGATGACGGATCCTACCGGGTCATCGCAAACCGGGATCATCAACAAGCCGGATGCCATGCAATCGTCATTAGCAAAGCGATCGCTCAGGGAAAACCGGAAACCTGGAATCTGACTACCGAAGCCTTTTACTCGGCTTGGATCGAAGAATTGTTCGGCGCACCACCCGAGGAGAACCTCAGTTTCAATTCGCTGGAGCCGGTGTTGCGTAACAGTGAGCGCAATTTTCTGCATAATTATCTGGGGCTTCACGAAGACAATAACCTGCCGCTGACACCGGATTGCGCGGATCTACCTTACACATTGCGCGCTTATTTCGCCTGGAAAATCGGTTTGCCGATGGCTTTTCGCGCCTGCGGACGCGGTTCGGCCAAGGCACCGCCGAGTTGCGGCGCCCCCACCATCGTCAGCGAGTTCACACGGGGCGTGCAGACGCAAACCAATTTCCGCAAACGCTACCGACAATTGGTGGATACCGTACATTCCGGCTCGGTGCGAACCGGTCTCGCCGCTGATAACACCGATTGGTACCCGATTCCACTCAGCCGCGAGACGTTATGGCCGGGAACCGTATATGCCGACCCCTACGGTCATATTTTGGTACTGGCCGAATGGGTGCCGCAAACAGCCGACCGCCCCGGCATGCTGCTGGCGGTCGATGCTCAACCGGATAATTCGGTAGCACGCAAACGCGTATGGGAAGGCACACTGTTGTTTGCCGACACAGGGAATGCCGGACCCGGTTTTAAAGCATTCCGTCCGGTTGTGCTGCCCGCATCGGGCACAGGACGCATGCTGTCGAATCAGGAATTAACCGATCATCCGGATTTTATGCCCTTTTCTTTGGAGCAGGACTATCTCACACCCGATGATTTCTATGCGCGGCTAACACAATTGATCAACCCGCAGGGATTGGACCCGTTGCAAGCGTACGAGGCTATGCTGACAGCACTGGTCGAGCAAGTGGAAACCCGCGTCAACTCGGTCCAAAACGGTGAAATGTATTTCCGCAAAAATCCGCGTGGCACGATCGCAATGCCCAGCGGGGCGGCAATTTTTCAGACGATCGGCCCTTGGGAGGATTATTCCACGCCATCACGCGACATGCGCTTGATCATTGCAATCAATGTGCTGAACGGCCTTCCGGAAAAAATCGTACGTCATCCGGAATTATTCGTGCTGAACGACCAAAATCCGGAGCAAGCCAAAGCTGCGATCGAGCAATATCACGTCAAGCGTACCCAGGAACGCAGCATCCGCTATATCCGTTCGGACGGCAGTGAATGGGAATTGACCATCGCTGACGTGCTGGCGCGCAGGCCCGATTTCGAAATCGCTTACAATCCCAACGATTGCGCCGAGATACGCTGGGGTGCGCAACCGGATACGGAAGAGTATGCGACCTGCCGCCGTCATGCCCCCGCGGAACAACGCGCCCGGATGACGCAATACCGCGCGTGGTTCCGGGAAACGCGTAGACCGGCGCCATGAAAATAGCCACGTACCGGATTGTAAGTCATTTTCGCAATCCTTCGATCGGTCACAATACATGCAGCCATTTTGCTGATACTATGGCATAGTGAACAACGTTCAAATTTATCAATAAGGAGATATTCAAATGACTGACAAGTCCATTCCCCAAAAATTACAAGAGGAACTGTCCAACCTGCAATCGGTCGTTGACGAGGTCAAGCTGCAAATGCACCTGGGAAGCAAAGAATTACAAGATAAATTGCAGCCGCATTTGGACGAGCTCGAACAGGAATTAAGCCAGGCCAAGGAAAAATGGCAAGCCTTCGAAAACAGCTCGGAAAGCGCATGGGGCGATATTCAAACCGGTTTGAGAAAATCTTTCAAATCAATGGAACAAGCGTTTGAAAGAGCGAAACAACACTTTCCGCCAAAATAAATTTTTTGTAACCATACCCAGTAACAGCCACGCAGCAATCGCTGCGTGAGCCAGTACATTCAACAGTGATTGTTCGCGCATTTGTAATCTTCGCGCCGCTTTAACAGCAATCCGCTAAGATTTCCCAGGCATCAATGAAAAATTTCTATTCCCCTTTTCATCTGCTATTTTTTGTTCTAGTACTCGGCATTCTGGCAGTACTGATTCAAGTGGAATTATTGGCATTTGCTTTTGAGAAGCTTGGATTATCGCCGGAATCGGGCTTAGCCCTGCTGTTTCTTTCGTTGTTCGGCAGTATGATCAACTTGCCGGTCACGCGCATTAAAAGCGAGGTGCCGGTCCATGAACCACCGTCGCCGGTTTACTGGGGATTACTCCGAATCCCCGCGCAACCATTCCATAACGAAACGCAAATTTGCATTAACTTCGGCGGTTGCCTGATACCCGTCACCTTATCCGTATTTTTGTTTTCTCACAGCACATTGGGCGTATTCCCGACATTGTTCGGCATCACCATCATCAGTATCGTCAGTTACTATTTCAGTCGCCCGATTCCCAGGCTTGGCATCGCCATGCCGATATTGATCGCGCCGGTCAGTGCGGCGCTCGTGGGGGTGCTTATCAATCCCGAGCAAAGCGCGCCGTTGGCCTACATCAGTGGCACCTTAGGCGTGTTGATCGGCGCCGACCTGTTACGCATCAAAGATATTTCCCGGCTCGGCGCGCCATTCGCTTCGATCGGCGGCGCGGGGACGTTCGATGGCATTTTCATTACCGGTATTGTCGCCGCACTTCTCGCCTGATTCTTGATTTTACGGATCAATTACCCGTCATTGCTACCGGTTCGGCGGCAATCCGGCTATACTCAATAACATGATGAACCGCCCCAGCTCATTCGCGCACGAACACCTGCTGCACCGTCTATATAGGATTCAGCAGCAATGCCGGCATATTCCGCCGCAAGCGATGCAGCAAGTCGCGATCGATTACCAATTACCGCTCAGCCAAGTCGCGGCAGTGGTCGAATTCTATGCGTTTTTTTCGACGCATCCGCGCGGCCGCTTCGATCTATTGTTCAGCAACTGCACCAGTTGCGGTTATCTTGCTGATGGCGAAAACCTGCTCCAGATACTATGCCAGCAATTGCAAGTCATTCCCGGAAAAACACGCGCGGACGGCTTGGTCAGCATCGGTGAAGCATCGTGCATCGGTACGTGCGACCATGGCCCTTCGATGTTGGTCAATGGCTTTCCCGTAATCGGTTTGAATGCCGTCAAACTCGCGCAAGTGGCACAGCTCGTAGCGAATGAAATACCGCTTCCGCAATGGCCTGCCGCTTGGCTTGAAATATCCGATACCGTGTATCGCCGTGATTTACTGTTGAGCGAACGGCTAATACCCGGCAGCGCGCTGCAGCACGCTTTGCGATCAGGCGCCAGCGAAACCTTAATGATCATTCAACGATCCGGATTACGTGGCCGTGGCGGCGCGGGATTCGATACCGGCAAAAAATGGCAATTGTGCCGTGAAGCCGCCGGTGAAACGCGTTATGTCGTCTGCAACGCTGACGAAGGTGAACCCGGCACGTTCAAGGATCGCCTGCTGCTGCATGAACAAGCCGGCGCGATGCTTGAAGGCATGACGCTGTGCGCGCGGATCATCGGCGCGCAGCAAGGGTTTGTTTATCTGCGCGGCGAATACCGCTATTTATTGCCACACTTGCAAGCCGAATTGGAGCATCGCCGCAAACTCAACTTGCTAGGCGTAAACATCTTGGGACAAATCGGATTTGATTTCGACATCGATATCGTCATTGGCGCCGGCGCTTATATTTGCGGAGAAGAATCGGCGCTGATCGAATCGCTCGAAGGCAAACCCGGCATTCCACGCATCCGCCCGCCATTCCCGGTAACACATGGCTATTTAGCACAACCGACCGTGGTCAACAACATCGAAACATTCATCGCCGCCGCGCAAATCGCCATGCATGGCGCCGATTGGTTCAAGACCTCGGGCACATCGACATCGTCAGGCAGCAAACTCCTCAGCATCAGCGGCGATTGCGAAAAACCGGGAATTTACGAATACCCATTCGGCGTAACGATCCGTCAAGTGCTGGGCGATTGCGGCGCCGCAGATGCGCAAGCGGTGCAAATCGGCGGCCCTGCCGGTACCTTACTCGGTGCAACGGAATTTGAGCGAACCATTGCGTTTGACGATGTTTCCACCGGCGGATCGGTATTGATATTCGGGCAATCGCGAGATTTGTTCGCGATCCATCGCAATTTCGCGCATTTCTTCGCACACGAAAGCTGTGGTTTTTGTGCGCCGTGCCGGATCGGCACGCAGTTATTGAAAAATTCCCTGGATACGATTGCTGCTAACCGTGGCTCGGTTCATGCTCTTGAAGAACTTCAACAGCTCGGGAAAATTGTGAAACATCAATCACATTGCGGCTTGGGCCACACCGCCGCAAATCACGTATTGGATGGGTTACGGCAATTTCCGCAGGCATTCTCCGATCGCCTGCAACCGCAATTCACTGCACGTTTCGATCTCGATCAAGCCTTAGCCGACGCACGGCAGGTCGCCCACCGCGACGATGCTGCCGCACATTTGGATCAGAAGCGATGACAACCGTCACTGATACACTTCACATCGACGGCGAAGAGATTCCGTTCACGCCGGGTCAAACCATCATGGATGCGGCATTGATGGCCGGTCAATATATTCCGCACTTGTGCCATTATCCCGGCTTGCCGCCACGCGGCAATTGCCGCTTGTGCGTGGTGGAAGCCAACAACCGCAGCGTCGCCGCTTGCACCACACCGGCAACCCCCGGTCTGCAAATCCGCAGCGACACACCGGAGTTGAACGAAATACGCAAAGCGATCACGCAAATGTTGTTCGTCGAAGGCAATCACATTTGCCCATCGTGCGAAAAAACCGGCAACTGCAAATTACAAGCCATGGCTTATCACCTCGGCATGCTCGACGATCATTTTCCGCAGTTTTATCAACGCCGCGAAATCGACGCATCGCACCCGGAGATTTTGCTGGATCGCAGCCGTTGCATCTTGTGCGATCTATGCGTACGCGCCAGCCGCGATATCGATCAGAAAAATGTGTTTGCTATTGCCGGACGCGGCACTGATGCTCGCCTGATTGTCAATTCGCCGAACGGCAAGCTCGCTGATACGCCAATCGCCATTACCGATTTGGCTGCACGTATTTGCCCGGTCGGTGCGATTCTGATCAAGGAACAAGGCTACCAAGTGCCGATCGGGCAGCGTATTTACGACCAGAATACGATCCGTGAAACTGGTTTAATGGAAACGATCGCGAAGAAAAGTGACGATGAGGTCTAAAGATTGATAATTGACACGAATCGATTCGCTCGTACAGTCAGTTAATCAGCGTTTCCTTAGGTTTCTACAGGTTTTCCGTTGATAATCACGCGCACCAAATTTTTGATCCGCCGGCAAGACTATGACCCAACGTTAGCAGCTAACCGAATGTACCAATAACCGAACCAAATACTTATCACAAAATTTTTTACAGTGGGCACATCATGAGTTTTCCTATTGAAATTCGCGAACAGGCCGGTGTGCGCAGCTTGCATTTCGGCTCCGATTCGATCCAAGGTGCGATGCGCATCGCGCGCCCATGGCATTTGGAACTCGACTACACCCGCGAAATGATGGCAAGCTTGTTACTGCGGGACGATACCCACTTTCCGCGTAACGTGCTATTGATCGGTTTAGGCGCGGCATCACTGACCAAATTTCTTTATCGCCACTGCCCGCAAGCAAAACTGACTGTGATTGAGATCGAACCGCGCGTAGTCGCTGCAGCAAGGCAATTTTTCAAATTACCGGACGATCCGCTGCGCCTGAATATCGTCATCGCGGACGGTGCTCAACATATCGCCGGGTACGATAACACTTACGACTTGATTCTGGTGGATGGTTTCGATGCCAGTAATCGTTCCAACACATTGAGTACGTTGCCATTTTATCAAACATGCCGCACGCGATTGAACAATAACGGCATACTTGTTGCGAATCTGCTGGGCCGCAGCCGCGGCTACCAGTCCAATTTCGCACGCATTAGATCGGCATTTGACGAACGCGCGCTGGCTTTTCCTTCCTGCGACAGCGGTAATGTCATTGCACTGGCCGCAGGCAGGGAAACGATCCGGATACCACTGAGCGAATTCAAAGAGCGAGCGCTCGAATTAAAAAAACGAACGGGGCTCAATCTGCTACCGACACTGATGCGCCTGGAACAGGCAAAATCCTGTCCGGGTGAAATCCTTACGATTTAACAAAGATCGGAAAAGCTCATCTGAATTCAGAGCTTTTGTGCATAATTTTTTCGGATCAGGAAATAATTTTTTTGCAGAGTCAGTGCACTTATCATGCTATAGTGCCAAGGTGACGATCAGTTTTAGGGAATCGCTCATTCATTCGCTGCACGGGTGAATCGCTTCGTTGCACGATACTCGCCGCCTTGTCTATTGATGGATATGCGTTGGTTGCTGTGTTCTGTGTATCTCGCGCTTTATCGCGTTTATCGGATTAATCAGCGCTTCCTTAGTAAAGATTGAGTGTCACAAAAAATATTGCAGTACTTTTTTAAAATTTTAAGGATATTCTTTAAATGAAAATTTCAGCATTTTTTGTTGCAGCATTTTTCGCATTATCATTAGTTGCATGTGGCAAACCTACAGCACCGGAAAGCGCGAGTTCCGAAAATTACGGTACAACGCATGAAGGTAAACCGGCTGAAGGTCGTAACGAACTTCCAACCGAAAAATAGTCACACGAAACTATTATTCGCATCAACCTTATCGTTCAAAGTCGTTGGCTGAGATGATAAACCTTGCAGGAACAATATTTTAGTATATCGAGCCTGCAGGGCCTTTAAATAACTTTTACCTTCCCCGGCAACAGAAATCCCTGGCTTTTTCATTATCAATTAATCAGTCGCTTGTTTTCAAACAGCATACCCTCCGCTTTCAAACGAAATGCAGGTTATTTTGTGGATTGCAGTGCACAGCCTTTATCATGATTTCTGAGAGCGACTGATTCTCAAGATTAGGCTTTAGTTGCTACCCGGGATACTTAGAAATCCACTACCACCAGCTTCGCTGATGGTACCAAGTTTACTATTACTAACTCCGGCTTGGAAAAATACCCTGCAAAGCGATGCAATAATTCACCACGAGATAGGGTTGCATATTGGGATGCGGCGCTCCACCCACATTACCAACTGCTGCGGCAGCCATGGTTGCGCCGCCCGCATTGCTGAACATAACATTGCCATCGGAATCCTGCGCCCAGAATTTTCCCGCCGGGCTGGCTTGAGTTCCAATCACATTGCTGCAGTTTGCCGTATGACTGTGCAGAGGAATTTGGGTGGTTGTAAGCGTCACGTTTTCTTGCCCCCCTCGTTCTCCCTGGGTGTGAACTGAATTCACGTGCATCCCCGCACGTCCGCGAAGATCCGGCAGTGCGAACGTGGTGCGGCCGTCTCCGCCGTACATCGTGCCCAATAACGAAAACAGTGCGGCATTTTGAGCAATCGGCAGCAATTGACCATCGCAGGCCGCCCAACCCTTGGGCGTGAAACCAAATGCAAAGGGGCGGATTTCTCCTAAAAATGGTTCGTCCATACTATCCTCTCATTTATCTTGTCGAATTTTGCTGCGAAACATCCGGCTTCAGCTTCTGGGTGGATATACGCCTTGCAGTGCAATGCAGTAATTCAGCACCAGATACGGCTGCAGATTATTGTGCAATTGTCCGCCGCCGGTAGCGGTAATTGTTCCAGCCGCCATCTGCGCTGGTCCGCTATCACCGTATTCCTTGCTGCCACCCAAATCTTGCGCCCAGAAACTTCCCGCGGGATCGGGCTTGTTGCCGTCTCCGGCTTGCACGTTGGCCGGGTGGGTGTGCGATGGAATCTGCTCAATCGTCAATGTCTCCGTCACCGTACCGCCGAATTCGCCCAGAACACGTTTAGTAAGACCGCTTCCTTGTCCCGCACCCATCGAAACATTGCCCTGAAGGTTAGGCAATGCGAAGGTTGTTTTGCCATCACCACCATAGGTTGTGCCAAGAATCGAGAACAATGCCGTATTACTTGAAATGGGTAACAGTTGCCCATTGCACTGCGCCCAACCAACGGGCGCGAAATTAAAACCAAACGAGCGGATCTCTCCAATATACGGATCACTCATGCCAAAATCTCCTTTTTCCAACTGCCGCCATTCTAGGATCTGGAAGGGTAGATGCCTTCGAGCGCAATGATATAGTTGATAACCAAGTAAGGCTGCACATTGTTATGCGGTTGCCCGCCACCGGCAACACCGATAGCGGTTCCGGCCATGGTGCTGCCGCTGGTCGTGCTGTAGGCTCCGGTATTACCGCCGGGATCAGTCGACCAATAGCTGTTGACAGGACTGGCGCTATTGGCAGTCGTGTTAGAACAAACTGCGGTATGATTGTGCGCCGCCAGTTGTCCGGTAGTCAACGTAACCGCTTCGCTCCCGCCCAGCTCACCGATCACTCTCGGACTGAGGCCGGATCCGGTACCTTGATGCAGCGGGATACGGCTGGCGAGATTCGGCAAGGCGAAATTCGATACGCCGTCGCCGCCATAGGTTGTTCCGATGAGTGAATACAACGCTTCATTCTCTGCGATTGAAAGTGCTTGCCCTTGGCATAAAGCCCAGCCGACGGGGGCAAAATTGCCGGCAAAAGTCCTGATTTCACCTAAAAAGGGATCGGGCATCATTTTCTCCTTGTTGCCGAAAAACTTCAGTCACAATAGCGCAATCGCATCAAGCCATCTTGCGCCGCGCCGCAGCCAATACTGCCGGAACTCCGATCAGAAGCAACGTGCTCGTCAATGGTTCCGGAACGGCTGTGGCGATATCCAGCGTGGAAAAATCCAGCGCTGCACCATTAAATGTCGTTTCACCGAATAAACCCAATCCCGGGCCTTTCAGAGATAGCGCGACATTGACTGTGCCCGATGCCAGTCCCGCAAAAGTCGATGCCGGCAACGCCAGTGTATACACGTTATCCTCCCGGCTAGCACCACCGTGCGCTTCGAACAGCGTATTGAGTGCGCCGGTGAGATCAACGCCATTAACGGTAAAAGATGCGACTTGACTTCCGCTAGCAGCAGATTCGTGATCATAAATCCCGAGTATCAAACTGCCACCGGTGATAGTATCCGCAATCGCGCCATAGGAAAACGTCCAGCTGGCGGAGAAATTCGGACCACTGACATCGGAACCGCTGAATAGGCCATCGAACGGCGCAGGCTCACCGGCTCCGGCAGTCAGAAAAGCGCCGGTAGTCGGCTTTTCACCATCGGCAAAATCCTGGTCTCCTAACGTCACGATGGTATTTGCGAGTGCACATTGTGATCCCGCCAACAATGCAAGTGCTGCGATCGATTTTGAAGGCAAATATTTTTTCATTGAGATACTCCCATAGATTTATGTATTTTCTTATTTTTAACAAGGCCATTGCGACAACTACCGGTTTCTCTATAAATCACTTTTGCATGATTTTTGCCGTTCATTTCAACATCCTTATACGCCTGCTTCATGATTTAAGTCAAGAAGTTCTGTGCGATATTGACGCAGTCAAAGCATTCGCTCAATTATCGCGCAATCAGTAAGCGAATCTCTGATGAAGGCAGTGGAATAATCTGCTGCCATGCTATCATTCATGTGTACCAAATACGCGTTTTTTGCGGTTTGATCACCACCAGATCAATAAACCCCGTTTTACCGATAAACCTTGCGAATGCGCATGATGGGTAAGCCCAAATTTAAAATCGCCACTACTTCTCTGGCAGGCTGTTTCGGTTGCCACATGTCGTTTCTCGACATGGACGAGCGATTGGCCGGTTTGCTCGAGCAGGTTGAATTGGATCGCTCGCCGTTCACCGACATCAAGCACTGCGGTCCATGCGACATCGGATTGATCGAAGGTGGTGTTTGCAACGCGGAGAATGTGCATGTGCTGCGCGAATTCCGCGCCAATTGTAAAATCCTGGTGGCCGTCGGTGCGTGCGCGATCAACGGCGGCGTGCCGGCAATGCGCAATTATTTCGACTTGCAGGATTGTTTGGAAGAAGTGTATTTACGCGGCACCAACGTGACTCATCCGCGCATCCCGGACGACCCGGAGTTACCACTGCTACTCGATAAGGTGTATCCGGTCAGCGAAATTGTAGCGATCGATTATTTTCTGCCCGGCTGCCCCCCTTCCGCGGATGCTTTTTTACAATTACTACAACCGCTGCTGGCCGGGCAGCAACCGGATATTGCCAGCACCCGCTTGCACTACGACTGACATGAAGCCGGAAAAACCCGCATCATCAACCACTCGCCGCATCGCTATCGATCCGGTCACGCGTGTCGAAGGGCACGGCAAGATCACATTGCTGATCGATGACAACCATCACATTGCCGAGGCACGCTTTCATATCGTCGAGTTTCGCGGTTTCGAGAAATTCATCCAAGGCCGCCCGTACTGGGAAGTGCCATTTTTCGTGCAACGGCTGTGCGGCATTTGCCCGGTCAGTCATCAACTGGCGGCGGCGAAGGCAGTCGATCAAATCGCAGGTATCGAACAACTCACACCAACCGCATCGAAGCTGCGCCGCTTATTACATTTCGGTCAGATATTACAGTCGCATGCATTGCATTTTTTTCATCTGTCATCACCGGATTTTCTGTTCGGATTCGGCAGTGATCCGCGGCAACGCAATATCGCCGGCGTGCTGGAACAATATCCGGAGATTGCGCTGAAGGGTGTGAAACTGCGTAAATACGGCCAACAAATTATTGAAGCGATTACCGGCAAACGCATTCACGGCACCGGTACCGTACCTGGCGGCATGAACAAACCGCTCACCGTCACCGAGCGCGACGCCTTGCTCGCCGACATCGATGATATCCTGCAATGGAGTCAAGATGCCGTCACGCTGAACGAGCAGATTCACACCGCACATCCGGAGCACCGCGATTTCGGTACCTTCCCTAGTCACTACCTAAGTCTGTCTGGTGCCGGTGGTGAGCTGGAGTTCTATCACGGCGAATTGCGTGCCCGCGCCGCAGACGGCAGCGCGTTGCTCGATCAATTCGATTACTGCGATTACCAGCAACTTCTCAGCGAGGAAGTGCGCTCATGGAGTTATCTGAAGTTTCCTTACTTTTCCAGCTTAGGCACCGAATGTGGTTGGTATCGTGTCGGCCCACTGGCGCGTGTCAACAACTGCGATGTCATTACCACGCCGTTAGCCGAAATGGCGCGTCAGCGCTTCAAAGCCACAGGTAACGGCGGCCTGGTGCACGATACGTTGGCGTACCACTGGACGCGTATGATCGAATTGCTACATTGCGCCGAATCGATTCACACGTTGCTGACCGATGCCGACATCACCGGAACGGATCTCGTGATCGGCAAAGGCGAGCATCAACCGCAAGGTATCGGTGTCATTGAAGCCCCGCGCGGTACATTATTTCATCACTATCATGTCAACGGCGACGGCCTGGTCACAAAAGCCAATCTGATCGTGTCGACTACCAGTAACAATCAGGCCATGAATGAATCGGTACGTGTTGTTGCCAACCAATACCTCGACGGCCAGGAAATCACCGAGGCGCTGCTGAATCACCTCGAAGTCGCGGTACGCGCTTACGATCCCTGCCTATCCTGCGCAACGCATGCATTGGGTAAAATGCCGCTGCAAGTGACACTACAGCGTCTCAGTGGCGCAGTAATTCATCAGTTGACGAAGAAAGTGGACGGTACTATCAGTGATGAATAATCCCGGTATGAGCAGAAAATCTTTATGGCATGATTTACCTCCGCAACCACCACATGATCAGCGTCAGCACAACAGAGATGATCAATCCCGTCATCAGTGGAAAATGGAAGCTGAAATTTTCGCGTTCAATATGGATATCACCGGGCATACGACCCAGCGGCAGTTGCGATAGCCACGGCCACAATAGGCCGAGGATAAGAAAAATGATTCCTAGAGTGATGAGTATCTGCTGCATGTCTCCGTCCATCCCGCTGAAACAATCGCGCCTCGGTAAAAGCTTACTCTCGCTTTGAATCGATCAACCGGGTCATTCAAAACCGAGTATAGCAATAATCACTAACAACCAAACAGTTATGTCACGACACATAAAGCGCAGGATAGTCGGTATAACCATCCGCACCATCGGTATAAAAAGTCGCAGGACTGGGTTCGTTGAACGCCGCCCCTGCACGGATACGCGCAGGCAAATCAGGGTTTGCCAAAAAAAGCCGGCCAAACGCCACGGCATCGATTTTATCCCCCGCAATGTCTTGATTCGCTTCATCCGGCGCGTAGTCGAAGTTGCCGATTAGCACACCTCGATAATACCGGCGAATCGGCGTCATCACGTCGCCGCTTTGTTGCTGGTAAATATCGCCACGAATCACGTGCAGGTACGCAAGATCATAATCATTGAGCCGAGTGGCAAGCCAAATCGATAACCCAATCGGATCACTATCAATCATGCTGTTATAGCTACTCAACGGCGAGATCCGCAAACCAATTCGGTCGCTCCCCCATACGGTACTGACGGCTTCGAGCACTTCCAGCGTCAACCGCGCACGATTCTCAATCGAGCCGCCATATGGACCACTGCGTTTGTTCGAGCCGTCTCGCAGAAATTCATCGAGCAAATAACCGTTAGCGCCGTGAATTTCAATACCATCGAATCCGGCGATCTTGGCATTCTGCGCGGCTTGTTTGAAGCCGGAAACAATGTCAGGTAACTCGTCATCACGCAATTCGCGAGGTATGACGTAAGGTTTTTTTCCTTCCGGCGTACGCACTTCATCAGCAATAGCGATGGCACTAGGTGCGATCGGCTGCGAACCGTGATTGAGCAGCGGATGACAGGCTCGTCCACCATGCCAGATTTGCAAAAAGATTCTACCGCCGGCGGTATGTACGGCAGCAGTTACTTGCTTCCATGCGGCAATTTGTTCCATTGAGTAAATACCGGGTTCCTTCCAGAACGCCGAATACCCTTCCATCGCCATCGTCGCCTCGACGATAATCAAGCCGGCGCAGGCACGCTGCTTGTAATATTCGACCATTAAATCATTCGGCATGTGCGCTTCACCCGCTCGGCAGCGTGTCAATGGCGCCATAAAAATCCGGTTCGGTACCGTCAGCGAACCAATTGTAAGAGGTGTAAACAACGTGGTCATGGGGCTGTGTCTTATAAATCCAGATAGTCTTGGAATGCTTCGGAGCTCCAATGCATTCGAGTATTAAACCATTTTTAGATTACGATAGCTGTTTCCTGTTACAGCCGAATCATGAAAGATGAGAAAAGCTTTAAACTTCTGAGAGTTTGCAAAGCAATGATGCACTAATCGCTTATATTGCGATCTTTGGTAAGCTGTTCGGAATTACCGTCATTTGGCCATGCACTGAACGGAAAAGGCAGATAATCGGTGTTCAGCGTCATGTACGCAATAATCTGACGGATATACGTGCCGAGATTTTTGCCAAAATCCAATAGCAATGCGTTGGGTTGGCCAGCGATGATTAATGCTACAAATTGGAAAACAAAAATAGCAATCATTAAAAAATTGCAGAAACCATAAATTCCCATGTACATCACCATGAAGAAACCTCGTTGCCATATCTTCTTATTTTGAAGTCGTTGCCTGATTTCTTCATTCATGTCGCATTCCGCAAAGATTAAGGTGTGATACGAGAAACCGGGGATATTAATCAAAAGTGGCAAGCGCTTATGCTACCGAGTGACTAAATACGAATCGATTTCCAATAATTGGCTTTCCAATATACGTGATCCAGTCTGGAAATAATGACGCCTTTCTTTTGTGAAGCATGAAGAAATTTATTGTTTTCAAGATAAATACCCACATGATTCGAAGCTGGCCCCGTTCTAAAGAAAATCAAATCGCCTGCTCTGAGATCTTCTTTGCGAATTTCTTTTCCTATTCGGGATTGTAAATGAGTCGTTCTTGGTAAATGCATGCCTAGCTTTGACTTGTATGTAATATGCACAAAGCCCGAACAATCAACCCCGCGCCGGCTAAGCCCTCCGCGCTGATAACGAACACCTTGCCATTCGTTGTACTGAGAATAAAGCGCTTTCTTGATATGATTGAAATTTGCCGGTTTATTGATTACAGGACCAGATTTAACTGCTGGTTTTTCCTGTATTGTCCCACAGCTCGCCAAAAAGCAGATGACAATCAAAATAATAAGTTGAGAAATAAACCTTTTCATTGACGATGTATATTGAATTACCTCGAATCAAGATGCAGGTTACTACTTAACTGTTATACGCGGTTTCCATGCGATCCCATACTGGATATCTTCGACAAAACGCATCTGGCCATATCTTTTAAAGGAACAATTTCGTTTACACCACCCGCTGCAATTGCTTCTTTCGGCATACCGAACACTACACAACTACTTTCATCCTGTGCAAAATTGTACGAACCCGCTTTGTGCATTTCCAGCATCCCCGCAGCACCATCTTTACCCATACCAGTCAGAATCACACCGATCGCATTCTTCCCTGCACAATTAGCCGCTGAACGAAATAGTACATCAACCGACGGCCGATGTCGACAAACAGGTTCTCCATGATTCAGTTCGGTCATATAATTCGCACCGCTACGTTTCAGTAGCAAATGGGAATGACCGGGTGCAATAAAAGCATGACCGGGTAATACCCTCTCTCCTCCTTGTGCTTCAATCACCGATATTTTACAAAGTGTATTCAATCGATTGGCAAATGATTTGGTAAACCCTTCAGGCATATGTTGGGTAATTAAAATTCCGGGAGAATCCGGCGGCATTCGAATTAAAAAATCTTTAATTGCTTCCGTGCCACCGGTAGAAGCTCCGACAATGATCAATTTCTCAGTCGATGCAATGCGATTTGATACCGAGGGCAAAACCACATCAGCTGAGGCGCTTTTTGTTACCGATATATTTACAGATTTTTTAAGCCGCGCAGATTTGGCAATACGAATTTTATTTGCAATCTCACTACCATATTCTTTCAACCCAGCAGCGATATCAATTTTAGGTTTTGAAACAAAATCTACAGCACCCAATTCTAGCGCACGAAATGTAATATCGGATCCGCTCTCCGTTAACGTTGAAACCATCACGACAGGCATAGGCCGCAATCGCATTAATTTCTCAAGAAAATCCAGGCCATCCATTTTTGGCATTTCAACATCAAGCGTCAACACATCTGGATTCATCTCGCGTATCATTTCTCTTGCTACTAAAGGGTCTGGAGCTGATCCTATGGCTTCCATATCTGGCTGGCTATTTATAACTTCGCTTAATAAGCGACGAATTAACGCTGAGTCATCAATTATCAGAACTCTTGTCTTATTCATCTTAAACTCTCAATCTAATTTAACTAACTAATTCTATTAAGAAAAAAGTTCAACATCACCACCGGAATCCACTCGGTGTAATCGCTGTCTGTAGTCGCTTTCTCGCAGAGAGATCGTGGTATTACGTACATTGCGTAACTTCTTAACCATCACTCTGCTATTTTTGGGAAAGAAATAAACTTTACGTGGAAATATATCGACCAAATCTTGCGCAACAATCCGTATTTTTTCGGTCTGAAGAAATCTCAATACGAAATCCGCATTCCGTTGCCCTACATTCGCAACAGTCAATCCATCAAGAACATTTCCACCACCGAATACCTTGGCTTCCAGATTACTGCGACGAGCACCCAACTTTAATAACTGATTGATCAGTATTTCCATTGCGTATGTTCCATATCTGGCTGATGCATTTAACGGACTTCCCGCATCGCCACCACCGTCAGGTAGCATGAAATGGTTCATTCCTCCAATGCCGCTGTAGCAATCACGTATACATGCGGCGACACAAGAACCGAGAACGGTTACCAGCATGATATCCTTATCAGTAACATAATATTCACCAGGTAACAGCTTTACTGCCTGACTATTAAAATTTTTGTCAAAATAGAAATTAGTGGCAAGTTGCTCATCAACGATCATAGACATACGATTATTACCTCGGTCTACTTGCTAGCTCGTAAACAGTTTTTTCTCGCAGTTTAAATAGATCAACCGCATGTTGGAAACTCTCAGAGTGCCCAGCAAACAATAGGCCATCTGGAGCAAGTAATGGTACAAATTTCTTTAAGATTTTATATTGCGTTTGTTTGTCAAAATAAATCATGACATTACGACAAAAGATGGCATCGAACGGGCCGCGTATTGGCCAATTATCATCAAGCAAATTCAATTGACGAAAAGTAATCATATTACGTAACTCAGGTCTAACCCGTGCCGAGCCTTCATGGTGACCTTTACCTTTAAGAAAAAACCGCCTCAATTTTTCCTTTGGGAGCTTCTCCAGTTTATCCAATGAATACACACCAAGTTGCGCTTTTGCGAGAACATTAGTATCTAAGTCTGTCGCCAGAATATGAACAGGAGGCGTTAATGTGTTAAATGCTTGTACCATCGCCATCGCCATTGAGTAGGGTTCTTCGCCCGTTGACGAAGCACTGCACCAGAGCTGAATTTTGTTTTGGTTTTTGCGTTTCTCGACATGTTTCTCGAGAATAGGAAAATGATGCTGTTCACGAAAAAAAGCGGTCAAATTTGTTGTTAGCGCATTCGTGAAAGCTTCCCATTCTTCAGGATTTCCACGTTCGAGGTAATTCAAGTATTCATGAAAACTATTGATACCCGTCGCACGCAAACGGCGAGCAAGACGGCTATATACCATGTTCTGCTTACCCGAAGACAATGAAATACCAGCATGCTTGTATATCAACTTTCTAACTCGTTCAAAATCTTCTTTCGTGAAGACATATTCGCGAGTTTTATCATTAGAACTTTCATCAAAGTTAGAAATTATTTCCATGCCATTTCCATTCAAATTTGCGAAGATCAACTTACAAGAAAAATTAACGACGATAATAAACAAGAGCTTCCAGCTGTTTTTTAACCTAGTTATTGTTAGATATGCAGTATTTATAGATGACTATCTTCAATATAAACCGCTATAAGAATAGCGTTATTAATAAGATTGTCCTGTTTTTTTGGGCAGCGCTAAACATTGATAAAAATTTCAGACCATTCTTGTTATGTCTGGCAACTATCCAACCACACGACTCATATAACAATTATTCTATAAGTCTGTTTGCAGAATATTATTTATACAATCTCTTGTTGCGATGCCATTACCAAAGCAGCTGTATCAAGAATAAGTGCAACTTTGCCATCACCCATGATTGTCGCACCGGATACACCCTGCACTCTTCGATAGTTACTCTCAAGACTCTTAATGACTACTTGATGCTGCCCAACGAGATCATCCACGAATAATGCCGCTTTGTGACCTTCAGCTTCAAGAATTACAAGAATTCCTTCGTGGACATTTGTAACTTTCGGACGCAAATTAAAGATTTCATGCAGTGCAACTACAGGCAGATATTCACCTCGCACCTGCACCACACGCCCTTGACCACTGACTGTTTTTATGTCCGCGGCAGCGGGCTGCAATGATTCAGTAATATAATTAAGTGGAACAATGAACATCTCATCACCCACAGTTACGGATAAACCATCAAGAATGGCCAATGTTAAAGGTAAACGAATGGAAATACGCGTGCCAGCTCCTAAGGCCGACTCAATATCGATCCGCCCTCCCATACTCTGTATGTTGCGCTTAACAACATCCATACCAACCCCGCGCCCAGACACATCTGTGACTTGATCAGCAGTCGAGAATCCTGCTTCAAATATCAATGCCCAAACTTCTTGATCCGTCATGCCATCATGCACAGGCAATCCACGCTCTTTCGCTTTGGCAAGTATTTTCCCTCGGTTTAAGCCAGCACCATCATCGCTCACTTCGATCACAATACTGCCTCCTTGGTGAAATGCTCGCAAAGTTATAGTACCGTGTGCCGGCTTACCGGCTGCTGCCCGTTTCTCTGCAACCTCAATTCCATGATCCAAACTGTTTCTCACCAAATGAGTAAGTGGATCAGCAATTTTTTCTATGAGACCTTTGTCCAGCTCTGTGTTCTCACCAACAGTTTTTAATTCAACACGTTTGTTCAGCTTTGCAGCAAGATCACGAACAACTCGAGGGTAACGGCTAAAAACAAAACTAATCGGCATCATACGAATCGACATTACAGATTCTTGCAAGTCACGAGTATTCCTCTCTAGTTGACTCATTCCGCTATGCAATTTCTCAAAAAGTACCGGATCATATTGTGAAACGGTTTGAGCTAACATCGCTTGCGTAATCACCAACTCACCAACCAAGTTGATCATCTGATCTACTTTTTCAATACTGACTCGTATTGAAGAAGTTTCACTGGCTGAAGAAGCAGCAGCATTTTTGCTCGAAGATTTATTTAAACTACTTGATGATTCATTTTTACCATAGCCTGTATTTTGCTGCTGCCCAACATTTGGGCTCGATTCTGGTGCATCAATATCACTTGGTGCAGCCGGTGCTCCAGGAAAAAAACCATATCCTGGGGCCGGTGGTAAATCAGCCATAGAAAAATCATCTTCATTTCCACTTGCTAATGATTCAGTGTTCTTGGTAGTTCCGTCAGAATGATCGATAACTGCTGCGCTTGCCTCAGCATCCTCCGCAACAAATGTTTCGATTTTCAGATTTACCGGATCAACAACAAAAGCCAATGTTTCCCAAACATCTTCCTCGCAATTAGAAGTCGCAAGTTTTAGCTTATAACTATCACTAGTGTTGGTAGGCGCCAAATTCTCTAAAGCCCCGAGATGTTTTAGGTTTTCAAATAAATGGTCGAGGGTCGCTGCACTCACCCCGGTACTAAGAAATTCAATACTAAAAATATTTTTAGCTGTATCTTCTGTTGGCAATTCTGCAATCTCGGTCTCAACCTGATTAATTTCTGAGCTCTCTTCAGGTTCTTCTTGCGGTGTCGGTGCTACAACTGATAGGTCCTGCGTCTCGTCACTTAATTTCTTTAATTCTCCGCAAACTGCCGCGGCAACAGCTGGATCCGCTTGTCCTTCACCGCGATGACCTGCCAACTGTTCCTTTATGACATCACCCGCCCTAAGAAAGGCATCAATCATTTCGCTACGAACCTTGAGTTCACCTTTACGCAATTTATCCAGCAATGTTTCCAACATATGAGTCATCTCCGTCATATCTGTAAAACCAAATGTACCAGCGCCGCCCTTAATAGAGTGAGCGGCACGAAAAATAGCATTCAAATCTTCTAAGTCAGGAGAATTTACATCCAGCCTCAAAAGGCATGTTTCCATCTCAGCCAATAGCTCAGAAGATTCTTCAAAGAAAATTTCGTAAAACTGTTCGAGATCTGTACTCATCGATAACCCTATTTCATGTGGATACTTAAAGGCTAACACTCCAAGGAGACCAGCAAATCAAGAAACAGATTAATAAAAATCATTCAATCTTGAAAATCAGAAAAACACCTGTAACCTACTGGTCTACAACAAAGTTTCTTTAGCCTATGACTTTTCCAATTACTTCTAACAACCGTTTGGGATCAAATGGCTTTACTAGCCACCCTGTTGCTCCTGCTGCTCTACCTTTAGCTTTCATTTCATCCCCGGATTCAGTTGTTAAGATCAAAATTGGAATATTTTTGTAATTCGCCAACTTCCTTAACAGTTCAAGTAGCTTTAAACCATCCATTCGTGGCATGTTAATATCCGTCAAGACCAAGTTTACTTGGTGATAATTGGCTTTATCTAATGCATCCTGACCATCAACAGCCTGAATGACTTCATAACCGGCACCTTTAAGTGTGAAAGTAACCATTTGCCTTATTGATGCTGAATCATCCACTGCAAGAATTGTCTTTACCATTTACCTTACCTCTCTTCCTAATTTGACCATTTACCGAGAAAACACAAAAATCCAATCTGATTAGAAAAGCTCGATATCACCCATCTGCATACCCTGCTGAACAACCGGTTTTCTCTTGCTATTATTTTTTGTTAACGCGACCGCTTCGGATATTTCTTCATGAATTCTATTCAATGTTTTCTTGCTGCTTCCTCCCCTCCAACTACTTTGCCGATCAATTCGTTGCAGCTCGATATTCAGCATTTCCACTTGGTTAGAAGTATGCGCAAGTAGCTGTGTAACTAAGTCACCAAACTGCAATGAAGTAATCGCCATTTCTAATTCCTGCTCAATCTTGTCAGCAACAACCATTTGTTTCTCGAGCAGATCAAGAATAGGATTACTACCTTCAGGAGCTGCCAATTTCTCAATAGCCAGAACCATATCATGATGAGATTTGGTCAATTTACTAATAAATTTAAAATTGATGACCAGATTATTAACCGCATCACTGACCAATCTATCGACTTGGTTAAGCTCTCCCTTAATATTAATAAAAAATTCATCGGCTTCAGTGTTACGCAATATACACTCAGTATCGTCCAGTCTTGTCTCATCCGCCGAGCTTCTATCTTTCTTGATACCTGTTGATAGTATTTTTGACATAACCACTCTCCTCGTTATGCATTTAGATCAAGGCAATTAATTGAGTTAGTAAACTGAAACCAACTTCATTAGAATATTTCCAGTTTTGTAGCTTCTTAAGCATTTTTTGGGTTCCAGGTTGATGTAAACAAATATGTCTACTCAATTTTCATATCATTTTTTCAGCAAACTATCGGTTTTATTTGTAATAACTTTAGCAGTGACACACCACTTGGTTTTTGTTCTCAGTCATCGTTAAAAAAATAAAGCAATAAAAAATAGAATTTAAGATTTAAAAACCGACTATTAGCAGATAGCACAAGATATTCTTCTTTGTGAAAAGAACGATCGGTGCCAGAGTATAGGGAAGCTTCCAATAGGATTGCCCACAGACTCCAAACTCCTGAT
>NZ_JAHBZY010000008.1 GCF_019635155.1 Nitrosomonas sp. | reverse complement strand
GGGTCACGGACAGCTCTATAAGCGGTTCCACTTCTTTCAGTGAAATGAATGCAGATACATTTGTTTTAAAAATCGGCCTCTGCCCACCCCACTGTCCTAGTGTTCTGTCTATGTACGCATAAATATTGCTGGGCAGGATGTTTCCGGTCAAATCGGCACATTGCCCATCGATAGCGTCTAGCAAGAGCGACGAGAAAATTCCTTTTTTGTTGTTTTCCTGTGCGGTTTCGGTTGCTTGGCAGGAGGTTAATATCGTAACGCCGTCTGCAAGTTCCGATACTTTTCTATTCACCAGTCGAGGGGCTGCGAGCCTTCCGGAATAACAGCAATCCAGAATAATGACTTTATTTTGAGCCTCAGATTCATTGGCGCATCGCATAATTTCGTCCATCGACACACCTTCGTCATATCGGTCGAAGTCTTGCGTAACCAGATAACCGCCATAGGAATTTAAATAGCCATGCCCTGCGAAATACAAAAGGGCGATAACTGGGCTTCCGGAAAATAGATTCTCAATTTCTTCCTTAAGTAAGGTTTTTTCGATTTTTCCATTGGAGGAGAGCAGCATTTTGGTTTCAAAATTGGGCTTCCCATCATAGTGTGACTTGAGCAGCTTACTCAGCTGTACTGCGTCTGACACGCAGCCTTCAAGCGGGCTGCATGGATAATCGTCGATACCGACAATCAACGCTTTTCTCGCTTCACGATACATTGGAGCAACTCCTGGATGAAAATCACAAGTTTAACATGCGCTGAACAGCGCCAGAGTAGCTGCATATTAACAGCTCTTCATGTCCTGCTTTAGGCTGTTCCAGGAATTTATTCCTTGACTCATTGTTTTAAAGATCCTATCTATTAGTCAAATTACCAGATCTGTGTCTTCGGGTTGCAATTCTCTTGGTGAATTCGATTCAACTGTTTCCCGCCTGCTAAGCAGGCAGCTCTCATAATTCCGTACATCATCAACTCTAAAAGGGCATGCTTTTGCCTTGGCAGAAGTATGCGTCGTATTTGCTATGAAATTAGATATAGAAAAATACCGTAAGCATCTCGCGCTGTACGATCTGGACAAAGAGCGCGAGGAGGAAATTATCCGCTATGTTTATATGATTATGGATGAATTCGTATCGGCGGCCTTCAACAAGCACCCGGTACAGCACGCCCTGCAGGAAAGAAATTGCGAAGCTTTGCAAAGCCAGAGTGGCGTGATAGATTCAAAAGATCATTCAACCAAATCGCCATGCCAAAATGCTACATCCCATGTGGATGAATAAGGAGGATTCTGCCATGACACAACAAGCCATTATCTATTGCCGTGTATCGAGTCCCAAACAAGTGACTGAAGGCCATGGCCTGGCCTCTCAGGAGACGCGCTGCCGGGAATATGCGAAACATAAGGGTTATGACGTCGTGGAAGTCTTCCATGACGAAGGGATTACCGGCAAATTGCTGGATCGCCCGAACATGAAAGCGATGCTGGCATACCTCAAGAAGCATCGCATTGCCAATCCGATAGTTATCATCGATGATATTAGCCGGCTGGCTCGCGATATCGAAACGCATTTGCGTTTGCGAGCATCGATAGCTGCTGCCGGGGGCAAGCTGGAATCGCCGTCCATCGAATTTGGCGACGATTCCGACAGTAGGCTGGTCGAGCATCTGCTGGCTTCTGTAGCTGCGCATCAACGCGAGAAGAATGCCGAGCAAGTGTTCAACCGCATGAAAGCTAGGATGATGAACGGCTATTCCGTGTTTAATGCGCCGGTTGGTTACCGCTATGACAAGGTAGGCAGGCACGGCAAACTGCTCGTTCCAGATCAACCCTGTGCTTCTGTCATTACGGAAGGATTGGAGGGGTTTGCTTCAGGCCGGTTTGATACGCAAGTCGAACTAATGCGTTTTTTTCTCTCCTCGCCTCATTTTCCCAAAGACAGATTTGGAAACGTGCATATGCAGCGGATAAAGGAAATCCTTAATCGCGTTTTATATGCCGGTTATCTGGACAAGCCGGATTGGAATATCCATCTGGTCAAAGGCCATCATGAGGCATTGGTGAGCTTTGAAACCTATAAGAAAATACAGGCGCGGCTAAACGGACAAGCCAAAGCCCCGGTACGCAAGGACATCAATGAAGATTTCCCCCTGCGTGGTTTTGTTGCCTGCGCCTGCTGCGGTACACCAATGACCGCATGCTGGTCACGTGGCAGAAATGGGCTTTATCCTTATTACCTGTGCCAGGGTAAGAATAATGGCGTCAAGTGCAGCCAGTACGGCAAATCCATTCGCCGTGACAAACTGGAAGGCGAATTTGAGATGCTGTTGAGCGAAATGAAGCCTTCCAAGGATATGTTCTTCCTGGCCGCTGAGATTTTTACCGATCTGTGGAACACCAGACGCAATGACGCAAAGCAGGAAGCGGATGCAATTCGTCGCAATCTTGCTCAGATCGAACGCAAGACGGAACAGTTTTTTGAGCGGATCGTAGAAGCCGACAATCCGATATTGATTACGGCTTATGAGAAAAAGTTACGTCAATTGGAAGAAGAAAAGATTACGCTCGATGAAAAAATCGCGCAATGCGGCCGTCCGCTGCAATCGTTCGATGAAACGTTTAGAACCGCCATTCAATTCCTATCAAACCCGCATCAGCTCTGGGTTTCTGACAGATTGGAGCACAGAAGAGTCGTCCTGAAGCTCGCTTTCAGTGAGCGACTTCGGTATTGCCGGAACGAGGGGTTTAGAACCCCCGAAAAATCGCTTCCCTTCTTGCTTTTGGAAGGAAGCGATGGGGTGAAGCATGAAATGGTGGCCAAGGGCGGAATCGAACCACCGACACAAGGATTTTCAGTCCTCTGCTCTACCGACTGAGCTACTTGGCCATTGTGACATTGCTGATAAACGAATGATCCGTGAATCGCAGCAAAAAGATTATTCGGTGAAGTGGCGCGCCCGGCAGGATTCGAACCCACGACCCCTTGGTTCGTAGCCAAGTACTCTATCCAACTGAGCTACGGGCGCAAAGTACAATCTCTTTACTTGCACTTGTTAAGCAACCGGGGGATTATATCAGATTGAAGTGAGCGCGGGATTCGAAGTTGCGCTTTTGTTACGGTATTTGTTTTCTTCAAACTGTAATCGACTAAACCGATTCGGATTGCCAACTATCACATTTATTTGCGGGGGCGATGATGGTCGATTTGGCTGATCTTGTCAAGGCTAACTGTTGCCGATCCGTGCAGTTTAAATATCTTCCTCGGGTTCGGGGTCTTCATTGTGCGGTATCGGTGTTGTTATTTTCAGGCTGTGTGTCACACTGATTTTTCCGGGTATTTTCGGTGTTTTGCAAATCACATCGGCATTTTGTGCGCGATGCCGTAAGGCGTGATCGATCAGTACGAGGGCCAGCATCGTTTCGACAATCGGCGTTGCGCGAATACCCACGCATGGATCATGACGGCCATGTGTTTCGACAATGGCGGCGTTGCCGTTTTTATCGATGGATCGTCTTTCCAAACGAATACTGGAGGTTGGTTTGATGGCCACATTAACGGTGATGTCCTGACCGGTCGAGATGCCGCCCAGAATGCCGCCGGCATTATTGCTTAAGAAACCTTCCGGTGTCATTTCATCGGAGTGTTCCGTGCCGCGTTGTGACACGCTGGCGAATCCTGCGCCGATTTCAACGCCTTTGACAGCATTAATATTCATCATGGCATAGGCAATTTCGGCATCCAAACGATCGTAAACCGGTTCGCCCCAGCCCACGGGCATGCCTTGGGCAACCGCACTAATCTTGGCGCCGACGGAGTCACCGGATTTTCGCAATTGATCCATGAATTTTTCCAATTGATCGACCGCGTTGTTGTCAGCGACGAAAAAAGGATTGGTATTGATATCTTCCCAGCGTTTGAATGGAATTGGAATAGGGCCGAGTTGTGCCAGGAAGCCGCGGATGACGATACCATATTTTTCACGGAGCCATTTTTTTGCAATGGCGCCGGCTGCCACACGTACCGCCGTTTCACGCGCCGAGGCGCGTCCACCGCCGCGGTAATCACGGATACCGTATTTTTGCCAATAAGTGTAATCGGCATGCCCCGGACGGAAAACGTCCATAATTTTACTGTAATCCTTGCTGCGTTGATCTTCGTTACGAATTATTAAGGCGATCGGCGTACCGGTGGTTTGCCCTTCAAATACCCCGGAAAGAATTTCGACGGTGTCAGATTCGCGGCGCTGTGTTACATGTCGCGATGTGCCGGGTTTGCGCCGATCCAGCTCGAGTTGAATATCTTCAGTGCTAATTGTTAACCCCGGAGGGCAACCATCAACAATGCAGCCAATAGCGGGGCCATGTGATTCGCCAAATGAGGTGACGGTAAAGAGCGTACCAAGTGTATTTCCAGACATACCGTTGCATTTTTCGGGTGAGTTTATGATGTATGAGTCTATCATACGCGCCCGGGTTTTCGACAGCTTGAATGTAGTCTTGTCATGCTGATCGGACTACCAAAGATTGAGGCATATCAACAATCAAATTCGGTCATCATGCTATACCTGCGCTAAAATGCGAGGTATCGCAGATGGGTCATGAAATTTGAGCCATTGTCATAAAAATAAATACCAGGAGTTTGCATGAATACACCACGAGTTAAAGAGTTTCTTCTGAGCTTGCAAGACAGCATTGTTAACGGGCTGGAGCAAGTCGACGGCAAAACCTTCAGGCGCGATCAATGGGATCGTCCGGAAGGTGGCGGCGGTATGAGCAGCGTGATCGAAGAAGGGAACGTGCTGGAGCGTGGTGGTGTTAATTTCTCACATGTATTCGGGCCCGGTTTGCCGGCATCCGCGACGGCAGCACGACCTGAATTAGCCGGGCGTTCGTTTGAAGCGATGGGGGTGTCGCTGGTGTTGCATCCGCGCAATCCCTATGCGCCAACCGTGCACATGAATGTACGTTACTTTGAAGCACGTAAAGAGGGCGCAGAGCCGGTTTGGTGGTTCGGCGGCGGGATGGATCTGACACCTTATTATGGTTATACCGAAGATGCGGTTCATTTTCATCAAACTTGCAAAGATGCTCTTAAGCCTTTCGGCGATGATTGTTATCCACGCTTAAAAAAATGGTGCGATGACTACTTCTATTTAAAACATCGCAAAGAGCCGCGCGGCGTTGGTGGTGTGTTTTTCGACGATTTGAATCAGCCGGATTTTGAGGCTTGTTTTCAGTTGACACGCAACGTCGGTGAAAATTTTCTGAATGCCTACCAGCCGATTCTGGAACGCCGCAAGGATGAAGCCTATGGTGAACGTGAGCGCGATTTCCAAGCATACCGGCGCGGGCGGTATGTGGAATTTAACTTGGTTTGGGACCGGGGCACGTTATTCGGTTTGCAAACCGGCGGGCGTACCGAATCGATTCTGATGTCTTTACCGCCGATCGTAAAATGGCGCTACGACTGGAAGCCTGCAGCGGGTACTCCGGAATCGAAATTGTATACGGATTTTCTGATCGGCAAGGATTGGGTGTAATTGTCCGGTGAATAAAATATCGCTTAACAACCAGATCTTGCTGGGGGTGGTATCCGGTGGAATGCTTGGGTTTTGGTTGGCGGAACTGGGGCAGGAATCGGAGATTTCTCAAAGCGGGCTATACGTAGCAAAACTGATCGGTTCTTTATTTACTGATCTGCTGCGAATGGTATTGATTCCGCTGGTGTTTACTTCGATAGTGGTGGGGGTCGCCAATCTGCGTTCGCACCGGCAAATGAACCGTGTTTGGCAGGCGACGCTGGTTTTTTTTATGTCGACGATGCTTTTTGCAATCGCGTTGGGTTTGACGGCTGCCAATATATTGCAACCGGGTGGCGGTTTACAGATTGCCATGTTCCAGGATGCGATACAAAGTTTTCAAGCAACACAGATGTCAATCGCCGATTTCTTTGCGCAGTTCTTGCGATCGTTGTTTCAGAATCCAATTGCGGCGTTGGCGCAAGGTAATGTGCTGGCGGTGGTAATTTTCGCTTTGTTGTTAGGCATCGCCTTGGTTATTGGCGGTGAACGCTATCGCAATATCCTGGCATTGATGCAAGAATTTTTGGAATTGATCCTGATGCTGGTTGGCTGGATTATGCATTTGGCGCCGCTCGGAATTATGGCGCTGGTATTGCAATTGGTGGTGACACAAGATGCCGGATTACTGTCAACGCTGATTAATTTCGTAGGGATTGTTATTGGAACGACGTTACTGCATGGATTAGTGGTTTTGCCGCTGATACTGTTTCTAATGACGGGTATGACGCCTATCCGGTTTTGGCTTGGCGCGCGTGAGGCGCTTATTACAGCATTTGCGACCAGCTCGAGCGCTGCGACCTTGCCGGTGACGTTGCGTTGCGCTGAACAACATTTGCATGTCAAACGCGATGTGGCCGGTTTTGTTATTCCGGTCGGGGCGACCATGAATATGGATGGTACGGCGCTTTATGAAGCGGTTGCCGCTTTGTTCGTCGCCAATTTGGTGGGGATTGAACTCAGTTTGTCGCAGCAGCTGATCGTGTTTATGACAGCGATGCTGGCTGCCGTTGGTGCGCCTGGTATTCCCAGTGCCGGTATGGTAACGATGGTTGTGGTATTACAATCGGTCGGGCTGCCGGTGGAAGCCATTGCAATTTTATTGCCGATTGATCGATTGCTCGATACGTTTCGTACGACGGTCAATGTCGAAGGTGATTTGGTGGGAAGCCTGGTTGTGCAGCATTGGACTCAGAACGCCGAGCCGAATGCACAAGATTAAAGCAATAATATTTTTAAATCAGATCATTATCCCGGAATCGCTGCTGTATTTCTAATACCTTGTTGGCGTTATTGATCAATGCTTCGACACAATCGCGATCCAGTTTGGAATTGGACATTTGACGAAGCGCTGCAAAAGCTTGTTCATTAGTCCAGGCCGCTTTATAAGAACGGCGTGAAGTCAAGGCATCGAACACATCAGCGACGGCACTGATGCGTGCTTCAATGGGAATTTCCTCGCCTTTCAGGCCATTTGGATAACCGCTGCCGTCGACCGCTTCATGATGAAACTCGGCGATATTGCGCAGAATATTGGCGTGACCCAGTGTACCCAAACCAAAATCTTGCAGTACCGAGTCGATGATTTCGCGGCCTTTGACCGGATGCGTTTTCATGACATCGAATTCCGTGTCGTTGAGTTTGCTGGGTTTGCGCAAGATGTTATCCGGGATACCGATTTTTCCAACGTCATGCATCGGCGAAAACAGGAAAATATGTTCAATTTGTTCGTCACTAATGCCATAACCGGATGCCAATTCGCGCGCGATTAGCCGGGCGTAATGCGCGGTGCGGTCAATATGAGATCCGGTTTCTAGATCGCGATAATGCGTCATGCTGCGGGCGGCGCGGACTGCCGCCAGCAAAGTACGAATCGCGGTCAATTCGTTAATGACCATCAATGCGATTAAATGGCCGTAGATATCTATTTGCCGCAGCGTTTTTGAATCGAAAGGGTGTTCCAGTTGTGAATTAAAAAATAAAAAACCAATGAAAACATCATTTTGATAGAGCGGCATGGTATAGCTGGATTTGTAACCTTTGGCTGCGACACGCTGCGTGTGTTCGTGCGTGCCCTTGGAGAAAATATGAAGGTCCTGCACCAAACGCGGACGGCGATGCTCGATAATGGCATGCAGCGATGGCGCCGAACTCAGCGGCGCTTCGTAGGTGGTTACCGGACTGTCGCAACCTTCTGTACTGTGAGTATAGGTTTTGAGCATTTGCGTTTTTTCATCAAATAATGCTATTGCCAATCGATCAATGAAGGAAAAATCCTGGCGGATAATCTGATGCAAGAAACGCAGCTTTTCTGTTAATGGTATATTTTCATGCAAATTAGCCAGCGTGTCCTGGTGTGTAAAAAGATCTTCTTCCGATTGCATAAAAATTCCTTTGAGCAGATTTCCGACGATGCTGATCAAACCGATTCCCAATTTGTTCGATTGCATTGAGCATACGTCGCATAACGAGGGTGCTTATTTTTGATATTTTAAACGATTTGCCGTTGTGACGGCATGTTGGTTTATCAGTCCGTTCGATCATCTTATTTCGGGAATTTGGAGTATTTCAGCCGGCACATATCACTATGTGGCAAATTGCCGCGCGACAATTTGTCACATTCCCAAACGAAATCATTCTTCCTACAATTTTCTAAACGTGAATTATCCAATTTTATTTTGTGCATGTTTATCACGGTGAAATAGCTATATTTGTAACTTATTGGAGGATGATGAGCGGAATGCAAAATCCGCGCGCATAAAACTTATGAAGATACCGACACGGTTAGAACCGCTGATTGAAGAAGGCTTGATTGATAGTGTTATATGTCAACTAATGAGCGGAAAAGAGGCGATGGTTTATATGGTGCGCTGCGGTGAAAAAGTGCGCTGCGCCAAAGTATACAAAGACAGTAATAAACGCGATTTTCATCGTCACTCTTATTATACCGAAGGACGAAAAGTCAAGAATAGCCGGCGTGCCCGTGCAATCGAAAAAGGTAGTCATTATGGTCGCATTGCTCGCGAAGAGGTTTGGCAGAATACCGAGGTGGAAATGCTATGCCGGCTTGGCGTGGCGGGTATCAGTGTTCCAAAATTTAATAATTTTTTTGCCGGCGTGCTTTTGATGGAGTTGATTACCGATTGGGAAGGTAATGTTGCGCCACGATTGAGTGATATGATTTTGTCACCCAAACAAGCGCGATCCTATTACAAATTTTTAATCGATCAGATTGTGCAAATGCTATGCCTTGGAATTGTTCATGGCGATCTCTCACCATACAATGTTCTGGTAGGGAATCAGGGGCCTGTGATCATTGACTTACCGCAGGCGATCAACGCAGCCGGAAATCAGCACGCCCGATTGATGATTAAGCGCGATATCGATAACTTAGCGGCATATTTCAGTCGATTTGCTCCAGAGCTTGCGCAATCTGATTACGCAACCGAAATTTGGAGTTATTACCAGCGAGGTAATTTACCGAAAACACAATTAACCGGCAGCGTTAGAGTGCAATCTAAACCGGTAAATGTCAGTGGTATTTTGCAGGCAATTGACACTGCATTAAAAAAAGAACTTGCTTGGCAGCGGCACAAACAAACCAAGTTGAATAATTATTCTTCACTCTATTAGTTTCTTAATAAATACTGCACATTGACCCGAATACCTTTGGTTGTGTTATAATTCCACCCCTGACGCGGGGTGGAGCAGTCTGGCAGCTCGTCGGGCTCATAACCCGAAGGTCGTAGGTTCAAATCCTGCCCCCGCAACCAAATAAATCAAGCACTTAGAGAAAAAAATCCTAAGTGCTTTTTTGTTTATTCAATTTAATGTCACTGATATGTCACCATGATATATCAACGTTAAACTATGAAAACCCGCCGCTGGGACGGGTTAGTGATTAATTGTTTTAAGAATTATTCTGTAGTTAATCTTCTTTGCACCAATCGTTCAGATAGCTTTAACTCCATCTGTCTTTGTATATGTGGAAGTTGTTTTCCTCAATTTATCAGCATGCTTATAGATATCTGATAAATCATTAATTTGAATAATACTTTCCTCGCTTTCGTCAAAAAAACCGATGGATAGCTTGGTTGGGTTATTAAACCTCAAGCGGCAAATAGGTTTGCGGTTATTGTCATCGAAAAGAATGGCACAGTAACTTTTTGCATCCCTCATTACAATTCTTTTGGGATCGGCTAATTCACATAAAATTGCGCGCACAATGCGGAATCCTTCCATTTCTTCATTGCTGGTGGTTATATCACTGGATTCCTGCCCTTGTTGCGAAGTTCTTGATCCTGTTGATTGATCCATCGCCATCTTTAATCTTTCGGTGATTTTCTCACCTATAAGCTGACTAAATGCATCCTTTGTGATCTGGGTGAATTGTTCCTTGATCGCTGGTGTGAATCGTTTCCCGTTTAAGACTTCACCGCATATTAACTTAACAAACTCTTCGGAAGGATTTTCTATCCATCCGGCTAAGATATTTCCGACGGCTCTTGTGTACTTTAAATCACTCGCTGTATTCAGGATTTGTTCTATATTGAATGCCGCTTTGGTGAATTTCTTCAATTCCTCAACATGTTGATCTTTGAAATCAAGGATGTTGAACTCAAAAAACGGCCTTTCATCCATTTTGTTTGGCTGTTCCAGGTCAGTGAAAAATCGGTATGAAACACCATTTGTTAAAATCCCGAAACGTGCTTCTGTCACATGGAAATAACGGAATAGTTGTGATGCGTGGTTGATATTTAGATCGCTCCCGCTTTTCTTGCATTCGAACAATATGATTGGCTTGCCATCTATGAGAATGGCGTAATCTACTTTTTCGCCCTTTTTTAAACCAATATCAGCTATTAATTCGGGAGTAACTTCTGATGGATCAAATACGTTATAACCAAGAATCTGTATAAATGGCATTATCAATGCGTTTTTGGTGGCTTCTTCTGTCTGTATGTTGTCTTTAACTTTATTGATGCGTAATGCCAGTTCTTTGATTTGGTCTATTAAGTCCATCGATTCGCCTTTTATTGTTTATTATCGGTTTCCCAATGCTTGGATTAGTAAGTGCTCATCATTACACCAATTACTAAAATAAACAATGCTATTGACCATCATTAATTCTTAGAAGTAGTAGTAATAATGCTTTTTGTTACGATCAACGCTTCTTCATTTAAGACTTTGAGTTCCATGGATCATTGACTTTAGTGCATTGACTCTTCGCTCAATAATTGGTCTATCGAAGCAATCACTGCTTTGTGCTCTTCGCTATCAAGCCGCATCTCAAAAAGTGGCGGTAACTCGAAATGACTATTGCTTTGGAGATAACCGTAAATTATTTCCTCCATATACGTCGACAATAGTGAGTCTTGAATTTCAATTACTTGCTCCCCGGTAACGGGAACATTAGCTTCTTTCAAGGCGGCTGCTAACCAGTCAACCCTTCCAAAATATAAGTTAGGCAAGATTCGCGTAAGGGTTGCTTCAATGATCTTTTTTTCTGTGCTACTGTATACTCGATCTGCTTCAAGTGTGACCTCGTTCCCCTGTAACGGTAAATACTGTTTACTTTTCCCGCCGCCCGTGTTGCCGGTAATCCTGCCTTCTTTGGTCTGCCTTATATCCAAATTCGCGGCTCTCCACGCAACCGCTGTTTCAAGGCTATCGGTAGGCATACCACGCCTTACAAGCCGGTGAACAGTTTCACGCGACACACCCAAAAGTCTCGCTAATTCAGTTTTTTGCATAATTTTTACCTTAAAGTATGTAAGTGACTTGTCAACCCATTTTAGCGGCGACTCGCTAGAGAAAAATTGCGGGCCTAATTACCCTCGGCTATGCCACCCCCCTTCCAAGTACCTATTCGTTATATAAAACAATTAGTTATGTTTATATTGCCTGATACGTTCATAGATTGAAGTGATATGATCACTCGAAATTTTCTCCGCTGGCACGTTGCAAAAAATATTGCAGCGCATCGGGATCATTCCGGCATTTATCCAAAACTAAGTGATGCTCTTCTTCAGGCTCATCAATCTTAAAAAGCCATGCTCTTATCATTTCAATTTCCAAAGATTCAAAGCTATCTGTTTTTTGTGAATTGCAATGTGTAAGACTGGTTTGATAATGTGCGCCTAATGTGCGGGCAGTTTTTGGGTATTGTGCGGGTAATGTGCGCGGTATTGTGCGATCAAGAACCGCGCCAGCTAAGGATTTCAGGCTACTTTGTGCGTGCATTGTGCGTTCCTATGTGCGGAATATTGGGGTAATGTGCGAATGTGCGTTTCCTAGGGTGCGCACAATCGCACAATATAAATTCATAAAATGTTCCGTTGCCGTTATTCATTTCTTGCGTGCATCTGCTATCACAATCATCCGGCCTGATTCTCTCGCTCTGTCGATCATCCGCTTAAGCTGGAATCGTGACAATCCCGTTTCTATCATGATTTCTTGACGGCCTGCTCCATCTGCTGCCAGTTCTTCCACGCGGTCTAGGATCGCATCTGAAGCTGGTTTGTACTTCCATTCGATACGATCATCAAAACTTTTTAATTCAACCTCAAGTGGTTGTGCATCGTCGCCGGTAAGGTTTCGCGCTTTTTCGAAGAGAAGCTCAAACTTTGCGCCCTCGGTGTTTTCGTATTCAGCCGGTCGGCGTAGGCTTATGACCGTATCTAAAACATCCTCACGCCTAGATGTTCCACGTTGTGCGCCGCCTTTGCCTGCATGATGAACGAAAAGGATTGAACGGCCTTGTGCGCGGTGTCTAAGTGCCCATTCTTGAACAGGAAGCCAGCTTTCGCCCTCATTCTCTTTGCCGCCGCGTGCTAACGTAGAAAGGTTGTCAACAATGATTAGATCGGCATCGTTAGCATGGCAATCAATCATTTCGCGCCCGATTGTGGTTAAAAGGTTCGGCATAGTTCCATCCTTTTGCAGATCGGGTGTTAGAAGTTGAAAACCGTCTTTTTCCGGTTCGCAGTCAAATGAATTGACGATTAAAGAAAGTCGCTGTTGCAACGTTGGTGCTGGTAATTCGCCATCAATGAAAAGTACGCGCCTTTTTTGAGGTGCATTCCACCCAAGAATAGTACCGCCGGAAGCTACCGAATACCCAATGGATAAAGCCAGCCAGCTTTTCCCAATACCGCGCCAAGCATAAAGCATTGCAAGGCTCTGTTTGGTCAGCCAAGGCGATAACATGATTTCACGGGCTGGCAGTTCCTTTCTTAAAAAATCGCCGATATTGATGCATACGGCTCTGGAATTGCTCTGGATTTTGTGAATGGTGTCATTAGAATCATTATCCGCGGCCATCATCTCAAGTACCTGGCTTTCTAACGATGCCATTATTGAAACCTCCTCGAATAGCTTGCTGCATCATTAATCCTGATAACCGCATTAGATAGACAAGAAACATCCTCTTCAGGTAAAGCCTTGCCAGTCAGCATGGTTCTGGCTGCAATCAGCACAATAAGCGCGTCACGCTGCAATGCGTGGATAATCTGCCAGTCGTTAAAGTAGGATCGTGCTTGCGGCTCGTATTTGCACTCGGTGCGCGGGAAAAGATCGGCTGGATTTAGGCCGATTGCTTGCGTGATTTCGTGAACGCTGCAACCGGCGAAGCAATGCATTAAAACTTGATCTTGACGGCCAAGGCTGACAGCCAAGCTGCGGCCTTTCTGGTCATTGTGGGAAGGGCAAAATGCCAAATAACCGCCGTTGCTGCGTTTGACAACACCCTTCAAACGGCTGGTAATTTCGTTCAAATTGTCGCTATCGTGCAACTTTTTTGTGCTAAAATTCAATTTCCAAACTCCTTGTAATTAGTGCTTACAAAGCGCCCGGCCTGATCACCGGGCGTTTCATTTTTAGTCTAAGTTGTTGTCTTTAATGAACTTTTCAGTTGCTAGATTGAGTTCCTCGCGCGTAAATTCCGGGATAAATTTTGTCCCGTGTATCTGACAAAACGCATAATATTCAGCCACATAGGAAACATGACCATTCGCTGCGCCAGCCGCAACAGCGCGTAAGATTTTGTCTTTCAAGGCTTTATCGTTCCGAATCTCCTCGAAAATCCGCCGTTGCGTGTCAAAACAAAAATCCACGCGATTCGCATTAACCAACCTCTGCTTTGCAATAACATCGGCCTCAAGTTTTTTTCGAGCCGATTCAGCTGCAGCCTGCAGACGTTCAAGGTCATGCAAAGCCTTGGCGCTGGCATCAATTTCAGCCTGCGAAGCCTGTAATTGCTCAAGCGTTGCTGCCCCGTCAATAAAGCGTTGCTCCGTCAATACGTGCGCGGTTTTCAAAGCCTCGGTTTTGTCTTGCTGTTCCGTGATCATTTTCGGAAATTCGGCGACGCGCACACCTGCATTATCACACTGACCAATAAGGGTTTTTAGATCGGTTTGTAACGATTTATTTAACATTACTCTGCACCTCCGGTTAAAAGGGCGCGAATGTCTGAGACTTTCCAGGCCAGCCGCTTGTTAATCCGAATCGGACGTATTGGGCCGTTTTCCAGGCACGCCCAAGCTCTTAGAGTTTGCTCTTGTCGATTTAAATAAAAAGCAGTTGGTTTGGTGGGAAGTGTTGGCTTAGTTACAAGCTCAAGCGGAGGGAATGTTTGATTTGTTGCTGATGCCATTTTGAACCATCCTTTGCCTTTCGGCTTTGTTGTAGATGGTTCGTTATTATTCACATATATTTTGCAGCGTCACGGAAATGAAATGCTTTTTATTTCCTAAGGACTGAAGTCTGGTGATTCAGCTAACCAAAATTTCTAAAAGCTCTTGTGCGGTTTTCGGGTTTTCTTTTTCAATACTTACGTTAATCAAATTCAGGTAAAATTTTTCTACCGCCTGTTTTTTTTGATCATCCCAAAAAATCAAGCTCTGTGCGGCGTCTCTTTCTGCTTCTGCAAATAATTGTTTATTTTTTTTCCTTTCTCTGAGAATGCTTTCGGGCGTAAGCAAATTTTTTTCTTCAGGATGATCGTCTTTGCCCTTCCTTCCGCTGTTCGCATGGTTTAGCCACCTGTATTTTCCTGGGTTCGCTGTGTATTGTTCATCTAGCCATCGGCTAGCAGCTTCTGATGCATTCTTCTCACTCCAACCCAAAAGCATTAACTTTGCCATGATTGTAAATAGTTTTTTATTCCGTGCAATCTTCCTGCCTGGCGACAAGACGCTGGAATTTCCTTTCCCAGCTTTCAGCCCAAAAATATCATCAAGCCCCTTTCCTTTTCTGCCGTCATGCTTTCCCCATTCTACAAATCCTTTTTCAATAGCGTCTAGTATCACTTCTGGTATTGGCAAGCCATTAGCGCGAGCCCAGCAAAACACCTGCATTGCATGAGAAAAAGAACCTGTTTCGGTAAATTTATCGGTGTATATTTCGATATTGTTCAAAACCTCAAAGCGATCCATACGCACCTCTTCAAATGCCCTTCATGAAATTCCACCCCGGGCGGTGAAGGTTCCGCTTTTCGCCCCATCGGGCTAGAGGTGGCAATGCTCTTGAGTCTTGCTTTATTTTTTGGTTAGCAATAATTCTTGCGCTTCTTTAATCGATGCCATCGCCGCATCAAGCGTGGCTGCCAATGATCCTTTACAAAGCGACTCTGTGGAATTGCCACAATTTTCCAAAGTAAAAAGGGCATCCAGCATGCCATGCGCGCGCGTTAGCAGAATAAACGCTTGGTCAAATGGATCTGTTTCTATTTCGGCAGTTGTTAGCTTATTAATGTTGGTAAAATTTTCGTTAACCATGATGTGACACTCCTTTAAAGTGTTGCGTTGCGGCTAGGGGTTATCAGGTGTATCAGCACCTGAGACCCCGCTTATTGCCTGAGAATCCGTCAGGCGTCGGTGTTGCTCTGTTTCACGCCAGCAATCTTTCCAGCGGTCTAATATCCGGTCTCGGTTGCTTCTTTGCCTGCCACAAATCCCATTGCGTTTGCATTCCCAGCCATATATCCGGTGTTGTGCCTAGCCATGCTGAAAGGCGTAATGCCATTGCCGCGGTAATCCCTGCTTTGCCATTCAGCACTTTGGAAAGTGTTACGCGGGAAACCTGCAATTCCTTGGCGGCTTGGGTAACGGTCATTTGTTCCGGTAGCCAATCCCTTAATACTTCGCCCGGGTGTGCTGGGTTGTGCATTCTGCTCATGTTTAACATTCCTTAGTGATAGTCTTGATAATCAACTAAAACAGCATCTTCACCTTCGAAAGCAAAGGTCATGCGCCAATTGCCGCTTACCTTAACGGAATAATGCCCGGCAAGATCGCCGGTTAAACCGTGCAGCTTCCAGTTTGGAGCATTCATGTCTTCCGGCTGTTTTGCGTTATCCAATGCGGTCAACAGTATGCGTAATTTTGCAGCATGGGCTGGCTGTATTCCCGCTTTCTTGCCCGTTAAAAAGAAAGTCTCTATTCCTTTATGTCGGAAGGTTTTTATCATCGGTAAGTATTGTAAATAGTTAATTAACACATATCAACATAAAGCAATAAAAATATATGTTTCTTTAGGGATATTTATTCTTAACTATGTGCAAGCCTGCTTGTGTGGGCGTAAAATTAATTCCAGCTTCTTGCAGTATCCATGCTTCATACTTCCCATGCCATACTGCCAGCAATTCAAGGGGGCGATTAATGTAATGGCGTTCTGCGGTTGCGCTCGGTGCGTGTCCCATGATCTGCGCCACGATTCCGCGCGGCATCTCCACCCATTCGGCCAGACTGGCAAAAGTGCGGCGTAATCCGTGCAAGGTTACAGGTGGCAATCCGGCAATCGATAGGGCTCTATTATGCGGAATGCGCGGCTCTGCAATTCGGCCATTGGTTGCTGCTGGGCTGCTGAATACCCACTCGTTGCGGCGGGGTAGGGCAGCCAGTAAGCTGGCAAGATAGGGTGTTAATGGAATCTTCCGGCCTTCTTCATGCACCTTATCTTTTACCCAAATACTGTTCCATTGAAAATCGACATCCTGCCAAGTCAGGCTTGCCATTTCCTCACGTCTTGCGCCGGTCAATAATAAGGCTTGAAGGTATGCGCTAATGACAGGGTTTAATGTTCTAACGGCTGCGAACCATGCGGACAGGTGAGAGCGTTGCAATACGTCAAATTGCTTACTTTTCCGGCTTGGTACTTCATCGCGTAAATCTTTGCTTTCTACGGCTTGCGGATCGATAACCGCGCTATATTCCGGGCGTGATACACACCATCGCCAAAATGCACGGAACATTTCAAAGCCTTGGCGGGCATTATTTGCCCGAGTTTCCGCTTCCTTCCTTTGCCATTCCTTCAGTACTTTTGCGTTAATGTCGGCCATTCGCATCTGTAATAGCGGATACAGTACGCCTTGTGTTGTTAGGCCTTTGCCGCGTTTTTTAGGTTCTCCCCCGGCCTGTGAAAGGTTCTCATGATCTTTAAAGTGACGTTCTCCCCAACGTTTACCGCGTTCAATGTGGGAATGTTGCATTTTGTCTTTTTGATAAGCAAGGTAAGTTTGCCAAGCATCGTTAACTAAAGCTTCTTTGCTTTTTGCCAAGGCATCGGCGGCTTTCTTTTCTGCTTTGGCTTTTGCTACCTCTTGACGTGGGTCTATGCCCTTATCAATTAATACTTGTAGGCGGCGTGCTTCGGCTCTGGCGTCTTTTATTGACCATGCGCTAACCTTGCCAATCGTTAAACGGATAGATTCGCCGTAAAGCTTGGTTTGCAATATAAAAGATTTCCCCCCGGTATCGGTGGCGATAACACCGAACCCTTTAACTTCCTTATCCCATAGATACACGCGCTTTTTTTCTCCGGTGCATTGCAATCCTCTAATTTTGCCCACCGTCAATTCGACTTTATCCGCTGATTTTATATTCGCCATTTTTTGTGAATCTCCTACTGAATTTTGCGACACAAGAAAATGTCACCAAAATGTCACCACAAAAATAGTATATAGAGGAATATCAATCAACACAACAGCAAAGGTGTGTATGATCTATAATATTGATATATATTGATTATTATTGTTTGTATCAATATTGATCAACACCGATAAATATATAAATGTTCGGGCTCATAACCCGAAGGTCGTAGGTTCAAATCCTGCCCCCGCAACCAAATAAAACAAACACTTAGAGAATAAAATCCTAAGTGTTTTTTTGTTTTTAGGGCTCATGTAGTCACCATGTAGGAAATTTGCAATGAAAATCGAACTTGCCGTAAATGGTACATTGATGAGAGGGCTAGAACTAAATCACAATCTTCTTGAGTTAGGTGCTGTATTTGTAGAAGAGGCGTTAACCGCACCTCTCTACCGCCTTTGGTCGATTAATGATCAACATCCCGCAATGCAACGTTTTTCAGACGGTGGACAAATATCCTTGGAAATATGGAATATAGATTCATCCAGTATCGGCGAATTGTTAAGCTGTGAACCTGCCGGGCTCTCGGTTGGAAAAATTCTTTTAGCTGATAATCGGGAAGTGCTAGGCATCCTTGGAGAATCTTTTCTCTGTGAAGGGATGCAAGAAATAACACATTTCGGCGGATGGCGGGAATACAAAGTATCTGCCAATGCATAAGCCTAAGAGGTAAGCTTAGGCTGTTGATACCGGTTTAAAATTGACCACCCATTACGGTTGTGGTCCAATAGAGGTGGATATCTTGTTAAGGTAGTTGGAAGACTAATTAACGAGGTGAAAGATGAAAGAATCAGAAAAGCGAAGGGTCTATTCAGCGCAATTTAAGAAGGAAGCGGTATTACTGGTTACAGAGCACGGCTACACCATAGTGCAGGCGGCTCAAGTAGTTGACACCAGTGAGAAGAATCTGCAACGGTGGGTGAAGCAGCAAGCGCAGGAGAGAGATGGGAAATGTCTGGATGCTGATGAACGTGCAGAACTGCAACGTCTCAGAAGAGAGGTAAAAACACTGCGCATGGAGAAAGAAATCCTAAAAAAGGCGAGCGCCTTCTTTGCGCAAGAAATGAAGTGAAATATGGTTTCATTCAAGCTCGGAGAAATCATTATCCAGTAGCTATGCTTTGCAGGGTAATGAACGTGAGCAGCAGTGCTTATTATGATTGGCGCAAGAAGGGTGCAAAGCTCATCGATAGCCAAACCTGGCATCTGTGTCAGCGGATGAAAATGCACTTTACCCAATCCAGAGAAAGCATGGGCAGCCGACGCTTAATGAAGCAGTTACGCAAGGAAGGTTTTCAGGCAGGTCGACATCGAATACGTTTTCTCATGAATAAACTCGGAGTAGTTGTTAAACGTAAGCGCCGGTTTGTGTTGACCACAGACAGCAAGCATTCATGCCCGATAGCACCCAATATACTGGATCGGCAGTTTAGTCCGGGATGCCCCAATCAAGTATGGGCGACTGATATTACTTACATCTGGACATTACAGGGCTGGCTATATCTGGCGGTAGTCATTGATTTGTACTCACGGCGTGTGATCGGCTGGAGTATAGACAAACAAATGAAGCAATCGCTGGTGATCCGGGCATTATTGATGGCAATTAATTTACGTAGTTCGCCTGAAGGGTTGATTCATCATTCCGATCGCGGCAGCCAGTATGCCAGCCATGCATATCAGCAGTTACTTAAACAGCATGGCATGGTCTGCTCAATGAGCAGAAAGGGAAATTGTTGGGATAATTCTCCGGTCGAGCGTTTCTTCAGTAGCTTGAAACGTGAATGGCTGACAGGAAATAGTTATCAAACCAGAGAATCTGCTATTGCCGATACTCATGCCTATATGAGTTACTATAATTCTCAGCGTATTCATACGGCGATCGGTGATGTGACACCAATAGAATTTGAAAAAGGACTTAATAAAGTGTCCGGCTTTATTTGATCACAACAATATTCCGGTAATCTGGTAATTATTTCGATAAACTCGCGAACACCTCAGCATAAATTTTTTCTATCTGCTCAGCTTCTCTGGCATTGAGCGCAGAAAATTCTTTCTCTCTTGCCCGCTTGGATAACCGTCCTTCATTTTGTTTCAAGAAGTGAAACAACAAATCAATCGTCGAGGCAGGCATCTCAATCAAGGATTCTATGCGTGTTCTGAACAGATCGTACCGTTTCAGGAAGCTGGCTTCCTCGGGTAAATCAATTTCAATGGTTTTTTCAACGCAGGCATATAAAAATTCTACGTGGGGCGTTGCATCGAAATAGCGGTAAAAATCACCGGTATCATTCAGAACGTTCACATTCATTTTTTCCGTTGGTTCCCATTCGATCAGAGGAAGCAGTCGTTTTGAATAGTTTTCCAACACAGTCCGGTAATCATCGATCCGTTCCAGAATGGCTGCCGATACCGGAAAAATGAAACCGGCTGGACTAAATCCGCGCTGAGCCAGGGTATGATGAATGAGATAACGGTGCAGCCGTCCATTACCGTCTTCAAACGGATGGGTATAGACAAAACCAAAGGCGAGCATGGCAGCTGCCAGAACGGCATCCAGCTCACAGGCAAAAAGACGATCAAAATCAAGCATACCTTGAACCAGCTCGGGCAAATCCTCAGGCCTCGCACTAATATGCTCTGGCAAAGGCAGGCGGCTACCATGTTCATGCTCGCCGACAAACCCGCCTTCCTGCCTGAGCCCTAGCTTGATAAACCGGCTATCGCCGATGACGATACGCTGGAGCCGAAACAATTCATTCAGATCAAGCGACCTCCGACCGGCTTCACCAATGGCCCGGCCCCATCTTTGGATACGATTTTGTGGCGGAGTTTCTCCTTCAATCGCATAGCTGGATTTGGAATCTTTCAGCAGCAGGAAGGCGGCAGTGCGAGCGAGAATATCGGTGGATAGCTTGCTGACAGTCTGACGTGCTCGCTCGGATAGATTCGCCTTCATATACTGCTCAATGATGGGTGTTCGGAAAACGAGCGGGCAAAAATCTCGGGTTCCCGGCAGGTTATTGTGTACCCGGTGCCGTGTGGAAGTTACGCCCGAAATAGCCCATTGCTGAGTGGTATCGACTACTTCCGCATAAGTGCCAGTCTTGGCATCGGGCAAACTTAGCTCTCTATTCAATAGCCATTCATACAAAAACCATAGACGACGGGCATAGCTGCTGGTCGGTTTTGCCTTGATGATGTTTTCAATGGCTTCGGGAGAAACAGTTTCAAAAAGTCGCTTCAGAACTGCCAGGTTGAGCCCTTCATATTTCAAAGCAAATACCAGATGACCTTCCAAGGTAGCATCCGGCATATGACGCGGCGTATAGATATGCCAGTTATCTTCTTCATAAACTTTATGGCGCGTACCAATGGCTGACAATTTGATGGGCAAAGGCACAGTCAAATTATATGCATCGATAAGCGCTGCGTAACCGGCTGGCTTTGCTTTTTCCGGTAAGCGTCTTTCCTGAAAAACACTTACTGCCTCTGAAAATCGTTTACCATTTTCTATAGTCATGAAAAACGATGACTCCTTATGATACTAACTGTACAAAGCTTACATTATCATGAAAAATGATTACAATCCATGATTATTGATGATTTATGGAATGTATCTGTGAAAAATGATTATTTGGTGGAGTGCCCAAAATCTCGGAACTGCAAACTCCACCAGCAGACAAGCCAGAGAAAATCTATCGATCATGGATTTGTTACTGACAAAAAATCAGCCCGTAATTTCTTTTTGAGGTTTGTGAAGAGTACCTTTTCCAGCTCGTGAATGTCTTCATGGCATTTGCCATGGACTGAGAAAATTTTCTTTATGCACCCCTGATAATATTCTGGATTTTCTGCTTTGCAGCGTCGGCAATCAGGCACCAGCGAAAATTCACTATCTTTGGCTGACCTGTAAATATCTGTCAATCAACACCTAAAATTTACCAGGTATCAACATCCAAAAGTTACCAGTTGAAAGGTAGTAAATTCAAGTTGTTGAGTGCGTTATTACGGTGTTTAAATCGATAGAATCGTTACCGGTTTCGAGGATGTCACAGTGATGGGTGATGTGGTCGAGAGTAAGGCGGTGGTCATTTTTCATCGCCAAAAACTTGCACCCATTCAGCAAGTCGAGATTTGTAGTAATGATCAGAGAAGTCTTTTCGTACAGTTGACTGATGGTGAAACAGCAAAGCACCGCCGGACTCTGGGAAAGGCAGATAGCCCAGTTCATCAAGAATGACGGCGTCGATCTGGATGAGTCGCTTGGCAAGCGAGCCGGACTTGCCCAACTGTTTTTCTTTTTCCAACAAGTTGACCAGGTCAACGGCATTATAGAACCGCACACGTTTTTCCTGGTGAATAGCTGAAACTGCCAAGGCGATTGCCAGATGGGTTTTTGAATCGCCCCGGGTTTTCCGGAGATAAAATGATTTGAGAGGAGGGAAAGATGAAAGATCAAATCAGTTATTCACCGGAAGTACGGGAACGAGCGGTAAGATTGGTATTTGAGCAGCAAAAAGAGCATGAATCGCAATGGTCGGCAATCAAATCGATTGCATCGAAGATTGGCTGCACAGCAGAGACATTGCGGACCTGGGTAAGAAGAGCGGAAGCGGATCAGGGAATTCGGGGAGGTATGTCGACATCGGATCGTGAACGGCTCAAGGAATTGGAACGGGAGAACCGGGAATTAAAGCGTGCTAACGAAATATTGCGTAAGGCATCGGCTTATTTTGCGCAGGCGGAGCTCGACCGCCGATCGAAATGATGGTGGTATTTGTCGAAAAAAACAAGGCGGAATACGGGGTCGAGCCAATCTGCAGACAAATACAGATTGCCCCATCGAGTTATTACGAAAATAAAAGGCGTGGGCGAGATCCGGATTTGTTGCCCGATCGCATCAAGCGGGACATGAAGCTAGAACTGGAAATACAACGGGTTTGGGAAAGCAACTTTCGGGTTTATGGCGCCCGCAAAGTATGGCGGCAGTTGTTGCGAGAAGGCATTGGTGCTGCTCGCTGCACAGTCGAGCGATTGATGAAGCACCTTGGGATACAAGGTATCCGGCGCGGCAAGAAATGTTGGACGACTGTTGCGGATGATTCACTCTATCGGCCAACCGACAAGGTTAACCGGCAATTTACAGCAACCCGACCCAATCAATTGTGGGTGGCAGATATTACCTATGTTGCAACGTGGTCGGGATTTGTTTATGTGGCTTTCCTCATCGATGTTTTTGCCCGTTATATTGTTGGTTGGCGTGTTAGCCGGTCATTGCAAACCGATCTGGTGCTCGACGCACTGGAACAGGCATTGTGGGCGCGTCGGGAAATCAAGGAATTAATTCATCACAGCGACCGCGGCTGCCAATATTTGTCGATTCGCTATACGGAACGTCTGGCTGAAGCCAATATTGAAGCTTCTGTTGGCAGTGTCGGAGATTCTTATGACAATGCACTGGCCGAAACAATTAACGGATTATTCAAGACCGAGGTTATTCGGCATCGCGGCCCTTGGCGTAATATCGACGATGTGGAGTTTGCCACTTTGGAATGGGTGGATTGGTTTAACAATCGCCGATTACTGGAACCGATCGGAAATATTCCGCCAGCAGAATTTGAAATGGCATATTATCGACAACCAGGGGAGTCAACCGACACGGTTTGACTCAAGACAAATAGTCTCCGGAAAACCCGGGGCGATTCAATCTGTTCCGGATGCTTGCGCTGCGACAGTTCCTCGCATCGCAATGCCAGCCATGCATTCAGCTCAGCGAAATCCTTGAAGCGCGGGGTAGGCGTAAACAACCATTCCCTGACATTACCCACCTGGTTTTCAACCTGTCCCTTCTCCCAGCCAGATTCCGGTGTACAGGCTACCGGTTCAAACAGATAGTGACTCGCCAGGGCTAGCGCCGGTTAAACTGACGAGCCTTGCCGGCAAATATCGCATCCACGATCGTCTTCGGATTATCGTACATCATCCGCTTAGGCACGCCACCAAAGTGCTCAAACGCCTTGATATGCGCATCAAATACCATCTCTTGTGTCTCGCGAGGATACGCAGCCAGAAACATCCGCCGACTGTAGGCCAGCCGGAAATGTGCAACCTTGATCGCCTGCAGCACACCGCCCAATATGACGTATTCATGGCTCCAGTCAAACTGGCAGGTTTCACCTGCCGGAAACGCCAAAGGAACAAAAGCCTGGGTTGTCGATGGCCGGTGCGATGCTTGTTGTTTCCAGTCTTGTACAAACCGTTGTACGGGACCATAGGAGCCTTGATAGCCTTCGACCTGCAAACATTCATACAGACGTTGTGCAGTCCTGCGTTGGCGTCTAGGCAGCTTCGCATCAAACTCTAACCAACTGATCAATTGTTGTTTAAAAGAACCCAGCTTCGGTGTCGGCTGAACGTTACGCTGGTAAACGGGTTGTTCCTGACTCTTTAATGCCTTCCGCACCGTCTGCCGGGAAAGATTAAGACGCTTGGCGATCTTGCTGATACTTTCTTTATTTATAAAATAACATCGCCTGATTTCGGCTATTTGCTCCATGTCTATCACTCCAGGGTTCTCCGGATAAATACCGGATTCTTTCATTAACAAGCTGGAAACTTTTCAATGTTGATTCCAGCTCTTCCCTGGTAATTTTTGCATGTTGATTAACACACTCATATAGAGATAATAGTCAATTCTCAAGTAAATCCATAGATGATCCGTAATTATCAATTCACTAAAAATGAAGTATTTCCGGAAAATACAAAAGAAATAATCAGTTTCTGAGAATATTGGTTGATGGTCGGTCAATTCCAATATTATTTTGTCATAGATAAATTATCGGGTTACTTAGGAGGTCTTTTCTTGTGACGCAGAATGATTCATTTGGTTTGCTCTCAACGATCAGTGATTTCCTTGTTTGTATTGATCCACAAGGTATTATTCAACGGGCATCTACGCCTTCGCACACATTTCTACAGGTATCGACGGGATTGTTGCAGGAATCAATTGAAACGTTTGTTCAACCAGAAGATATAGTGCTGCTTACCGAGGCCCGGAGAAATGCTAAACAAAGTGGTGGAAAGCAAGTCTTCGTGTGCCGGTTGTTACGCCAGAGAGCATTGCCGATATGGGTCAATTGTTATCTATTTTATTTGACCGAGGATTCTTTTCTTATTGCTGCTTTTGACGCCATGCATTGGAAAGAAAGTGAAGACCGGTCAATTTATTTATCGATGTATGATGAATTGACGGGGTTGCCTGGAAAGGTACTGTTGGATGATCGCGTTACAATGAATATTGAGGTGGCGCGGCGGGAAAAACAGTTCATGTCGTTAATCGTATTGAGTTTGGATGGCTATAGAAAGATTCATGACTTGCTTGGGGATAGCGTCGGCAGTGAGCTAATCAAGGCTGTTGCTGAACGCTTGCAGACTTGCGTGCGCCGTAGCGATACAGTGGCGCGTGTTGGCGAAGATGAATTTTCGATGATTATGATGGGGGGCGGTCGGGATAATATCGAGATACTCGCTAAAAAAATAATGGCCGCTATGCAGCCGTCATTTCGTATTCAAGAACATACTTTACATACCAGAATTAATCTCGGAATTTCAATTTATCCCGAGCATGGTGAAAATTCGCAACAGTTATTACGCAATGCAGAAACGGCGATGTACCGTTCGAGGTCATTAGGTAAAAATCACTGGAGTATCTATTGCGATCAAGTAAGTGATATCGAGCGAAGTGATTTGTCTCTTGAATCAGCGATGTACGAAGGAATTGAGAAAGGCGAATTCATGCTGCACTATCAGCCGATATTTTGCGCGCAGACCGGTCAATTGAGAGGTGCTGAAGCTTTGATGCGCTGGCTAAGTCCGAAGCAAGGATTCATTTCACCGATGAAGTTCATTCCACTGGCGGAGAGTAGTGGTTTAATAAAAATGCTTGGCGCCTGGGCATTACGAAGTGCGTGTCACCAAGCAAAGCAATGGCAGGATGCAGGTCTTAGAGAATTTTATATTTCCGTGAATGTATCACCGCACCAATTTGTGCAAGATGATTTCCTCGAATTGATAAACAGAACGTTGCATGAATCGGGTTTGTTACCATCGAGCTTGGTTTTAGAGATAACTGAAACTATGCTGATGGATAATCCTCAGAAATCAAGAGATATTTTGTCGAAACTGCATGCAGTGGGAATCAAAATAGCGATTGATGATTTTGGTACAGGTTACTCTTCGTTAGCATACTTAAAAAAATTTCCACTATCAGTTCTGAAAATCGATAAGACATTTGTAGATGACGTAGTCAATAGTTTAGAAGACATGGCAATCATCGGCGCCATTCTTAGCTTGGCCGATGGTTTGAATTTGCAAGTAGTAGCAGAAGGTGTGGAAACTGATGCACAGTTGGGTTTTTTGAAAGGGGAAGGTTGCGATCTGATTCAAGGATATCTGACTGGTAAACCGATCAATGCCGAGGCTTTCAAAGAGCAGCATATTGCATGACTATGGATACCCGGTTAAATTCATATGTTCGCATTCTTTGCGTACTCAATTGCAATAGTCGTTGTCTTTAAACCATTTCACTGCATCTTTGAGTGCTTCGATTGCAGGACGATATCGATAACCCAATTCGCGCTCGGCTTTTTCGCTCGAAAAGAACATCAGTTTCTTTGCCATGCGTATGCTATCCAATGTCGCGCGCGGCTCCGTATGCGTAAGAAGCGCCATTTTCTCCATAAACCAAGCCATTGGGAGCATGACATTGATCGGAATGCTGATGCGGTAATGTTGGGTTCCATTAATTTCATCAATAGCTTGCAGGATTTGTAGTAACGTCATGTTATCGCCTCCCAGAATATAGCGTTCTTGAGGTTTGCCATATTGATAGGCCAATAAATGTCCGTATGCAATGTCATCGACATGTGCAATATTGAGACCTGTATTCACATAGGCCGGCATGCGGCCAGCGATAGTATCCAAAACGATACGTCCGGTCGGAGTCGGTCGGATATCGTTTGGGCCGATTGGTGTTGAAGGGTTGACGATAACCAATGGCAGTTGATGATCGTGGGTTAATTGCCTGACTAATTGCTCAGCCTGATATTTTGAACGCTTGTAATAACCATTGAGGGTTGCTGGATCGCTCGGGGTTTCTTCATCCGCGGAGGTGCCATCTGGGTTTAAGCCCAGCGTGGCGACGCTGCTGGTATACACAATCCGACTCAGGCCGGCTTGATGAGCAGCGATAATGAGTGCGCGAGTGCCGGTGACATTGATTTCATACATGGTTTCTGGATCTGGAACCCACAACCGGTAATCGGCTGCCACATGAAAGAGGTTTTCGCATCCACGAACTGCGCGTTTGAGTGATTCAAAATCGCGCAGATCGCCTTCGGTAATTTCAACCGGATAATTCTCCAGGTTTCGACGGTCACTATCGGGTCTGGCTAAGACGCGAACTTCATGCCCAGCCGTCAACAAACAGCGCATGACGGCAGAACCGAGAAATCCGGTTGCACCGGTAACTAATGATTTCATAGCGCGTTGGAGTTGTAATAAATGATCTGGATACCCGGAATGCGCATTAATCGATTACTTACGGAGTGCCCGAAAGTACTTCACTGTGGTGTTCAGCGGCGGGAAGGTTTCGTGACGTTAATCTGAATAGTAACTCCAATATCCAATCGTTACTGGCAAATAAGCTCGTTAATGCAATGGTCGTTTTGACGTTATTCCGGCTGATTTTTACTTGCGCGCCTTCGGAAAAATCCCGATGTTTATTGATTTTATTCAAAGTCAGGATGGCCATGCCAATCGCCCAAAGACAAAAACGCCGGATACCTTTTTCATGGAGCGGGATCAAGCTGGTATAAATCAACGCATTCTGCAAATGTCCTTTGGCTATTCCCAATAACTCCGCCAAGCCTGCTTGAAACCTCGTATCTTTCATGCCGGGCTGCATGTCAGGGAGATGAAAGCCGTATTTAAGAAAAATATCCTGCGGCAGCCAGCAAGCCCCACGTTTGCGATCATCCCAGATATCTTTGAGAATATTGGTCATTTGTAATCCCTGACCGAAGGAAACAGATAGCTTCATCAGCGCAGGTTTATGCGCATTAATTTCTCCCGAATAGTCACAAAATAATTCGGTCAGCATTTCACCCACAACACCGGCAACGTAATAGCAATATTGATTCATTGCGGGTAAGTCTTTTAGGCCATCGAGCGATTCTGTCTCCTGGTAATCGGCCATGCCTTTGGCCATGATTCGTACACATCGCTCCAAAGCCTTTCGCTGCGCTGCATTGAAACTGTGAGTAACGCGGATGACAGCCGGTGTATTTCTGATTAGATCATGCTCGGCAGGGATGGTATGGTTGGATAAAAGCGGGTAGAGTTTCTGTGCAAATTCTTCCGCAGAGGCGTTTCCACATACGACATCCGCAAACATGTCCGACAGTTGCCTGGTTTGTGCGGATGATAGTGCGCTATCATCCTCAATGGTATCGGTAATGCGGCATAGCAGATATGCGTTACCGATCACGCGGCGCAAAGCTTCCGGTAACTGTGGAATGGTCAGTGCAAAAGTGCGTGAAACCCCTTGCAATACATGGTCCTGATATTGTTCATCTTCGATGCTGGGTTGATCTGTCATTACAAATTCATCATAAAGCAATACCGCATGTTACTATAATTGAGCGTATCTCCAAATGTCATATTATTTATTGCGGCAGCGTTTGCTCGAATGCGATGAGTTGTTCGATGGTTTCACGTTGCCGGATGACGTAAACGCTATCGCGATCAACCATGATTTCGGTAGCCCGTGGCCGGGTGTTGTAATTGGAACTCATACTCATGCCATAAGCACCGGCTGACATGACAGACAGTAAATCGCCGGTTTCCATGGCAAGCTCACGATCATGGCCGAGGAAATCACCGGTTTCGCATACCGGACCGACGACTTCATATCTCTTGGATTCCGTACGATTATTATTTACCGGGAGGATTTCATGATACGCGTCATACAAAGCCGGGCGCATCAGGTCGTTCATCGCCGCATCGACGATGGCAAAATTACGGGCGGATGTGTGCTTGAGGTATTCGACACGGGTTAGCAGAATACCGGCGTTTCCCACTAATGCCCGGCCCGGTTCAATAATTAGGCGCTGCTTGACATGCTGGGTATTCGCGCAAAGCGAAGCGACGTAATCCTTAATGGCCGGTGGTGTTTCATGGGTGTAGCGGATACCCAAGCCACCGCCCAGATCCAGATGTTCGATTTCCAATCCCTGCGATTGTAATGTATTAAGCAATTGAAGCATTTTCTCACTTGCTTGCATGAAGGGTCCAAGCTCCGTCAATTGCGAGCCGATATGGCAGTCAAGGCCTGTAAAACGGATATTTGAATACTTCTGCGCGGATTGATAGATGCTTTCGGCGGTACTGGCCGGGATGCCGAATTTGTTTTCCTTGAGGCCGGTAGATATGTACGGATGTGTCTTGGCATCGACATCCGGGTTAACGCGCAGGCTGACCGGAGCGATTTTGTTCATTTCTTTGGCAACCTGGTTTAACGTGATTAATTCCGCTTCGGATTCCACGTTAAAACATAGGATATTGGCGTTGAGCGCCAATTGCATTTCAGCACTACTTTTTCCGACACCTGAGAAGACGGTTTTTCCGGGATCACCACCTGCTTTAAGCACGCGCTGCAGTTCTCCGCCTGACACAATATCAAAGCCGCTGCCAAGCCTTGCAAAGAGATTCAGGATGGCGATATTCGAATTGGCTTTTACCGCATAACAAATCAAGTGGCCGCGATCTGCAAAAGCTGTTTCAAATTCTTGATAAGCTTTGGTCAGAGCGGTTCGTGAATAAACATAACAAGGTGTTCCGTACGTTTCAGCAATCTTACGCAGCGGAACTAATTCAACAAAAAGTTCGTTGTCACGATAGGTAAACTCAGGAAAACTACTCATTTCTTTTGCATTTCATTGGATATTGCAGGATTTCCCTCATCTGCTTTATTCGGCAGATACAAGGGGCCTTTATGGCCGCAGGCACTCAATAAGTAAGCTGAAAACAGCAAAATAACAAGTAAACGCATTGGAATCCGATTTTTATGGTTAGGGCAGTGAGATACTAGCATAACAAAATACCATATTTTATAAACACGCGATTCTTACGATTGCGACGTGATTATTAGTTGTCAGGTGATACCGCATTCAACCAATCGACCAATTCGTTAAGGAGATGGTTGCTCGCTACGCTCATGGCAAAGACGGCTCCGGCTGCATCCGCCGAAGGTGCTTTTTCCGAAATGCTGAAATCTTTCTGTGCCAACAGCTTGCGTGAATTGCGTTCGATTAAACTGGCGCGTAATCCGAATACAACATGGCTGTCTGTCGCTGTTTCAAACAACTGCACAAGTTCTTTCAATTCAATGTCCAGCATCCGGTCGGATTTAGCGGTGCTGCCGTCTTTAATGACAAGTTCATCCAATTGGGAGGCGACACGGTTGCGTAACTGCTGGGAGAACAAGGCGGCCGGTGTCGCTATCCAACGACTGTTTCTATAAGTGAATGTTTGCGCAGGATTGTGATAGATCAAACGATAATGAATTGCGGTGTTGTCGAGCCATGCGGGCGATGTGACATCGGTTATCAGTAGGCTCTTTTTTTGAAGTTGAAGTTGCGGGGCCTGCGATGCTGCCGGTTCATTATTGAGCGGATAAAGAACACCAAAATCATAAGTGGATGTTGCGGTGGGTGTTTTTTGCAGCGGCGCACAACCTGCGATTAATGAGCAAATCAATAGTAACTGTAAAATTCTGATCATTGTTGGATTCCTTTCGGTGACACGAATCCTTCTTCGCCCGGTCCTGGTTGTGCCGATGGGCGGCCAAAAATCAGGCTTTGCGGATTTTCTTCCAGTTGGTGCAATACCCGATCAAAATTGCTTGAATTTCGTGCAATGTTGTTACTCAATTTTCTCAGCTCCGGAATAGTAATTGCGAGCTCTTGGGCACTTTCCGCCAAGCTGTCAAAAATACCTTCTTTCTGATTGGCTTTATTGACCGCATGATTAATCTCTCCAAGCAGTTGATCAAGCCGTTTTACTAAGAATCCCGATTCGGTGGTTAATTCTGTGAACGATTCCAATACCGGTTGTAAGTGACTGGCGATTCCGTCAAAATTTTGGGTGGCTTTCTCGATATTCTGCAGAATTTGTGCAATATGCGTTTGGTTGTCATCGCTAAGCAAATAGTTCATCTTTGACACCAAGTTATTAACGTTAGTCAACAGGTGCTGACCGGAAACCGTGACTTCATCGAACAGTGAGCGACGCATCGGGATGCGCGCATGGCTTGGCAGTTTTCCAGTACCGATGCCGTCATCATTCAATTGAATATAAGCAAGACCGGTTACCCCTTGATAGCCAAGTTGCGCGTATACGGTATTTTGTAAATTGACGTTCTCATTCACCTCGATATAAACCAGAATTTGCTGTGAATCGTTGGGATCAAATTCTATATCCTCGACCTTGCCGATGAGTACTCCCCGGTAGTGCACGGAAGACTGCGGATTGAGTCCGCTAACAGATTCTTTGGTTACAACGAGATAGGGAATTCGCTGAATATTGTCGCCACTGAACCATGCCGCAACCGAACCGACGGCGATACTGAGAAAAATGACAAATATGCCGGCTACAAGGGCATGGGCGCGGTTTTCCATGAATGCTCCGAGTGTGTGTTTTGTTCAATCTTTTGTCGTATGCTTTTGAAAAAGCTGGCTATAAATGGGTGCTGGAATTGACAAACTTGCTCCAGCGTGTCGGTAACGATCACTTTCTGATCCGCTAGCACGGCGATGCGATCGGACAATGCTACCAGTGTATCTAAATCGTGAGTGACCATGACGATAGTCAGATCCAGCTCGCTGCGCAGCGCTAGAACTAACTCGACAAAGCTTCCGCTTAGTTCGGGATCCAAACCGGCTGTCGGTTCGTCCAGGAACAGCAATTCGGGATCCAGCGCTAATGCGCGCGCTAATGCCACGCGCTTGATCATGCCGCCCGACAATGCAGCCGGCATTTTATCGGCATGCTCGGCCTCGATGGCGACCATGTCCAGTTTGATCATTACCAGCTCACGGATCAAATCTTCACTGAGTATGTGAAGCTCCCGTAGCGGTAAAGCCACATTATCAAAAACGGTCAATGCACTGAAAAGCGCGCCTTGCTGAAAAAGGACACCGGAGCGGTTGCGGATATTACTTTTTAGATGGTTTTGAATCAAGTCATCCCGGGAATTTCCAAAAACCTTAACGCTACCTTGAGATGGTTGTTCCAAGCCCAGCATTTGGCGTAATAAGGTGGTTTTTCCGCTGCCCGAGCCACCGATGAGTGTGAGAATTTCGCCACGGTGAACGCACAAATTAACGTCGCGATGAACCACATGATTACCAAAACGGGTATAGAGCGATTCGATCTCAATAATACATTCGGGATTCGGCATGGTATTAGGAAATTCCTACATCTGAGAACATTACAGCAAAAATTGCATCGATAATGATTACCATTGTGATAGAGGTGACCACGGAAGTGGTGGTGCCTTCTCCCAAGCTTTCGGTGTTAGGTTTGATTTTCAATCCAAAATGGCAAGCGATCAGTGCGATAACCATGCCGCACACAATTCCTTTTCCTAGTCCAAGCCATAAATTTGCAATCGGCACGGCATCCGGTAATGACTGTAAAAAGAAATGATGGCTCAGCCCTAATTGTAACTCAGCCGCGACCATTCCGCCGATTAATGCAATGGCGCTGGTCCACAATACTAATAAGGGCATGGCGATACCGAGGCCCAAGACTTTAGGTAAAACAAGGCGTTGGCTGTGTGAAATACCCATAACTGTTAGCGCATCCAGCTCCTGTGTGACGCGCATTACACCTAATTGCGCCGTCATTGACGAGCCGGACCGGCCGGCAACAAGAATAGCGGCCAGCATGGGTCCTAATTCCCGGATAATGCTGATTCCAAGGATATTGATAATGAAGATGTCGGCACCGAATATCTGTAATTGCTTGGAAGACAGGTAACTCAATACGATACCGATCAGGAAACCGACCAGTGCTGTGATTCCCAGAGCTTGCGCGCCGGTGCGATATAAGTTTGCGGAAATTTCCCGCCAAGGAATCAAGGCCGGGTGCCGTATCAAATAACACACATCCAGCAGTAGCTGACCAATCAACATCACCAATCCCAGTATATTGCTCCACAACAGCAATGCCAATCTGCCAAGAAAAGTGACGGGCCATGCTAAATCCCGATAACGGGTATTTGCCTGAGGAGTCGGAACATGTTCGAGCCGGACAAACATTTTTTCATGCTCCGGGCGCAGTTGCAGATGCTTTGGGCGCTGCCCCTTCCATACTTGCCAGAGTATGGCTGTTCCGGCGGTATCAAGCTGCTGAATGTGGGTTAAGTCCCAGTGAATGTCTTGATTTTCGGCTTGCCGCGCCAGCTCATCGGTTAACGAATCCAAACTATCTCTCAATGCGACCAGCGTGTAATTACCTGTCAGAATAATTTGCGCCGTACCGCCAACGGTGGTGAGTTGGTACCAGGTATTGGGCGATTTGTGTATAAGTTCAGATTGCATTCATCAATGCTCGTTGGAATGTGCTAGAAACCCGGAAATCATGTGATATAACAGACCGGGATTAATATCGCTTGTTCAAAATTATTGAATGTATAACAAAACATATCATTTACAGCTTATGTTAAAACAAGGCGGCGGGGTTAATCGTGGAATTTGTGGAATGGAACGAAGCCTATTTGACTTGAGCCATTTCTGAGCGCGCTAACGCGGGATTATCTGCAAAGTATTTTTTGATGCCTAAAAACATGGCATCCGCCATTTTGTCTTGATACGGTTTGCTGCGTAATTTCACTTCTTCCTTGGGATTGCTGAGGAATGCCGTCTCAACAAGAATTGATGGAATATCAGGCGATTTGAGTACGGCAAAACCCGCTTGCTCAACATTACGCTTGTGAAGATGATTAATGCCACTCAGTTGTTTCAAGACGTATTCCGCCAGTTTGACGCTATCGTTAATCGTCGCGCTAAGCGATAAATCCAATAGCAACTCTTTAATATCTTTTGACTTTGAGGTGATGTCGATGCCCCCCATCAAGTCGCTATCAACACTGTTTTCCTTGTTCGCAAGCCAACTGGCGGTTGTTGAAGTTGCGCCATGTTCCGAAAGCGTGAATACCGAAGAGCCGTGTGCGTGCGATTTTGGATTGGCGTCTGCGTGAATGGAGATAAACAAATCCGCATTGGCGCGACGAGCGTTAATACGCCGTTGCGGCAATGAAAGATAGTAATCTCCGTTACGAGTGAGTATGGCGCGCATATTCGATTCTCTGTCGATTCTTTCTTTCAGTTTTCTGGCAATCGCCAAAGTAACATCTTTCTCATAAGTGCCTTGCTGACCAACCGCTCCGGGATCCTTGCCACCATGCCCTGGATCAATCGCTACGATTAAAATGCGCGGGACTTTAACTTTTGCCGGTTTGCGATTCGGGGCCGCAGCGACGCTGCCGGATTGCTGGGTTGGTGTCAAAGCGGTTGTCAGTTGCGGTTTTGGTCCGTGAGGGAAAATCAATTGCACAGGATTTTCTTTCTTTTCAGTTCCGCTGTGAATCAGTGACGCAACCAGTTCATCCAGCACATCGGTTTCAAAATCCAGAGCGGCATTATCATTTACGCGGAGGGGTGCCGCGATCTTACCGGCTTTATCCGGATGATAAATATCCAATATCAAGCGATGCGCAAAATTGTCCTTGGGTTTTACTACAAAAGCACGAGGCACTACATTCGATTTCAAATCGAAAACCAGCCGGATAACATCCGGTTTAAACTGCCCGATACGGATTTTTTGTACAAATGGATCAATCGCATCGACTTTGTCGGGTAAAGCGGCAAGTGCAGGCGTAATCCCGGTTTGATTGAGATCAATGACGACACGATGAGGGTTGTCCAGCATACTGAGTTCATAATCCAATGGTTGATTGGATTCCAACGTAACGCGTGTGTAGTCGGGCGTGAGTCCCATGCGGGCGGATTTAACCGTTGTATTCGCTGCTGCGATCGCCGGTTGTAGAATCAGGATACAGAGAAATAAAACAATTAGCTGAAAAGCTTGCAGATATCTTCTTACGAACGCACAGTGTGAACTATTGAAGAATGGAATTATCGGCTTGTTGTTTTCCAATGCGCTAAACATTGTTTTCCTGTCCCGGTACAAGCCTGAATTTCGATTTTCCGGCCAGCATCAAGAACGCTAAAAACACATCGCAGATCCGGTTTTTGCAATAAATCGCCTGCTTTTTCAGGCCATTCAACCACGCAAATCGAATCTGAATTAAAATATTCGCGAAAACCCGCTTCTTCCCATTCAAGATAGTCATTGAACCGATAAAAATCAAAGTGATAGAAGTATAACTCAGAGATTTTGTAGATTTCAACTAAATTATACGTCGGACTCTTGACGGCATGCGGGTATCCAAGCCCGCGCAGTATGCCTCTTGTTAAGGTCGTTTTACCGGAACCCAAGTTGCCAAGCAGATGGATTGTTATGCCAGGGTGAATATAAGTAGCTAATTTATTGCCGAATTTTATGGTTGCCGCGTCATCGGCCAAATAATGTGACAAATATTCTGATGATCCGATGTTATTTGATTGAGCGTTATGCAAGTAAATACCTCTAACACGAAAAAAATTTCTGATTTTGCGGTTTTAGCAACAGCGATCAGGACCTGGGGCAAGGAATTGGGTTTTCACGATGTCCGCATTGCCGACGCGCATGCTGATATGTCTGCAATCGAATCCGGTCTGTTCCAATGGTTGAAACAAGGATATCACGGTGCTATGGATTATATGGCGAAACATGGCACCAAGCGTACCCGGCCCGCGGAATTGGAGCCGGGAACACAGCGCATCATTTCGGTATGCATGAATTATGCGCCGCCAGCCGTCAAAAATAGCTGGGAAGTGATTCATGCCGGTGATCGCGCGTTTATTTCGCGCTATGCGTTAGGGCGCGATTACCATAAAGTAATCCGTGCGCGTCTGCAAAAACTGGCCGACAAAATCACCGAAGCAGTGGGACCGTTCAATTACCGGGTATTTTCCGATAGCGCACCGGTGATGGAAGTGGCATGGGCGCAAAAGGCCGGTCTGGGATGGCGCGGCAAGCATACATTATTACTGAATCGCCAAGCGGGATCGATGTTTTTTCTCGGCGAAATGTACGTCGATCTGCCGTTACCGGTGGACGAAGAAACCGCGAGTTATTGCGGCAGTTGCACGCGTTGTATCGACATTTGCCCGACGCAAGCGATCGTCGCGCCGTATCAGGTCGATGCGCGGCGTTGCATTTCCTATTTAACCATTGAATTGAAAGACAGCATCCCGGAACCGCTGCGGCCGCTGATCGGCAACCGCATCTATGGTTGCGACGATTGCCAATTGGTGTGCCCATGGAATAAATACGCTCGAATTACCAACGAAAACGACTTTCATGTGCGTAACGGTCTGGACGATGTATCGTTGATCGAATTGTTCGGTTGGGATCAAGCGACGTTCGAAACTAAATTGGCCGGCAGCGCGATTCGCCGCATTGGCTATCAACAATGGTTGCGCAATATTGCCGTCGGTCTTGGTAATGCGCCGTATTCGTTGGAGATTGTGCAAACATTGCAAGCACGCGCGGACGATCCGTCGGAGATGGTGCGTGAGCATGTACGGTGGGCATTGCAACAACAAGATCAAAAAAGAACCGCTACTTAGGAGGCATCAATATGAAAACAACATCGGTCATCGGTACACCGCTGAGTCCGTCGGCGACCAAAGTCATGCTGCTTGGCAGCGGCGAACTCGGCAAGGAAGTCATCATCGCATTGCAACGTCTGGGTGTCGAAACCATCGCGGTCGATCGCTACGCCAACGCGCCGGGTCATCAAGTCGCGCATCGCACGCATGTAATCAACATGGCTGACGGCCAAGTGTTGCGTGCATTGGTCGAACAGGAACGCCCCGATATCATCGTGCCGGAAATCGAAGCGATTGCGACCGATATGCTGGTGGAGATTGAGAAGATCGGATTGGCAACAGTGATTCCGACCGCGCGCGCCGCCAAACTGACGATGAATCGTGAAGGCATCCGCTGTCTGGCGGCGGAAACGTTGGAGTTGCCGACGTCGCCATATGCCTTCGCCAATAGTTTGGCGGAGCTGCAGTCTGCGATAGATAGCAAAATCGGTTATCCGTGCATCGTCAAACCCGTGATGTCGTCATCCGGTAAAGGGCAATCGCGCGTCGACAATGCCGGGGAAGTGAAAGCCGCTTGGGATTATGCCGCGAGTGGCAGCCGTGTTGATCAAGGGCGGGTGATCGTTGAGGGTGTCATCCATTTCGATTACGAAATCACGCAACTGACCGTGCGGGCATTCGATGCCGGTGGCGGCGTCAAAACCCATTTCTGCGAACCGGTCGGACATGTGCAGGTGCATGGCGATTACGTCGAAAGCTGGCAGCCGCAAGCAATGTCGCCTGCGGCGCTGCAACGCGCGCGCGAAATCGCCAAAATCATCACCGATGACTTGGGCGGGTTGGGCATTTTTGGTGTGGAATTGTTCGTCAAGGGCGATGACGTGTGGTTCAGCGAAGTCAGTCCGCGGCCGCACGATACCGGCATGGTGACGATGTGCAGCCAGAAGCAAAGCGAATTCGATCTGCACGCACGTGCGATTTTGGGGTTGCCGGTGGATACTTCGTTGCTTGCACCGGGTGCCAGCGCGGTGATTTACGGACAACTCGAAGCCAAGGGCATTGCATTTGCAGGTGTTTCAGAAGCGCTCAGCGTGCCGCAAAGCGATTTGCGTCTATTCGGCAAACCTGAATCGTTTACACGTCGCCGCATGGGAGTCGCTCTGGCCAATGGCTCGGATACGGATGAAGCGCGAAGCCGTGCTAAACTGACAGCCAGCCGGGTGATACCGATCCAAGACTAATCTCAACTAATTAATGAAAAAGGAAAAGCATGACAATCGAACAACTCAACACGCAATTTGGAATCGCAGGCCAAGTCGAATTTATCGCGGGTAAAGGCGGCTTGCCGATGATTCAGGTCAAAACCGCCAAAGCCAAAGCGCTGATCTCGATTCACGCCGGGCAGGTATTGTCTTATCAGCTCGCAGGCGAACCGGAAGATGTGATGTTTTTAAGCGAGAAAGCGTATTACCAGGACGGTAAAGCCATCAAAGGCGGTGCACCGGTTTGCTGGCCGTGGTTCGGCGCTGATCCTGAAGGCAAGGGCCGCCCCGGACATGGCTTCGTGCGCAATCGCGGCTGGAATGTGGTGGCGACCGAAGCGTTGGCCAATGGCGACATCAAAGTCACCGTCGGACTCGACGATACGCCGGAAACACAAGCCATTTGGCCGCATGCCTTCAGTCTGCGACAGGAAATCGTCGTTGGTGACACCCTGAACCTGTCGCTGATCACGCGTAATACCGGCAAGGAAAAATTTAACATCACACAGGCATTTCACACGTACTTCAAAGTCGGCGACATCACCCGCGCGAAAGTAGTAGGGCTCGCCGGTTGCGATTACTTCGACAAGGCCGGTGGCGGCAACACGCAAAAACATCAAAGCGGTGATGTCACCATCGGTGCCGAAGTCGATCGTATCTATTTGAACGTCGGCAATACCCTGACCATCGATGACATAGCCCTTAACCGCCGCATCCAAATCACCTCGCAAGGCAGCAAAACCGCCGTGGTTTGGAATCCATGGGAAAAAATCGCCAAGGATATGGCGGATTTGGAGGACGACGATTACAAGCGTTTGCTGTGCGTCGAAACCACCAATGCGGCAGACGATATTCGCGAAGTTGCGCCGGGGGGAGAGTGCCGATTGGTGGCTAGCTATCGGGTGATGCGGGGCTAGCTTGATGATGAAGAGTTAATTAGAGCGCTTACTGAATTGATCTTTTCCTTCATGGTAAAGCGGTCAAAAATGTTCTTTTCAAATTATTGTTCACTACACATACTAAGATGAATAGCCAACTAAAAATTTTCTTATGCTTCGCGTTCGTGTCATTAGGCGCAGCAACGCTGCTTTATTCATTATTCGGTTACATGAATGAAGCTGGTTATACATGGACTGGTAATGAAAAAGTGCAGCTTGCCGGCCCTATCGGCGCTTTTTTCATCGTAATGCTCCTGTGCCCCTATGTATATAATAAAATTGGTAATAGTTTCGAAGACAGGCTTAAAAATATTGTCGGTACTTGGGAAATAGAATCTGAATCCAGTCAACATAAGCGTAGAGCCTGCTCGGAAACAACTATCGAGTTGGTTGATGGAGAGATTCGTGTCAACGGAGGAATATTTTTTGATGTTGATTCGAATGGAATGAAAGGCACCATTATCGGATCATGGAATGCAGAGATGGCTGTGTCGAATGGTCACAAACTAATGTACTTTTATAATTTAACGGATGATCTTAATCACGCAGTGTTTAGAGGGATCGCCGAGCTGGTTCTGCAGAGCGACAAGGATAGCAAAATACTTTCGGGGAGATGGCAGATCATTGGTAGCAATGATGTTCATAACGGACAGATTACAATGAAGAAAAAATAAAAAAATTGCAATCATGGTCAATTTGGTGCTGTTTGATATGGATGGTGTAATCTTCGAGGGGAAAAATTTCTGGCTGGATTTGCACAAAGCGATGGGAACAGAAAAGCAAGCATGGCAGTTGTGGGAGGGGTTAGGAATTCGTGATTACAGAAAGCTGGGCGAGCTGACGGCAAAAAAACTTTGGCGACAAAAGTCTTCTGACAAATTCTGGCGCCTGATTAACGAGCGCAAAACAAGTAACGGTATTGGCGAGGTTTTTAGTTATCTAAGAAAAAATCACATAAAAAGCGCTATTGTCAGTTCCGGTCCTTATCAACTTGCGGAGAAAGCGCAGCGTCTATTTGATATCAGCGAAATTCGAGCAAATAAGCTTGATATTGGGGAAAACGGGCAATTTACTGGTAAAGTGGATATTCAAGTGGATGACAACCACAAAGATATTCCCGCGCAAGAATTGATGGCAAAATTCGGTGCTACGTTCGAGACAACAGCAATGATCGGAGATACCCGAAATGATGTTTTAATTGCCAGGCTTGCGTCTGTTTCAATAGCCTATAATTCCGATGATGACGCTTTATTAAAAGCATGCCACCATAATCTGGAAGCCAATCAGATATGTAACGTTATTGATATACTCCGAAAAAGCTAGAAGCCGCATTGAGGTTTCGTAATACACGCTGATGAACAATTTTTCGTTTCGTTTACCAGATTATGGGCGATGCTCCCGTAGCCACTCCATGAGTGCTTCGTCCATGCGCGTTTGCCAGCCGCTACCAGTAGCGCGAAATGCATCGACCACTTCGCGCGATAAGCGAATGGTGATTCGTTCTTTGGTTACAGCGGCGCGCGGACGGCCTGCGCGCTTCAATTTCGCAAACTCGGTATCGGTTAGCGGTAAAGCATCCTGATCGGACAATGCGACTGCGGTGATGGCAGCATCTTCTTCCGGTGTCGGCAGATACACTTTTTTGCCTGATTTAGTCTTGAGATACATAGCGTTTAACCTCTCTAGCATTTGCCTTACGCAGGCTAATAATGCGGCGATGGCCGCCGCGGTCGGTGAATACCACATAAAATAAGCGTGTTTTGATGAGTGCGAGGGCGATGATGCGTATTTCACCGTATTCTTTGCGCGTATCCAGCCACAATTGAGCGGATTCCCAGTCAAGTTCGGAAGTCAGCGCCATCGATACGCCATGTTTGGCGATATTGACAGCATCTTTGGCGGGATCGAATGTGATTTTTACCTACATAATTGTGCATACAATAATAACCTGGATCAAGTCATTTTTGTATGCACACTTTGCTACTCATGCAACCGAGAAGTGGTTTACGTTTTTTCATGACCAATTGAGACATGCTCAGTCGCACGAAATAAATCGCCGCGATTAACATCGGCGGCGTAGCGCAACCAATCGAAACAAGGCCCCGGATCGGTTTTTCGCCCTGGGGCGATGTCGGAGTGTCCGGCGATGTGTTGAATCGGATACTTTTGGCATAAGCACTGGGTTAGAGCAATTAAAACTTCATATTGCGCATCGGTAAAAGGCGTGGTGTCGCTGCCTTCGAGTTCGATGCCGATCGAGAAATCGTTGCAGCGTTCGTAGCCTTGCCAGTTCGAAACACCGGCGTGCCAGGCGCGCCGGTTGCATGACACGAATTGAATCAAACTGCCGTCGCGGCGGATGAAAAAATGTGCCGAGACTTTCAAACCCTGTAGCGATTGATAGTAAGGATGCGCCTGCGGGTCGATCCGATTGGTGAACAATTCAATGACGCCGTCGCCGCCGAATTCATCCGGCGGGAGACTGATGTTGTGGATCACCAGTAAGCTGATTTCCGTACCCGCCGGGCGTTCATCGCAATTGGGCGAGGCGATGAATTGAGCAGTGTCGAGCAAACCAATCGCATCAAGGTGCATGTTAAAATCGGTAAAATTAAATGATCGCACATAGTAACTGACTGCAACTGCACTTGAAAACCGGAAAAACATGAAACCAGGCAAATTCATCACACTGGAAGGCATCGACGGCGCCGGGAAGTCGACGCAATTGGCGTGGATCGTCGTGCTGTTGCAGCAGGCTGGGTTGCAGCCGGTGGTGACGCGAGAACCGGGTGGCACATTGCTTGGCGAACGCTTGCGGGCATTGTTATTGGATAAAACAGTGACGATGCACGCCGAAACCGAAGCGCTGTTGATGTTTGCGGCGCGGCGTGAGCATCTGGACAAAGTCATTCTACCGGCGCTGGCGCAAGGGCAGTGGGTGATTTCCGACCGTTTCACCGATGCCAGTTTTGCGTATCAAGGCGGGGGCAGGGGATTGGATGCCGGCAAGCTGACTATCCTGGAGCACTGGGTGCAAGGGGGCTTGCAGCCGGATTTGACGCTGTATTTTGATGTGCCAGTCGAAGTCGGGCAGCAGCGTGTTAACCGCATCAAGGACGCCGATCGTTTCGAGCAGGAACAAGCGGTTTTTTTTCAGCGCGTGCGAAACGCTTACCTCGATCGCGCGCGGCAATTTCCCCAGCGTATTCAAATCATCGACAGCAGCCATGATCTGGCAGACGTGAAAGCGGCGGTTGAGCAAACCATTCAACGGTTGTTGCAACATGTCTGACATTTATCCCTGGCAACAAACAATTTGGCAGAAGTTGCAGCAAAGCCGCTCGCTTTGGGGGCATGCGTTGCTGCTCAAAGGTAAAAAAGGTACCGGTAAATACGATTTTACCCGCCAGCTGGCTCAGTCGTTGCTGTGCACCGCACCCACAGCCAACCGGCAAGCGTGCGGTCAGTGCGTTAGCTGCGGCTGGTTCGAACAAAATGGCCATCCGAATTTCCACGCAGTGTTGCCAGAAGCATTGACAGCCGCTGCGGAAGGTAATGCTGCTAAAACCGAAGGCGATGAGGTCTCCACCGATAAGGCAACCAAGAAAAATGCCAGCCAGCAAATCAGTGTCGATCAAATCCGTAAACTGAACGATTTCGTGTATCTGACCGGTCACCAAAGCGGCTACAAGATCATTCTGATTTATCCGGCGGAAGCGATGAATACCGCTGCCGCCAATGCGTTGCTGAAAAAACTTGAAGAACCGCCGCCGAATGTGTTGTTCCTATTGGTCACGCATCAAGCGCAGCATTTGCTGCCGACCATCCGCAGCCGTTGCCAGCAATTAACGATGCCGGCGCCGGATGCAACGGCGTCGCTTGCTTGGCTACGGCAGCAAGGGATTAACGATGCGGAGCAATACCTCGCCGCTGCCGGTTACTCGCCGTTGTTAGCGTTGCAGCTCGCGCAAGGCGGCGACGTGCAATCGTTCGAACACTTCATCCGTCAGGTCGCCGATCCCAAACAGCTCGATCCGCTGCTGCTGGCCGAAGCGTTGCAGCAAAACAGTTTGCCGGTTGTCGTCAACTGGCTGCAGAAATGGTGCTATGACTTGGTCAGTTACCGCGCCACCGGTAAAGTTCGTTATTTTCTGATGCAACTGCCGGCGATTCAGGCGCTGAGCGATCGACTCGATCCGCTCGCGTGTGGTGCATTTTTTCGGGAATTGAACAATAAACAGAAACTGGCGCATCATCCATTGAATCCGCGCCTGTTTCTGGAAGATTTGTTTATCGCTTACGCTGCGCTGGTGCAGCCGCGCTGATTACTTGCGTTCGAACGTATCGTCCGCTTTCAAAACCTTCAGCGCCGCGCTTGCGCACACTTCGTCAAACTCGATGCCCGGCGCACCGCCGACGCCGATGCCGCCGACCACTTCACCGCCGACCTTGATCGGAAAGCCACCGCCCAACAGCAAGATGTTGTCGTTCAGGCGCGTCAGGCTTTGCAACTCCGGCTTTTGCGCGACCAATACCGCGTATTTATGCGTCGAATCGCGCAAGCTGTTGGCGGTATAAGCTTTGCGGCGGCTGCTATCCAACGTGTGCGGTCCGGCGCCGTCGGCTTTCAGTTGCACCTTGAGCAAGCCGGATTGATCGACGATCGCTACGCTGACTTTAAAACCGTCGTCCTGGCATTTTTTGATTGCCGCCATCGCCGCCTGGGTTGATAATTCCAACGGTAATACTTTTTGCGTCGGGAAATCCTGCGCGGAAACGTGGCTGGACAATGCCCATAGCGATAGCGCCGCAACCGCGCTAGTAACTGATTTGCGTGAATTGTTCATGGGTATGACTCCTTTGGTTTCATGAAATCAAAATAATAGCTACAAAGTGAGATTATCACGGCTAACAAAGAAAGGTGACAACATGATGATACAAACGATCGATTATCACGACGGCGGCATGATGCTGGAAGGCTACGTGGCCTATCACGATACCGGCGCGCCGAAGCCTGCGGTACTGGTGTCGCACGACTGGAGCGGCCGGCGCGAACTCGCATGCAAAGGCGCGGAAAGAATCGCGGATATGGGCTACGTCGGTTTTGCGCTGGATATGTACGGCAAAGGCATCTTCGGCGCCGATGGCGACGCCGATCGTAACGGTGCTTTGATGATGCCGTTCGTGCAAGACCGAGTGCTACTGCGCCGCCGTATCAATGCCGCGTTGCACGCCGTGCGGCAATTGCCGCAAGTCGATGCTTCCAAGGTTGCGGCGATGGGTTATTGTTTCGGCGGCCTATGCGTGCTCGAATTAGCGCGTTCCGGCGCGGATGTCAAAGGCGTGATCAGTATTCACGGCATTCTTGCCCCGGGCGATGCGCCCAATGAGACTATCACCGCCAAGGTATTATGCCTGCACGGCCACGACGATCCGATGGTGCCGCCCGAACAAGTACTGGCATTCGAAACCGAAATGGCCAGCAGTAATGTCGACTGGCAAGTGCATGTTTACGGCGGCACCATGCACGCCTTCACCAACCCGAAAGCTAACAACCCAAGCTTCGGTACCGTCTACAAGGAAATCGCAGCAAACCGCGCGTACCGCTCGATTGAGAATTTTTTGGGTGAGGTGTTTAGTTAATGGAACTGCCCGGGAAATCGGGCAGTTTTTGAGTTGAATTATTATGCGGTTTGCTTTTTATTACGTATAGAAAATCCTAGCAATCCCAAGCCGATTAACAACATTGCATAAGTTTCCGGTTCAGGGACCGCACTGGCAAATGTAATATCGACATTGATTCCATCTAATGAGCCGAATGACTGTCCAGCGCTTTTGGTAAATGCAAATACCAGCGTATCGCCGGCGATCACGGATAAATCATTGCCGCTTAAATGCCAGGTATTAGATCTATCGCCATACGATGCGCTTGAAATGGTGGCCGACCCGAGAGAGGATCCGCTTAGTGAAACAGAAGCGTCATTTGAACGATTGACAACGGAATGCGCGTACCAAATATCGCTGGCAAAATCAATGGTTCCTGCTTCCGGTGCGGTCCATACGATGAATAATGGTTCGCCGGCATTAGGGCTATGGATGATCACATCGCCTGCCAGGAAATCCGAGTCGGTTTCTCCGGCGCTACTGCCATTAACCGCCGCTTTAATTACATCGGGCGTATTTGACCATAAATCCGCGCCTGTGCTCCAATAGCCGGGGAGTGCCGCCGGATAAAGCGGATTACCGTTATTCAACGGAACTTGCGATGTCAACAAAGTCGTGCCATACAAAAAAGACCATGCGTCATTTGGATTATTACTGTAACTGAAATCATTTGACAGATTGTAGCTTGTCGCAGCAGATGCAAACATAGGAGCTGCCAGCAACGCACTTGCGAGATATTTATAGATTTTTTTCATTACTGTCTCCAACTGTAAACCTAAGCTCAAAAAAAATATTTATTTGGAACGTTATTGTTCCGCGTGGAATTTTATTCCAAACGAAACTTTGTTCCTATTACTGATTTGTCCTTGTTGACTAGTACATTTGTCCTGTTCTTTCCATGCCCATCGCTAATTGGTTCAGATGGATTTGCACCGGTTCAACATTTTCAATCAGGAAGTTTTATGTTGAGCTTTCCCTGGCATTTATCTTACCTAAACTTCTGACAGCGGTATCCCCAAGGCTTTGGCGATGCCTTCGCCATACGCCGGATCAGCTTTTTGGCAATGGCGGATATGGCGGAGTTGGATCTCGCGCGGCGCGCCGCTGATCGAACTGGCGGTGTTGGCGAATAGCACTTGTTGTTGAGCGGGCGTCATCAAGCGGAACAATGCGCCGGGTTGCGAAAAATAATCGGTGTCTTCGCGGTGATTCCAATGATCGGCAGCGCCTTCGACCGATAATGGCGGTTCACGGAAATCCGGTTGTTCTTGCCATTCGCCGTAGCTGTTGGGTTCATATCCCAGCGTGCCGCCGTGATTACCGTCGACGCGCATTGGGCCGTCGCGGTGGTAACTGTGAAACGGACAGCGCGGCGCATTGACCGAAATCGAGTGGTGGTTGACGCCAAGCCGGTAACGTTGCGCGTCGCCGTAGGAAAACAATCGCGCTTGTAACATTTTGTCCGGTGAGAATCCGATACCGGGCACGACATTGGCGGGATTGAAGGCCGATTGTTCGACTTCGGCAAAGAAATTTTCCGGATTGCGATTGAGTTCCAGCACACCGACATCCAACAACGGATAATCGCTGTGCAGCCAGATTTTGGTCAGATCAAACGGATTGTAGGGTGTTCTGGATGCGTCGGCTTCCGGCATGATTTGCACTTTCAGTATCCATTTCGGGAAATCGCCGCGTTCGATCGCTTCGTATAAGTCGCGCTGATGGCTTTCCCGGTCCTTACCGATAATCGCTTCCGCCTCGGCGTCGGTTAGATTTTTGATACCTTGCTGGCATTTGAAATGAAACTTGACCCAGAAGCGCTCATTGTTGCGATTGATGAAGCTGAACGTATGCGAACCGAATCCGTGCATGGTGCGATAACTTGCCGGAATGCCGCGGTCGGACATGACGATGGTGATTTGATGCAACGCTTCCGGCAGAGAGGTCCAGAAATCCCAGTTGTTTTTGGCGCTGCGCATATTGGTGCGCGGGTCGCGCTTTACCGCATGATTCAGATCCGGAAATTTGAGCGGGTCGCGCAGGAAAAATACCGGCGTGTTGTTGCCGACCATATCCCAATTGCCTTCTTCGGTATAGAACTTGACGGCGAATCCGCGGATGTCGCGTTCCGCGTCGGCGGCGCCGCGTTCACCGGCAACGGTGGTGAAACGCGCGAAGAGTTCGGTTTTTTTGCCGATCTGAGAAAAGATTTTGGCGCGCGTGTACTTTGTGATGTCGTGGGTCACTGTGAAAGTGCCATAAGCGCCGGAACCTTTTGCATGCATGCGGCGTTCCGGAATGACTTCGCGATCAAAGTGAGCGAGTTTTTCCAGCAGCCATACATCTTGCAACAAAACCGGGCCGCGTGGTCCTGCGGTCATGGTGTTCTGATTGTCCGGCACCGGCGCACCGGCGGCTGTCGTCAACTTGTTTTTTTCAGTCATGGCAATCTCCTGTTGAATGATGGTGTTCCGAGCGGAATTCTTAGGAAATGAAATGGGCTTCGTATAACGATGCATGCGTGTTACATGCTAAGTTAAAGACGAATGAAGCAAATCTATAGTACATGATTAAGCATGAAGAAAACAAAAAACGGTGGTTTTTTTAGAATCAATCATGTTCGATTCCGGAAACCTTTTTGTCAGTTCGCAGTATTTAGTAATTCATTGTAAATTAAACGATATATTTACCCGCTGCGAATGCTCTCCGCGGGATGATCGTTTGCTTTTTTGCTATCGCAGTTATGAACTTGCGATTCCCCGTGGTCTTGCCACGGGGTTATTTATTCCGAGTCTAGATTACGCTGCTGATTCGTTTCTGCGACGTACCATGAGACTCAGTAACCCTAAACCTGCTAAAAGCATGGCGTAGGTTTCTGGTTCTGGAACAGGGGTGATGTTGATGTTGTCGACGCCAAATCCGGGTGCGGATAGGAAACTACCTGATTGCGAATCGCGGAACTCGACGCTTACCAGATTAGTGAATGTTCCGGGTAACAGAAAATTCTGCCAAGTTGAGCTAATACTCAAACTAGTCGTAACTGTACCACCACCAAATAAATTGCCGATGATGTCAAGAGTTCCCGTGGCACCGGTCCAGTAAACTGACGCATCAAGGCTAAAGATGCTGAATGTACCGCCAGTCGTAGGAGTCATAAGTGAGCTGGCGTTTTTTCCGTGCTTATCACCGTCGGCAAATAGTGATGTAGTGCCGTTATAGTTAACATTACAGCAAGCACCAGATCCTGGGCCGAACACGCCCCACCCTGAGGCATTGAAATCGAACCTGAATCCGCTGTCAAAGATCGGATTGCTGCCATCAAGCGCGGGGGAGTGTGAATTAAAATCGATCACTGCTGCCTGACTGATTTGGCTTATACCTAAAATAAGTCCGCATGCAGCTAAACCAGCAAGATTCTTAATCTTCGTCATGGTAATTACTCCTCAAATTATAAAAAAACATGTTGCTATTAATTGGCAGTTATTCTTAAACATTGTCGTGATAAAGAGTTATGAAATTTTATCAAGTTAAACTCATTTTTGACAGTTTAACCGAATTATTTTCATTTTTCTTAAAGCGAGCTGGATTCTTACCCATGACTGTTTGCCACAAAGGTTGCGTGCATGTGCTCTTAGTTGTTTATCGTGACATCCTTTTCTCTTACAATTACAAAAAAACTGCCATTCCCGCCGTTTACCCGGTGAATGGAAACAACCGGCTCAGGTATAATGCCAAAATCTTTGTTTTGAAATTATTATCCGATCTATGACGAGAGAATCCCGCACTGCCTTATTGGAAAGCTTATTTCCCCAGCGCATCCTGATTCTGGATGGCGCGATGGGTACGATGATTCAAACATTCAAGTTAACCGAAGCGGATTTTCGCGGACAGCGTTTCGCCGATTTCCCGCATGACCTGAAAGGCAACAACGATTTGCTGACGCTGACGCAGCCGGACATTATCCGTTCGATCCATAACGGCTATCTGGAAGCGGGCGCGGATATTCTCGAAACCAATACGTTCAATTCCAATGCCGCGTCGATGGCGGATTATCACATGCAGGATCTGGTGTATGAGTTGAATGCTGCTTCGGCCAAGTTGGCGCGTGAGGCGGCGCAGGCTTATGAAGTGAAAACACCGGATAAACCGCGTTTTGTCGCTGGCGTGATCGGTCCGACCACCAAAACCGCGTCGATTTCTCCGGATGTCAACGACCCGGGGTTTCGCAATATCACGTTCGATCAACTGGTGGTCGACTATACCGAATCGATTCGTGGGTTGGTCGATGGCGGTGTGGACATTCTCCTGGTGGAAACCATTTTCGATTCGCTGAATTCCAAGGCGGCATTGTTTGCGATCGATCAGTTTTTTGAGGATCACGGCATTCGCTTGCCGATCATGATTTCGGTGACGATTACCGACGCTTCCGGGCGCACGTTGTCCGGGCAAACGCCGGAAGCGTTCTGGAATTCGATCAGCCATACCCGGCCGTTGTCGGTCGGTATCAATTGCGCATTGGGCGCTGAGTTGATGCGGCCGTATATCGAGGAGTTGTCCGGGGTCGCCGATGTCTACATCAGCGTGCATCCCAATGCCGGATTGCCGAATCCGCTATCCGAAACCGGCTACGATGAAACGCCGGAATATACCGCCAGTCAGATCAAAGGTTTTGCCGAAGCGGGGTTTGTCAATGTCGTTGGCGGTTGTTGCGGCACCACACCGGCGCATATCAAAGCGATTGCCGGCGCGGTGAGCGCCATCGCGCCCCGCAAGATTCCGGAAATACCGAAGAAATTACGCTTGTCCGGGCTGGAACCGCTGAATATCGGCGACGATTCGTTGTTCGTGAACGTTGGCGAACGCACCAACGTCACCGGTTCGCGCGCATTCGCCCGGCTGATTCTGAACGACAATTATGCGGAAGCGCTGAGCGTGGCGCGCAGTCAGGTGGAGAACGGTGCGCAGATCATCGACATCAACATGGACGAAGCGATGCTCGATTCGCAAAAAGCCATGGTGACTTTCCTGAATCTGATCGCTGCCGAACCGGATATTTGCCGCGTGCCGATCATGCTCGATTCGAGCAAATGGTCGGTAATCGAAGCCGGTCTGAAATGCATCCAAGGCAAGTCGATCATCAACTCGATCAGCATGAAGGAAGGCGAGGAAGAATTCATTCATCACGCCAAATTGGCGCGCCGTTACGGTGCTGCGGTGATCGTGATGGCGTTTGATGAGCAAGGTCAGGCCGATACGTTGCAGCGCAAAGTGGATATTTGTACGCGCAGCTACCGGATTCTGGTCGATAAGGTCGGTTTCCCGCCGGAAGACATTATTTTCGATCCGAATATTTTCGCCATTGCCACCGGCATCGAAGAACATAACAACTACGGCGTCGACTTTATCGAAGCGACCCGCGTGATCAAGCAAACCTTACCGCACGCCAAAGTGAGCGGCGGGGTATCCAACGTGTCGTTTTCTTTCCGCGGCAACGAGCCGATTCGCGAAGCGATTCACACGGCATTTTTGTATCACGCGATCAAGGCCGGCATGACGATGGGGATCGTGAATGCCGGACAGTTGGGGGTCTATTCCGATATCCCGCCGGAATTGCTGGAGAGGGTCGAAGATGTGTTGTTGAACCGCCGCCCGGATGCCACTGAGCGCTTAGTCGAATTCGCCGAACAGTTTAAAGGGCAGAAGAAAGAGCAAGCCGAGGATTTGGCATGGCGCGAGGAGCCTCTGCAGCAACGGCTGACGCATGCATTGGTCAAGGGTATTTCGGCCTATATCGAGGTGGATACCGAGGAAGCGCGCGCCGAGATCGAGCGGAAAGGCGGGCGTCCGATTCAGGTAATCGAAGGTCCGCTGATGGATGGTATGAGCGTGGTCGGCGATTTGTTCGGCGCCGGTAAAATGTTCTTGCCGCAAGTGGTTAAATCCGCTCGTGTAATGAAGCAAGCAGTGGCTTATCTGTTGCCGTATATCGAAGCGGAAAAGAAATTACTGGGCGATGACAAACCCAAAGGCAAGATCGTCGTCGCTACAGTCAAGGGCGATGTGCACGATATCGGCAAAAACATCGTTGCGGTGGTATTGCAATGCAACAACTATGAAGTGGTCAACATGGGCGTGATGGTGCCCAGTGCGCAAATCCTGGAAACGGCGCGGCAGGGAAACGCCGATATTATCGGTCTGTCCGGGTTGATTACGCCATCGCTGGAAGAAATGGCGCATGTCGCCAAGGAAATGCAGCGCGAAGGATTTACGATTCCTTTGTTGATCGGCGGTGCGACGACGTCGCGCGTGCATACGGCGGTCAAGATTGCGCCGCATTACGACGGGCCGACCGTATGGGTGCCGGATGCCAGCCGCGCGGTGGGAGTGTGCAGTAATTTGCTGTCGGAGGATTTGCGCGATAACTATATGCGCGAAATCAAGGAAGAATACGAAAAAGTCCGCACCCAGCATAAAAATAAAAAGGGGCCGTCGAAGTTACTGACATTGGCGGATGCGCGCGCCAATGCGTTTAAGACCGATTGGGCGAATTATCGTCCGCATCAGCCGGAGTTAACCGGGGTGCGCACGCTGAACAATTATCCGCTGGAAAAAATCGTGCCCTTCATTGATTGGACGCCATTTTTCCAAGCGTGGGAATTGGCCGGACGTTACCCCGATATTCTGACCGACGAGGTGGTCGGCGAAACCGCCAGCCAATTGTTCCGCGATGCGCAAACCATGCTGAAGAAAATCGTCGAGCAAAAATGGCTGAGCGCCAATGCGATCATCGGCCTGTTTCCAGCCAATGCAGTCGGTGACGATATCGAAATCTATACGGATGCGTCGCGCAATAAAATAGCGATGGTTTATCACTGTTTGCGTCAGCAGGATCAAAAACCCTCGGGTAAACCCAATCGCTGTCTGGCCGACTATATTGCACCCAAAGAAATCGGCATCAAGGATACCATCGGTTTGTTTGCGGTCGGTGCCGGATTCGGTATCGACGATCGGATCAAGGCGTTTGAAGCGGCAAACGACGACTACAGCGCGATTGTTTTGAAAGCGCTGGCCGACCGCTTGGCGGAAGCGTTCGCCGAGCACATGCACATGCGCGTGCGGCGTGAATTCTGGGGATACGCCAAGGATGAAAAACTGGCCAACGAGCAATTGATCAATGAAGAATATCTCGGTATCCGCCCTGCGCCGGGTTACCCCGCCTGTCCCGATCACACCGAAAAAGGTCCATTGTTCGCGACTTTGAACGCCACTGAGAATACCGGCATCATTATTACCGAATCATTTGCCATGGTACCAACCGCTGCGGTTTCGGGTTTTTATTTCTCGCATCCGGAGTCGTCTTTCTTCGCGGTCGGCAAGATCGGTAAAGATCAAGTCGAAGATTACGCGAAACGCAAAGGCTGGACGCTGGAGGAAGCGGAACGCTGGCTGGCGCCGGTGTTGGCGTATGAGCGCTAGCTGTCAGGTTTCAAGAAGTATTTGAAAAGCGCTGGATGCATTTCTTAAGGTTGTGTGGAAGAGCGCAGGATGATTGTCCTGGCCCTTTTTTATCATCGATTCTTTCTCCTCCGATTTCAGAAGATCAGAAAAATACTTATTCAATTTCTTAACTGAAAGGTTTAATATCGAAGCGGGTGAATTTAATTATTGTTAAATTGTCACCTTAGGAATACAAGGTAATTTATTGATAATAATAAGTTTGTGCTAAAGAAACGTTAGTTGGTTGACTGTGCGAGAGAATTGCATCGTTGCGCGGTACTCGCTTCCTCGTCTATCGGATTGATATGACTCGGTTACTGCGTTCGTTCCGTGCGCCTCGCATTTCATCACGCTCGTCGAATTAATCAGCGTTAAGCATACCTTGTCGAAATAAAAATTTTATAAAAGAGATACATTATGATGAAAAAAAATTTACGCAACTTGGCAATCGCCGGATTGTTTTCAGTGACACCGCTTGCCGTTCATGCGACACCGGTTGATTTATCCGGATGGACTGCTTTAACACTGAGCTACCCGGGCGGTCAAGGCGCCGGGAACTGGGTGCTGGAGCCCGGTAATACGGCGGTGGAACAAAAACTCAATGCCGATCCGTCGTTTTTTCTGAACAATCAGGATCTGAGCAGCTATACCGTCGACGGCACCTGGCAAGTGAAAACGACCGGTGACGACGATTACATGGGTTTTGCATTCGGCTATCAAAATTCCAGCAATTTCTATTTGTTCGACTGGAAACAATCAGCGCAAGGCTATGCGGGACGCACAGCGGCGGAAGGAATGACCCTGAAGAAATTTGAAGGCGCAACCGGCGACGGTCTCGTGGATTTGTCGTTGGCGGAATTCTGGGAGAACCAGGTGGATTTCGGCGATATGTCGGTGCTCGCCACTAATCATTCCAGCACCAAAGGCTGGGCTGACAATATCGAATATACTTTCCATCTGGAGTACAACCTGACGCCCGGAGACATTCATATTGTGATCAGTCAAGGCGCGACCGAGCTATGGAACGTAACCGTTCACGACACCACGTTCACTTCGGGTCAATTCGGGTTCTATAACAATTCGCAATCCAATGTGAGATATGCCGGATTTGAAATCACCCCGGTTCCGGAACCTGAAACCTACGCCATGCTGTTGGCTGGATTAGGGCTCGTGGGATTTATGGCACGCCGCAGAAAAGCGGCTGCGGTTTAACTGTAGTACTTCCTTCATTAAAAAAAACAGGAGCTTAGGCTCCTGTTTTTTTTAGTTTAATCCTACCCGGTTTAATCGATTCAAAGCAATGACCGGTAGATTTCCAGATAAGCGGATGCGCTGGTTTGCCAGCTAAAATCCTTGGTCATGCCGTTTTTTTGTAAGTGCTGCCAGATTTTTTTGTCGCGATAAGCCGCGGTGGCGCGTTGTATCGCATTCAGCAGGTTATCCGCGGTCATGGTGTCGAACAGGAAGCCGCTGGCACTATTGTTGGCAAGCGTTTCCGGGATGCAATCGACTACGGTATCGACTAAGCCGCCAGTGGCATGCACGATCGGCGGAGTGCCGTAATGCTGGCTGTACATTTGATTCAGGCCGCACGGTTCGAAGCGCGATGGCATCAAAAAGCAATCGGCGCCGGCTTCGATTAAGTGCGATAAAGCTTCGTCATAGCCGATGCGAACGGCAATGCTGTCTGAATGATTGTGCGCCAGCATCACCAGAAGATGCTCAAGTTGTGCCTGATCGCTACCGAGCACGACCAGTTGCGCGGGTATTTTGATCAATTGTGGCGCGATCTGTATCAACAGATCGCTGCCTTTCTGGTAGCTCAAGCGGCTGATCATGCCAAACAGCGGGATATTCGCATCGACAGTTAATCCCATATGCTGCTGCAAAGCGGTTTTATTGATTGCTTTATCGGTAAGTTTTTTGCTGCTGTAGTTTTTTATCAGATGCGGATCGGATGCGGGATCCCATTCCCGGGTATCGATACCGTTGACGATACCGTTCAGTTGATCGCCACGCGCGGCGAGCAGGCCTTGCAGGCCGAATCCCAGGGGTTCCGCTTGGATTTCTTTGGCGTAATTGGGGCTGACCGTGGTGAGATGGTCGGCATAATAAAGGCCGGCTTTAAGAAACGACAAGTTACCGTAATATTCGACGCCGTGAATGTCGAAACTCTCGGGCGGCAAGCCTAATTGCACCACGGTTCCGGGCGGGAAACAGCCTTGAAACGCGAGATTATGGATGGTGATGATCGCCGCTGCTTTCTTGCCGTTGTGGAAATGCAGATAAGCGGGGGCGAGCCCGCTTTGCCAATCGTTGCAATGCGCAATATGCGGGCGCCAGGCGATCGGACTGGCATCGCTGGCCAGAATCGCACCGATTTTCGACAATAAGCCGAAGCGCAACGCATTATCCGGCCAATCGCGGCCGTACTCATCCATGTAAGGCCCGCCGTCACGGCAGTAGAGACCGGGGCAGTCGATCACGAATACCGGGATATGTTCCGCCTTGTTCAATGATAATCGCGCGGATAGCAACGAGGCCGGAGGGAAATGCGATAAGTTTGAAAATTCAGCGATCTTGGATTTGTATTTCACGCCGGCCAGTACTTGCGGATAACCCGGCAACAAAAGTCTGACATCGGTGTGCAGTGCGCGTAATGCCGCAGGCAATGCGGCGCTGACATCCCCCAGACCACCGGTTTTGCACAGTGGATAGACTTCCGGAGTAATGAACAATACGCGAAGTGATGGCGGCATGTGTAAGCTTATTGATTTGCCTTGAAATACTGAATCAAGCCATTGGTGGATGAATCATGCGATGTGACAGGGTTATCATCGGCCAATTCGCTGAGAATCTTTCCGGCCAATTGTTTACCCAGTTCCACACCCCACTGATCGAACGGATTGATGTTCCAGATGACGCTTTGCACAAACACTTTATGTTCGTACAACGCAATCAATGCACCCAGTGTTTGAGGATCAAGCTTTTTGAACAGAATCGACGTGGTTGGGCGGTTGCCTGGGAAAATCTTGTGTGGCAGCAATTGTTCAAGACTGGTACTGCTCATTCCTTGTTTTTGCAGTTCGCTGCGAACTTTCTGTCCGGTTTTTCCGGTCATGAGCGCTTCGGTTTGCGCGAAAAAGTTTGCCAGCAACATGCGATGATGATTGCCGACCGGGTATTGGCTTTGGCACGGCGCCAGAAAATCGGCGGAAACGATTTGCGTGCCTTGATGCAGTAATTGATAAAAGGCATGTTGACCGTTGGTTCCGGGCTCGCCCCAAACCACTGCGCCAGTGGCATAATCGACGACTTCACCGTCGCGCGTGATGCGCTTGCCGTTGCTTTCCATTTCCAGTTGCTGCAAATAAGCGGGAAAACGGTGCAGCGATTGGTCGTATGGCAACACCGCATGACTGGTGATGCCAAAGAAGTTAATGTGCCAGATGCCCAGTAGCCCGAGCATGACCGGCAGATTTTGCTGCAATGGCGTTGTGGCGAAGTGCCGGTCCATATCGCGCGCGCCGGCAAGCAGCGCATAGAAATGATCCATACCGGTAGTGAGTGCGATCGGCAAGCCGATCGCCGACCATAATGAGTAGCGTCCGCCGACCCAATCCCAAAATTCGAACATGTTATCCGGGTCGATGCCGAATTGCGTCACCGCAGTACGGTTGGTCGAGACGGCGGCAAAATGTTGCGCGATTGCTGATTCATTGCCGCCGTTAGCCAGAAACCATTGGCGCGCGGAGTGTGCATTGGTCAGTGTTTCCTGTGTGGTAAAGGTTTTCGAGGCGATAATGATCAATGTCGTTTCGGGATTCAGATGCCGCAACGTATCGGTCAATTGCGCACCATCGATATTGGAAATGAAGTGCGGCCTGATGCCGTTCACCCAATAGGGTTTCAACGCTTCGGTCACCATTACCGGCCCGAGATCCGAACCGCCGATACCGATATTGACGACATCGGTAAAGATCTTGCCGCTATAGCCCCGGCGTGCGCCGCTGTGAATCGCGGTGGTAAAACGCTCCATTTGGTTGAGCACGCGCTTGACATCCGGTAACACATCCACGCCTTCTAAAAAAACCGGTTGATCGCTGCGCAATGCGATATGCAAGGCGGCGCGGTGTTCGGTGGAATTGATTTTGTCGCCGGAAAACATGCGGGTAATCCAGTTCTGCAATTGTTGCTGCTGCGCCAAGGCCAGTAACAAATCAACGGTTTCCGCCGTAATCGGCTGTTTCGAATAATCGATTAAAATGTCTTTGAGATGCAGGGAGAAACTTTCAAAACGGGATGGATCGTCATGGAACAATTGGCGTAAATGCCGTGGCGCCATAACCGAATAATGCGCTTCGAGTGCAAGCCAGGCGGGTGAATGCGTAAGTACTGACATAAAGTATTTGTGTATCTGTGAATCGCGGCGTGTTAAAAATATTGCGGATGAATTTTATGATTTCGTATGTGTATTAATTTCCAGTGTAACGATCAATTCCGGCGCCGAGACCGGCCATTCAAGCAGCAACGTGACCGCTTGCATGATTTTTTCGAAACCGCTTTCCGACTGCGAGACTGAAAAATGCGGATGTGCGCGCAAAGTGACCGGATGGGACGTCATCAATGTGACACTGCCGCCCAAGGTATCGTCGTCGAGCATCAGCTCGGTTACGCCGGTTAGTTTCAGCAACTGGCCAAAACCCCCGGGAATTTTGCCTTGATAAACATACCGTCCCCCCATGCCATCGCAGCTTGGCATCGCCAGGTTGATTTCGGTGCTGAATGCGTGTGAAAACTTGGCGGTGAAACGATAGGTTACTTGTAACCGGTTATCGTCAAGTATGATCATCTTGTGAATCGGATAGGCGGTATTTTCCGATTGAAAGTGATTATTTTCAAGCGCGGAAGCTAATGAGCGATAGGCGACAAACATACCATCCAGACGATCGACAAACAAGCTGCGGGGATGATCGTCGGCACCGATGTCCGCGGCGCTGATCTCATGCTTATAACTGATCCGGTCATGCGCCGAAGCGATGCCGTTACCGCTATGGTTCGCAGCAGGAGGTCCACCGGGCTGGATTTTCTGGTGATAATGTTCCGCCTGGCTGCGCAATGTGTCGCCAAAATTGTGGTTTAACGGATAAAAATCCAATTCACAGATACTGGCGAAGTGATCCAGTTTCAATATCGCTTGCAAGATGCCATTTTGCAGATATGCCTCGTCAAAGCCGTCCAGATCAGTGTCTTCGGTATGATACGACGGGCGCTGGTCACGGTGATCCAGCAAAGCTTCCAGTTCCACGATGGCGTTGTAAACTGCGCGCCGCAGATGCGGCAGGTAGAGACCGCCGAATAAACCGTGCCAATAGGCATCGTTGGCTTGCGCTTCGTAGAGTTTCTGTTGCATTCGATGGGTGCGCTGTTTTTTCGGTAATGCCGCCAAGCGTGCGGAAAGCGCCAGCATGCGCTTATGCATCCAGTTGGATTCGGGGTAGCGGGAAAAGAAATTTTTCCAGATGCCGCCGCGTAAAAATGCTTTTTTGGGTCCATACCAATCACTGGTTTTTGCTTGCTGAACCAGTTCGGCGTAAGTACCGGCGGCATGTGCCGGCAGTGTCCACTCATTCATTTCGATGTACGATACCGTTGGTAAATAGATCACGCCACGGGTTTTTTCAGCGGCGTGATATTCGCTGTAATGCTGCGGTAGAATTTTTGGAGAAGCCAGCACGCCCTGAATGAAATGTTCCAACCAGCCTTTTTCATAGACCCATTGATAGGTTTCCGGCCAGATTCCGAATTTTTCGATATCATCGAAATAAATCGCCGCTACGGCGCCGCCGGCCGGAGATGCGTTTGTCAGTGATTCCAAGTAGGCAATGGTATCTTCAACCGGAGCAAATGGGATTTTATAACGGAGCGCCTCCGAGATCGGGAACAAATCCAGTTTGCGGCCTTCTTCTTCGGTGGTGAAGTAACCGTGCAGCTCATTGGAATCCTTTCCGGCGCACAGGAAGTGATAATCATCGACAATGACATAACGGATGCCGCAATCTGCCAGCGCCGGAACGACCGTCGATTCCCAGACACGTTCGGTTAACCAGGCACCTTGTGGTCGTTGCCCCAATTTTGCCGAAAGCTTCGTGGAAAATGTTTCGATCTGCCCGATGCGATCGCGATTCGGTATGACCGCTAACACCGGTTCGGTATCGCCTGCGCCGAATAATTCGACTTGGCGCCGTGACACCATTTCATGCAGCAGTGCCATGTCATCAGGAAAATTTTGCAGCAGATAATCCAGCAGCCAGCCGGAAAAATGCACCGAAAAACGAAAATCCGGATAGCGGTAAAGCACCTGGAAGAACGGCTTATAACAGCGCAGATGCGCATCCTTCAAGACTTCGGGGAAATTGCCGACCGGCTGGTGCGCGTGCACGCCAAAGAGCAATGAAACAGGTTGTGACATTCAGTAACTCCAGGTAATCATTAAGAAATCTCTGAAAAACTGTGTGCCCGGCCATGCTGCGTTGAAATCAGGCTAAAACGCTCTTTATCTTTCACAAACTGCGCGTTTTCGCTTGATTTTATCTTGCCTGGCATCGCTTATTCCCTTTTTAGAATTTTTCTGCGGGTCCATGCAGCCAAATATCTCGATATACGTGCTGAAATCCGCAATTACAATGCATTGGCTAGGAAGAGCGTCGCATTGCACCGCTGGTGTCGGTTTGTACATTGCCTTTACTGATCGGCTCAAGAATTGCCGGGGGTATTGGCAGTTTCAGCAGGTGATAGAGATTCATCAAATTTTTTCTGAATAATTGATCGAAACTGGCGACCGAATGTGCAGGATTGTAATCTCCAAACCACCAGAACCAATCGGAACTTTCGCACGATGCTAATTGCCGGCTGGCTTGTTTCTTTTTCTCTTCGGTCAACCGGTCGCTTTGCATCACCAGATCATAACTTTGCTTGGCTGCGCAGAGCATATCCCATGCGTTATTTTTTTCCCGGTCGCCAATCCAGGTGGAAAACGTTCCATACACCCAGCTACCCGCTGCCAACGCCGGTAACGTTTTAATATTACGGGTATTGTCGGGATTGGCAAGATAATCACGGTACGTGGTGGTGCGGATATAAGGGTGGTTGTCGAGTAATCCGTAGAGATCTTCGAGAAAGTAAAAGCCGTTGTACGGGTAGGATTCCCAAGCGTTTTCTCCATCCAATATGACGCTGACCACCGGATTTTCATCAGCCGGGGTGTGATGATAGATTCGCTCCAAGGATTGAATGAAATTTTCCGCGGCATCGCGCCCAAACCATTTGGCATATTCAAAACCGATCAAATCCGACAGTTGATCGTCGCGGAAAAAACAAGCCACGGATTCGGTTTCCCCGGCAATCCGGTATGGCCGGTACAAATAATGATCGCGATCCGGTAACGGCGCATCCGGATAAGAAGCGCGCAGGCTATTCGCCAAGACGCCTTCGCCGCTGGCGCTCCATTGGCATTGATGCTCGCACAGAATTTTCAGCAACGCCGTCGAGATCGCACCTTCCGCCGGCCAGACACCGATCGGTTTTTCATTGAAACGCCGGGTATGCGTGGTGATTGCCGACGATATGTGAAATGCTACGCGGCTACGGCCACCGGAATAACATGGATGCTCGGGCAGCTCGATATCAGGCTGGCTATCCCGCGCCGAAGAAAAATCGATCAGCAGTGGCGCCAATGGGTGATAATGCGGCGTGGTGGATAATTCGATTTGTCCGGTTTCCATGAGTTTGCGGTAACGTGGAATCAGATCACTTATAAGCTCACCGATCGACTTGAATAACAATAAGCGATCTTCGTAACTAAACCCCTGGCTTTGCGCCATCAAACGCATCATGAATTCATTATTGCGCCGGACGCTCTCGCCCATCCATGCAAGGTGATACCAAACCAGCAGATCGCCGAGATATTGACCGGAAAAGTAAGCCAACTCGCATTCACCGTGCTTGCTGAACACTTCATAAAGCTCGTGTAAGCGTTTATAAGCCGGATAAGGATTCAGCATCGTTGAGTGATTGCTGAGAAAGCAGCTATCGAATACGTATAATCGATCTTGCATGGTGATTTGATCGAGATCGGGCATCGCCAGCAGACGCAATAGCGGACAACGTATTTCCCCGGTCTGAAACTGTTCGCTGAAATCCTCGAGCTGATCCAGCAGAACGGGCACAAAATTAACAACCGCTTTGGTTTGAGGATGCATTTCCAGGTGATAAGCCATGTCGGTATAGTCTTTGATGGCATGCAGATATACCCACGGCAATACGAATTCGTTGGTGACATAATCCCTGTAATCCGGCTGGTGCATATGCCATAACAGGATGAGATTCAGTTGTTTCATAAAAAAATGACGCTGCCCATTGAAATTTATTATTTTTATCGGATTGATTACGTGATGGGTGACGCCGATTCCTGAATGAATCTTCCCGGAAATTCCGGTCACCCATCATTGCATTTATTAATAAGCCTTATGGATTTCCTGCCCCAGCATCTCCGGCGTAATTAATGTGACACCTTTTCCGGTCACATGGAATCGCTTGCGATCGGTTTCCGGATCGAACCCCGCGACCAAACCTTCCGGGATATTGCATTTTTTCTCAATCACCACCCGCCGCAACTTTGCGTGCCTGCCGATGACGACATCGGGAAGAATGACCGAATCTTCAATGTTACTGTAACTGTTGACTTTGACATTGGAAAACAGCAACGAGCGGCGAATTGTCGCGCCGCTGATAATGCAGCCGCCCGATACCGAGGAATCCAGCGCTTGACCGCGGCGATCGTCGTCATCGAACACGAATTTGGCGGGTGGTAATTGTTCTTGATGCGTCCAGATCGGCCAATCGGCATCGTATAAGTTGAGCTCCGGCGTGACGCTGACCAAGTCGACGTTCGCCTCCCAGTAAGCATCGATGGTGCCGACATCGCGCCAGTAGGGAATCCCGGAGGCCATATTGATGCAACTGTTTTGAAATCGGTGCGCGAACACACGATAACGGGGCACTAGGTAAGGTATGATGTCCTTGCCGAAATCATGAGAAGAGTTCAGGATTTGATGGTCGCGTATCAATTGCTCATAAAGAAAACCGGCGTTAAATACATAAATTCCCATGCTGACCAGCGCTTTATCCGGCTGGCCGGGAATGGCCGCGGGATGCGCCGGTTTCTCGGCGAAAGTCGTAATTTGCCAAGCTTCATTGACACCCATGACACCAAAAGCCTTCGCTTCCTCCAGCGGAACCTCGAGACAGGCAACCGTCATATCCGCGCGTTTTTCTATATGCTCAGCCAGCAGCTTGCTGTAATTCATCTTATAAATGTGATCGCCGCCCAGAATCAACACATAATTCGCGTTATGGCGCTGCATGATGTCGACGTTTTGAAAAACCGCATCGGCCGTGCCTTGGTACCAGGTTTCATCGGCGGTGCGCTGTTGCGCTGGCAGTAATTCGACGAATTCCTTGAAACGGCCGTCGAGGAAACTCCATCCATGCTGGATATGACGGATCAAACTCTGGGCTTTGTATTGCGTAACCACGCCGATGCGGCGCACACCGGAATTGACGCAATTCGATAGCGGAAAATCGATAATACGGAATTTGCCCCCAAATGGCACTGCCGGTTTGGCGCGCCAATCCGTCAGTTGATGCAAGCGGCTGCCGCGACCGCCAGCCAGTATCAATGCCAGCGTATCATGAGCAGCATGGTTATGAGCGCTGACCTTATACTCGGTTTGGGACTCATCGACTGAGGAGCTTTGCTGACTATCCATAGCAATAATACCTGTTCGGACTCACCGTTATATGGTATCGCATTTAGAGCTTCCTCAGCTATCTGTTTTATTTTAATTATCCATTGCGCCGAAACAGTCAGGCTATAATTCCCGATATTTGAACTACATCAAGCATCGTGAAAATCGCGCATAAAACTCATTCGTTACACGCCGCATTGCTGCAAGGGCGGCTTCATGATCCTTTCAGTTACCTGGGGCTGCATCGCGAGCACGGGGTTACGGTGGTTCGTGTATTCCGTCCTTATGACGCTCATGTCTGGATCAAAACAGCGATCGGCTTCGAGCCGATGCATCGCATGGATGCCGAAGGAATTTTTGAATGGTCCGGTGAATTGATGCCGGCTATGCCTTATCGTTTACGCATCGAGCAAGAGAAAGATAAGCCGATCGTCTCTGAAACGTACGATCCATATGCTTTTGCGCCGCAAATATCCGATCATGACTTGTATCTGCTCAACGAAGGCAAGCTATGGCAGGCGTATCGAACGCTCGGAGCGCATCAGGTAATCAATGCCGGTGTGACCGGGATACGTTTCGCGGTGTGGGCGCCCAACGCCGAGCGGGTGAGTGTGGTCGGTGATTTCAACCGCTGGGATGGCCGCGTGCATCCGATGAGGGTGCATCATGCCAGCGGCGTCTGGGAATTGTTTATTCCGGAACTGCCGCCGGATTCGCTGTACAAATTTGAGATTCGTAACCGCAGCAGCGGCAGGATTCTGATTAAAACCGATCCATACGCCCGCCGTTTCGAATTGCGCCCGCAAACAGCGGCGCTGACATCCGCCGATAATACGTATACCTGGCAAGATGCGGCATGGATGACGCAGCGCAATCACTGGGATTGGCTGCATGCGCCGCTGAATATATTCGAACTGCATGCCGGTTCGTGGAAGCGCCATCCCGACGGGCGCTTTTATTCTTACCGGGAACTGGCCGAGCATTTGCTGCCTTACGTTCTCGATATGGGGTACACCCACATCGAATTACTACCGGTTTCCGAACACCCGCTGGACGAATCATGGGGTTACCAGACTACCGGTTATTTTGCCGTGACCAGCCGCTACGGTACCCCCGATGATTTTCGTTTTTTTGTCGATGCCTGCCATCAAACGGGAATCGGCGTGATTCTGGATTGGGTGCCCGCGCATTTTCCGCAAGATCGTTTCGCATTGGCGCGGTTCGACGGCACGGCCTTATACGAACACGAAGATCCGCGTCTCGGTTTTCACCAGGATTGGGGTACGTATATTTTCAACTATGGCCGTAACGAGGTGAAGTCATTCCTGCTTTCCAGCGCGAATTATTGGTTGGCCGAGTTTCATCTGGACGGCTTGCGCGTCGATGCGGTGGCGTCGATGCTGTATCTCGATTATTCGCGCAAGGAAGGCGAATGGCTGCCGAATCAATACGGCGGGCGGGAGAATCTGGCGGCCATTGATTTTCTGCGCGAACTCAATGTGATGATACATGCGGAATTTCCCGGCGCATTGACGCTCGCGGAAGAATCCACCGCCTGGCCGGGTGTGTCGCGGCCAACATATACCGGCGGGCTGGGTTTTTCGATGAAATGGAACATGGGTTGGATGCACGACACCCTGTCGTACCTGCAGCAAGACCCGATTTTCCGCCGCTATCATCACGACCAACTGACGTTCAGCCAGTTATACGCTTATTCCGAAAACTTCGTGCTGCCGTTCTCGCACGACGAAGTGGTGCACGGCAAAGGCTCGCTGCTCAACAAAATGCCGGGCGACGATTGGCAGAAATTCGCCAACGTGCGATTGCTGCTGACGTATCAAATGACCTCGCCGGGGAAGAAACTCAATTTCATGGGCAACGAATTCGCGCAGCAGCGTGAATGGCGCGTCAACGGCGAACTCGACTGGGGATTGCTGCAACAGCCGCTGCATGCCGGCGTGCAAGCGGCGGCGCGCGATTTGAACCATTGCTATAAAAATATCCCGGCGCTGCATCAACTTGACTTCGCCACCGAAGGTTTTCAATGGATCGACTGTCAGGATGTCGAACAATCGGTCATCAGCTACCTGCGGCGCGCCAAAGACGGCTCGTTCGTACTGATCGTGCTCAACTTTACGCCAGTACCACGCATCGGCTATCGCATCGGCGTACCCGGCAGCGGTGCCTATCAGGAAATTTTCAACAGCGATTCGGCATATTACGGCGGCGGCAATCTCGGCAACTTAGGCAGTATCGCCAGCGCCCCCATGCCATGGATGGGATTTTCCGACTCGATCGCGATTACGTTGCCGCCGCTGGCGGGGGTGGTGTTTGCTTTGAAAGATAAAGTTGATTAATGTGATGAAAAAAATAAATATTTTTATGGCGTCATCGAAAGAACTTCTATCCGAGCGAGAATATTTCGAGCGGGAAATCTATCGGAAGTGCAAGGTTTGGTTTGAGCGGGACATATTTTTGCATCTCGATATTTGGGAAGACCTTTCCGCGCGGATGTTAGTGACCGGTTCGCAAAGCCAATATAATCAGTTTGTGCGAGCAGCTGATCTGTTCGTGCTGCTGGCCTACACCAAAGTCGGCATGTATACGGCTGAGGAGTTTGATGCTGCTTTTGGACAATTTCGGTCGATGCAGAAACCATTTATTTTTACATACTTCAAAGCACCCGATGGTGTGATTATGGATCATAGTCTTACCGCATTTCAACAGAAACTCAGCGAGCTGAAGCATTTCTACGGCACTTTTCGAGATCAGAGCGATCTTTGGCTGCAATTCAATAAGGAGTTGGATAGACTGGAAATGGACGGATTTTCGGAATTTAAACGCAATGATGTCAATCGTGGCAGCCGTACAATTACCCAAGGCGAAAAGAGTGTTTATATCGAAAAATCGGTAAACGATGTCAAGATAAAAATTCAGTAAATTTCAACGATGGAAGAAATTAGACGATCGACGGAGCAAGGAAGCAAATCGGTCTATGCCGAACAGGGTGATATCTATGTTACCTATGCGAATGAATGCCGTATCCCGCATGCATTGACTTCGCCTCCCTTTCTACCCGAAGTCTTCCTGGGGCGTCTGGAAGACTTGCGGTGTATCCACGAGAAGCTTTTTTCTCTTAAAGACAATTTATTATTGCTGGTCAATGGCCATGGGGGTATCGGTAAGACTGCCATCGCTGCCAAGTATTATCATACTTATCATCATGAATACACTCATGTGGCGTGGGTATTGAGTGAAAAAAGCATTGCCAGTGCGCTGTTGCTACTTGCTATGCCGCTTGGCCTACAATTTGATGAGCAACAAGATAGTGAACAACGTCTTGACAAGTTATTCGCCGCTCTGATGAATCTGGACAAACCTTGCTTGCTGATTGTCGACAATGCGAACGAACTGACTGATCTAGAGAGCAATTATCAGCGCTTGCGGCGTTGTAGCAATTTTCATCTGTTGCTGACTACGCGTGTCACGCATCTGGAACATGCTGAAATTTTTCCGGTTGGTGCGTTGACAGAGAAAGAATCTCTTACATTGTTTGAAAAATATTACCGCTGTCTTGATGATATCGAACTATCGCTTTTCTTGCGTATCCGTGAAGCAGTTAACGGCAATACGCTGGTGCTTGAATTGCTCGCCAAGAACCTGGCTGCGCATGATAATTTTCTTCGAAAGCAATATAGTCTTATGCAGTTATTGAATGATTTGCAGCAACGGGGATTGTTCAAACTCAGTCATTCGAAAGCGATCGGTACAGACTATCAGAGCAAAGGAGCTATGCGTAAGGAAACGCCGGAAGTCATTCTGGCCGCAATGTACGATCTGAGCGAGCTACCTTTGGAGGAAGTGGCTTTACTTTCTATTTTTGCAGTGCTGCCAGCGGAAAGCATTGGTTTTACGGTGCTTGAATCGCTGCTGCCGAATGCTTCGGCGCTCCCCGATTCTTTGCTTTCGGTCTCCCAGAGAGGCTGGATAGAACACAACGCGAGTAATGGGACTTTTAAATGTAGCCCGGTGGTGCAGGAAGTGGTGCGGGAGAAAAATCTCAACTTATACGCGAACTGTGCATCACTGGTGAACAAACTGATTGAGAAATTGGACTATGAAGGTACGCATATCACGGGTGCGAGCTACTATGATGCGGTTATGTACACTCGCTTTGCCGAAGCGATCGTGGCGATTTTTGAATCGACGCCGGATGCTCGATTGGGCATTCTGTGCGAGCGCATCGGGAGCTACCACAGCATTACCGGTGATTTAGTGCAGAGTTTGATTTTTTTTGAACGCTACACAGCGATTGTTCGGAAACTGTTAAACACGGCGCTGGAGGATTCAGGTTTGAAAAACGGATTGGCGATTTCGTACTCAAAACTGGGTGATACGCACACTGCGCTGGGCAATCTGGAACAGGCGTTGACTTTCTTTGAAGATGAGACCAAATTGTTTGAAGAACTCTACGCGGCGTATCCACAAAATGTGTCGTTCAAAAACGGATTGGCGATTTCGTACGAGAAACTGGGCTCAACGCACACTGCGCTGGGCAATCTGGAACAGGCGTTGACTTTCTTTGAGAAAGATATTGAGTTGTCGAAAGAACTCTACGCGGCGTATCCACAAAATGTGTCGTTCAAAAACGGATTGGCGATTTCATATATTCAACTCGGGTGGCTTTATGAGGAAAAGCTTCAGAGTCAGGATCTCTCAAATGAATTTTATACTCAATCGAAGCAATTGCTGTTGGAACTGGTAAATTGCTATCCTGCCTATGTGGAGTTCAGAAAAAATCTGGATTGGGTGAATCGCAAACTACCAAATGTGTAAGATCGCAGCCTCTGTAAGCTGATACGTAATATTCATAGCTTTTATAGTTTTACAGAAATCTATATTTTCTTCAAATCTCATCACTCCGCCACAACTGCGCTGCACCGCGGACGCCGGAGCTGTCGCCGTGGATGTTTTTCAAGATAGGGGTGGTGAGTTGATCGTTAAACACGTAATGCGCGACCCGGTTGCGGCCCTCGGTGTAGAGTCGCTCGATGTTGGAAAGCCCGCCGCCGAGCACGATGGCATCGGGGTCGAGGATGTTGACCACCATCGCCAGGGCGCGGCCAAAGCGCTCGAAAAAGCGCTGCATCGCAGCTTCAGCCAAGGCATCGCCTTGTACCGCCAGCGTCACGATATCATGGGCTTTGAATGCGCGATTGCCGCCGTGGCGGTGATAATCGGCGGCCAGGCCGGGGCCGGAGATCAGCGTTTCGACGCAGCCTTTTTGACCGCAATAGCAATCCGGTCCGTTCCATTCGAGAATATTGTGACCCCATTCGCCGCCGATATGTTGCCGGCCCGGGTGCAATCGGCCGTTGAGTACGATACCGCCGCCGACGCCGGTGCCCATGATGACGCCGAACACGACATCGTGATCTTTACCCGCGCCATCGAGTGCTTCGCTTAGGGCGAAACAGTTGGCGTCATTGGCGATGCGCAGCGGACGTTGCAGCAAAGCCTGCAAATCTTCCAGCAATGATTGATCGTTCAGGCAAATGGTATTGGAGTTTTTCATCCTGCCGGTTACCGCCGATATGGCGCCCGGTGTTCCGATACCAATCGTGCAACGCCGGCCAGCTTCGGCTTCGAACGATGCCACCAGGCAGGCGATGGTACGCAGGATCGCTGAATAACCTTCGGATTGAGGCGTGTCGACGCGTTTCCGCAGACATTCGGCACCGCAATCATCCAGCACCACGCCTTCTATTTTAGTGCCGCCTAAATCGATACCGATGCGCATGGACGAATTTTAACCAGAGTCATGGAGAAACACTTTGCGGGAATGCGAGTATTTTTGCAAAGCGGGGTGGGGATTATTTCAGAATCGCCAGTCCAATTGCAAACCGATGATATCGGCTTGCTCGGTATATTTACCCGCGAGCAGTTCGCCTGTGGTTCCGCGCCGGTTGATTGTCGGGTTATCGAAAAACAGATGCGCATACGCGCCATGAAGGGTGATGTTTTGGCGGATCGCATAAGTCACGCCGACAGATAGCCAGTAACGATTGCTATCGGGAAGGCGCGCCGAGCGATTTGCCGGATTCGGGATCGGCGTTTCATCATAGGCGAAACCGCTGCGGAATATCCACTTGCCATCTTCGGTGAAATAATTCACGCCGCCGCCGTAGCGCCAGGTGTCACGCCAATTCAGCGGCTGTACGTCGTCGCTTTGATTGGATTTGAAATCGGTCCTGAGCTCGCGGATCAAGCTCCAGTGCGTCCATAAGGCATCCGCGGAAAACGCCCAGCGAGGGTTGATGCGATAGGAAAAACCGAATAAAACGTTGTCGGGTAAGGTAACCGAAGTTTGCGCGCCGGTATCGACGAAAGAATTACTGAGCGTGAGTATCGCGGCGTTTTTGGGTATCGTGAAATTCGCATGATTGTCGATATCATGGACAATCCTGGAACGGTAGCTGGCGCCCAGGTGAATCTTGGAGTTCAGTGTGTAGAACGCGCCGACATTGTATCCAAAGCCGACGCTGTCGCCCTTGAGCGAGATATGGCCATCGGATTGTTGCGGCGACAATCCCAGGGGGGTACAGATCGAAGTCCCCAATCTTCCGACACAGCCTGTGCCGAGATCAATGGCGTTGGTAAATTTGGAAGTCAGGTATTGCACGTTGAATCCGACTCCCAGCGATAGTTTCTCGGTAACTTTTAACGATAGCGACGGGTTGAAATTGTACGTCGTGACTTCGGAATCGATGGCTTGATAGCGGCCTTTCCAGTCAGAGTGGTAGCTATTGCGAGCCGCGAATGGAACATTGAAGCCCATGCCAAATGTAATCCGGTTTGTGAGCGGATGCACATAATAAAAATTCGGGATAAACGAGGGACTTACAAAATCGCCGCCATCACCACCGCGGAGCGGCGCTCCGGACACGGTCGCGGACGATTGATTATGAAATTGCGCAAACGGTACGGAAATATAACCCGCTGAAGTTACCAATCGGCTTTGCACGTGACTCATCGCCGCCGGATTAAAGAACACCATACTGCCGTCACTGATGTTGGTAGGTGCGCCGGAAAATGCTTGCCCTAATTCCTTAACGCTTTGCTCCATGATCGCAATGCCGGCGCTCATCGCTGCCATCGAATATTGCAGCAGAACGAAGCCCAGTAGAAAAATGCCTTGGCGGCGGCATATATCCGCGATTGTTTCAATATTAAATCGCTCAAAAATCTTTTTGCAGTTAAAAATCAAAAATATGGACAATATTTTTGTTCTCCCCGGATAAGCACATGGATTAAATGGCTTTTAATTAATGGGTTTGTGGCGGGTGTTGATAGAAAGCATTAAGTATATTTTAATATAATTTGATACTGCTTGACATAGTAAGCCGAAATATTGTTTTTTCCAACTGTGAATATTTTCGTCAAACTTTCTTGTTGATTGGAAAGGTGATCGACCAATTGATATCTGCGGCGCCTAATTCGTGTTCGAAACAGAAACCAGCTGATGCTAAACCAATTTCCAATGATCGATGCTTATAATTTTAGTCCCGGCAATGTTATGTCTTGAGAGGTTACTAATTATGCAAAACAATACGGTATTTCGCTGAGCCGCTCGCAAGTTTTGCAAACGCATCATTGACTTGATCCATGCGGAAGCTTTCGATAACGGGTTCGATTTTGTGCTGCTGTGCGAATTGCAGCATGGTGGCGATGGTGGCAGGGCTGCCGACGGGTGAACCGGATACGTCGCGTTGATTGGCAATCATCGGAAATACGTTAAGATCGAGTGGTTGCAGCGGTACGCCGAGAAAATGCAACCGGCCTTTAGGGCGTAAAGTGGCAAGATAAGCATTCCAATCCAGTTTTACATTCACGGTTACGAGGATCAAGTCAAAGCGATTAGCGGCGACAGCCAATTCGTCCGGGTTTTTCGTATTCAGCACCGCGTGCGCACCCAGAGACATCGCTTCCTTTTGTTTGTCCGCACTGGAAGTAAAAGCAGTTACGTGGCAGCCCCAGGCACTGGCGAATTGCAATGCGAGATGACCTAAACCACCGATGCCGATGACGGCTACTTTTGCAGTCGATGGAATGTTATATTGCACCAGCGGATTAAAAACGGTGATGCCGCCGCAAAACAATGGTCCTGCGGTTTTAGCATTAAGATTATCCGGTAGTGCCACTACGCTGACCGCCTTGGCGCGTACTTTGTCGGCAAAACCGCCGTGGCGCCCGACGATGGTGGATTCCGATTGTGCACACAAATTGTGATCGCCGGATAGACAACTATGGCATGTCATGCAGTAGCCGGCATGCCAACCTAAACCGACACGTTGACCGACTGATAAATTATGCACATGAGTGCCTTTGGCTGAGATAGTGCCGATGATTTCATGTCCCGGAACGAACGGGTATTGCGTGATTCCCCAGTCGTTATGCAGCATGCTGAGATCGCTATGGCAGATACCGCAATGCTCAACGGCGATTTCCACATCGTGATCGCCAAGTGGCCCCGGGTTGTATTCGAATGGCTGTAATTTGCCACCCGCTTCAAACGCTGCATACGCTTTAATCATGATTGCTCCTCTCGTTCATACCGGTTAAGCTTGAAAGCTGATTTTGAAGAATATCATAACAATTTATTATCTTATCGCTGTTTTTTGGAAATGATGCATGATTTGAACATGATGATCAGAAAGCATGACATGATTCCAATCGGTTAACTTCAATCGTTACAATCAATCTTTAGACTTTTTCCATGGAATATAAAATTTTATTAACTGTTTTTGTCACGGTATTTATCGCGGAACTTGGCGATAAGACACAGCTTGCTACACTACTATTTGCCGCCGATAAGGAAGTCAGCAAACTGACGGTATTTGTCGGTGCATCGCTGGCCCTCATCGCCACGTCGGCCATCGGAGTGCTGGCTGGCAGCTTTATTTCCGAGCATATCAGTGCGAAATATTTGCACTATCTCGCCGGTGTCGGATTTATCGTTATCGGGATTTGGACACTGATTAAAGCTTGATCGGTCAATTCATTAAAGAGAGCGATACCGGTCGCTTTCGTTTATTTGGCTTTCTTTAGGCGCAACGTAATGCAGGCTCCGCCAGCCGGATGATTTTCAATCGATAATTCTCCGCCGTAGACCTGAACGATATCACGCACAATGGCCAGACCGATGCCGTGGCCGGGGGTGGATTGATCGGCGCGCACGCCACGCTCCAGTATTCTGGCGATTTGATTAGGTTGAATACCGGGACCGTCGTCGGTTACCTGAATGACAACTTGATTGTCTTGATAATTGGCGGATAGTTGAATGCGCTGCCGGCACCATTTAAAGGCATTGTCAACCAGATTGCCGAGCAACTCCATCAAGTCACCCTCATCAATGCGCAAACCGATATTACTGTCTATTTGGATTGCTATATCAGGTTGCTTGTTACGATAGGCTTTGGCAACGGTGGCGACGATTCTGTCGGCTAACGGACGCAGGATGATTATACCCATCCCGGGAGAGCTGCCGGCAGTGGCGGCGCGGCGTAGCTGGTATTGAATGATGTTGTCGATGCGGTCGATTTGTTCCTGTATCGCCTGGTGCCGGCTGGTTTCATTGTCGTCGCTGTGAATAGCACCTTGGAGCACGGCTAACGGCGTTTTGAGGCTGTGCGCCAAATCTGCCAAACCGTTACGGTAACGCTTTTGTTGTTTGTGTTCGTGTGCGATTAGCGAGTTAATATTGTCGGCTAATAGCTGCAATTCGCTAGGATAGGCGCTTTTTAAACTTTCCTGCTGCCCGGATTCAATCGCTGCGAGCTCGATGGAAACTTTGCGGAGCGGTTGTAATCCCCAGCGCAGCACCAGCATTTGCGTGGTCAGCAACAACACCACCATGATGCCGAGTAAACCCCATAAATCCTCGCGATACTGCTCGATCTGCGCTTCAAATAACGTCGCATCGGTGATTACATAAAAAGTTAATGGATAATCGCCACTGGGTGTTTCCCAGGCAACGCCGTACCGGTAAACAAAATAGGGCGCATCGTTGATCAGAATTTGCGTAAATTCCTTTTTACCTTTCTCCACTAAGGGAATGTCCGGAACCGGCTTGTTCAGTGATGAGGTGGAGCGCCAGGCAATGCTATTGCCGGGACCGACGATAAAGGCATAAGCATCGGAATTGACGTGACCGAGTTCCGCATCGAGTAAGTTGGTAGGAACGTCCAATTCCCCCGAGTCTTCCACCTCGGCATCGCCCATCAACATCAGTACTTTTGCAAACAACCGGTCTTTGACGCCTAAACGTGCGCTGTCATAAAAAGCCCGATCCAGCATCCAGGCAATTCCCACGATAAAAATCAGTAATACCAATGTAGCGCTGAACAAAACACGCTGATTGAGTGACATCATCACGGTTTATTGCATTCCAAATTAAACCGGTAACCGCGGCCTCGCATGGTTTCAATCGGATTCAGCGTACCGGCTGGGTCCAATTTGCGGCGCAGCCGTCCGACCATGACTTCGAGTACATTGCTGTCGCGATCTTCGTCGTGCGGGTAGAGGTAATCGGATAAGGTATGTTTGGAAAGCACTTCGCCGTGATGACGCGCCAATTCTTCCAGCAAGCGGTATTCGAACGACGTTAATTCAATAGTCTCTCCGTTAACCGTTACCGTTTGTGAAGTAACATCAACCGTAATCGGGCCGCATTTTAATTCTGTTTGCGGAATGCCGGTGGCGCGTCTGAGCAAAGCTTTAACCCGGGCTTGCAATTCTTCCATTTGAAATGGTTTGGTCAGGTAGTCGTCCGCACCCATTTCCAGGCCTTGCACTTTGTCTTGCCAACTGCTGCGCGCGGTCAGAATCAGGATTGGCAATAAACTGCCGCGTTCCCGCAGTGTTTTGATGATTTCCAGACCGGATTTGCCGGGTAAGCCGATATCGATGATGGCTGCATCAATCGGATATTCAGTAGCGAGAAACAGGCCTTCGTCTCCATTGCCGCAGATATCGACCATATAACCCGCTGCCTCCAATTGCTGGCGGATCTGATTTTGTAAACGGAATTCATCCTCAATAACCAGGATGCGCATGTTTATCTCCTGTGATACCTACTATGAAAAAAATTGCGTGTGTTCCAGTAACATGAGATTTTGTGGCAGCGCTAGTGTGCTGAAATCACCGAGCCGTCATGCACGTCGATTAAAACGGTATGAACCGTACCTTGGCTGCTGAGAATTTTTACCCGATAAGTATGATCGATTTGATTAACTGCCAATACGCGGCCTTTAAATTGTTGTTGCGCAATGGTAATTGCTTTTTGCTCGGTAATACCGGCAGCCGGATCGCTAGCTGCTGAGCGTTCGTGAGTAGGATTTAGCGTATCGGCTGTTGCCTGCATGTCCGCGCTTGTCATGATTATTACGATGATTACGAATTTCCATCGTCTATTCATAACCAACCATCCCCGGGTTAAAAGTAGAAATTAGGCTGGCCACAGTTACAGTGCAATCTGCCGCCGGCCTGCAATGTCAGAAGCGTATCATAAAATCCATATTTCCGGTGCCGATCCCCATCATCATTTGTGGAGGAAGAGTATAAATCGGAGCGGGGTAATAGTTGTTGTAATAGTTATAGCGCGGTTGCGGGTAGTAGGGTTGGTAATACCCCGGCGGTTGGCTATACACATAACCGTAACCGCCGCCGTAACCGCCGTGGTGGTGTTTATGATGGTGATGTCCATGGTGATGACCATGACCGCGATGGCCTCTGCCTGCTTCAGCTAAGGAAGGTGTTGCCAATATGAGTGCCAAGCACAGTGTCAACAACAGGCTGGTTAGTTTGCTCGTTCGGGTGTTCATGATATTTCTCCTTTCAGTTGTTTATTCTTGATGGTTACTGATGGCGTCAATCTACGCCGGTCTGAATGAACGAAAACTGAATGAAAAATATTGCTACCGGTTCGCTTGGAAGCGCTGATTAATTGTCTGTACTAGCGATTTACTGCGTTGGGCGGCGTTCAGAAGCCCGCCTATCATATTATTGGTATGTTTCGTTTCTTGCGTTCCATTCGCCTTGCATATTATTTTGCCCGGCGAATTAATCAGCGCTTTCCTGAGATGCAATAATGCGTGTTGAGATTATAAGAAGCGTAATAGGCTCTGCGGATGCCGCCATTTCAAGGTGCGGTAAGCGCGGCAGATCGGATAGAGGATGATCAGCGCCAGCAGCGTGATTGCGTAAGTTTGTTCCAGACCACCGCGTTCAAACAGCGGTTTCAGTGCTGTCAGTACGACGAAGTGGGCGAGGTAAAAAAATAACGCGGTTTGTCCGAATACCAGCACGGGGCCATTGCGATGGATGGTTTTTTTCCATGACTCCAAACGCATCAGCAACGACAGAATGATGGCCATCAAACCCAATTCCAGCAGCGTATAAGCCAAACTGGGCGGATATTTGCTGACGTGCAGCCAGTACGTTAAAGTGTTGCCTTCCAAGTACATAAATAGATTGCCGTAACCGTCGAGGCCGCGAACGATTACGAACAGCGTCAATGCCAACCAGCCGCAAGTTAATAGTAGCCGGCGTGGAGCTTCAGAACCGGGTGGCTTGGTCATGAGCCATTGTCCGAAAACCCAACCGAGCATCATCATTCCGAGCCACGGTAGAGCGGGGTAGAGTACCGTGTAATTGTCGTTGAAGTCCGGTGCAAAGGTGAGTGCCAGCCAAATCGGCGTGTCGCCGCCTGGTTGCCACAGCAGCATTAGCAAAAACTCTCCACCCGCGATAATCAAAATGGCCAGCCACAATACCGCACCGGTGCTGAGGCGTTGCAAATAGACCATTAACATCATGCTGATGCCGATGGCGTACAGCACTTGCAAAATGGGTTTGCCGCCAACCAGTGAGAACACAACTAAATCCAATAACGCGATAAAAGCGCCGCGCAGCAGTAACTCGCGATCGATGTCGGCATCATCCATGATGCCGAGCTGCCGCCGCTGCAGGTTGCTGATCGCGATCGATGCGCCGGCAAGAAAAATAAACGTAGGAGCGCAGATATGCGTGATCCAGCGGGTCAGAAATTGATCGGTGGCTAACTGAATACCTGGTTCATACAGCAATACCGAATCGGTAAATAGCCGTTGTTCGTTGAAAAACCAGGAAGCGTGATCGAGCGCCATCAACATCATGACGATGCCGCGAAGCCAATCGATGGCGGCGATGCGTTGTGCGTTTTTATCGATCGGCATGATTGCGGTGAAATAATTACAACAAAACCAGATTGTTTCTGTGAATGAGTTCCGGTTCATCCACATAACCCAGAATTGCTTCGATTTCGCTACTGGGTTGTTTCAGGATTTTTTGCGTTTCCACTGCACTGTAGTTGATCAATCCGCGTGCGATTTCGCGCCCGTCCGGGTCCAGGCAGGAAACCGTTTCGCCGCGTTCGAATTCGCCGTTGACGGCGACGACACCGATCGGCAGCAAGCTTTTTCCGTCGCCGGTCAGCGCTTTGACCGCGCCCGGATCAAGCGTGACGTAGCCGCGCACTTGCAGATAATCGGCGAGCCATTGCTTGCGCGCCGCCAGAACCGGTAGTTTGGCGATGAAACGGGTGCCGATGATTTCATCCTGACTTAAACGGACCAGTACATTGTGTTCATGGCCGGAAGCGACGATCGTATCCGCGCCGCTGCGCGCCGCGCGTTTGGCCGCGATGACTTTGGTTTGCATGCCGCCGCGGCTGATGGCGCTGCCGACACCGCCGGCCATCTTTTCCAGTGCCGGATCGCCGGCATGCACTTCGTTTAATAATGTTGCGGTTGGATCTTTGCGCGGATCGCTGGTGTATAAGCCGGCTTGATCGGTCAGGATGATCAGCGTATCGGCTTCGACCAGATTCGTGACCAACGCTGCCAGCGTATCGTTGTCGCCAAAGCGGATTTCATCGGTGGCGACGGTATCATTTTCGTTGATGATCGGGATGATATTGAACTTGAGCAGCGCTGTCAGCGTGGAGCGAGCGTTCAGATAGCGCTTCCGGTTTGATAAATCTTCGTGCGTCAATAGCACCTGCGCGGTTTGCAGGCTGTGCTGCGAAAAACACGATGCATAGGCTTGCGCTAGCCCCATTTGGCCGACTGCTGCCGCTGCCTGCAGTTCGTATAAAGCGGTCGGACGGGTTTCCCAACTCAATCGCTGCATGCCCTCGGCAATCGCACCGGAGGAAACGAGAATAATATCCTTGCCGGCTTGTTTGAGCGTGGCAATTTGTGCCGCCCAACCCGCCAAGGCGGCATGATCGAGTCCTTTACCTTGATTGGTGACCAGACTGCTACCTACTTTGATGATGACACGGCGTGCTTGCTTCAGCATGAGTTCAGCAGTTCATTATCGGAATTTTCAGGGTCTTGCGGTTCCGGTTCCGATGGAAGATGGTGTTCCAGGTAATCCATGATGGCGTAGGTGAGCGGTTGACAGCCTTCGCCGGTCAATGCCGAGATGATAAAATACTGCTCTTGCCAGTTCAATTTTTGGATAAATTCCTGGCAGATCCGGTCACGCTGGTCGGCCGGTATCATGTCGGTTTTATTCAATACCAGCCAGCGCGGTTTTTGATGCAGAGACTGATCATATTTTCTTAATTCTTCAACCAGCGCGCACGCTTCATGAACCAGATCGGTTTCCTCATTCAGCGGCGACATATCCACAACATGCAGTAATAACCGGGTTCGCGTCAAATGTTTAAGAAAGCGGTGCCCCAGTCCGACGCCTTCGGCGGCGCCTTCGATGAGTCCGGGAATGTCCGCCATGACAAAGCTGCGGTTATGATCGACGCGCACCACACCGAGGTTGGGTTGCAGCGTGGTGAACGGATAATCGGCGACTTTGGGTCGTGCCGCAGATACAGCGCGGATTAAGGTGGATTTTCCGGCGTTCGGCATACCTAGCAGACCGACATCCGCGAGTATTTTTAGCTCCAGTTTCAATTCGAGCTCTTGTCCTGGTTCACCATAAGTGAATTGGCGAGGGGCGCGATTAGTGCTGGATTTAAAATGCAAATTGCCTAATCCGCCGGTGCCGCCTTTGGCTAAGAGTACTTTCTGTTGATCATGAACTAAATCAGCAATTGTTTCGCCGCTATTGAGATCCTTGATCAACGTGCCGACGGGCATGCGCAGCACGATATCTTCGGCGCTTTTGCCGTAACGGTCGGAACCTTGGCCATTTTCACCATTTCTTGCGCGATGTATGCGCGCAAAGCGATAGTCGACCAGCGTGTTGATGTTGCGGTCCGCAATTGCATAGATGCTGCCACCGCGCCCACCATCGCCACCATTAGGACCGCCTCTCGGGATGTATTTTTCCCGCCGGAAACTTGCGACACCATTGCCACCTTTACCGGCTAATACTTGGATGATCGCTTCGTCAATAAACTTCATAATTCAATGCAACGATTTTCTGGCGATAGGGTGCAGCGTAAACAAAAAAGCCCCATCGTTGGTAGACGGGGCTTTTTTTAGAAAAAGGATATTTAAGATGTTATACAGGTATAACACTGGCAATTTTACGATTGAACGGACCTTTGGTGCTGAAATTGACTTTGCCTGTTACTTTGGCGAATAGTGTATGGTCTTTTCCCATGCCGACATTCTCGCCGGGATGAACTTTTGTACCCCGTTGACGAATAATGATCGAACCTGCCGGGATTAGTTCACCGCCATAGCTTTTAACACCAAGCCGCTTCGAGTGTGAATCACGTCCGTTTCTGGAACTTCCGCCTGCTTTCTTATGTGCCATCTATCAACTCCTTATGCTGAAATACCGGTGATTTGTATTTCAGTGTAATTCTGCCGGTGACCTTGATGTTTCTGGTAGTGTTTGCGGCGACGCATCTTGAAAATGCGAATTTTGTCATGCCGTCCTTGACCCAGAACCGTTGCATTAACTTTTGCACCATTCACGAGCGGTGTTCCCACAGATATTTTGTCGCCATCCGCAACCATCAATACTTGATCGATTACCAGCTCGCTGCCGTTTTCCACATCCAATTGTTCCACTTTCAGTTTTTCACCTACTTGTATTCGATATTGCTTACCGCCGGTTTTTATGACCGCATACATATTTTGACTCCATGCTTCCTTTTCAGAACGGCGAATTATACATAAATAGCCCTTGATTGTGGAGGAAAATTTTGTATTACGTTCTTTGTGCTTGACACGCGGGGGCCGTCATTCCTAACATAGCGTTTTCTTGAAGGTAATATTGTGTCAATCGAATATATTAGAAGTTATATCGCCCGGGATATGGAGATCGTCGATGATGTCATCCGGGAAAAGTTACATTCTCATGTTGCATTAATTCGTCAAGTCAGTGAATACATTATTAATAGCGGAGGTAAGCGGTTACGCCCTGCATTGGTAATTCTATCAGCCGGTGCTTTTGGTTATTCAGGAAAATTTCATCACAATCTCGCGGCCATCGTTGAATTTATTCACACTGCGACACTGTTGCACGACGATGTGGTCGATGAATCCGAACTTCGTCGAAATCGAGAAACTGCCAACGCATTGTTTGGCAATGCCGCCAGCGTGCTGGTCGGCGACTTTTTGTACTCCCGGGCATTTCAAATGATGGTGGAAGTCGACAATATGCGTGTAATGCAAGTGTTGGCCGATGCGACGAATACCATAGCCGAAGGCGAAGTATTACAGTTGTTGAATTGCCGTGATCCGCAAGTGACGGAAGAGAATTACCTACAAGTTATTCGCTTTAAGACCGCCAAGCTGTTTGAAGCTGCCAGCCGGCTAGGCGCCATTTTAGGGAATGCATCGCCGGAGGAGGAAAATGCAATGTCGGTTTATGGCATGCATTTGGGTACCGCGTTCCAACTGATCGATGACATGCTCGACTATACGGGAAATAATCACGATATCGGTAAAAATCTGGGTGACGATCTGGCCGAAGGGAAGCCTACATTGCCTCTTATTTATGCGATGCGCGTTGGGAATCCGGATCAAGCCGGTATTATCCGTAAGGCGATTGAAGACGGCGGCAAAGATGGGTTTCAACCGGTTTTAAATGTCATTCGTGAAACATCGGCTTTGGATTACGCCAGACAATGCGCGCAGGCCGAAGTCGCAACAGCCACCGCGGCGATTGCCGCTTTACCGGAATCAAAGAATAAGGAATGTTTGCTGCAATTGGCACATTTCGCTGTCACGCGTAATTATTAAAGTGGCCGATTGTTCGCTATTGGGGATCACTCCGCTGCGCCAGAGATTTCAATCTAAGTAATTTCTGGGATTGTATCTATATTTCTGATAGTTATAAAAGTATTGTTATCTTTTGTCTGATTCTTTTCAGATATCTTTCTGAAGTCACGTAAATTTGGATTGCCTGTTATTTTGAATTTTAATGATAGGCGCTAAAACCACGGCTATTCCAACTATTGCCTACAAAAAAAATTGCTAAGCTAAATTTAAAGAAACGCTGATTAATTGTCTGCGCAAGCGATTTGCTGTGTCGGATAGTGCTCAGAAACTTGCCTATTCTACTGATATGTCTCGTTCTTTGCGTTCATCCGTTTTGCAACTCATTTTGCCCGATGAATTAATCAGAGCTTTCCCAATATAGCAATGGCAACTCCCGTCAAAAATTTCAATTAAGGCTTGAAAATTGGAGCAATAAGGGAAAATATAATGCCAGAGACTTTTGCACGGTGTCATGAGCGGTACTGGAATAAGGCAAAAATTTGCGGAAAAGCGGAGTTTACACGGGGTAAATGAGCATTTTTTGCGAATTTTTAACGCGATTATCGTGTCGCGTAGTAACCGTGCAAAAGTCTCTGCCAATGTCATTCTATATCATTCTATAAGTTGCAGAAATACAAATGGGAAAAATAATTTTTTACATACTCGTCGCATTACTGATTTATTGGTTCATTAATTATCGTCAACCTAAACGAAAGAAGAACGAATCCTTTACGGAGCTTGCTGAAGATACTGTGATCTGTGCTCATTGCGGTGTTTATTTACCTAAAAAAGAAGCGATTGACAGTCAGAATAAGTTTTTCTGCTGTCAGGAACATTGTGATTTATACGTAAATTCTTCATCTTAATTTCATTATTGTGTCAACCCTTGCTAATTCAACTTCGATCAAGCAGCCACGAGTGAGCCGGCCTGCAGTGGCCATCAGTGATGCCGGAAACGTGGACCAGTATTGGCGTTCACTGACTTACTTTAATATTTACCGCTTGTTGATAGGGGGTGGTCTGCTGATAGTCACACTGAAAGCAGGTTTTGTCGACTTCGGAGTGCATCGATACAATCTGTTTTTGTATGCCTGTTATGGCCATTTCATCAGCAGCGGCATTTCTATGCTGTTGATCAAGTGGCGGATGCCTGCTTTTGATTGGCAACTAACTATCCAAGTGATCAGCGATATCGTCTTTTTCTCTTTGATGCTTTATGCCAGTGGCGGTTTACAGAGCGGTTTGGGCGTCGCGCTCTTGGTGACGCTGGCGGGTGCGGGGTTGATCAGCCGAGGTCGTTTGGCGCTTTTCTTTGCCGCCGTTGCCACTATTAGTCTGCTTTTGCTGGAAACCTATTCCTTGCTGACAATTCAATTTTATCAAGCGCAATACTCGCAGGCGGGGCTGCTGAGTATGGCTTATTTCGCGGTTGCTTGGTTGGCCTTTCGGTTGGCCAAGCACACGCTTGCGAGCGAGCGATTGGCGCAAGAACGCGGTGTCGATCTGGCAAATATGGCGCAAGTGAATCAGTTGGTGATTCAGGATTTGCAAGAGGGGGTTTTGGTCGTTGATAAGAATGGATTCATTCGGCAGCGCAATAGCTATGCTGAAAAATTGCTCGATCTCAAGCCTCTGTCCGGTAATGCGGAACGGCTCAGATTGTCGGATTCGATACCGGAAATTGCCGCTCGGCTGACGAGCTGGCAGGGCAATAGCAGTATTCAGTTTGATTTGTTGCGTTTAACCCATAGCAACGCACTGGTGCGTACACGCTTTCTCCCTATCCAGTCGGATTTTCGCAACGGTGTCGTCATATTCCTCGAAGACATGGGGCGTGTGCAGGTGCAGCTACAGCAGCTCAAACTGGCTGCGTTAGGTCGCCTAACGGTCAATATTGCGCATGAAATTCGCAATCCTCTGTCCGCAATCAATCATGCGGCTGAATTGCTGGAAGAAGAACAGCTCGAAGCGAACTTCGATTCCCGGCTGGCGCGTATTATTTGCGAGAATGCGCAACGGTTAAACAAGATCGTGAATGATGTGTTGCAGTTGAACCGGAGTAATGTGGCGAAGCCGGAGGTTTTTGACGTGCAAGATTATATCCGGAAATTTCTCGAAGAATTCTGCGACACCGAGAAAATCGATCATGGAGTATTTATTTTGAGTAGTTCTCATAAATACCTCATTTGTTTTGATCGTGATCACTTGAACCGGGTATTGTGGAATTTATGCCGGAATGCTTGGAGGCACTGCCGCCGGCAAACCGGCAGTATTTACATTCAACTGGAGAAAGCAGTCAATGAGAGCGATTTTTGCATCGATATCATGGATGATGGCCCCGGTGTTGATCCGCAGCAAGCCAAGCAACTCTTCGAACCTTTTTTTACTACAGCTTCCGGTGGTACCGGTCTGGGCTTATTTATTGCACGTGAACTGTGCGAGATTAACCAAGCATCGCTTGATTTTGTCGAAGACTCAGTCTCGGGGCATTTTAGAATCGTTTGTAAAATAAACAAATTATGTCAATAGTTAATGGACGCAATGCGGTTGCATCGCGTAAAAACACGTCTCCCAATATTCTAATCGTCGATGATGAGCCCGATATCATTGAGTTGCTGGAATTGACATTGGCGCGCATGGGGATGGATGTGGTGAGTGCAAGATCGCTTGGCGAGGCTAAGGATAGGTTGCAATCCAAGCGGTTTCAATTATGTTTGACCGATATGCGATTGCCGGACGGGGATGGATTGGATTTGGTGAGATTTATCTCCCAATCCTGTGCGGACTTGCCAGTTGCCGTCATTACCGCCCACGGTACGGCGGAAAACGCGGTTGCGGCGCTTAAAGCCGGGGCTTTTGATTACTTGGCGAAACCGGTTTCGCTGAAGCAATTGCGCGATTTGGTTAAATCCGCGCTCAGTTTGCCGCCAATGGTGGCGCAATCGGCGCCGGTCGTTCAGGCGCAATCGAATCGGCGCATGTTATTGGGTGAATCGCAGCCGATGCGTCAGCTTCGTGCAACCATCGATAAGCTTTCCCGCAGTCAAGCCGCCGTTTATATCAACGGCGAGTCCGGCAGCGGTAAGGAATTGGCTGCAAGAATGATTCATGAAAGAAGCGCGCGCCATCAACAGCCGTTTATCGCAGTTAACTGTGGCGCAATTCCGGAGAATCTGATGGAAAGTGAATTTTTCGGTTATAAAAAAGGCGCTTTCACCGGTGCCGAAAAAGACCATGACGGATTCTTTTGGGCGGCCAATGGTGGAACCTTGTTTCTTGATGAAGTTGCGGATTTGCCATTGGCTATGCAAGTCAAATTGCTGCGGGTCATCCAGGAAAAACAAGTGAGAAGAATCGGCGAATCGCAAGAAAAAAATGTGGATGTGCGCATTATCAGTGCAACGCATAAAGGACTGAGTCAGTGTATTGAGAATGGGGAATTCCGGCAGGATTTGTATTATCGGTTGAATGTCATCGAGTTAAATATGCCGGCGTTGCGTGAAATGCGTGAGGATATTCCATTGATTGCCACGACTATATTGGGAAAATTGTGCCGCGACGCGACGCGGCCGGTTGGCGATTTTACCAAAGGCGCGTTGGCGAAATTGATGAATTATGATTACCCGGGAAATGTGCGCGAACTTGAAAATATCCTGGAGCGAACGTTAGCGCTGTGCGGGGAAGTGCAAATCGGCGAAGCGGAGCTGCAGTTGCCCGCCGCAGCCAGAGAAGTCAAACTTTCTACACCGGATATTCCAACTGCTGCCTTGCCGGATCCGGATTCAGGATTGCCTCTGCAAGATTATCTCGATCAGTTGGAGAAGGATTCCATTGTCAAGGCGTTGAATCTTAGTCGCTATAACCGGACGAAGGCGGCTAAAACGTTAGGAATAACCGTCAGGTCGCTCCGCTACCGGATGGAACGGTTGGGCCTTAACGAGAATGCATAATCCGGCGATAAAGACGAGCCTGAAAATCGGTAAGATCAGTTCCGGGAAACGTTTTTCAGCGACCTGCTAATGCGATCGCAAACGGTGGCTTACCCATAAGGATGCCGCGAATAACAATACCGCGCCGCCTTGATGGGAAGCGGCTAACGGGATCGGTACGACATGCAACAAGGTGGCGATTCCCAAACTGATCTGCAGGATCAGCATCAGTAAAAAAAGATTGCAAGCAAACCGGGTTGTACCCGGTAACTCAATCTTGCGCGACTTGAACCAGAAAAGCGGTACTAAAAAAGCCAATGTCCACGCAATCAAGCGATGATCGAATTGCACGGTGGTAATGTTATCGAAGAAATTCCGGTACCAAGGTTCGAGAATGAAGAGGTCGGGTGGGATCAGATGTCCGTTCATCAATGGAAAAGTATTGTAAGCCAAGCCGGCGCGAATGCCGGCAACAAAACCACCCGATAGAATCATAATAAAAATCAATAGACTAAGACCAAAAGAGAACTTTCTTAACTCCTGAATTTTATCGTCGGTTTGTTGCGAGACGGGGTAAGGCGACAGCAATCCCAGAGCTACCCAGAACATGGCGGCAAAAATAATAAACGCCAGTCCTAGATGTGCAGTGAGCCGGTATTGGCTGACATGCGGGTCATTAACCAAGCCGCTCATGACCATATACCATCCCATAAACCCTTGTAAGCCACCTAGCACGAATATTCCCGCCAGCTTGATTCCCAGTGGCTTGTCGATTTGTTTTTTCATCAGGAAATAAATAAACGGGACAAAAAATACCAGTCCGATCATTCGTCCGAGTAAGCGATGAAAATACTCCCACCAGAAAATACTCTTGAATTCGTCGACGCTCATACCTTTATTGACTTGTTGATACTGAGGTGTGGCACGGTATTTTTCCAATAACACGTCCCAATCGTCCTGAGTGATAGGCGGCATGGTGCCGACGATCGGTTGCCATTCGACGATTGAAAGCCCGGAATCGGTCAAGCGAGTGACGCCTCCGACGACTATCATGGCAAATACCAAGGCACAACAAATTAATAGCCAAATTGCAATGGGTTTCTTCATAGTTGTTTGAAAATTAATAATAAATTTAATTCAAGAAGTTATTTTGTCGCATTATTTTGCGCGTAGTAGCCGCTGCTTGGTGCGTTCCCATTCTTTTTGTTTTTCGGATTCGCGTTTGTCATATTGTTTTTTACCCTTAGCCAAGCCAATTTCGACTTTGATCCGGCCGGTTTTATAATGCATGTCGATCGGGACCAGCGTATAGCCGGCACGCTCCACTTTGCCGATGAGCCGCTGGATTTCTTCGGCATGCAATAACAACTTACGTGTTCTCGCGGGATCAGGGTTGATGTGCGTCGAAGCTGTTTTGAGCGGACTGATGTGGCAACCGATAAGGAATATTTCGCCGTTGCGGATGATAACATAAGCTTCTTTTAACTGAATGCGGCCATCGCGAATGGCTTTTACCTCCCAGCCTTCCAGTACAATGCCTGTTTCATATTTTTCTTCGATAAAATAATCGTGAAAGGCTTTTTTATTTTGTACTATACTCATGCAGGAATGAAATTGGTGGGAATTACAAAATTCCGTTTATTTTATCAGTTTTTCAACATTACTCCATTGAGCTGGAGTGATTTACCTTTATGGCAGAAATAGAAAAATCGGTTTTGGTCGAATATTCGGCAAGTCAGATGTTTGCGTTAGTCGATAATGTTGAAGAATATCCAAGTTTTCTTCCTTGGTGCGGAGGGACTTCGGTCGATCCGCAAGATGAAGTTACGACGCATGCGACGGTTAAAATAAACTATCATCATATCCAGCATAGCTTTACCACCATTAATAAGCGCTTTCCGCCAGATCTGATTGAAATGAGTCTGCTGGATGGGCCGTTTGAACATTTGGATGGCTACTGGCAATTTATCTCCCTATCGGAGCATGCTTGTAAAATTAAATTCCGATTACATTACACCTTTTCACACAAAATTCTTGAGAAACTGGTAGGACCGGTATTTCATATGATTGCTAACAGTTTTGTCGAGTCTTTTATTGAAAGAGCTGAAACGATCTATGGCAAACGCTGAGAGCGCTTTTCAAGTAGAGATTGTTTATGCATTACCCAAAACTCAGGTGTTGAAGCAATTGACCGTACCGGACGGTTGTACTGTTGAACAAGCGTTATTAAGTTCAGAATTGCTGAACGATTATCCTGAAATTGATTTGGCGAAAAATAGATTAGGTATTTTCGGTAAGTTCGTGCAATTGGATGACTGCTTGCGACCCCATGATCGGATTGAGATTTACCGACCGCTCGTGATCGATCCCAAAGAAGCGAGAAGGAAGCGCGTTGGATCAAGAAACAAGCGGTGACCATCACTGATCGGGTAGCTTTTCACTAATCTTCCCGGTACGAATAAAGTAGAAGAATGCTGCAACCGTCAGGGAATTGATCGCCACGGCGATAATGTTCCAGACAATCACCGGCATTGAATCAATCAGAATGCCGTAGTAAACCCAAACGATTTGGAATGTACCCATGATGCCGGCCATGTTCGGGTTCATGCCTGCAGAGTTTCTGCGTTTCAACATCGTATATAAATCCGGGGCAGCGGCAAAAGTGGTACCGAGGCCTGCTATGAATCCGATAATCTCATGGCTTTCCATTCAGTTGTTTCCTCATGTAATGAATCCGATTACGTGTCAACGATTGCGATCTCAATCAAGTATAAGATATCCGATGAGCGCGGAAACATAACTTTGTCCGTTATGAATCGTGTTTCTTGATGATGTTGTATTGATTTGAATCAATGGTTAAGCGGGTGTTTGTCGACACACTATTCGCGAAAAGGTCTGGTCGGGGCGATCTATTTTTAGAGACGTCATTAATTGTGAGGAAACGTATGGTGATGAAAAATTTATTGGCAATCGATAGGTTCGTGTTACTGGTGTTTATTTCTCTGGTTGCGCATACTGCAACGGTCAAAGCCGATGCCGTTACGGATTGGAACAAGCGGGCGGGAGATATCGTCGTGGCTGCGGGTATCGGTCCATTACCTGCCGAGCGGGCATTGGCCATAGTGCATACCGCCGTGTATGAAGCGGTAAATGCGATTACCCAGCGTTATCCGGTGAGTGATTTGAAATTGCAACCGGCACCGGATGCATCAGTGGAAGCGGCGGTCGCGGCGGCTAACCGAGTTACGTTGATGCAATTGGTTCCCAATCAAACCGCTGCGATTGATATGGCTTATCAAACAGTGATTGCCGCCGTCAGTGATGAAGTTGCGAGGAATTCCGGTATCGCGGTTGGCGAACGAGCAGCACAAGGGATTCTGTCGATGCGAGCCAATGATGGCGCGTCCGATCAGGAAACCTACCGGCCGATTACCGGCGTGGGTGTGTATATCCCCACGGTTATTCCGGAAACACCGCAATGGATTACGCGCAAACCATGGTTGATGACGAATGCCGCACAATTCAGACCAGCGCCGCCACCGCGATTGGATAGCGAGCGCTGGGCGCGCGATTACAACGAAGTTAAAATACTCGGCCGATTTGATAGTCGGGTACGGACTGCAGAGCAAACCGAAATTGCCCGATTCTGGGAAGAGGTGATGCCGCCGATTTATCACGGTATCGTGCGCTCAGTGGCTACCCAGCCGGGACGGGAAATAACGCAAAACGCGCGATTGTTCGCCGCAGTCACGCAAGCGTCTGACGATGCATTGATCGCTGTTTTTGATGCGAAATATCATTACGGCTTATGGCGTCCGTTGACCGCGATCCGCAACGGTGACATCGACGGCAACGATGCTACTGAACGCGATTCTTCGTGGAGGCCGTTCATCGATACGCCAATGCATCCGGAGTATCCATGCGCGCACTGCATCGTGTCCGCAACTGTCGGTACCGTATTACACGCGGAAATTGGTAACGCCCCGCCGCCAGTGCTGATGACCGTCAGTAAAGCGGCGGGCGATGTATCCCGGAGCTGGGACAGTACGGATGCTTTTATGCAAGAGGTGATCAATGCGCGCATATACGACGGCGTGCATTACCGTAATTCCGGTGAAATCGGTGCAGCGATGGGCAAGCAGGTTGCCAAGCTTGTAATCGATAAATATCAATTGGGTAAAGAATAATTCCGCTGACCGACTTGCGAACCGGTGACTGTTATCAATGCTCATGATCGGTACAGTCGTTGTTCTGTGATTTTTCTTACTGACCTGTCTTCGGCAGTAGTTTACTCTGGCAGACTGTATAGGTTCGAGGTGGAACTGACAGCAAATTCAGTTACTCATGGAAAAGAAGTCATGCTCGCTAACATTGTTAAAAAGGAGTCGTTGCATGAAGACTTTGCTGCAATTGTTTTTGATGCTGATAATGGAATTCACCAGTGGAATGAGCGCGTTATCTTTTGCCGCTACGACATCGACTCAAATCAGCGGATCAGCCTCACCGGCAGGGTATTCCGGCAAGCAGGGCGGCAATAATAAAACTCTGGCGCCATCATCGGCATTTAATGAAGCGCTGTTTGGCGTGGAAATTGCGGAACGTTCCGATATCCGTGTTTCTTGCGGGTAAAATACCGCACTATCGCAACCGGCAGCGATGGCGCGCGTGCTTAGGCGCCGCTTTTGATGATGTCGTTAAGAATCCAAATGAATAGTTTAAAAAAGATATTCAAAACAACAATGAAGATTATTAATTCTAAGATAATTTTCATTAATCAATAGAAGATGAATGCTTATTAGTCAGAAGCCACAAGTTTAATTTCTTAGCGAAATTGGGCAAACATCGCGGAAGAAGGTTCCGGCGCGATGGGAAAATTCAATTTTGTATCGTTTGTACCACTTGCTTTTCAATGTATCCGAAACACCGAGTTCATTGCAACCTTCCGTTTCTATTCGATGTTTGGGCGATCATCAGAAATAAGGTGGAAATATCCCTTTATTCCGGCGATTGAGCTAAACCATCCCGTGAATAATTTGATCTATAGTTTTGATAAATGGTCATAAATGTCCTAGTTGTAAAGCAGGAATGATTGACTATGGAATTAATCAGTGAGCGAGCCTAGAATGAATATATCTTAATTTAATATAGTTTCTTTCGATAGCATAATTGCGGCAAAGGTGAACGGTTTAGCGAAATAATTGGTGACTGGAGTATAAAATGACACGAATATTGATAATTGCATTACTGCTGATCAGTCCGAATGTATCAGCATTTTCGGTAGAATGGCTGCCCTTGGTGACGACTGAAAAGAACGGCAACCCATTAAGCATTTATGGCAATCCGGTTCTGGAATATAGGAATGCCGGAAAAGGCGGCATCGATTGGGTGGTGACCGGTGACGGCCCGACCGGCGGGCGGGGAATACGGGAATTGTGGCTATTTGACGACTCGGCAGCCGGTATTCCGGGAACAAGCCAAGCGACTACAACGTTTTCCGCTATCAGCAATGCCGTAGGTTTTGTAATGGCGGGTGATCATAATGACGGTTTTGCCCAATTCCTGGTCGACAATGTCGATATCGGTACTTTTGATATGTATCGCGCCGGTAATAGAATTCTGGTAGTCACCGGATTAGATTTCATGACGCATACGTTGACGATCGTGCAGCTTGGAGAGCATAACCTCAATTCAACCAAGGGCGATGTTGCGATTTTTGGCGGTGCTGCGTTTAACACGTCGATTGCGGCCATTCCGGAACCGCAAACCTACGCGATGCTGCTGGTCGGCTTGATGCTACTGGTTTCTATGGCACGTTACCAAAAACAATATATCTAACGGGTTTTAACACCGTATCCCATAAACCCCGCCTTCCGGCGGGGTTTGCATTCTAGTGTACTGATTGGCTGCAGTTTGAGCAATTAGCTTTTATCGCTATTTTGTTTTCCTTCGGAGAATTCACTAACCTCTGTTTGCGAATCTGTTTTTTGGTCATGAATTGGAGAAGACTCAGTTGTCGCTGCTTCAGTATCAATATTTGTTGGAACAGCGACTGTATGATCATCTTGGTTTCCTTTGCCGTTCCACATGAAATAAATTGCACCCACCGTGATAAGCACGACGGGTAATGCGACAAATTCAAAAAGAGCATATTCAACGGTGACATCTTTTCCTGGTGGGAGTGGTTTGGTGACGATCATATAGGCATGCATTAAAGCTACACCGTAAACGGGTACCAAAGCAACGACAAATCGATTGGTGATAATCGGGCGGACCGTCAGCATATTTAAAATATTAGAGCCATAGTACCCAATGAAATAAATGAAAATGTAAAAGAAAATAGCGCCCATAAGTTTTCCTTTTTTATTTGGTAGAGTTTTCAAGTAAACGATTTTATCGTTACCGACAAGCACCGACCTATGATACACAGATCAATATAAAAAATGTACTGGGTAAAATTGAGCAGCAAATCTTGTTTGGATAAAACCAGGATGAACTTCTTATATCCGCTGGCGAGACCAGCTTGAAAATTAATGAATCAGAAACTGAGACTATCCGTTTTCAATCACAATTCCTTCACAGTTTTCGTGCTAGACTGCCATCGTATCTTCCTAATGTTAGTCGATCAACGCCCCTTGTGGGCGTTGTTTTTTTAGTTTACCCTGCCTGGGATTCTGCATTTTAAAACCGGTATCTGAATAGCGACCGGGCGGGATCGGCTTCTATGATGTGTGGGCAGCGCATGCAACAAAATATCTTGCTCGATGGATTAATCAGCGTTCCTTCAGCATTCGGTGATACTGACCGCTAAACCTCCCAATGATGTTTCTTTATATTTTACCGACATTTCCAATCCGGTTTGCTTCATCGCCGCAATGCAATTATCCAACGACATAAAATGCTGACCATCGCCACGAGTCGCCAGTGAGGCTGCAGTGTAGGCTTTGATGGCGCCAAAGCCGTTGCGTTCGATGCATGGAACTTGTACCAAACCGCCGACCGGATCACAAGTCATGCCGAGATGGTGTTCTAATGCAATTTCTGCGGCATTCTCGATTTGTGCAGTTGAGCCGTTATGGATGGCGCATAAACCGGCTGCAGCCATTGATGATGCCGAGCCGACTTCACCCTGGCAACCGACTTCAGCACCGGAGATCGAACTGTTGTGTTTGATTAATCCGCCGATTGCACCGGCAACCAACAGGAAGTCGCGAACCTGTTCCAGTGTTGCTCCTTCATGTTTGACTGCATAGTAAATAACTGCCGGTATTACCCCGGCAGCACCGTTGGTCGGTGCGGTAACTACCGAGTGACCAGCGGCATTTTCTTCATTAACCGCCATTGCGTAAGCGCATAACCAATCATTGAGCGTAGCTTTCTGCGGGTTGTTTTGTAGTTGCTGGTAAAGTGAGTGAGCGCGTCGCTTTATTTTTAAGCCACCGGGTAATTGACCTTCCGCAGTCAGGCCCTTTTCCAGGCACGTACGCATAGCATTCCAAATCGCATCCAGTCCGGCATTTAGCGCTTGCTCACTAGTGCGTTCAAGCTCGTTGCTGCGTTTCATGGCAGCGACCGATAAGCCACTATCGGCGGACATTTTCATCATCTGGTTTGCAGAGTCGAACGGAAAGCCGCACGAACGAGCTACTTCCATTTTGATCGGCGCAACGATTTGACCGATTTCAGCAATCGTCGTGATAAAACCACCACCGATTGAAAAATAAGTTTCGGTTAAAAGAGTCCGTCCGGTGCCATCCAGCAATTGGAAAATCATGCCATTGGGATGTTCCGGTAGTGGCTCCCCTTTATCAAAAATAATGTCTTCGGAAGGTGAAAAATGAACGATGCTCGTGTCGTTAATTTGGAAAGTTGTTTGCTGCCACAGTCTTTGGAACAATTCATTGACATCCATAGTGGCCAGACCTTGCGGGGTGTATCCGTTCATGCCCAATGTGACAGCACGATCGGTGGCGTGACCTTTCCCGGTAAAAGCCAATGAACCGCGCAATGTACAACGTACCTGCAAAAAAGCCTGAGCAGGATTATTCGTAACAAATGTCTGAATCCGGTTGCGAAAATCATTAGCTGCAACCATCGGCCCCATTGTGTGTGAACTGGATGGGCCGATACCGATTTTGAAGAGATCAAGAACGCTGATGAACATTGTATTGCCTGTGAAAAAAGGATTCTATTGGAAAGATGCAGAATATGTATTGAGTGTGTTTTTTGAAAATCAAAGCGCAACTAGTATGCAATATGTCTTTGGCCGACTCAACATTTTTTTGTTCGTCATTCATGCGCCTAGAATGCTTGCTCTGATTTGTAAATTTAGCATTATAGATTTTTCGGTAGTTTGTTTCACAGCTTATGGTTATTTGCTCAGTTGCCGGATTTGTTTGAGATAGGGATGGTAACGGACTTCGAGCGAATGGCGGGGACGGGCAAGAAATTGCTCTGCCCAAAATTTTCCTTCAGTAACAGCGTGTGTTCTCCATTTACCGGGCAGACGAATTTTGCCGGCCAATAATCGTGAGACCAAGCGCGATTGCGCTTCCGTCAGTGTCCAAATACAGCCTTGCGGTTGTATTAAACCGATAAAGAATAGACTGGAATGATCCGGGTGAAAAATGCGCAAATAAAGCGGGATGTGTAATGCATTCTCCCAATTTATGAAACTGCGATCAAAAAAGGGAAAACTGATAATATAACCGGTAGCGGCAATGATGACATCGTATTCTGCAACGGCTCCATCGCTAAAGCGGATTGTTTTCCCAGCAACATCTTGAATCCCGGGGCGTGGATGTATTTTGCCATGCCGTATTCTGTCGAATAATTCCGTATTGATGGTTGGATGTGCTTGCGTTGGTGAAGAATCAGGTTCCGGTAACCCATAGTCACGGTAATGTCCGATTTGAATGCGCAAGGAGAGCTTTTGCAACCAATCTTGCACGCATTGCGGAAGCCATTGCATGGATGCCGCAAAAGTGTCGGTGGGTTTTCCCATGATAAGCTTGGGTATAATATATTGCGGCGAGCGTAAACTGATGTCGACAGAAGCCGCGTTACGGCTCGCTTCAATTGCACAATCACAACCGGAGTTTCCAGCACCCACCACGAGCACACGCTGGTTTTCTAATGTTTGATTATTTTTGAAATCATGCGAATGCAAATATTTTCCTGAGAAATCATTTTTCCAATCAGGATGACGTGGGTTCGACAGATGCCCATTCGCGACGAAGAGATAATCAAATTCGGACTGGGTGCCATCACTTAAGGTCAAACGCCACCGTTCGCTCTGGATTTTATGCACATGCAAAACGCTAACTTGGAAGTAAATATACTTTTCCAGCTGGAAATGTTGTGCATACGATTGAAAGTAGGCGAGAATTTGTTGGTGGCTGGGATAATCGGGATAGTCCTGCGGCATAGGGAAATCACTGAATTGCGACATCTGTTTGCTGGAAATCGTATGGGTTGTATGGCAGATGCTGCTATGACCGGGCGTGGCTGTATAGACCCAATTGCCGCCGATTTGATCAGTTTCTTCATAACAAACGATATTTGTTAGTCCGGCCTCTACAAGATGTTTGATGGTGGTCAGCCCGGAGCAACCGGCGCCGATGATTGCAATGCGCATTTTGTTTTGGATACTGGCGTATCGGTTATCAATAATGAATCATTATTCTACCAAGATCGCGATCACGAGAGATTGAATCTCGGTTTTTTGATTAGGTGATTACTAAACTGCGTATGTGCGATACGACACTCATGTTAGCCAAGGATATAACCATACCCTTGACTGAAATTGAAATACAGGCTGTGCGCTCGCAAGGCTCGGGCGGGCAGAATGTCAACAAAGTGTCGACCGCGATTCATTTACGTTTCGATATCAAGGCTTCTTCGCTGCCAGAACAATATAAAGAAAGATTATTGAGTTTAAAGGATCGTAGAATTTCCAGTGATGGCATCGTTATTATCAAAGCGCAGCGTTTTCGCAGTCAGGTCAAGAATAAAGCCGATGCGTTAGAACGGCTGCAAACGCTGATCAATTCCGTGATTGCCGAAGTTAAACCACGAAAATCTACGCAACCCACTCTAGCTTCAAAGACCAAACGATTGGAAGAAAAAATTTTGCATGGCCGGAAAAAATCGTTGCGCGGGAAAATAACAGGGGAATAATATCCGTGGCTTTATCAGTTTCGTATGGGTGCGAAATTTTGTATGGCGGGCTGCTTGGCGCCCCGGTTTTATGGAGATTGATCGGTCATCCGCTACGGATTCAATGGGTACTCATTGAAATTGTACTATGAGTCTAGTAAAATCATCGGTTTTTTAACCTTGTCTTACTGCCATCATCGGTTTTTAACCTTGTCTTACTGCCACTGGCGGAAGGCTTTACCCATAAGGAAAATATGCGACATTACGAAATCGTTTTTATTGTTCATCCTGATCAAAGCGAGCAAGTGCCGGCAATGATCGAACGCTATCGCGGCATTGTTACCGCAAAAAATGGTAAGATCCATCGAATGGAAGACTGGGGGCGCCGTCAGCTCGCCTATCTGATCCAGAAAGTTCATAAAGCACATTATGTTCTAATGAATATTGAATGTGATCAAGAAACTCTGGATGATTTGGATCATGCTTTCAAATTCAGCGATGCCATTCTCAGGCACTTAACCATCCGCACCGATGGTCCGGTTACGGAGCCGTCTCCAATGATGCGTCAAGAAGAAAAATCAAGTTCGTCCAGCTTGGATGGTGCAGAATCAAGCGTTGATGAATTAGAGACTGAAGATACACCTGACGAAGCCAGTGCAGCCGTATAAATTTAATTGCAATTGGAATGTAATCAAACAATTATTAGTGGAAAACTCATAAGGTTGGGTGTTTTACGTTACACGCCCGCCGGTGTTGCCGTTATCGAATTTACTGTTAATCATGTATCGCGGCAAAGAGAAGCAGGAGCAATGAGACAAATAATTTTTGATATTTTCGCGATAGCGATGGATCAATTGGCACTCGGGGTAGCGGAATTTCAAATTGATAGTATGGTTAGATTGACAGGTTTTTTGAATCGGAAAAGCCATATGAATCATCAACTCGTATTGCATGCAAACCATATTGAACTTATTTAATCAGACATTAGGGATTAACAAACATGACGCGTTTTACCAGACGTAAAGATACTAAAGATAAAGAAAAAGAGAAAAAAGCTAATCGTCCTTTATTCAAGCGTAAGAAATTTTGTAGATTTACTGCAGAAGGTATTAAGCATGTGGACTACAAGGACACTGAGCTTTTAAAGGACTTTATCAGTGAAAATGGCAAAATTATTCCGGCGCGTATTACCGGGACAAGTGCTTTTTATCAGCGCCAACTGAGTACAGCTATTGAACGGGCACGCTTTTTAGCATTGCTGCCGTATACTGATCGTCACTAAGGAGTCATTGCAATGCAAATTATTCTGATGGAAAAAATCGTAAACTTGGGACAACTGGGCGATATCGTTAATGTTAAAAGCGGCTTTGCGCGTAACTATCTGATTCCGCAAGGAAAGGCAAAGCGCGCGACCGAGCAGGCGATTGCTGAGTTTCAGTCAAGACGAGCGGAATTGGAAAAGAAACAGGCGGCTGCTTTAGATGCAGCTAAAGCAGTGGCTACGAAGCTTGATGGATTATTGGTGCAGATTACACAAAAAACCGGAAGCGATGGAAAGCTATTCGGTTCCGTGTCTAACGCAAATATTTCTGAGGCGCTGACCGGATTGGGTTTCAGCATCGAAAGATCCATGATCCATATGCCGAATGGTCAATTAAAGCAAGTTGGAGACTATCCGCTGACCATCACGCTGCATAGTGATGTAACAGCGAGTATTACTGTTTCAGTACTTGGAGAAGCGACGATATAGACGGCTGCTGCTTAGGTTCGGTTTTTTAAAAAAGGACTATTTTTATAGTCCTTTTTTATTTGTAATGCGGCTTAATGATAAAATGAAAAAACCACCAATTGCATATATTTAATTTCCATGGCGCAGTCACCGATCAGTTTTTTGCAGGATCAGCTCACGGATCCTTATAAGACGCCTCCTCATTCGATAGAAAGTGAACAGTCGGTTCTTGGCGGTTTGATGCTGGATAATGATGCTTGGGAAAAAGTAGCCGACATCATCACGGAGAATGATTTCTACCGATACGATCACCGGATGATTTATCACCACATTTGTAAATTGATTGAGCAGAGTAAGCCGGCGGATGTGATTACGGTGGCGGAATCGCTGGAAACATCTGCAGAGCTGCAAACAGTCGGCGGGCTTGCTTATATCGGTGCAATAGTGCAAAACACGCCGTCTGCCGCCAATATCAAGCGCTATGCAGAAATTGTCCGTGAACGTTCCATTATGCGCAATCTGGCACAAATTGGTGTGCAGATAACAGACTCAGCATATAACCCAGCCGGGCGTTCCGCGGCCAATTTACTGGATGAAGCGGAAGCCAAAGTTTTTGAAATCGCAGAAGAAGGTGCGCGCGGAAAAGAAGGTTTTGTCGGTATCCAGCCGCTTTTGAAACAAGTGGTGGAACGCATAGAGTTGTTATATAGCCAGGATAATCCGAGCAATGTAACCGGTGTTGCATCCGGATTTCATGATCTTGACCAAAAAACATCCGGTTTTCAATCGGGCGATCTGATTATTGTCGCGGGCCGTCCTTCGATGGGTAAAACCGCTTTTTCTTTAAACATTGCCGAACATGTCGCGCTGGAATTAAACAAGCCGGTTGCGGTATTTAGTATGGAAATGGGCGGCGCTCAATTGGCCATGCGGTTATTGGGGTCGGTCGGAAAGCTTGATCAACATAAAGTGCGAACGGGGCGCTTAGCCGATGAGGATTGGCCGAAATTGACGCACGCCTTAGGAAAATTAAATGAAGCGCCCATTTATATTGATGAAACCGCAGCACTTAATGCATTGGAGTTGCGAGCGCGAGCAAGGCGGTTATACCGACAATACGGTGAGCTAGGATTGATCGTGGTTGATTATTTACAGCTCATGTCTTCCACCAGCCAAGGAGAAAACCGGGCTACGGAAATTTCTGAAATTTCACGCGCATTAAAAGGATTGGCAAAGGAACTGAAAGTTCCGGTAATTGCGTTATCGCAATTGAATCGCAGCCTGGAACAGCGGCCCAACAAACGTCCGGTTATGTCCGATTTACGTGAATCCGGCGCCATCGAACAAGATGCGGATGTGATACTTTTCATTTATCGGGACGAAGTTTATAACCCGGATTCACCGGATAAAGGCATTGCGGAGATAATCATCGGCAAACAACGTAATGGACCGATTGGAAAGGTTGATTTAACCTTTCTCGGTGAATATACACGTTTTGAGAATCATGCGGGGCAGGGATATTACTCTGCTTAGTTTCAGTCATTACCGTATTTGGCCGGATATTCGATTCCTTGTTTTCGGCACTGGCACATAATCTGTGTGAATGCATCAGAAATAGTGAGTTTCAGAATAGTGAAATGCAAATGAAGTGTAAGTATATCTGTTCAAGTTGGCGAGGTGTTTTGCTGCGTGTTTTGACATATGGCTGCATTCTGATTGCTTTGACCGGTTGTCTCTCACCGATTGCGCTGAACCGCGCCGTGATCGCGTACGATGAAGCCGTTACAGATGCCATCTCGCAGCAGTTGCTTGTCAATATCGTCCGGGCGCATTACCGGCAGCCGATTCATTTTACCGGTGTTTCCAATATAACCGCTACCTTCACTTTCGCTGCCAATGCCGGTGCGACTCCGGCATTGGGAGGACTTGCCGGAGCAACTCTGATGCCGATTTTTGGCGGTAGCCTTGCCGAAAGCCCTACGATCAGTATCGTGCCGATTGAAGGCGAAGAATTTACCAAACGGCTGTTGACGCCATTTCCGCAGAGCAAGCTGACATTGTTACTGCGTCAACACTATGATGTGGACATGTTGCTGCGGATGATGGCGCAAGAGGTGCGCATGGAGGATTCCGTTCAGCGCGGCGTTTATCGCAATAGCCCGTCGGAAAGAATGGGCTACGAGATGTTTCGTCGTGTCGCATTGCATCTTTCCGCAATCCAAGATCACAATCAACTGTATGCGGAACCACTATTGCTAACGCATACTTGGATCATGCCCGCCGCTACGATTGCCCCTGATAGCTTTCAGTCGTTGCAAAAGGAATTTATCGTGCACTATAACGCCGCCGATGATACTTTTTCCTTGCGAAAACAAATTCCCGGGCCGATTTTGATTACCAATTACGATCCCGATCTGCTTTCTGAAGAGGAACGTGAGAAATTGAATGAACGTGCCCGCGAATGGGATGTGAGCGATATCGCATTCGATATCCGTGCGGGCTATCCCGGTGGCGAATGGCCGATGAGCGGTTTTTTCCGGCTAAGAAGTTTTCACTCGATTCTCGGCTTCCTGAGCAAGTCACTGGGCTCAGAAGTCGGTTACCATGTCGAGAAAGATTCCAGAACACTTCCCATACTCGGCGATGAAAATCCCAATATAACCATGGGATTTTCTGTATCCAGCACACCACCGTCCGGCGCTGATTTTTCTATTCGCTGGGATAGTCGCTATTACGCCGTTAATACTTCCGGTCCTCATGCCCGGTGGAATCGTGATGCTTTTCAACTGCTATTCTTGTTATTTCAGATGACGGTTACTGATTTGCCCCGCATCGGCGTGCCGAGCATTACAATCGCCAAATAGTTTTTTACGAGCTGTCTCTTGTGAGTCATTCGGAGTTAAGTGTCCAACGGTTGATTGTTCTCACGTGTGGGCAGGTATTTTATGAATAATGTATTAAGGGCGGGGATATCGATTGGTTTGGTAATAAAATCGTTCATGCCGGAAGCTATGCAAGCGGCTTTGTCGTCTTGATAGGCATTGGCTGTGCAAGCGATCACTGGCGCTAAAATTCCATTTTCTCTAAGCATCTTCGTCGATTGGATGCCATCCATTTCAGGCATCTGCATATCCATGAGGATAAGATCAAATTTGTTTTTCAACGCCAGATCGAGTGCTTCCTTACCATTGCCAGCTTTGGTTACGTTTAATTCAAACCGGCGCAATACTTGTTCAAGGATTAACTGATTCAACGTGTTGTCTTCCGCGATCAGTACATGATAGCGATGACCAAATGTATGTAGCGGGACACTATTCGCGGGGTGCTTGTATTCTTGAGGTGCGGAATACAGGGGAATCGACAAGTTAAAAGTCGATCCCTTACCAACGGATGATTCTACTGTGATCGATCCATTCATTCTATCGATAATGTTTTTTGAAATCGCCAGACCTAAACCGGTACCGCCAAATTTTCGAGTGATAGAGCCGTCTGCCTGATAAAAAGGCTTGAAGAGATTTCTGACGATTTCCGCATTCATGCCGATACCGTTATCTTTAACGATGACAGAAAGTGTGTCGTCGCGATAATCGGCGCAGACTTCAACGATACCGCCTTCTGAAAATTTGATGGCATTCGACACGATATTGTTGATGATTTGTTTCAATCTGAGTTCGTCACCTTCTACATAACATCCTTCAGCAATATTTCGATAATCGAACCGGAGGGTAACGTGTTTTTCCTTCGCCAGCCCGAGCAATATTGCACGGCAATCCTTGAATACTTTGATGAGCGGTAGTTGTACTTTTTCGATTTGGAATTTACCTGCCTGAATTTTTGAGAAATCGAGCAATTCATTTACGATATCCAGTAAATGCCTGCCTGATAGATGGATATCGTGTGCATAATTTCTGATTTTTTCCTGATCGGATTCCGTTTCGATCAGTGTTGATAAACCCATCACGGCATTTAAAGGCGTACGCAGTTCGTGACTGACATTCGCTAAAAATTCGTCTTTCATTTGCTGTGCTTTCTGCCATTCTTTGAGCGCAGTAATATCCTCAAAGACACCCACGTAGCCGATCAAATGATCATTAGCATCTCTTAATGCGCTAATTGACAGGTAAGAAATAAACGTTGAGTGATCTTTACGTTTATAGGTCCATTCCCTGGTTTCCACTTCACGTTTTTCCCGAGGGTTTTTGACAAAAACGTCAAAACCGGGTTCGATTCCCAATTCGTTAGCGCGGGCTGCAATTTCCTCCGGAATGTGAATAATGGCAGGTGTCAGTTTGCCGATGACTTCCTCCCCGTGGTAACCCAGCATTTCCTCAGCGGCAGGGTTAAAGATCAGTATGGTTCCGGTTAAATCGGTCTCGATAACGCCGTAGCGGGTTGTCTGAATGATAGCTTCAATAGCGAGTATGCGCATTGATTCCTTGTCGCGGTTGTAACGGCGATGGAGGTATGCGATATAGCCGATACAGATCAGTAAGAACACAACCAAAATAGTGGTCATAAATTCATCAGGCCGGAATAATCGTAATGTAATAGCCAGATGATAATGTTATTGATACGAATAAACTAGAACGGAATAAAATATATTCGAAGATTGACTTGTAGAAATCGATTCCTGAGTTTGCATCGTTGCTTGCTGAAGGCTGGGTCGCAGCTGATAGCGGAAATACAAGAAGCTAAAAGCAGGAGAAGCCCGCCGATTTTAGTTGCGGCAGTTTATTTTAGTGTTCTCAGTAGGTTGAAAGAATGGTTATGTCTATGTTGAGTTGATTGCGATGATCGATTCGTGCCTGCTTTCGTAAGGAAGAAATGGGCTGCCGTAAAAAGCAAAGTGTTAACGACGCGCATACGGCATTCTTTCCAGTGCCTCTTGGGTTATCAAATCCATCAGATCCGGTGCGCGTACGCCGATATGCCGCCACGCCATGACGAACGGCGCCCAGGCGGATAGTCCCGGCATGGTGTTGACTTCGTTGAGCACCGGGCCTTCCGGACTCAGGAAACAGTCAATACGGGCGATTCCGCGCATATCCAATGCACGCCAAACCTTTAATGCAAATTCCTGTAGCCGGACGGTATCGGTTTCGCTTAATCGGGCAGGAACGATATCGTCGAGTGCGTCGGCGCTGTATTTGGCATCGTAATCGAAGCTGTCGGAGCGTAGCGTGGATTCGGCAATGGCCGATATCCGGGGGTGCGCTTGGTTACCGGCGATGCCGATGCCGTATTCGATGCCTTGAACCTGTGCTTCGATCAGGATGCGGTTATCCCATTTCAATGCGTCTTCGATAGCGGATGCAAGATCTTCAAAACGGGTTACACGATGCAAGCCGATCGACGAACCTAAACGGGCGGGTTTGATAAATAGCGGTAAACCTAAGGGGCGGCAGCGTTCCAGGCAAGCCTGCTGATTCTGTGCCCAGGTAACAACGGTTACTGCAGTCCACGGCGCTACGGCCAGTCCGGCAGCCTCGCAGAATTGTTTGGTCAGTATTTTATCGATTCCCAGCGCCGAACCTTCCAAATTACAACCACCATAAGGCAAGCGCATAAATTCGAGGAAACCCTGAATGCTGCCGTCTTCACCGCCTTGGCCATGAAAAACCGGCAGGAACAGCCCCCAGTCGCCTTGGCCACCATCGCGGAGACACATTTCACCGGATGGGTGTGCGCGTTCTTGCAACCATGTGCAAAGATCATCCGCCGGCGGGGTTTCACCAGGGCCGAAAAAAGTAACTTCGTTGCGGGCAAAGAAAGTTGCAATGGCATTCCGGCAACTGGCTGCCGGAGCAGGTTTACCCTGTTGATCGAAATAAACGCCACGTACCTGATAACGTGCCGGATCGAGGTGCAGCATGGCAAATAATCCGGATTTGACGCTGACCCAATGTTCCGGGCTTTTGCCGCCGAAAAGGACGGATACGGTTTGGCGGGGAGCGTTCATAATCGATCCTTAAAACCAATGTTAAGCTGATTGCGTCGGCGATGGCGTTCCAAGCCGGCAGCTATGATTTCATCCAATAATACGGCTGGCGCTAAATCCGCTTTGGCGAAGGCTTCGGCATAAACGCTATGCGCACCGAAGCCCGGCATGGTATTGACTTCGTTGATCGCAAACTGGCCGTTTTCATAGAAGCAATCGACTCGTGCGCAACTTTCTAAGTCCAATGCATGCCAAGTGGCGATAGCCAGCTCTTGGAGTCGGCGTGTTTGATTTGCGTCGAGATGCGCCGGAATGGCATCGTCTTGCGCCTGGTTGCCGAATTTGGCCTCGTAATCGAAAAAATCCGGATTCAATGCATATCCGACCACCCATGAAACCTTGGGCTCATCCAGACCGCACAATCCGATACCGTATTCCGGCCAGTTGCATTGCGGCTCTATCAGTACACGCCGGTCGAGTGCCAGCGATTGAATCAATGCCGAAACCAATTCCTCGCGATTGCTAACCTTGGTAACGCCGAGCGAAGACCCTAAACTGGCCGGTTTGACGAAAACCGGATAATGCAAATGCTGTTCCGTTTCTATAATCCGTTCGGTCAATACCGGGCTAGCGGTTTTGATAACATCAAAACCTGATTGAATCTTGCTTTGAGCGTGTTGCATTTGCTCAGCGAGCGCTGAAATGGCAGCGGAACCGCCTAATTCCCAGTCGTCGATCGTGACTTGCGGCAGTACGGGGAGGCCGGATACCCGCAAGATCGCTTTGGTTTTGATTTTATCGACGCTGATAACGGATGCCGCAATGCCGCAGCCGGCGTAGGGTAGATCCAAGCTTTCACAAAAACCCTGGAAACTGCCGTCTTCACCGCCACGGCCATGAAAAGCCGGCCACACCAAGTCCCAGCGCGTGCTGGTCAGCATCGTCCACGGCGATCCATTCCAAGCTGCCGCTCGCCGGAAGATGGCACGGCAACGCTCGGCACCTGCCGGATCGCTCCAAGCTTTAATGTAAGGATGCGTTGCCCAAGTTTCGAACAAAGCGGGTAATTCAGCCGCCTCGGCCAGGCGGCCATCGGGGTGCTGGTAGAAAAAAGTAGGGTGGTGATCGGTTCGAAATTGACTCAGTATCCACAGTGCACTTTCGATACTGCCGATATGTTCTGCGCCGGTACCGCCGCATACGAGTGCCAGTCTCAGCGAAGGCAAATGAGTTGTCACGTGTTATTTACCTCAAACTGAATTGTTCTGATTAACGTCTACCGTCATACCAGATCGGTAATTTTTTTTTGTTAAGTAACGTTTTGCGAGGGCTGATGATGACGCGTAACAATTGTTCCGCAATCTCACGACCGGTGTACAGTTGAATTTTCCTGGGAGAAGTTTCCAACGGGTGACGGGTCAGTATCGTGAACTTTAATCCACGTTGACGCCCCCATTTTTTTAGTAGTTGACTTAAATCGATTTCGTCGGCGGCGAACAGTTCCTGGTTAAAACCGCCCACTTCACGAAAAGCATCCGTCCGGCACACTACCAGCGCACCCGCAGCCCAATGGAAAGTAACCGAGAGCGTTGTCCAAAGCCGCATGGCGGCATTGCCCCACCAGGGTAAGCCGGGCATGTTCAGGACACTGCCGCAACCGACGTATCGGCCGCTTTCGACCAGCTGCAAGATATCGCTTACCATACCGGGATTGAGCAAGCTATCGGCATCGACAAACAAGAGCCAATCGCCGGTTGCTACGGCAGCTCCCGCATTACGGGCGCGACCGATTTGGTTGATCGGTTCGAATACGACGATGGCGCCGGCTTGTTTGGCCAGTTCAGCGGTTTTGTCGGTGGAATTGTTGTCGACGACGATTACTTCGTGCGTAAAACCGGGTTTGGGGTTGGCGCTGACAGACTGCTGAATCGAACGCAAGCATTCCAGGATCAACTGTTGCTCATTAAACGCAGGGATAATGATCGAAAGGTGCATATGCTGGCGGCATGAAGAAAATGATGGACGTGATTGACGGAGAGCGGTGCCCGCTCTCCCATGAGCAATTAGAACTCGCCTGATTTGATATAAGGCCGTGACCAGAGGATCACTTGCATCAGCACCGATTTGCGCCATGCATCTTGCATGTGGTCGACATCGTCGCGAGAGTGGCCGCTTTTTTCCAGAAATGGGCGTAATGTGGTGGTAATCGGGATCAACAATGCAAAAATGTAATGAATGTGAATGATCGGTACCGATTTCACATTGTCTGTGGTGTTTTTCTTGGAGCTGTGATGACGTAATCCGATTTCGTGTTGATAATTGAGCCAATCTTGGTTGTAATCGGCTTTGGCCGTATCCAGAATCCATTGACCGAAGCGTTTGCGAACACCCCCCAGGTAATCCATGTTAGGCTGGCCATCGGCTGCGTTGGTGAAGTAATGCAGCAGAAACGGGGTTGAACCGACAAATCCGTACCACACGTCCAAAATTTGTTCGACTTGGTCCTTCAGCACATCGTGAGACATTTTCAAATAACGCACATCGTCGTCGCCAAACAGTGATGCTTGTTTGAGTTTGGCGAAATCATCCAGGGAAACAGGAGATTTTGCTACTGCAGGGGTACCGTAGGTATAGCCCGGTATATTAGTTGCCATAACATTTCCTTTTTGTAATTAATTATTGATCTTCATAGGGATAATACATGGATTATCGCGCTATGTGTTTGATATTATGCGACTGTGCAATGAATTCATGTTCAAAAAATAATATTTGGATGAACAGTGACTCGCGCTGCGAATTTTACAGGAATGAGTATTTCTGCGGGGAGACTTTTTAGTGCGAATGAGCGCGAATTCCCAGCAATGCATCCAACCATTTTTTCCAGCGCTGATACTTTTTGATGAGTGCGGTATGGGTATCAGGAGAAACAATTTTATCCGCATTTTTCTGGCAAGTTATGGTCAAGCCGCTGGCTAACATGGCGGTTCCTTGCAAGCTGGTTTCCTTTTGGCGCAAATGAGCGACGGGGATGCGGATGCATTGCGAAATGCCGTGTTGCAAGATTGGCAATTCGGATAGCCCTCCGGAAAGATAGATTTGTGTCAATGGCGTTTGGTGGTGAAATTCTTCCAAAATATGCGTAACGCGGAAAATAATCGCTTCAAGCAATAATGTGGCAATTTGCCGTTGCGTGAGTCCGTCCAAAGTCTGAGAAAAATGAAGCCCATAATCTTTGCGGAAAAAAGGCGCGCCCAGTCCGCTGGGTTCCGCCAAGCAAAAAATATCAGTTGCTGCAAGATCTTGAGGAGAGCATTCGCTAACCGGATAGGGGGCGAGCGCTGAGGCGATGGAATTGAGTGTGCCCTCGACGGCAAATTGCGCTTGCCGTTGCTTGTTTTGATACACCAGTGTTTGCAGGTAACCGTTTAACGCCGGTTCATCAGCAGCAAGCGCGCGGATTACAAACCCCCCCGTGCCAAGATTAACCAATGCTTCATGGGATGTATGCGGCGTCAAACTGGAAATCAGTGCAGCGGATTGATCGCCGATGCTTGCCTGAAGGGTTAAACCATTATTTAAAGGCAGATTTAACCCGATTGATGGCAGGATATCGGGCAAAATCGTATGAGGAATGTCAAACAATCGGCACAGCGTATCTGACCATTGCAATCGGGAGATGTCCATTAACAGCGTGCGCGCAGCCATTGATGCATCGGTGACGAAATACCGGCCGGCGGTTAAACGCCAAATCATGAAAGTATCCAGCGTACCGGTAAGCCATTTGCCAAGAATCAGATTTTCGCGCCAAACAGGGTTTTCCTGCAATAACACACTCAGTTTGGGACCGAAATAATAAGGCGTTAGCCGCAATCCGGTGAGTCCACGGATCGTGTCGGAAGTTGTTTGTAAGCGTTCGCAGGCGCTTGAACCACGGTCATCTTGCCAGGAAATCAGGGGCGTTACCGGTTGACCGCTGGTCTTATCCCAAATCAGGAAGGATGAGCGCTGACTGCATAAACCCAGCGGCGGTCTGTGTCCGGTTCGGCTCAAGCATTCTTCGAGTATTGCTTCCGCCGTTTCCGCATAGTGCAACGCATTGCTTTCATACTGTCCCTGATGGATATCCATGACAGGCGCCGAACGAGTCGTGAGGTGCGTGAGTTGACCGTATCGATCCATCAATGCCGCTTTGACCGATGTGGTGCCCAAGTCGAGAGCAATCGCGGCAGTCATGGTTGTTTTCGATACCGGTTGCAACGCGCGATTTCTTCGGTCTGCCGTGAATGATCCCAATTCAGAATAGCGGCGACGCTCTGCGCGATGTCGCGTAATTGATCGCCGGTGAGCTTGGTTAGAATGAGCAATGGCAAACGGCGGCGGAGCAGATCGTCCAGATGAATGATCATTTCGGTTGCAGCGCAGTACAGTAAATCGGCGCGAATAAACGGCAGCGACGGAATGATGCGTTGCGCTAAATCTTTTTTCACCCGGATCTGCTGGAAAATTTCAGTTGTACGGATGCCATGGCGGCGTAACAACCATCGCGTGCTTTCGGCATCAATGCCAAGACTTACCGCTGTATTTGCCATGTCGGTGGTCCAAGCGGAAAAACCGGTGCGCGGCGCCCAAGGCAGCAGTTGATTGTGCGTTACGCAAGGAGTCGTAATGCCCAGTTGTGCGCATATCGTGTCGACAATGCTGGCAGCATCTTGACGTGCGGAGGTGATTTTCCCGCCAATGGCGTAATGCACTCCGTTTGGAGCGGATTTCAATTCCCAATCGCGGCTGACTGCCGACGGCGATTCGGAAGCGGCGGACTGCGAAGATTTTTTAAAAACCCGCACACCGGCAAAGTAGCCGTGGATATCCGATCGTGTCCAGGAAGTTTTTAAGTAATGATTGGCGGCTTCAAGTAAATAGTCGATGTCACAGTTCGCAACCGTTACGTTTGTGACATCGCCTTGATAATCGGTATCGGTTGTGCCGAGCAAGGTCAGACCGTACCATGGAATCATGAAAAATACCCGGCCATCGGAAGGTGCCATCAACAGTAGTGCAATATCTTTCAGCAGCGGCGGCATGACTAAATGCACGCCTTTGGCAAGCCGGCACCAATCCTGGCTAGGTTCTGCCGCAGCCAACCACTGACCGGTGGTGAAAACAATCTGTTTCGCGTGAATTCTTAGTTCGTTATCAGAGAGTTGATCGCGAACAATTGCGCCATCGGCTTTGCCTTGTATTTCCAGGATCTGTATCAGCTGGCAATAATTGATACAATCCGCACCGGCATTTTGCGCACCGGCAATCAATTCCAATACCAAGCGTGCGTCATCGGTTTGTGCATCGGCGTAAGTAAATCCGCCTTTTAATTCGTTATCTTTAATAAAAGGGAATAATGCGGATAACCGGGCGGAATTGAAATAATGATGCTGCATTGCCGGATCGGTGTCGTGCGCCAAATAGTCGTACAGCGATAAACCCAATTTCAGTTGCAACCGGTTAATGCGCTGCCGGGCATATACCGGTACACCAAAGTGCAGCGGCCATACGCGATGGGGCGCCAGGCGCAGCAGCAGGGTGCGTTCCTTGAGCGACTTCTTGACCAAATGGAAATCAAATGTCTCCAAATAACGCAAACCACCGTGGATTAATTTCGTGGAGGCGGAAGAAGTCGCACCGGCCCAGTCATTCTGTTCAACGATAAGAACCTTTAAGCCGCGTAATGCGGCGTCGTATGCCGTCCAGGCGCCGTAAATACCGCCGCCGCAAATCAATAGATCATAGGTTTTATTCGATAAGCTGGTGAAATCACGCTTCATTGATTGCGCAGTAGCAATGCTTTTTGCGGCACGTCGCTGATAAGAATATTCACACCGAGCTTCAGCGCTTTCGTGATCTCGGCATCGCTGTTGCAGGTATAGACGCCGATACATTTGTCATGAGCACGCAATAAATCGACAATAGCTTGATCAGTGTTAGCGATCGGTAAGCAGAAGCCGTGCAGAAATGTGTGCGAAGTTAGAAGTTTGCGAGCATCTTCGATCGTCTGATCGGTTTCAAAGTTGTAGATCAACGGAAATCCCGCGCGATATTGATGCGCATATTCCAGGCTTGCGAGATTAAACGACGATATCAGTACGTGCTGATCAGAATCGTCACCGGTTAAATCGAGTGTTTGCCGCATTTTGGCTTGGTGACGGGAGACCGGTTCCCAGTCGCGGTTTTTGACTTCGATCAATAACCGGCAGCGCTGCCGGTAGTTGTGCAGAAAATCCGCCAGCGTCATGATACTTTCGTCAGCAGAATCAGGGTTGATCAGCGCGCGCAGTTGTTGATAATCAAAGTCATCAATGTGCTTGTCACGCAATCCGATTTTGTCGAGAAAGCGGTCATGCCATAGCACCGCCACTTCATCACGACTTAACTGCACATCGGTTTCGATACCGTCGATGGCATACCGCAATGCCTTATCGAAGGCATTGCTCGTATTTTCCATGGCTTCACGATTGGCGCCGCGATGCGCGAACACTTGGCATTTTTTGGATTGCAAGGATTCAAGCATCGCATTCATGTCGGTATCCGGGATTATTTCCTGGCGGTTTGCAGCAACTCGATAATAGCAGGATCTTTTGCAATTTCAACGGCGGTTTTCCCGGTTTTGCTTTTGATCGCCATGTTTGCGCCACTGGCTAAAAGCACTTTGACCGAGTCGGCGTGATCATGCAAACTTGCCCACATGAGCGCAGTGACGCCATCGTCGTTTTGCAAATCAATCTTTGCGCCATTTTCCAATAATATCTCGATGACAGGCGTGTGACCGTTCTGCGCAGCCAGAATCAAAGGAGTGAATCCGTTCGTGGCTTTATGATCAATAGCGGCGCCGTGCTTGATGAGCGTTTTTACTATTTCGGTATGTCCCATCAAGGCAGCCAGAATCAATGGCGTGGCTTCATTCTGGTCTTGCACGTCAACTTTGGCGCCTTTCGCCAATAATGCATTCACAATGCCGGTGTGGCCATTTTGGGCCGCGATAAACAATGGCGTGGTGTTGTTGACAGCCATGATATCGACGGCTGCATTTTTAGCCAATAAGGTTTCAACGATCGCGGTGTGACCGTTCCGGGCGGCCATATACAGTGCCGTGGTATTGTCCGATGCCGGCTCATCAACTTTTGCTCCTTTGGCCAAAAGCTTATCGACAATAGAATTTTTACCTTCCATTGCGGCGATGAGCAAAGCCGTGAGTTTTTCCTGAGTTTGCAGATGGATATCCGCGCCTTTATTCAGTAAAGTGTCGACGATGGCATCCCGCCCTTTCTGGATAGCCAGCATCAGCGGGGTAATGCCGTCAGTGGTTTGCGCATTGATATCCGCGCCTTTGTCCAGGAGCATGTCGACAATATCCGCATGGCCGTTCTTTGTGGCAATGATCAATGCCGTTACGCCGCCTGCATTCTTGTGGTTAACTTCAGCATTACTTTCCAGCAGTTTTTTGACGATATCGCTATGGCCGAATTGGGAAGCGACGATCAGTGCAGTAAATCCCATTTCATTTTCATAATTGACATTAACGCCTTTCTCCAGGGATTGCGCGATGTCCTCGATTTTTCCGGAAAATGCGGCCTTGAGGAATTCGGTTTCATCTTCGGTTGCGGCATAGGCCAAGGGGATTAATATTACGAAGGTTACAATGGTGCGTGCTAAAGATGTAAGTATGTTGTTCTTTATATAATTCATTGGTTATACCTATAACGGGCTTGTTATTGTCAATTGTGGGTTTTTAAGGGGTTGACTGATCAGCGCACTATGCATTGAAATTGATGATCGCTTCTCATGGTATATATATTTTAACCTAGAAATATCCGGTTAAAGGCTGAATTGGTAGTGAAAGGGTTTTCTCATTGGTTACAATGATCATGTGAATCGAGCAAAGAAATTTTTTAGAAGTTTTCAAGGAATGTGCAAATGATCACCAGAGAAGATTGGATCATTCCCGATTGGCCGGCGCCGGACAATGTCAGAGCGCTCTTTACCACTCGTAACGGCGGTGTCAGCAGCGGCGCTCGCGGAATGTATGCGTCATTGAATCTGGGTGCCCATGTGAACGACGAATTGGAAAATGTAACGCGGAACCGGGCGATAGTGCGGCGTCATTTGCCACGAGAACCCAAATGGTTAAAACAAGTGCATGGCACGTTACCGGTGCAAATTGAACACACGGCGACCATCATTCCCGAAGCGGATGCCGCCTTCAGCCGCCGGCAAAAACACGTGTGTGCGGTAATGGTGGCCGATTGCCTGCCGGTATTATTGTGCGATCAAGCCGGAACAGTCGTGGGTGTTGTGCATGCCGGATGGCGCGGTCTGGCCGGTGGCATTATCGAAAATACTGTTGAAGCGATGCAGGTGGATCCTCATCAATTGATGGCGTGGCTGGGGCCGGCCATTGGTCCGAATCACTTCGAAGTCGGTGCGGATGTTCATGCAGCGTTCGTGCAGCATGAGGAACGCGCGGTACAAGCTTTTCAACCCAAATTTTCCGGCGATCAGGCAAAGTGGTTGGCGGATATTTTTTTGCTGGCCCGGCAGCGGCTCAATGGTTGCGGCATTTCAAAAGTATATGGCGGCGGGGTTTGTACGTATAGCGATTCAAATCGCTTTTATTCTTACCGGCGCGATGGCGGAACCGGACGAATGGCGGCGCTAATCTGGTTTGAATAAAATTTCTTAACGGGTGAGTCGAGTCAGCTGCAACAGCGTATAATCCCGCCTTTCCTTTTCGATTCGTTTTATGTCGACGCTTACCTGGATAGTCATTGCCAGCCTGCTGGGCGGCGTATTGAGTATATCGTTTGCCGCCATTTTGGCGCTCAACGCCAGAATATCCTGGTTATCCTTGCTGGTTTCCTATGCGATCGGCGCACTGCTGGGAGCCGCTTTCTTGAATACTTTGCCGGAAGCGCTTGAGCACTCCGACAATCCCGTACAGGTGTCGATGACGGTATTGTTTGGCATTTTGGCTTTTTTTATTTTAGAGAAGCTCGTGCTATGGCGGCACTGTCATCTGGAAAATTGCGAAGCGCATGATCCCTCGCATGGGCATGCATTGGAAGCATCCTCATCGCATCACCATCAGCACGATCACGGCCGCAGCGGAATGATGGTAATTGTCGGTGATACATTTCATAATTTTGTTGATGGAATTTTGATTGCGGCTGCTTTTATGGTCGACGTGCAATTGGGTATCATCACTTCGATCGCTATCATCGCGCATGAGATTCCGCAAGAGGCCGGGGATTTCATTATTCTGCTGAATTCAGGATACACTCGCCGTAAAGCGTTTCTGCTGAATCTATTATCCAGTTTTGCAACGCTGGTCGGTGGTGTTCTGGCTTACTTTACATTGCATAACATGAATTTCCTGATACAGCCGCTATTGGCGATTGCGACTGCAAGTATGATTTATGTCGCGATGTCGGATTTAATTCCCGGATTGCATAAACGCCCGGAAATTCACGCGACTATTCAGCAAGTGACTTTAATTCTGCTGGGCATCGCATCGATCTGGATTATCGGAAATGTTTTTTCCCATGCGTAACGAAGGGTTCTTTTGAACAGTCTGATGTGAAAAATGTTTATTATAATTAGGGTGTAAACAATGAAACAATGGCTCCTTTTATTGGTACTGTTTTTTGGATGCGGCTTGGTTCAAGCGGATGACAGTGCGACTTTGAAAATTGTGGAGAGTACAGCGCGCTCTTGGTTTAAGTTAGTGGATGACGGGCAATACAAAGAAGGCTGGGAAATGTCGTCGACTTTATTTAAAACAAAAACTCCCGAAGCGCAATGGATAAAATCGATCACTGAAATCAGAATCCTCCGGGGGGCAATGACTGCTCGCTACATAGCTACCGCAGGGGTAACCAAATCAGTTTCCGGATTTCCGGACGGTGAATATATCGTATTGCAGTTTTATACGACCTTTGCCGAAAAAGGATTGGCAATGGAAACAGTCACATTGGTTAAAATTGCAGAAAATACCTGGCAGATCGCAGATTATGCGATCAAATAATATTGAAGCTTAGTTTGCCGGTGCCACCCCTCTGAATCCTTCCGAAATCCGGTAATAGACACGTCTTACCGGTGTGCCGTAGCGTTCGATCACACGGTATTCGATGGATCCGGGTTGAATCAGCATGGGTTTGAGATCGGTACCTTGCCTGGTTTTTTCCAAATGCCGGCGTTTCATACCAACCTGGATAATCGGACGATCCTCCGGCGCTTGTGAGGGGAACCAGTATTCATACATGGCGCCGCTATCGCCGAACATGTTGCGTGAGCGGATATCCAGTGCCGCGTCGCCATGGATGTAGAATGCCAGTGCGCTGGCTACAGACCATTTACTCATACCGACAATGATTGGTTCTTTACCGGTTTGATTCCTGACATCTGCCGCTATCTGAGTAATTTCATTGGCCGTTTCCCGCCAGAAATAATGTTCGGTGAATAAATGATAGGGAATGCCCGGTATTCCCAAGACGACGTAGTGCAATACAAACGCATAGGCCAGAATACAAGTGGCGATCGTGAGCCGCCAGCCTTTAATGATGCGTTTGCCAATGGCGCCGAGTTGGTCGCCATGGCCAATCATCCAGGCGATGGTGGGTAAAATGGCCAGCCAGATGGGACCGGTCCAATGAAATCGCGGCGCATCCGTGATACTTGCTATCACAAATATAATTAAGGGGATACCGGTAAAAATCTGCACAAATAAGTGTTGTCTACGTTCCAATGGCCGATCGGCCGGTTTCTTGATTGAAAACAAGGCGAGTGCCGCAGCGGCGAAACCAATGGGCGTTAGTAAGACGATCATGTGAAGAAATAGCTGATGAATGGCGAACTGGTAACGATCCGACAGTACTCGATGGGATTGAAAAGCAAACGACGCCCAATCATTTTCATAATTCCACAGTATCACCGGTGAAAACAACAGTAGTGCCAGCAGCGAAGCTAAATAAGGGTAAGGGCGCAGCATCCAGCGGCGCGCGGTTGGATCGATGATTACGAATGCCAGTGCGGCGATTCCCAATAATCCGACGGTGTATTTGGATAACAGTCCGAGGCCAAAAGCAATCCCCATGCCGAGCCATGCAGAACGCTGCTCCGCAACAAGCGCGCGTTCCATGTAATAGAGCGTGGCTGCCCAGGCGGCTATTAACGGCGCATCCGGGATCATTAAGAAACCCGAGCCAAACCCCAATGGTAGTATCACCAGCAGCAGCATCGTGCGCATCGCGGTCGATTTGTCATACAAATTCTGCGCCATGGCATATAAATAGCTCATCGCGATCAGACCGCTGAGCAGTGCGCCGATCCGAATACCAAATTCGTTGTGGCCCAGAATCGACGTACCCAGCCAAATCAACCAGGCGACCATGGGCGGGTGGTCGTAAAAGCTGAGATCCATGTGCTGCGCATATTGCCAATAGTAAGCTTCATCCGGGATGAGTTGAGCCAAGCCGAAATAAACCAAGCGCAGCAATACCGCGAATAGAACAATGCCAATGGCCGCTGTGCGCCATTGGATATCGATGGATGGCGGATTCTTTAGATCGGGGAAGACATAAAAGGCGGAACCGAGATAATTCACGATCGCGGTGGCGGCAATCGCCGGAAAAATTGCTAGCGCGGGTGGAACCTTTAAGACATAAACCAGCAATGCCAGAACGCCGCCGCGCAGTAATAATGCCAGCAAACCAACGGTCAGGAAACGGCCGAATTGATGCCAGTGCAAATATCCCGCATGGTGGTCCCGGAAAGACCATTTGGAATTGAAAGCGTAGTTGGTGGTGGCGGCCACGAAGAAACTGACAAAGTGCGACATGGCAAGGCCGGCATCACGGCTGATCATCCATTGAAAAATCAAAGCATCAATGATGACACCAAATAATCCTACCACTGCAAACCGGCCTGCGGTATTGAGCGAGGCGGTGCCACCGGCTAATGTGATCAGGCGTTGAATGTATGCCTGTTGATGGGAAAATGATAATTTTGATGCGCCGCGCGTGCGGTCGCTAAAGCAGATGGGTATCTCCGTAACACGAATTTTACCTTGGTTGGCCATCAACAGTTCCAGCAAGACTTTGTAACCGCGCGCATGGTTTGAGATATTGTTTGCCAGTTCCCGGCGGAATGCAAAAAAGCCGGAGGTGGCGTCATTGACATCGCTGATGGGGCGCGCAATCAAACCCCCGACACGTGATAGCAATTGGCGGTATAGCGGCCAGTTCTCGATTCTTCCGCCAGCAATATAGCGGCTGCCGATGGCGACATCGAATGAATTGTTCAATACCGGTGCGACAATATCCGGCAATTGTTCGGGCGGGTGGCTCAGATCCGCATCCATAACGACAATGACATTGCTATTGGCTGCTGCAACACCTGCCAGGATCGAACCGGTTAAATCGGGTTTTTCGCGCCGTTCGATTAAGCGGACGTTGGACTGCTTGGCCCAACTTCGCACTTTATCCGGCGTGCCGTCGGTGGAGCCATCATCCACAAAAATAATTTCAAATGTATCTGGCGCAAGGTCCAGGGCGGTGAGACGAGTTACAAGTGAATCAATATTCTCGGCTTCATTGAGTGTGGGTACTACGATGGAGAAATCGGTCATGTAGTTCCACGGACGAGTTTAGGAATTGTTGGCATCATTTTATTTTTGTTGTTTCTGGTATTTGTTGACTGCTTTATTGTGGTCAGTTAGGTTTGTAGAGAAATGCGAAGTTCCATCGCCCTTTGCAACAAAATAGAGAGAATCGGTTTCTGCAGGATTCAGTGCGGCGTGAATGGAAGCGAGACCCGGCATGGCGATAGGTGTGGGCGGCAAACCGGAACGGGTATAGGTGTTGTAGGCTTGATCAGTAAGAAGGTCTTTTTTACGCAGATTCCCATCAAACTGTTCACCCAAGCCATAAATGACAGTGGGATCCGTCTGCAATCGCATGCCTTGACGTAATCGGTTAATGAACACGCCGGCTATTTCGGCGCGATCGCTTTCCATACCGGTTTCTTTTTCTATAATCGATGCAAGAATAAGCGCTTCATAGGGTGTGGTTAACGGCAAAGATTCGGCGCGAGATGCCCACTCCGATTGCAAATGCTTTTGCATCATGCGATAAGCGCGTTGCAGAATCTCGATATCGCTGCTGTTTTTCAGAAAGTAATAAGTATCCGGGAAAAATATTCCTTCCGCTGCTGTTTCGGAAGCGCCGATCAAACGGAGTATTTCTTGCTCGCTCGAATCGGCCGTGAGTTTTTTTATGAACGGGTGTTCGTTTAGAGTTTGCCGTAATTGCGCAAATGTCCAGCCTTCAATGAATCTTACTGCATTTCGTTTGGCATCGCCTGAAGTTAAGTAACTCAGAAGCGCCAATTGGGTAATATTTTCATTGAGCAGGTAATCACCCGCTTTGATTGCGGACTCTTGATTCAGGTAACGTGCGAGCAGAATGAAAGTCCATTTGTTGAGGATAATCCCGTCATCCTCTAATTGTTGTGCGATCTGCTTAAGATTACTGCCTGCTCGAACGGAGAATTCATAAGGGATCGTCGAGAGTGTGATACTCGAATGAACATGAAGATAAAACCATGCAACAAACAGCATGGCTATAAGCACGCTAGTATAAAGGAGGCGTCTTAGCGTGTGCATGCTCCGAATGAATAAGATTACACGCTTCGGAAAACAAGCGTTCCGTTGGTTCCACCAAATCCGAAGGAATTTGATAACGCAACTTTGATATTCATATCCCTGGCAGTATTGGGAATATAATCCAAGTCGCATTGCGGGTCTTGATTGATCAGATTGATAGTAGGCGGTGCAATTTTATGATGGATTGCCAGAACCGAGAAAATCGCTTCTACGCCTCCGGCAGCTCCCAGTAAGTGACCTGTCATGGACTTTGTGGAGTTAACAGCCAACTTGCTGGCATGGTCTCCGAAACAGCGCTTAACCGCGATCGTTTCAGCAATATCTCCCAATGGTGTTGAGGTGCCGTGCGCATTGATATAATCGACTTCTGTTATCTCAATGCCTGCATTCTTGAGCGCATTGGACATGCAGCGTGCGGCACCCTCACCATCGTCACATGGTGCGGTCATATGAAAGGCATCCGCACTCATGCCGAAGCCCGCAAGCTCGGCATAAATTTTAGCGCCGCGTTTTTTGGCATGTTCAATTTCTTCCAAAACCAAAACGCCGGCGCCTTCGCCCAGTACAAAACCATCGCGATCTTTATCCCAAGGACGGCTTGCGGTTTCAGGGTGGTCATTTTGCACTGATAAAGCTTTTGCAGCTGAAAAACCGCCGATTGCAAGCGGGGTAACGCAAGATTCCGCACCACCGCAAACCATGACATCGGCATCGCCATATTCAATCATGCGAGCGGAATTGCCAATGCTGTGTGTCGCAGTTGTACACGCAGTCACAATCGCCAAATTAGGCCCTTTATAACCATACATAATGGATAAATTGCCGGCAATCATGTTGATGATCGTACTAGGGATAAAGAAAGGGGAAATTTTTCGCGGTCCATTGGCATGATACGCGCTATCGGTATTTTCAATCATCGGCAAACCTCCGATGCCTGAACCGATATTGACCCCGATTCTTTCAGGGTCGAGATGGGAGATATCATCAATACCGGCATTTTTTACAGCTTGTATGGCCGCAGCCATGCCATAGTGAATAAAAATATCCATCCGCCGCGCTTCTTTAACCGAGAGATATTGATGAATATCAAAATCTTTCACTTCACCGGCAATCTGGGATGCGAAAGCTGATGCATCGAAATGGGTAATCCGGGTAATCCCGGATTTTCCTGAAATAATATTATCCCATGCGCTGGAAATCGTGCTGCCTACCGGCGAAACTATACCCAGGCCGGTTACTACTACCTTGCGTTTGGACAAAATGACTCCGCTTGAATATTCTTATGAAGAGATTAGAACTAATTCGTGGTGTGTGCTGTGACGTAGTCAATAGCTTCCTGGACGGTATTGATTTTCTCAGCTTGCTCATCTGGAATCTCACATTCGAATTCTTCTTCTAATGCCATTACCAGTTCAACAGTATCAAGTGAGTCAGCCCCAAGATCATTGACAAAAGATGATTCATTTTTGACTTCCGCTTCGTTGACGCCAAGCTGTTCAGCAACAATTTTTTTGATACGCTGTTCAATATTTTCCATCTAGGTATTTCCTTCTCAGATAAGATAAACTTGGTTATTTTAACAAATTTTCAATCTCAACAACACTGCAACATGTGTGCTGTTATTGCTATAGGATCGTAGCACCAGGATGCTAATCCATATACATTCCACCGTTAACATGAAGGGTTGCGCCAGTGATATAGCCGGCTGCTGCCGAGGCTAGAAACGCAACGGCAGATGCAACTTCTTCAGGGCGTCCCAACCTTCCCAAGGGAACATGCTGGATCAGGTTTTGCTGAAAAGCATCGGCCAGCGAACGGGTCATGTCGGTGTCGATAAAGCCCGGAGCGACGCAGTTGACAGTGATGTTGCGACTGCCAACTTCACGTGCCAGCGATTTACTGAATCCAAAAATTCCTGCTTTGGCCGCCGCATAATTTGTTTGCCCCAGATTCCCCATCGCGCCGACAACCGATGAAATATTAATGATGCGGCCGTAACGTGCTTTCATCATTGCACGAAGAACCGTGCGGCTCAGACGGAATACCGATTTCAGATCGGTTTCTATGATGTCATCCCATTCTTCATCTTTCATGCGAACGAGCAGATTATCGCGCGTGATTCCGGCATTATTAATTAATACTTCCACATCACCAAATTTTTCACGAATGAGCTGCATGCTATTTTCAATTTGATCAGCATCGTTTACATTTAAAGTGATGCCGAGCCCTTTGATGCCAGCTTTCTCCAAGTATTGATTGATTGTGTTTGCGCCGTTTCCGGTCGTTGCCGTACCGATAACGATAGCACCCAGTTGACCTAGTTTGAGCGCCACCGCCTGTCCTATTCCGCGGCTGGCGCCTGTAATTAACGTTACTCTATTTTCCATATCACTTCTCCATCAATAACAGAGCCATGACGATTTATAATTAACATTCATTTGGTTACATTGCCTTTAATTGATTGGCAGCTTGCTTGATGGCTTCACTATCCGCCAGCGAGAGCTGTTGCAAATTTTGATCAATACGTTTGTTTAATCCAGCCAACACTTTTCCCGGTCCGCATTCAACCACGTGCGTGACTCCTGCGACGGCAAAAGCCCGGATCGTGTCGACCCAGCGCACCGGTTTGACGAGTTGTTGCACCAATATGTCTTTAATCGTTGCTGGATCGGAATGCGATTTTACATCGGCATTGTGCAGAATGGGCAAGTGCGGCGACTGTAGCGTTATTTTTTCCAGTTGTTGTTTCATATGCTCGGCGGCCGGTTTCATCAGCGAACAATGCGAAGGAATGCTCACCGGTAGCATAATCGCTCTTTTGGCCCCCCTCGCTTTTGCCAGTTCGATGCCTTGTTGAATGGCATGTATATGCCCGGCAATGACAATCTGGCCTGGAGAATTGAAATTAGCCGGTTCTAATGATTGACCATTGCTTTGCGTGGTGATTTCGTGGCAGATTGTTTCGATGATCGCATCGTCCAACCCCAGGATTGCCGCCATGCCGCCGGTACCTTCCGGTACCGCTTGTTGCATAGCTTGCGCCCGGTAGCGCACCAATGCCAATGCATCGGCAAAACTCAAAGCTTCCGCCGCTACCAAAGCAGTATATTCACCCAGGCTGTGCCCCGCGATGATGGCTGGCTTTGCACCGCCAAGACTCGTCCATGCGCGATAAACCGCTATGCCCGCAGTCAACATGACCGGTTGCGTATTGACGGTAAAATTCAGATCGTCGGCGGCGCCATTATTAACCAGGGACCACAAATCCTGTTTCAGTATCTCGGAAGCTTCGGAAAAAGTCTCCTGAATGACAGGTAATCCGGTGTAACCGCCCATCATTCCGATTGATTGAGATCCTTGACCAGGAAAAACAAATGCAAATGTCATAAATTACCAGCGCAGCAGCACCGCTCCCCATGTAAAACCGCCTCCGACACCTTCAAGTAACAGCAATTGATCCGGCTGGATGCGTCCATCACGCACTGCGATATCCAATGCCAACGGAATTGAGGCTGCGGAAGTATTGCCATGTTTATCCACCGACACAACGACTTTATCCATCGGCAAGCCTAACTTCCTGGCGGTCGACTGTATTATTCTAATATTCGCTTGATGCGGAATAAGCCAATCAATGTCGGTCGATTGCAGATTATTTTTCTCGACCGCTTCTTGTACGACTTCTTCGAGTACCTTGACGGCAAATTTAAAAACGGCATTCCCCTCCATATTGATGTAAGGATTACCTTGAACTCTTCCACCGCTGATGCAGCCCGGCGCCGACAAAATGTTGCTATGGCTGCCGCTGGCGTGAAGATGGCTTGATAAAATGCCGGGGTGATCGCTTTGTGACAGAACGACCGCTCCGGCGCCATCGCCGAACAGAACACAGGTGTTGCGATCGTTCCAGTCGAGTATTTTGGAGTAAATTTCGCTGCCTACCACCAAGGCATTGCGGCATTTTCCGGAACTGACAAACATGTCGGCGGTTGCCAATGCATAAACAAAACCGCTGCAAACCGCCTGCACATCGAATGCCGGGCAATTTTCAATACCCAGTTTGTTTTGCAGGATGCAAGCAGTGCTCGGAAAGATCATGTCCGGCGTCGTCGTGGCGACGATAATTAAATCGATATCCGTACTACTGATACCGGCGGCTTGCATGGCTTTTTGACAAGCATACAGCGCCAAGTCACTGGCAACCTGATCTTCACGCGCAATATGACGTTGCGTGATGCCAGTGCGGGTTCGTATCCATTCATCACTGGTATCGACCATGCGTTCCAGATCAAAATTGGTAAGGATTTTTTCCGGTAAGTAACTACCAGTGCCTGTGATTCTTGAATACATTTATCAAACCAATTTTAATTAGATGTGGATTGAGAGTGACGGGAAAACTCTGCGACCCGTTCGCTAATACGCCGCAACATGCCGCCGCGCACTTCATCGGCGGCGCGTTTGATTGCAAAACTGAAAGCGTATTTATCCGCAGATCCATGGCTTTTGATGACGATGCCGCGTAAACCTAAAAAACTGGCACCATTATAGCGCCGATGATCGACTCGCCGTTTAAAAGATTTGATGACGGGCATTGCGATAATACCGGCAAACTTTGTCAAAAGATTCCGTTTGAATTCTTCGCGCAGGTAAGTTGCGAGCATTTGCGCCAAACCTTCCGAAGTTTTTAAAGTGATATTGCCGACAAAGCCATCACAAACCACGACATCGGTCGTTCCTTTGTAAATATCCGTGCCTTCAACATTTCCATAAAAATTAAGACCACTGCGGCGCAGTAACTCTGCAGCTTGCTTTACGATCTCGTTGCCTTTGATTTCTTCTTCTCCAATATTGAGCAGACCGACGCTAGGGGATGTTATATTTTCCACCGAGGATACCAGGGAAGCGCCCATGATACCAAATTGAAACAGATGCTCGGCAGTGCAGTCGACATTCGCGCCTAAATCCAGAACATAGGTATGTCCGGTGATGGTAGGTAAAATAACCGCGAGTGCAGGGCGATCGACACCAGGAATTGTTTTTAATACGAACCGGGAGGTCGCCAGCAGTGCGCCTGTATTGCCGGCGCTAATGCATGCTTGGGCTTCGCCGGTTTTAACGAGATTGATAGCTACACGCATGGACGAATCTTTTTTGCCACGTAATGCCGTTGCTGGCGATTCGTCCATATTGACAACTTCACTTGCCGGATGCAGGCGAATTCTGGGGCCAAAGTCTACTTTGGCAGCTTTTAACTCGGCTTCGATGGCGTCGGGAATTCCGACGAGAATGATATTGGCTTCAGGATCCTGCTGCAAATAATCAAGCGCGGATGGCACGGTAACGTGTGGACCATGGTCACCGCCCATACAATCTATTGCTACAGTGATATCCAATTTCGGTGCTCTTGAGACTCAGAAAAGCTATATTTCAATATGGTTTGTAGCAAGAGAGAGAGTTTAGTCGTTTTTGGTTTTAATCACTTTTTTGCCACGATAATATCCATTGGGGCTGATATGGTGACGTAAATGAACTTCTCCGGTACTGGGCTCCAAGGCTAATGGCGGGTTGGTCAGAAAATCATGCGAGCGATGCATGCCGCGTTTAGATGGGGATTTCTTATTTTGTTGAACAGCCATGTGAGTTACTCCTTAAACTAATTTGTTTTTTTTAATGTCGTCAATGCCGCAAAAGGATGTGCTGATTGTGGATTGCCGGGTGGATCGTTGTTATCGGTCGATTTTAATTTTAATGTACTGCATTCATTTTCGGCGTGACGCGATGAGATGGATAAACTGAGTAGGACTTCTTCTTCTACTAAATCAACAACATCCAGTCCGGGTGTCGCTAAGATTGCATCCACACTGTCATCCTCGTCCGCCTGACTCAGTTCAAATTCATTTTTTGCAAGAAGCAGGAATGTTTCAAGGTTGACGGTATGAACTAATTTGTCGAGACAACGCTGGCAGCGAAGATGCATTTTGCCGTTAACCCGCAGCTGCAAACCCGGTTTCTCATTTTGGTCAAGCCGTCCGTCAATATGGTAGGTTATTTCTCCTTCCATATCGAACAGCAAGTCATGCAAGCGCGTAAGCTCGGCCAGCGGGATTTTATCATGGCGATTACCCGCATTACTTACAAAATCGAGTGGGTCAATAACAAACCTTACGGACATAAGGCGCGCATGTTATAGTTTTTAATCGTAAGTGTCAAAAATTACAGCAGGAAATTTTGGAAACACAACAAATTACTTCAAAAATAATACTGGGATCCGGTTCGATTTATCGAAAAGAATTGCTGCAACGGTTACGGATACCCTTTGAAATATGCAATCCACAGGTTGATGAAACGCCACTTGCCAATGAGTTACCCGAGCAAACCGCTGGTCGTTTGGCTGAAGCGAAAGCGCGTGCAGTGGCCAATATCTATCCGCAAGCATTGATTATCGCTTCCGATCAAGTCGCCGCATTGGGTGACAAGCATCTGGGAAAACCACTGAATCACGTTAATGCAATCGAGCAACTGCGTTTGATTCAAGGTAAGGAAGTAATCTTTTATACGGCGCTTTATCTTTTGAACAGTGCCACGAATTCGGCGCAAAGCCACATCACGCCATATCATGTGAAATACCGGCAATTAAGTGATCAGCAAATCGATCATTATCTGCGAACTGAACAGCCGTACCAGTGCGCCGGTAGCGCGAAATCAGAAGGGCTGGGTATCGCATTGATCGAAAAAATGACGGGGGATGATCCGACCGGGCTGATCGGATTGCCATTAATCGCTTTAGTGAATATGCTGATGGCGGAAGGAGTGCGGATTATTTGATATGCATCAAAAAAAGGTGTTTTTTTGGGTTACTTGTAAATTGCAAAGCTTGGCATAATATGAAATGATTATGTCAAAGTGGTTTTTCACTAATCTTTAATTGAGACATTCATGAGGAAACATGTAGCTTATCCGGTAATCGTTATGCTAATTGTCAGCATATTGACGAACGGACTCAGCTTGTCGTTCCGAGGTGAAGTTTTCGCGCATGAGTTGGATCATATCCGTCATGCACTTTCCGCCGACCCTGCGACACATTTGGAAATGCATCGTAACAATGCTTCCTGGGACGGCACCGAACTGGATGCGGCAACGCATCTATGTTTACATTCCGCCGGGCAATATCAGCCTTTTTTCTTTAATTCCTTACCTTCAGTGCCGGCTCAGAAAATTACCGAAATAATGACTGCTTTTATTTCTGAGACGATTCCCGAAGTAGTTCCGGATTTACCGCTTCGCCCCCCTCGCACCGTTTCTGCAAGCTAAAGTCTTTCTGGATGTTGACACGCTGATTGCAAGTTTCGAATCAGCGGCGAAATCATTCAGCATGGCTCTGAGTAAGAGCGTGTTTTAAAAATGTTATAGCTCTGTGGGAGAATTTCATGAAATTGAGCGACCTGAATTCCACGTGGCGGGTTGCACCCGGACTGCGGGTTTTGTGGCTATGCTTTATCCTGATCGTGTTCTTACCGTTCCGGATTGAAGCGGCGGCTGACACTTTTAGCATCGCATCAGACAACCCGAACGAACGATTAACGGCGAATCCGGTGCATGATGCCGGTGACCTGACGTTGCGCGATGCGATTAACTTGGCATTGACGCTCAATCCGGAATTGGCCGCCTTTGCCAAGGAAATGAAAGCGCTCGAAGGCGTGACGTTGCAAGCCGGGCTATTCCGTAATCCGGAACTTACGGCAAATGTGGAAAACCCCGGAAACATAAAGAAATTGAGCGGCGACATCAACTCGCCCGATTCGGTTTCGCAGGAAGTGGTTCAACAGCTGACAACGATCCGGATAGGTCAGTTAATCGAACTCGGCGGTAAGCGTGCAGCCCGAGTCGATGCCGCGTTGTTAAGCGAGGAATTGGCTGCGAAGGATTACGAATCGAGGCGTATCGAAATCATGGCGCGGGTAGCGAATTTATTTACCGAGGTACTGGCTGGCCAGGAGCGGTTCAGGTTAGCTGAAGAAACCCGGCAACTGGCGCAAACAGTTTTTGATACCGTCGTGCGAAGAGTTCAAGCGGGTAAAGTACCGCCAATCGAAGAAACGCGCGCTAAAGTCGGGTTATCGTCAACCAACATAGAATACGAACAAGCGTATCGGGACTTGGTTTCAGCGCGTAAGCGGCTGGCGTTGATGTGGGACAGCGCCAACCCGCAGTTTGGTAAAGCACTGGGTGTTTTGGAAATCACGATTCCACCACCGGATTTTGAATTATTGCAGCAGCGCATACTGGATAATCCAATGGCGCTACGCGCATTAAAGAATATCGAACATCGCAAAGCTTTGCTCAAAGTCGAAGAAACACGCCGTATCCCGAATCTGACGTTGAATGCCGGGGTGGTGCATCACGCGCAATTGGGGGGCACAACGGCAGTGGCAAGCGTGATGATTCCGTTGCCGTTATTCGATCGAAACCAAGGTAATTTGAAAGATGCCTATCACCGGATCGGCAAAGCCGAGGATGAACAGCAAGCGACGGAGTTGCGTTTGAAGACGGAACTGGCGTTGTCGTATGAAGCAATGTCGGCCGCGTGGAATGAAATCAATATCTTGCACGATGAAATTTTGCCAGGCGCCAAAAGCGCTTTTAATGTCATGCGCAGAGGCTACGAACTTGGCAAATTCGGTTTATTGGAGTTACTCGATGCGCAACGGGTGTTGTTCCAGAATCAAGTGCTTTATGTGCGTGCTCTGGCGAATTATCAACGCTTGGTCAATGATATCGAGCGATTGATAGCGGCGCCGATCGAAAGTGTCAAACCGGGAAGCGAAGCCAAGCGGCCATTACCGGAGCTACCATAATGAGAAAGGACAATATGATGAATAAAGCACGATGGATGCCGACGTTAATCGTCATCGTAATGGGTGTGGTACTGGCGATATTGATTCTGACGCTGGAGAAACCATCGGCATTGACAGCGACCGATGGGAGCATCGATAGCCAAGGAGAATCAACGGAATCTGTTCGGGAAACCGGGCCGAGAGGCGGTAAATTGTTTACTGAAAACGGTTTCACGGTGGAATTAACGATTTTTGAAAAAGGTGTGCCGCCGCAGTTCCGGATTTATTTATATGACAAGGGCCAACCGTTGCCGCCGGCTGCAGCGAGTGTTTCCATCAGCTTGACGCGGCTTGGTGCGCCTGTTCAGCTTTTCAAGTTTGTACCTGAGGCGGATTATCTGTTGGGCGATCAAGTCGTGGAAGAACCGCATTCATTTGATCTGGCGATTACTGCCGAGCGTAACGGCCAAATATTCCGCTGGGGTTACAGCCAAGTCGAAGCGCGGTTGGAAATGACGGATAACGTGCTGGGTTCGATCGGTGTCGAGATTTTGACTGCAGGACCGGCGGTGATCCGTTCAACATTAAAATTGCCGGGAGAAATTGTGGTTAATCCGGACAGCGTTGTGCAAGTCGTGCCGCGTTTACCGGGAATAGTCGCTGCAGTGAATTTCGAAGCCGGACAATCCGTGAAAAAAGGCGAGGTGATGGCGGTGATCGAGAGTCAGATGCTGGCCGATTTGCAAAGCCAATATCTGGCCGCGCAGCGTCGCTTAGCGCTTGCCAAAACGGTATATGAACGTGAAAAACAATTGTGGCAGGAAAAAATTTCCGCCAAGCAGGATTTCTTGGCGGCGGAATTGACGTTTAGCGAAGCTCGGATTGCTTCCGATCTGGCAGCGGAGAAATTGCGCGCTTTGGGCGTAAAGCCCGAACCGGCTTTGCGTGCCAAAGACCTGACGCGCTATGAAGTGCGTGCGCCGATTTCCGGTCTCATTTTGTCGAGAACAGTCGCGCTGGGCGCGGTATTCAAGGACGACATGCCAATTTTTACCGTGGCAAATATGTCCAATGTTTGGACTGCCGTGACGGTTTACCCGAAGGATCTGAGCATCGTCAGAACAGGACAAAAAGCGCGCGTGAAAGCGACGGCTTACGATGTCGAAGGTGAAGGCCTGGTTACGTACATTACCACGCTGATCGGCGGCCAGACACGTACCGCTACCGCCCGGGTGATTCTGGAAAATCCCGACGGTCGCTGGCATCCCGGCATGTTTGTCAATGTCGAGTTGGTTTCTGACGAATTGGAAGTACCCGTCGCAGTGGCAGCGCAAGCGGTGCAAACGTATCGCGACTGGACTGTCGTGTTTGGACGTTATGGTAATTATTTTGAAGCGCGTCCGCTGGAATTGGGGCGTAGTGATGGCCACATGGTGGAAGTATTAGAGGGATTTGCGGCAGGGGAGCAGTATGCATCCGGCAATAGTTTCGCGATCAAGGCGGACATGGATAAAGAGGGAGCCAGTCATGACCATTGAGCGATCAATACGTTGCACAAGGAGCCGTCATGTTTGAACGCTTATTGAAACTATCGATTTATCAGCGTGGCTTGATATTGGTGGCAGTCGCGGCGATGGCCGGTTTTGGCATCTATAACTACTTGAAATTGCCGATCGATGCCGTGCCCGATATCACCAACGTGCAAGTGCAAATCAATACTACCGCAGCGGGTTATTCGCCGTTGGAGGCGGAACAACGGATTACTTTTCCGATTGAGATGGCGATGTCCGGATTACCCGATCTCGAGTACACCCGTTCTTTGTCGCGCTATGGCTTATCGCAAGTGACAGTGATTTTTAAAGACGGCACGGACATTTATCAGGTGCGGCAGCTCGTTAGTCAGCGTATTCAGGAGGTTAGAAGCCGCTTGCCAGCAGGCGTAGTACCGACCATGGGGCCGATTTCCACCGGTCTGGGTGAAATTTTCATGTGGACCGTTGACGCTGATCCGGAAGCGCGCAAGCCCGATGGCACACCCTACACATCAATGGATTTGCGCGAATTGCAAGACTGGGTCATCAAGCCGCGCATGCGTATGGTGAAGGGAGTGACCGAAGTCAACTCGGTGGGTGGTTACGTGAAGCAATATCATGTTGCACCGTATCCGGAGAAATTGCTGGCGGTTGGTTTAACTTTGCAGGATCTGGTACTTGCGCTGGAACGCAACAATCTCAATGTCGGCGCCGGTTATATCGAAAAAAGCGGCGAACAGTATTTGGTCAGAGTACCGGGGCAAGTGGCGAATCTGGTCGAAATCGGCGAGATCATACTCGGCAGCAATCAAGGCGTGCCGATCCGTGTAAAAAACGTCGCCGATGTACTGATCGGCAAGGAATTACGCACGGGCGCCGCCACCCAGAACGGTCACGAAGTCGTATTGGGCACGGCATTCATGCTGATGGGGGAAAACAGCCGTATCGTATCGCAAGCAGCCGCTGAGAAACTAATAGAAATCAATCGCAGCCTTCCCGCAGGAGTAACGGCGACTGCGGTTTATGATCGCACCACGCTGGTCGATAAAACCATCAGCACGGTTTCCAATAATTTGCTGGAAGGGGCGGCGTTGGTAATCGTGGTGCTATTCATTTCGCTCGGTAATCTGCGCGCGGCATTGATCACGGCATTGATTATTCCGCTATCGATGCTGTTTACCATCAGCGGTATGGTCGCCAGTAATGTCAGTGCCAACCTATTGAGCTTGGGTGCGCTTGATTTCGGCATCATCGTCGATGGCGCCGTCATTATCGTCGAGAATTGTATCCGCCGCTTATCGCTGGAGCAGCAACGGTTACAACGGCAATTGACACCAGATGAACGTTTCGAAATTGTTTTCGACGCTTCCAAAGAAGTGCGGCGCGCCTTATTGTTCGGACAAATGATTATCATGGTGGTGTATTTACCGGTGTTTGCATTGTCCGGCGTGGAAGGCAAAATGTTTCATCCGATGGCATTCACGGTGTTACTGGCGCTGCTCGGTGCGGTATTTTTGTCAGTCACGTTTGTGCCGGCGGCGGTGGCGATGTTTCTGTCCGGTAAAATGATGGAAAAAGAGGGCACTGCGGTGCAATGGGCCAAAACCATTTACGCTCCCGCGCTGGATTTCTCGCTGAATAACAAAGGATTGATCGTTACTATCGCAGTGGTCATTGTGATTCTTTCGCTATTACTGACCACGCGCATGGGCAGCGAATTCGTTCCCAACCTCGATGAAGAAGACATCGCGCTGCATGCCCTGCGCATACCGGGCACCAGCCTGAGTACGGCGATCGACATGCAAAATGAGCTGGAACAGACTATCAAGCAGTTTACCGAAGTCAGCCGGGTGTTTTCCAAGATCGGTACGGCGGAAATCGCCACCGATCCGATGCCGCCAAGCGTTGCGGATATTTTTATCATCATCAAGCCGCAATCCGAGTGGTCGGGTAAGTATCGCAACAAGGAAGAATTGATCGCTGCGATGGATCAAGCGGTGCGGAAGATACCGGGAAACAATTTTGAATTCACGCAGCCGATCGAAATGCGTTTTAATGAACTGATATCCGGTGTGCGTGCGGATGTTGGGATCAAAGTATTCGGCGACGATCTTGACGTGATGCTGGCGGTGGCCGAGCAAATCGAAAGAATCGTCAAGACGGTGCCCGGTGCAGCGGATGTGCGTATCGAGCAGATTACCGGTTTGCCGGTATTGTCGGTGCAAATGAACCGGGAAAAAATGGCGCGCTACGGGCTTAACGGCAGTGATGTGCAAGACGCGATCAATATCGCTATCGGCGGTAGAACTACCGGTTTAATTTTTGAAGGCGACCGGCGTTTCGAGCTGCAAGTGCGGCTGCCGGAGCAGCTTCGCGGCGATATCGAAACGCTCAAGCGGCTGCCGATCAAACTGCCGGTATTGAATCCTACAGGCGCGCCGAATGCCCCTGGTGTGGCAATGCCGGTTTATGTTGCGTTGGAAGAGGTTGCCGATCTGAACATTATCAAAGGTCCCAATCAAATCAGTCGCGAGAACGGTAAGCGCCGCGTAGTCGTTACCGCCAATGTGCGGGGCCGTGACATCGGCTCTTTCGTGATGGAAGCGGAAAAACACATCGAGCAGCAAGTCAAAATCCCTGCTGGATATTGGTTATCGTGGGGCGGGCAATTCGAACAGCTGCTGATGGCGGCGGATCGCTTGAAGATCGTTATTCCTTTGGCACTTGGATTGGTGTTTTTTCTACTCTATACCATGCTTGGCAGTTTTCGTGACAGCCTGCTGGTGTTCAGTGCGGTACCGCTGGCGATCACGGGCGGTATTATCGCCCTGTGGTTGCGCGATATTCCGCTGTCGATTTCCGCCGGTGTTGGTTTCATCGCCATGTCCGGCGTGGCGGTGCTGGATGGTCTGGTGTTGTTGTCATTCATTCGCGACCTGCGGCAGCAAGGATTGCCGCTGGAGCAAGCGATCCGTACCGGTTCATTGCTGCGGCTGCGCCCGGTGCTGATTACCACGTGGGTCGAATCGCTCGGCTTTCTGCCGATGGCGCTTAGCACGAGCACCGGCGCTGAAGTGCAACGCACGCTGGCGACCGTGATGATTGGCAGCACGTTGTCGCAATCGTTACTGTCGTTATTGGTGGTGCCGGTGTTGTACTCTCTGGTACATCGTAACAGCGCCAGGAAATAATTAGCGGATGCTTGAATGATCAAAACAAAATCCCTCGTTGCATTATGTTTTGTAATGCAACGAGGGATTGGTGTGATTCTAGTACAGCCGTTAGGGTGCGAACTGGATTATTTTCTGCGGCGTAAGTTGAATCCGATCAAGCCTAAACCCGCCAGCAGCATCGCGTATGTTTCCGGTTCAGGAATGGGCATCACCGTTAGGGAGCTAATGTAGAATTGATCCGCATGAGCGCCACCGAATTTAAAGTAGAAATCCTGACCGGCGTGAATCAAAGCGAATTGACCGACGTTTTGAGGCAACAACCCTGTGGACCAGGTTGAATTATCGAAGCTATACTGGAAAGTTGCATTGGAAATCCAACCAGTGGTGTTATGTCCTTCAGCACGGAAACCAACGGAAAACAATTCGACGGCTTGATCGAAATGCAGCCAAATGGCTTCTTTCGAGGTGACGTTATCGTCACTGGTATCGTCTTTCTTGTGATAAACACCTAAGCCTGCGCCGATTGCATCAGCTCCCGAGAGCTTGCCGTTATAACCGTTCTCGTGATCTTGAACGACAGCTGCTTTTGAACCATAAGTGCTGCCGTCGTACGAACCTTTGGCGTGCACGGTCAATCCGCCGTTGGTAAAGGTCAGGTCGCCGCTCAATGACGATGCAATGTTGGAACTGCACAAATCGCCACCGCTGCATGCAATACCATCGGTTGGCAGGAATCCGGTGTTAATGCCACCGCTGTATTTGAGGTTGGCAAAGTCGAAATCAACGATTGGCGCCGCAGCAACCGGCGCACTCGTCAGAGCCAGCAATGTTAGAGTAGATAAAATACGCATTTTTATAAAATCCTTTAAGAGTTACTGTTTAGTTGTTGATTTTTAATTTATTCACAGAAACCCTTTTGCAATTTATTTTCTGGCTAATTATCAGATGGTTAGGAGCTCTGTGAGCGTGGGATTATACCCAACTTTATGATAGCGAGATCATATATTTTGTAAATAGGAGAGCTTGCCTGTTTCTTTAGGGTAAATGCACCAATTTTGTCCTGCTCTTCAAATCATTTGATTTTCTTGCAAACCAATTTTGAGGTATGGTGCGTTTTTCAAGCCACGATCTCAAACAATGCTTCAACATTGGCATCCGCCGCGATATGTTCGGGAAAGATGAATCCTTTGGAATCGCGTGGGAAGACAATACCGATTTCGCGAAAGCAGATGTCAACGAATTCGGAGCAGATATAGGCGCCGTTATCGCCATGCTTGCCGAGGCCGATGGTGATGCGTGCAATGATTTTAGTAATTTCGTCTTTGTCGTATTTTTTGTTCAGCGTATCGGCGGCTTTGCCGAGCATGCGATTGATGGTCCCGGTATCGAACGAGGCGTTGTGTCGTCCGAGAAAAAGCCGGCCGTTATAGGAACTGCCGGTATTCTCGTAATCGCTCAGATAGTGGCTCAACGGCACCATGCGTACGCCGTCGTCTTCGACGCTCTCCAGCAATAGCACACGATCGTTCCAAGTGAACACGAAACCGACATGACTGAACATCGAATCGGAAAAGTGTTCGATGATCCGACTCATCGGATAATTGCCGGAAGCAAAGAAAATATCACCGGTTTGAATGCTGTTACGGATTTGCAGATAGGCTTTGCGTTCCAGTCCTTCGAATTTTTTCGTTCCCATGAAGTGTCTCCTTTTGATTGGATATATGCATCCGCATTGTCTCCCAGCCGCGTTGTCGGGGCAATTCGCCAAATAAAAACGGGAGCCTAAGCTCCCGTGATGGACTGGATGAAAAATCCGGAATTAAACAGCAATCGCTTTTTTACGATTTGCCACGAATCCCAACAGACCTAAGCCCAGCAGCAACATCGCATAAGTTTCCGGTTCCGGTACGGCAGAGGTGAAGGTGAAATTATCCCAACCCAAACCGCCGCCATCGGTAATATCGTGAATACGGATCGATGTTACGTTATTAAACGCGGAAAGATCGACCAAATCCGGGGTGTTGAATATACCGCTGACCGTGATATTGTTAGTTGCGGCAAAAGCACCATTCACAAATACGTCTACCAGTGCCTGAACACCGGAATTATTGCTGCCAACCGCCAGGAAAGACACGCCGGATACCGGGTTGTCAAAAGTTAGAATCGTCTCACCCGTGCAATTGATGCCGGGGCTGCCGGTACATAAAAAATTATCGCCATCACCGATACCGGGCTGAGTGCTGACGATATTGACGTTTGAGCCGGTGGATGAAAATAACACGCCGGGATATTGATTCGTGACCGTAGGACCACTGATACCGACTGGTCCAAAATCTTCAAAACCGATGACGGTTGGTGCTGCACTTGCGAGAGACACTATACCCATAGACGCGCCGATAGAAATAAAGCTTGCTGCGATTGCATGTTTAAAAGAGTTCATTGCTTTCATATTATTCTCCCATTAATCGAAAGACGGAAAACCTGCCGAAACTGGTAATTATTGAAGCCCGGTTTCGATTGCATGGTATGCTTGCGGTAGGTTAATTGCAAGTGATATTTTGTCAATTAATCCAGTGTGTTATATCCGTGAGATATTCTTTGTGAGCAATAACTGGAACAATAATTGGCAACAGTTTGTTTCTTCAGCATGTCATCCTGTAGCTGTCGTTAAAACATCTCCAAGTAGTAGCGGTCGGTTTATCATCGCTGTAATCGTTCCCTTTGCAATTATTCGTTTTCTACCACTTCGATGGTCACTGATTCATTTAAATTTGAATTCCACCTTCTGCGCCGCGAACACTTGTAAGCGTTCTGTTCAAAATTTCCATATTTTTTTGTTCTGTTTCTTCAAGTAATCGTCATTGAAGTTACGTAGAAACAATGAAGTAGTTTCTGTGGCATGCATTAAAAAAACGGAGTGTTTTTTGTTCAATTAATAATGGGATTAATCACTTTGGGAATTGGTACATTCAGAGCACTGACGCCCGTGATAAAACTAAGATGTTCTTTGTGATAAAACGCACAATATCCAGATTGCCGGTAGGGTATATTACTGATCGCTTGATTTTGATAACTTGGTAATGAATGAGTACTGGAAAGTGAGCGATGAGCATGAATAAAGAAACTGTTCAAAATGTACTGACCGGTAAGGATTATCAGATTACCTCGGCGATCATCAGTTGGTTGAATAACTGCCAAACAAGGAATGAATTCAATCAAGTGCTGCAAACTGCATTGCTGCCTTTGATTGCTTGTAATTGTGCATTCTATGGGCGACGCATGGGTACATACGGCTCCATGCAGTTACTGGGTAGCATTAATCAATCTACGTGTTGTCAGCACGGCTGGAAGCAGTTTCTCGATACTATCTTGCAAAGAGCACCGAGCGCCACTCTGAAAAACTCTACGACTGCATCATCATTAATGGTATTTGAAGGCAGCTCGATACCCTGTTCGAACGATGTAAACTTTTCGCAGCGTTCATTTGATCCATCATGGCAAAGATTGCATCACAGCTGTAGCCTGCTCTCGTTTTTTGGTGACCATCAACAACTGTCGTGCCAGTTTTATTTTTGCCGGCTCGATTCGCAGGTGACTATATTCAATCAACGCGATACCGAATTGATGGAATTACTCCGCCCGGTCTTGCTACGGACGTTGCGTTTTATTATATACCGCGAAGAAAGCACGCATCCCGCTACGCTTAAATTTTGGTCCGATAATACCGAATCGATCACGGTTATCCGGAATGATGGCGCAATCCTTTTTCAGAGCGAAACTTTTGCCCGGATTATTGAACGGGAAAAGCACACATTTCTTTCGACGGCATTGGCCCTTATTCAATCCACTCAAAGTATTCAAACCGGCTGGCACAGCTTTCTGTCGAAATTGGGTAAACGCCTCTATGAGATCAAGCTGACTTTAATTCGCTCGAACACTGCTAATCAACAGGATATTTATTTTCTGCAAGTATCCCGTGTTGCCAACAAAATTGGAAAAATCTTCAATCGATTAGATAGAACCGGCCTAACCAACCGCGAACTTGAAATTGCCACACTGATTTACCAAGGTAACTCTCCCAAGGAAATCGCTGAGGAGATTTGTCTCAGTTATCACACCGTACGCAACCATATCAAAAATATATACAGCAAACTGGGTGTTTCGACACGCAGCGAAATGCTGGTGAAATTGGCATAACTGCATCTTTCTGTTATCGCTCTTGGTATCGATCCATTCAAAATGACTCAATTGGGTTATTTTTATTGCACTTGTCTTGTTGTATAAAAGTAATTATTAAAATGACGAATTTGTGACAATCCGATTGAGTTTAACTTGTGTGTATTCATGGCTAAAAAACAGTATTTGCTCATTTGCCTCTTGTTCATGCAAGTTACTGGTTGTGCAATTAATGATATAGGTTTCACAAAGCTGCGTTATTTTGAGAATGAAACCAGTTATCTAACGACACAAAAAACATGGGGCGGTTTTGTCAGCACGCATTCCAGTGATCGAAGTTTAACGATAGTGCACTCAGGATTAAGGTTTATTCCAAAAAAGATAAAAATTATTAAATAATTGTTTTTATTTATTATATGTTGAGATCCTGATATGCGCTCTGCATTCCCTATTATTATTGTTGTTTATTTTATGAGTGGTTGCGCAATTCTATACCATGATACTAAAACGGATACACAGCACATAATTGGATTTGGGCATATGAAAATGCGTATTAATTCATCACATGAAAATATACGTTCGAAAGTATTTGGTCTTGACACAATCGGTATCTCATTTGGGAGTTCACCTGGTGGGAAACATGTTTCATTAGGCTGGCAATCTTTAAAATCAGTACAGATAACTGATGATTCTGCTGTTCGCCTTGAATGGCCAACAGATGATCTCTTTAGTATTCGCGCTGGTACATATTTCCCTCAATATCTACTCAATCTTCAGAAATGAGGAATACATCATGAATCGATGCACTATAAGTTTAATTCTTGCGTTTAGTTGTTTACTAAGTGGTTGTGCGATTGGTTACAACTCAATTTTGTTTGTTACAAAATCAAATTTTGGAGTTGATGTTGATACACACCCACCAACAGCAGATATAGGTATTAATCGATTTGAGGGAACGATCAGTCCTGTATTTGAGGGAGGCCAGCCTCCGCCTGTTCTTTCAAGTTTCCGTCCTGAAAGCAAAGCGCTATTTTCTGGGAATGTGAGTCAAACTTTTGCCACCGGTGATGCGGCTCATATCATGGCGATTCTTTTTGCTTCGGAAAACCCTTGCTCTGCTTTAAATGCACAGGGAGGATTCCAAACATGCGATCAGATTGTTGATGTGTTGTCATCTAAAATTGAAGTTAAGGAAGAACCGGAATTGAAGTTTGGATCTCTTCAGAAAAATGACGTAAAACCAGTATTCTTTGGAACTTCAACTGGTGTTGGAATGCGTCTCGTATGGACAGGAATGAATGCGCAATTCCCTGACGAATTTCATTTTGGTTATAAGCGAAAAGAAATCGCAATCGCACCAGTTGCTAGATTTGATAACGACAATAAGAAATATGTTAGTGCTCCGTCTTTAATTGCCACAATTGATTCAGAGTTCACAACCGGAGTTCCCACAGATACCGGCTTAAAATGGATTCAATATTTTGCAACTGGAAAAGCGGCTTCCGCACTTGCACTTCAAAAAGATGTTCGTACTGCAATGCTTAAACGCCTAGATCCTAAATTGCTGCCACGTTTTCTACAAGGTGATATAGGTGTAACTCGTTTTATTGTATTAGATCAGACCAACAAATATCTTAAAAGAAATACCACAGAGAAAGCTAAAGCTCTACTCACTCAACTGGACAGGCTGGGTGAAAATGTTCCTTCGAATTACGAGTATAACTACTGGCATTTAGAATCAGATACATTGCTTAGTATTAACAAAAAGGAAGGTGCAATTATTGGAGAAAGTAAAGGATTTGAACGGTTTCGACAGTATTGGTTTGAACTTACCGATAGTATTGAGCGGGTTGATGGGGCTATAACCAATACATCAGTCAAAACTATTGATGCAAAACCAAGGGATGAGAAGATCGATCAATTGAAAGCTGAGTTACAGTCAATGAAGTTATTAAAACAACGGCTTGATATGATGATTAGAAATAGCCCAGAAATTCAGGAAGCTGTGTATTTATATCTTACAAGTTCTGACTAAACAGGAGGGTTGAAATGGCAACAAAGACAATATTTCTACCAGATGATACTACGGGTGAAAAAGTACCAAATGAAGTACTTGGTGAACAATTGTTAGGGGTCTCAAAATATAAAAAAATTACAAAAATAGAGCGAAAAGATGACCAACCATCCGGATGGATAATAACTTATGAAGAATAGATAAGAAAATTTAGGTGTTTTTTTGACTAGAAAAGTTCGATGCTAGTACTTTGGTGGGGCAATAGTAATTCTCACAAAGCCTTTGAATGACCTGAGAATATTACGAAAGGAAAGTTATGATAACTCTAAAAAGAGGTTCTACAGGCAATGAAGTTAAGGTGTTGCAAAAGCGCTTACTTGAAGTAGGTTTTAACCCAGGTGATCAGGATGGTGAATACGGTGGCGGCACGGAAGCTGCTGTTCGCGCTTTTCAACTGAGTAAAAGTTTACTGGCGGATGGTATTGCTGGAAGGCGGACGCTTGCGGCACTGAATTTACCGGAGATACCGATAGAGCCGGGTCGCCCACTCAGTATCGCCGAGGTCACGGTGGAGCGTGTTTCTCATATGTTTCCGGATGCACCGATCGGTAATATTAAAAAGCATCTGCCGCCGGTATTGGATGAGTTAGTGGCTTCGGATTTAGGTGACAAGCCAATGGTTCTAATGGCTTTGGCGACAATCCGCGCTGAGACTGCTGGTTTTGAGCCGATTAACGAATATAAGTCGAAATACAATACATCGCCTAATGGACACCCTTTCGATTTGTATGATAACCGCGAAGACTTGGGGAATACTGGAAAACCGGATGGAGAGAAGTTCAAAGGCCGCGGTTTCATACAGTTGACTGGGCGTCATAACTATAAAGCGATAGGTGAAAAAATCGGATTGGGGAACAAACTGATAGAAACCCCTGATCTTGCCAATGACTCTGAAATCGCTGCCAGAATTCTTGCTGCTTTTTTAAAAGATAAAGAGCTTCAAATTAAGAAAGAGCTTTTGGAAGGCGACTTACGCGCAGCCCGGAAGCTTGTCAACGGCGGCAGTCATGGCATTGAGCGCTTTACTGAAGCGTATAACATCGGGCAACGTGAAATTCCTGATTTAGTATAAAAAGAAGGAATGGGTGATGGAGCTAACTCTTAAAAGGCGGATTTTTACCGACGAAAGTACCATCGGTGAGTTATTGAGCGAACAAGGTGAGCATGTCTGCTACGTTCTTGAAGACAGAATGCGTGAAATTTCCGGGAAACCCGTTTCTCAATGGAAAGTGGCTGGAGCTACCGCAATTCCGACTGGTAGGTACAGAATTATTTGGGATATGTCAAACCGGTTCAAGAAAGAGACATTACGTCTCCTCAATGTACCGGGTTATGAAGGAATCAGAATTCATAAAGGAAATAGAAGTAAAGAGACAGAGGGTTGTCTTCTTCCTGAAACTGCTGTTTCAGAAGATCTTGTATCACACAGTGCCGATGCTCTGGAAAGAATTGAGAAACTGATATGTCCTTGTCTTGCACAAGAAGAAGTATGGATCACTATCGCAAATGAGACGGTCTGAATCTGCGAACCATTTTAATAATGATCAACAATTATGAGTAATAATGAAAAAAACTCCTCTATAAACGAGTCAATCGACAAAGAAACTAGCCAACAAGAAACAGAAAAGGGTCTGAAAGTCAATAAATTTAATTCATTATTTACATTAATCCTATTAACTGCTTTTAGTTATTTTGCTTTAATTCTAATAGATAATCGTCACATATTGGAAAACCTCGTACTACCATGGAAAGTAGGTGAATATCAAGAAATTGCCCTTAAGAGCCTTGCTTTAATATTCAATATTGCATTTGTTCTTGGACTATCCGGCATGATACTAAGCTTGTTGCTAAATAAATCTGAAAAATCTGAAAAATCTGAAAAATCTGAAATTAGCTTTGCAGAAAAACTTATTAATAAGATTATTGATAATGCCATGGGTAGTGGTGCTGGTGGAGCAAGTTCTTTTTTTTCTATTCCTACGTTATTAAGCGCAAGTGTAGCCACGACAATTGGAATGGCGGCAGTTAATGCTTATAAAATACCGCCACCAACACCATTGAATCAAGCTCCTAACTTCAATACTGATTCGCATATTGCAGAAACAATCAAGTTAATCAATGATAAATTGCAACAGGATATTTCTTTAGCAAAGAATTATCAAAGCAGCACTGAAGCAATTAACTTAACTGTCGAGAAAATTCTAAAACAAATAAATTATCTATCCGCCTCCACTCCGAATCAACCAGGAAAATATGATGATTTATCTGAAAAGATTCAAGTTAATGAGAAGGCAATAAATGCAATTAGAAGTGAGCTCAATGAAGCATTTAGATCGGTTTGCAAAGAGTACAACCCAAATGATGACGGGAGAGTATGTGATAACTTCTTTGAAAAGAGGTGAATAAGCTATTGGCTAATTTATCCCCAATCGAATATACAGTTAACAAATACTAGGCACTTGTTTATATATAGTTATTATAAACCATTGCATCGCTGATGTTCAGGTTGCAAGTTTACGCATAATAGGGAGATAAAAATGTTTTCTTTTGAGAAGCGAATTCATCAGGGATTATTTTTCTTATTTTTATTTTTTCTGGTTTGCGGTGCGAATGTGCGAGCAGCTGGCGATACACAGACAGCGAGTCCCGAGATAAAAATTGAGAATATTTCAATTTCATTGATGGGTCAGGAGGCTAAAAAAGCGGAAGTAAAGGAAGATGAAGAAGGTAGGAGGTTTCTTAAGCTTCAAATAGGAATCAATGACAGATTGCGATTGGAGGTGCGCAATCTCCAGACACTAATAGATGCGAAAAACGAATGCTCAGCACAATCCAATTGTAAAAGAAATATCGCTCTTTATTTTAATGGAATGAAAATAAGTGAACTTTCTTCTACATCTATAATTAATTTAGAAAGAAACAACCCAGTCGGTGCGGTCGAATTTGTTCTCAAATATGATGCCAGTGCCGAGATCAAGCAAAATTGGGCCAGCTTGCTTGGCGCTCCAGTTCCAAACTGGAAAAATGTATCAAATATATTTAAAGCTGTAGAAAATAACCCGCCAGAGCCTGGTTTTTTTACTAGGCCGGTAGATGTCGCAATTGGATTGGATGATGGCTCGAAGTGGGTTCCCTTTGAACATAAGGAAGAAAAAACGTTTTATGTAGTGTTCGAACAGGTAAATCCAATCAAATTTTGGATTTTTTTTATTTTTTTAATAATAATTTTCATATTTACCTGGGTATATCGACCTCTCCGAGGAGCACTGAAAGAAGCGTTATCTGATATCGGGCCTAAGCCGCAATCAGGCACCAAGCCTTGGAGTCTGGCACGCTGTCAAATGGCTTTCTGGTTTGTACTTGTAACCATTTCTTATGTTTCAATTTGGGTAACGACTGGCGCATTGGATGCGATCAGTGATAGCGCGCTTGCATTAATCGGGATTGGTACCGGCGCTGCATTAGGTTCAGTAGCAATTGATATTTCAGAGGATTCTCAGTTAAAGCGAATTGATCTGGAGCAAAAGCTGATTGGAATGCAAGAAGAAGCAAAAGGTGTTGAGCAAGAGCTTCAGCAGAATTCGACTTTAAATTACGATCAAAAGAAATATAAAGAAAGAATGCTGAGCGCATTGCAACATAATCAAGTACAGATGAAGGAAAAGATTCTGAGAATCATCGAAAATAACCCGAGTCAGGGATTTTCAAAGGACATACTGAACGATCTGGATGGCGATGCCGCCCTTCATCGTATTCAAATTGTTATTTGGACACTTATTCTCGGCATCATTTATATTTACTCGGTTTGGGAAACCCTGGCAATGCCTGAATTTAGTCCTACCTTACTTGCACTGCAAGGACTTAGCGCAGGCGCCTATCTGGGATTTAAGATACCTGATAAAAAATCTTAATAAATGCTCGAAGTAAGTATTTCGAAGAACTGGTCGCGAACCAAGAAATTAACCCTTGACTTGCTGATCAACATTTAGCGTGGTGTCGCTGGCAATCTTCGGCAGAGCTGTTGTCTTATGATTGTGCGATATTCTACAGTCGATCTCCACCCAACCGCATCGTCAACGCGATCCGTTTGCGTTTTTCATCGATTTCCACCACCTTGACGGTGACCACCTGACCCACCTTGACAACGCTGTGCGGGTTTTTGACGAATTTATCCGCCAATGCCGAGATGTGCACCAAGCCATCTTGGTGCACACCGATGTCGATGAATGCACCGAACGCGGCGACGTTGGTGACCACACCCTCGAGCACCATGCCGGGGTGTAGGTCTTGCAGTGTTTCGACGCCTTCCTTGAACGTTGCGGTTTTGAACGTCGCGCGCGGATCGCGGCCGGGTTTTTCCAGTTCGTGCAGGATGTCTTTCACGGTCGGCAGGCCGAATTGCGCGGTCACGTATTTTTCCGGGCGGATCGATTTTAATGCGGATGAATTACCGATCAATGCCGTGACATTGAGCCGGATGTCATTGAGAATGTGTTCGACCAGTGGG
>NZ_JAHBZY010000007.1 GCF_019635155.1 Nitrosomonas sp. | reverse complement strand
CATCTTTCCCTCCTCTCAAATCATTTTATCTCCGGAAAACCCGGGGCGATTCAGTGATGCATGCCTGTCGCTTCCATACACACGGTGCTTTCACCCTACAATTTTTGAATCAAAGCAACTAAGCGTTTATGATCTTCCGGTGCATTCTCATACGGCTGTGCTTTTCGATGCTTACCATTAACACTGACCACCACACTCAATGCTTTACCTGAAACATCAATACCAATATGATTCATTGATTATCACCTCGAAATCATTTTTGTTATTATCATGCTTTCTGGTTTCCCTGACCCTGGCACTTCATCTATCTTCCTTGCAAATTCAGGTTCAGAAGCTAAGCTTACAGACCTTGGATACTCCGCGATATGGATGACGAGGGCGGGGAGCCTTTCTACGTACAAGCTCAGAGCTTAAGGTTGGGTCGGCTTCCCCAGAAATTGGCATTACTCTAATACAATTTTCTTGTCGGGGTTAATATACAAGGTTGGGGTGAGGTACGAACCCCAACATCAGCAAGTAGGGTGGATAAGCGTAGCGCCATCCACAGGTATTGCTGCGATGATCGCCTGAGATCTCGGTGGATGGCGTTTCACTTATCCACCCTACACGCTGGTACGCGTCGCCCGATTTCGGGAAAGTCCTTCAGGCGATTGACTGTATTGAAGATCTGTTCAATAAATTGCTTGGCGTAAAGTATAGAATCCTTGGAAATGTAAGATTGAATGGCTACCAGATCATCTAATGCCAATTCGGTCCATCTAATCTGCATTACCTAGCAGCCGTTTTTTTGCTTCTTCATGGGGCACGGTAAATCCATCTTCAACCGCCTTGAGCCCTTTTTCAATTTTTTGCTTCACATAAAGCTCATACATGATGTCATCCCAGCTTGCCTGATCTGATACTTGATCGATAATTTGTTTTGCTGATTGTTTGGCTGTTTGCATAGAGATTTCCTCTCGATTCTACGTTAATAGCTAAGAATTACCCATTAGTTGTTTAAAGTCAAGCATAAAACCGATTCCAAGAAAGGATCAGATCTCGTTTGTTATCTAATTTTGTTCATATATTAATGTCAATTAATTATTGATATGTTCATATTTATGTATTAATATGATCGATAATATGGACATATTAATATGAACAAAGACCAAGCATCGCTAGCCAGAAAACAATTGGAGAGACGTCTCGCACCCTTGCGTGAGGCAGGGGTTGTTGCGCCGCCACGGGGATGGATAAAGGCCATTCGTGAAGCGCTCGGCATGACGGCCCGCCAGCTTGCCGCGCGTATGGATGCTTCCCCTTCACGTATTCCGGTGATTGAAAAAGCGGAAGTGACGGGCGCAACTACGATCAAGACCTTGCGTGAAGCTGCCGAGGCAATGAATTGTACCTTTGTGTATGCTTTCGTGCCGACGAAACCGCTCGATGATATTCTGCGTGAGCGTGCTATCCAGAAAACGCGCAAAGACATTGCCCGGCTTGATCACACCATGCGACTGGAAAACCAAGCTTTGCTCAAATCCGATCTCGACGATGAACAGCGGCGCATGGTCGAGCTTATCCTGTCAGGCTCACTAAAAGGGTTATGGGAGGATAAGTAGCATTGTCATGCCAGATCCATTATTTACCGACGACGATGATGCGAATACCCCACTGACAGCCGAAGAGCGTGAACAGCTTATTCCTGCCTATATCACGTTGCGGCACGAACTCAACGAAGCGGAGCAAATCAACATCGGTCAGGCGTTGCGCTGGGCTGCCGCACGCAAGAAGCGGGATGTGCTTGATCAAAATTTCTTGCGCCAATTGCACAAGCGCATGTTTGGGGATGTGTGGCGTTGGGCAGGGCGATATCGCACCTCAGCCCGCAACATTGGTGCCGATGCCTATCGGATTACAATGGATATGCATCAAGCCATTGACGATGCTTGTTACTGGATCGAACATAAAACTTATCCCCCCGATGAGATTGCGGTGCGGTTTAGTCACCGTCTTGTTGCAATCCATCCGTTTCCCAACGGAAACGGACGCTTCTCGCGTCTTATAGGCGATCTTCTCGCTCAGCAGCTTGAACAAGAGCCATTCACATGGGGGCGTGCCAATCTGGTCGATGCCGGAGAAACCCGCGCTCGCTATATTGAAGCCTTACGTGCCGCTGACAATCACGATATAAAGCTACTCCTGATATTTGCGCGTTCTTAGCTGTTGGAATAATAAACTCATAGAGACCTTTGCACGGTGTCATGAGCGGTACTAGAATAAGGGAAAAATTTGCGAAGAAAGGAGTTTACACGGGGTAAATGAGCATTTTTCGCGAATTTTTAACGCGATTATCGTGCCGCGTAGTAACCGTGCAAAGGTCTCTCATAGTAATTCAGCGATTCGTTGGCAAATTTATTCAATGATCTAATTTGATGAGGTAACTATCTATGCAAACCCGTGAAGAACGCGACACCATGGGCGTGGTTGAGGTGCCCGCCGAAGCGCTGTGGGGCGCGCAAACGCAGCGCTCGTTGCAGAATTTCAAAATTTCCGGCGAGCGTATGCCGGTGGCGCTGATTCATGCGCTGGCCCGGGTCAAGCGCGCCGCCGCCAAGGTCAATCACGATTTGGGTTTGCTCGATGCCGCCAGTGCTGCGGCGATCATCGAAGCGGCCGACGAGGTGATCGCGGGCAACTTTGACGATCAGTTTCCGTTGGTGGTGTGGCAAACCGGTTCCGGTACGCAGACCAACATGAACGTCAACGAAGTATTGGCGAATCGAGCGTCGGAAATTCTCGGCGGCGGGCGCGGCGCGGATCGCAAGGTGCACCCGAACGACGAGGTCAACAAGGGGCAATCGTCCAACGATGTGTTTCCGACCGCGATGCACGTCGCTGCGGTGAAGGAATTGCGGCAGCGGCTGATTCCGGCGATCCGGCAATTGCGCGAAACGCTGGCGGCCAAAGCGCAAGCGTTCGATGCGATCGTCAAAATCGGCCGCACGCATTTGCAGGATGCGACACCGTTGACATTGGGACAGGAATTTTCCGGTTATATCGCGCAACTGGATCACGGGTTGCGTCATGTCGAAGCGGCCATGCCGCATGTGTGCGAATTGGCGTTGGGAGGTACCGCGGTCGGCACCGGGTTGAATGCGCACCCGGAATTTGCAACGCGCGTCGCCGCCGAATTATCGCGCCTGACCGGGCTGCCATTCGTCACCGCGCCGAATAAATTTGAAGCATTGGCGAGCAATGATGCGTTAGTGCACGCGCACGGTGCGTTGAAAACATTGGCGGCTTCGCTGATGAAAATCGCCAACGATATCCGCTGGTTGGCATCCGGGCCGCGTTGCGGCATCGGCGAATTGCGCATTCCCGAGAACGAGCCGGGCAGTTCGATCATGCCGGGCAAGGTCAATCCGACGCAATCGGAAGCGATGACGATGGTGTGCTGTCAGGTCATGGGCAACGATGTCGCGGTCAACATGGGCGGCGCGCTCGGTAATTTCGAGCTGAACGTGATGAAGCCGCTGATCATTCACAATTTCCTGCAAAGCGTGCGCTTGCTGGCCGATGCGATGGTGAGCTTTAACGACCATTGCGCGGTCGGTATCGAAGCCAATGTCGAGCGCATCGACGCCTTGATGCACAACTCATTGATGCTGGTGACCGCGCTGAATCCGCATATCGGTTACGATAAAGCCGCCGCAATCGCCAAAAAAGCGCACCGTGAAGGAACGACATTGAAAGCCGCCGCGATCGCCACCGGTTATGTCACGGCAGAACAGTTCGACACCTGGGTGGTGCCGGAAAAGATGGTCGGCAAATAACCGCACAATGGCATTACCCTTTCATTCGACCGAGCCCGTCACGCGCCGCGAGCGTTTCGCGTGGTGCATGTACGATTTCGCCAATTCCGGGTTTACCACGGTGATTCTGACCGCTATTTTCAATGCGTTTTTTGTCGGTGTAATCGCCGCCGGACAAGGCAGTGGTAACGCCACGTTATTATGGACATTGGCGATGGCGGTAGCCAACGGCTTGGTGCTACTCACTGCGCCAGTGATCGGCGCGATCGCCGATTATTCCGGTGCGAAAAAACGCTTTCTGGCGGTGACTACCGCCGGTTGCGTGGTATTTACCGCGCTGTTGTATTTCGCCGGTCCGGGCGACATCGCGTTGGCGATGGGGTTGGTGATTCTGGCGACGTTTATGTTTTCCAGCGGCGAGAATCTGATCGCGGCGTTTTTGCCGGAAATCAGCACGCCGGAGACGATGGGGCGGCTGTCCGGTTACGGTTGGGCGCTCGGCTATTTCGGCGGGTTGCTGTCGCTGGTATTGTGCCTGGCGTATGTCACCTATGCCGAAGCGCAAGGCATGGAAGCCGCCGACTACGTGCCGGTGACCAATCTGATCGTGGCGGCGTTGTTCGGTTTCGCCGCGTTGCCGACGTTGCTGTGGTTGCGCGAGCGCGCGACCGTTTCCGGTACCGTCGTTGGCGCGTCATTAATCCGCGCCGGTTTCCAGCGGCTGGGCGTAACCTGGCGTCAGGCGCGGCAACATACCGATTTGTTCCGTTTTTTGGCGTCATTGACGATCTACTACGCCGGGATTTACATCGTCATCGTGTTGGCGGCGGTGTATGCGCAGGAAGTGATGGGGTTTCAAACCCAAGATACGATTATTTTGATTATGGTGGTCAATGTCACTGCCGCGATTGGCGCATTCCTGTTCGGCCACCTGCAGGACCGCATCGGTTCGAAACGCTGCATTGCCATCACCCTGTTGATCTGGATCGCGGCGATCCTATGCGCGTACGTTGCCACCGATGAATTTCTATTCTGGATCGCCGCCAATCTGATCGGCACGGCCTTGGGCGGCGCGCAATCGGCCGGGCGTGCGCTGGTCGGGCAGTTCACCCCGGAAGGGCGGCAGGGCGAGTTTTTCGGTTTGTGGGGATTGGCGACCAAATTGTCCGCGATGATCGGACCGTTAACGTACGGCGGCTTGGTCTATCTGCTGGCAGGCGATCACCGTGCGGCATTGCTCAGCACTTTGGTTTTTTTTGTGGTCGGCCTGCTGATTCTTGCGGCGGTCGATGAGAAGCGCGGGCGGGAAATGGCGAAGGTTGGTTATTAAGACAAAAGAACCTTTATAAAATTTTCGCCGCAAACAGTCTTTAAGTGCCGCTTTGTTTAATACGCTGCGTATCTTTGATTGGATTCAAGATATTTAAGTCGAGCTCCAATTTTTCCCCGAGCCATCTCGCAAATACCGTATGCGCTGCCAATTCGTCATCCTGGACGGGATGAATCAATACCGATAACCCTGCCCGTTTCTTATCGATGACCGGAGCAATGTGATCGATCTCTGCCGCAGGGATATGAATCTCAAACATCGGCCTGGAATGCGGGCCGATCGGTTTTGGTATTAGTTCCCCCACGTAGGTTAATTGCGGAATTGCACGAATTAAATCGTTTCTGACCTGCTGTGCGAGTTCGATTTCGTTATCCGTAAAGTAGATGTGCGCGTGAAATTTTTCCATGATTCGATAAATTTTCCTGTCATGCGAATTCGTTGAGATTTCGATCTTAGAACCGCCATTGGAACTAAGATTCAGTATCATACTATTTCGTAATGACAGCACGTGTCTCACATCGATATCTTTGAGCATTTAAGGAAAATATAGCGTATTCATGAACGATCATCATATTTATCCGGCTGTTAATAACCCGGATAAAGCAAAAAACTGTTACGGCTAACGATGAAATATATTTTGTCGGATAATTCTTTATTGTTTGAAGCGATTGGAGCGTAACCGTGTAGGATTGCTGTTCATTGCGCAAGCCGCGATCGGTGTGGATTTTTGACTTCTGCCAGTAAACGAAGAAATTCCGGATTAACCGGTAAGCCAGCGCGCTCTGACGTCGTCGCGATTGAGCGCCAGCCACTGTAACGCGATGATTGCGCTGGCGGCGGTGATTTTTGCGGATTTTAGTAAGGTCATCGCGGTATCGAAAGCAACGACATGCACTTTGATGTCTTCGCCTTCTTCGCTGACGCCGTGGATGCCGTTTGCGATGGCCGCATTCGTGCGGCCGCAAAATAGTGCGATGCGCTCCGTGGTGCCGCCGGGGCTGACTAGAAAATCGTAAAGCGGAATCAAATCGGTAATGATGCAGCCGGATTCTTCGATACCTTCGCGCCTCACCACGGCTTCGGCGGTTTCGCCGGTTTCGATCATACCGGCGACGATTTCCAATAACCAGGGGCCACCGGGTGCATCAATCGCACCGGGCCGGAATTGTTCGATCAACACGATTTCATCCCGGACGGGATCATAGGGCAGCACAGCTGCAGCATGGCCGCGTTCGAACATTTCCCGCGTTAGTACAGGACTCCATTCACCGTTGAATAACCGATGCCGGAGATGGTATTTCTCCAAGCGGAAGAATCCTTGATAACAAACTGTTTTCTCGATAACTTTTACATCTTTTGCCATTGCGGTAATCCTTACGACGCAGTTTTATGGTTACGCTGCGTTGGTAAGTGGCAATGACATGCCGAGTCTGAGTACTAACGCATTCTTAGCGTATCGATGCTCATATCATCATCATCGTCATCTACCTCGATATCCACATCGGCGCTAACGTCGTAATCATCTTTGACGGTTTCATATTCGTCAATGATTTTCGCAAGCTTCCCGCGTGGAATTTTGTCTTCGACGATGAGTTCTTCGTCGTCAGTCAAATTATCGATGGGATAGAATCCGTCGTCATCGTCAAATGATAGTTCTTTGATCATCATTAACCTCCATGCAATATTATTGAAGAGATGTTATTGAATCACACTGCATTGCTATGTAACGCTTAAAAAAATATGGTTTTTCCCGGTATTTTCAAGCTTTATCAATAAAAACGGACTTATGAACAGCAATCCGTTATATTTGGCATTTTAATTAATATTTTGTTCGTTTTATTGATATGCAGCAATCGTTAAAAAATATTCGCAATATTCTGATTTATGCGGTAACCGTCGGTTTGATTTCGTTGATATATTTTTTCTACGCTTACGCGTTTCATCCGATTCCCGAAGAACGCGAAACCTTTCTAACCGAAATTGGTGAAGTATTCGGAAAATCCGGTTTAGCACTGTTAATCTTTATCTATTGCCGCACTTTGCTCAAATTGTTGCTGGGGCAAGGAAAATTGGCGCAGCGCCTGCTCCCGGATTATGTGCCGCCGGTGGATTCCACGTATTTGAATCGCTTGTTGATTTGGCTGAATCGTACTCATATTTACTTCGGGATCGCGGCTGTGGCGGTGATTTTGCTGCACATTGCGCTGATGGGGTTTCCGCGTTACAGCCATATACTGTTTTTTCCGGCGCTGCTGGGTTTAGTCATTTGGCAAGGTGTTTTCGGGATGTTTCTGACGTTGCGTTATTCGCCGGTGGAGTTGAAGAAGTTTTCCTATCTGGTGCATGCGCAATTCGTTACGGGTATCGCTATCGGGATTTTCGCACTGCTTGGCCATTTGTTGATCGACGATTGAACCGATGATTGAGTACGATGCTCTTCATTAAAGCGCGATTTCCTATTGTGTCTTTCAGCGTGATAAAAGCCGATAGTTATCAACTTTCTTTCTACACGGTGTATGATCTCGTGAATCGTGTCGTGGTGATACTCGATTCGTAATTTTGATAATCAACTAATAATAAATGATGCAGGGACCCGCCAATATTAAAATCCTGATTCTGGATGACGACACGTTCATGCTTAAATTGCTAACCCGGATGCTTGCAAAATTGGGTTATTCCACGGTCACGACCTGTGACAACGGCTCCGATGCCTTAATAAAAATCGATCAAGCGGATACGCGGCCGGAATTGATTTTGCTGGATCTGAATATGCCGGATATGGATGGCATCGAGTTTGTCCGTTATCTGGTCGATCGCGATTATCGAGGTAAGTTGATTCTGGTCAGCGGTGAAGATGAACGGATGCTGAGAACGGCTGAAAAGCTGGTGCAAGCGCATAAAATTCCGTTGCTCGGTTATTTGCACAAACCGGTAGATCCCGGTAAATTATCGGAAATTCTGCAAAAATTGACCGTCGGCGAAGTGGCTTCACCCATTTCTAACAGCAAAACTTATAGCGCTGAGGATGTGCAAGCCGCCATTACCAATCGGGAATTAGTCAATTATTATCAACCGAAGGTGTCGGTTGTCAGTGGTGAAGTGATCGGAGTCGAAACGTTGGTGCGTTGGCACCACCCGCAAGACGGAGTCGTATCGCCGAATCAATTTATTCATATCGCCGAAGACAATAATCTGATTGATGATCTGACACGTTTGGTGTTGACTCAAGCGGTTGTGCAAGCCGGGAAATGGCACCAGGAAGGCCAGACATTGCGCGTATCGATCAATGTCACCATGGATAATCTGACCTCTCTGGATTTTCAAGACATGGTGGTGAATCTTGTCAATGAGAATAATCTGCCGCCGCAAAAAATTGTGATTGAAATCACCGAGAGTCAAGTAATGGGAGCGGATGCACGCGTGCCATTGGAGATTCTGACGCGTTTGCGCTTGAAACGCTTTCATTTGTCAATTGATGATTTCGGGACAGGTCATTCCTCATTAGCGCAACTGCGTGATATTCCATTCAACGAACTGAAAATCGATCAGGGATTTGTGCATCGTGCATGGGAGGACGATACTTTGCGCGCGATTTACGATGCCAGTCTGGCGATGGGTAAACAACTGGGGATGGATATCGTCGCAGAAGGCGTGGAAGACCGGAATGATTGGGAGCTTTTACGGCAAACGGGTTGTGATATGGCGCAAGGAAATTTTATTTCCGAACCGTTATTGCCTGCTGACCTGCCGGGCTGGCAACAGGTTTGGCAGCAAAGAGTGCAGGATGAATTGAAGGTTACAGCGAAATGACCAGATATTCAGTTGACTCAAAGATTGAGGGCGAGGTTGATTTGGATTGACACCTCATAGCTCTAGACCAACCGATTGTTTCTACTGGCAGCCTAGAGCGGATGTGAATATTACGCGAATCGCCGCGCAATTATTTAAGTTTGGTTTCTTTATATTTCACATGTTTCCGGGCAACCGGATCGAATTTCATGATCTCTAATTTTTCCGGTTTTGCTCGTTTATTTTTTGTTGTTGTATAGAAATGGCCTGTGCCGGCTGAAGATTCAAGTTTAATTTTTTCACGCATTCCGATGAGTTCCTAACTTGTCAATGATGATTACGATTGCTCTTATTAAGCGCATTTGCCTTCAGAACGCATTTTTTCCAAGACGGCTTCAATGCCGTTTTTATCGATTGTCCGCAGCGCTGCATTGGTTAACCGCAAGCTAATCCAGCGTTTTTCACTTTCGATCCAAAATCTGCGCCGTTGCAGGTTCGGCAGGAAACGTCTCTTGGTTTTATTGTTAGCATGAGAAACGTTGTGACCAGACATCGGTTTTTTACCAGTTACTTCACATACTCGTGCCATGATGATGCACTCTCCAAAATTCTTAAAAGCTTAAATTATATCCTGATTCGGGTGATTTGCTCAAATTAAATCATGTTCGGCAAATGATAGTGCGGTATCGTTACCGATAATAAAGTGATCGAGAACTTTTACGTCAACAAATGCTAATGCTTGTTTGAGCGATTGTGTCAAAACTTTATCGGAATGACTCGGCTCAGCGACGCCGGAAGGATGGTTATGCGCGAAGATGATCGCAGCGGCGTTGTGATATAGCGCGCGTTTAATCACTTCTCGTGGATATACACTTGTTTGTGTTAATGTGCCGCTGAAGAGTTCTTCGGTTGCGATTGCATGATTTCTTGCATCTAAAAAAATACCGATAAACACTTCCTGTTGTTTGTTCGCAAGGCTAAGGCGTAGAAAATCCCGCACGAGCGCGGGTGAGTTCATGGTATTTCCACTTCTCAATTCTTCACTGAGCGCGCGCCTGGCCATCTCCAGCACGGCTTGTAATTGCGTGTATTTTGCAATTCCCATTCCGGGTATTTTGCAGAAATTGGCTTGGCTTGCTGCAAATATATTGGTCAGGTTACCGAAGTGTGATAACAATTCTCTTGCGAGATCGACAGCGCTCTTGCCGGCTATACCCGTGCGTAAGAAAATAGCCAGCAGTTCTGCATCAGAAAGCGCACTAACACCTTTTTGCAGTAGTTTTTCCCGGGGACGTTCCGATAGGGGCCAGTTGGTGATCGCCATATAACCGTGCAGTTTGCTTAATATTGAATATTCTTGAATGTGATGAAGACGCGGGAAAATTGCCTTTTTCCAGTTAGCGGCACACAATATAGAGAAATTGAACAATTTTGAATGTATCAGTTTTTACGCAACTTATATCATTCGAAGCTTTGCTGTAATTAAGGTAATACTATTTCATGACAACCCTGGAATCCGCCAAATCCCCGAAACATATCGTACTGGGCATTACCGGCGGAGTGGCTGCTTATAAAGCCGCAGAATTGGCGCGCTTGTTGACACAAAATGGCGTCGAAGTACAAACCGTGATGACCGAGGCGGCTTGTCAATTTATAAATTCGGCAACATTTCAATCCTTAACCGGACAGCCGGTTTATACAAATTTGTGGGAGACCAACGCCAGCTATAACATGGCACACATTAATTTATCCCGTGACGCCGATATGATTCTGATAGCTCCCGCAAGTGCTGATTTCATTGCAAAAATTGCCAATGGCTTGGCCGATGATTTGCTTACTGCGTTATGTTTGGCACGTGATTGCCAGTTGCTGGTAGCGCCTGCCATGAATCGTCAAATGTGGGAAAATGCCGCGACACAGCGTAATGTAAGTCGACTACAACAAGATGGCGTGAGAATTTTAGGACCCGCAAGCGGTGAGCAAGCTTGCGGCGAGGTTGGTATGGGACGGATGCTGGAAGTCAGCGAATTGCTGCAATCCGTGCAAGATTGCTTGCAGAGTAACCGGCAGTTGGCCGGAAAAAACATTTTGATCACTGCCGGACCCACCTACGAAGCGATTGATGCAGTGCGTGGAATCACCAACAAAAGCTCCGGGAAGATGGGATATGCAATCGCTCGGGCGGCAATAGAGACGGGTGCATCAGTCACGCTGATTTCCGGGCAAACTTGCCTGCCAGTACCCGCAGTCAACAAGTTTTTACCGGTGGTGAGCGCTGAAGATATGTTGCAAGCAGTCCAAGCAGAAATCGCGCATGCCGATATTTTTATAAGCGTTGCTGCCGTGGCTGATTATCGCCCTGTCAATGTCAGTCAGCAGAAATTAAAAAAAACGGCAAACAATCTAAACATCGAATTGACTCCTAATCCGGATATTTTGAAGTGGGTGTCGAATCTTCCGGAACCGCCATTCTGCGTCGGTTTTGCAGCAGAAACAGACGATTTGGATCAAAATGCCGCAACCAAGCGTGAACAAAAAAAATTGCCTTTATTGGTGGCTAATCTGGCTCAGAAAGCCATCGGATTTGATGAAAGCGAGCTTGTTTTGTTCGATGATAGCGGTAAACATATTCTTCCGAAGGCATCCAAAATTGAACTGGCGCGACAATTGATGCAGCATATTTATGTACTTTACAACCGGCAACATGGCAGAACATGAAAAAAATCGATATTAAGATCCTTGATCAACGCTTACATACACAACTTCCGGCTTATGCGACGCCTGGTTCAGCCGGATTGGATTTGCGAGCTTGTATTGAACAACCGATGACCATCAGTCCGGGAGAAACTTGCCTTATTCCGACGGGTATCGCCATGCATCTGGCTGATACCGGGTTGGCCGCTTTGATATTGCCGCGCTCCGGGCTTGGACATAAACATGGAATTGTTCTAGGCAATCTCGTAGGATTAATTGATTCCGATTACCAAGGACAGATTCTGGTTTCATGCTGGAATCGGGGGCAGACCGCGTTTAATTTGAATCCTTTGGAGCGGATTGCGCAGCTTGTTGTGGTTCCGGTTATTCAAGTCGAATTCAATTGTGTGGATGATTTCGATCAAAGCCACCGTGGCGCGGATGGCTTTGGCAGTACTGGTAAACATTGATCCGGCAATTGTTGATGCTGTTAGGATTAATGGAATCGAGGCAACATGCCTTTTATTCCACGCATCATTTTTGCCATTCCGCCTTTGTTCATCATTTTCATCATCTTTCTGGCTTGTTCAAACTGCGCCAGTAAACGATTGACTTCCTGGACGGATACTCCCGCTCCGGCTGCAATGCGGCGTTTACGCGAGGCTTTGAGAATTTCCGGTTTTACGCGTTCTTGTTTGGTCATGGAGTTAATAATACCTTCCGTCCGGTTAAGCTGTTTATCGTCCACTTTGATATTTTGTGCCGCTTGACTGAGTTGCGCCGGTAATTTGTCCATCAAGGCGTTCATTCCGCCCATATTACGCATTTGCTGAAATTGCGCTTTGAAATCATCCAAATCAAATGCTTTACCTGATTTCATTTTTTTCATCAGCTTTTCAGCTTCTTGCTGATCGGCGCTACGCTGCGCTTCTTCAATCAATCCGAGTACGTCACCCATGCCTAAAATGCGGGAAGCCATTCGATCCGGATGAAATGCTTCGAGGCCGGTCAGTTTTTCCGCGACACCGACAAATTTGATCGGTTTCCCGGTGATATGCTTGACAGATAAAGCGGCGCCGCCTCGTGCATCGCCATCCAGTTTGGTCAGAACCACACCTGTCAAAGGTAATGCATCCGAGAATGCTTTGGCGGTGTTAACAGCATCTTGACCTTGCATGGCATCCACCACGAATAGCGTTTCGATCGGTTTCAACAGCGCTTCCAATTCGCTGATTTCAAGCATCATCGCTTCGTCAATCCCTAATCGGCCCGCGGTATCGACGATCATGACATCGTGGTGATGCCTGCGCGCATAATCCAGTGCGGCTACGCTGATTTCGCCAGGCTTTTGTCCATCCGCAACGGGGAAAAAATCAGCACCGGTTTGTTGGGCGAGGAGCTCCAACTGGTGAATCGCAGCCGGTCGATAAATGTCACAAGATACCAGCAGTACTTTCTTTTTCTTTTGCTCCATCAACCACTTGGCGAGCTTGCCGCTGCTCGTTGTTTTACCAGCGCCCTGCAATCCCGCCATTAAGATGACGGCGGGAGGTACTGTGGCAAGATTAATATCCGCCTTTTCCACCCCCATGAGGTTGATTAATTCTTGATGAACCACGCCGATCAACGCTTGACCGGGGGTAAGGCTATTAAGCACTTCATGCCCGACGGCTTTCTCCTTGATGCGGGCAATAAAATCCTTAACGACCGGTAACGCAACGTCCGCTTCAAGCAGCGCTAAGCGGACTTCGCGCAATGCATCTTGAATATTGCTCTCAGTCAGCCGTGCTTCGCCGCGTAAGGTTTTGATAATACCGCTGAATCGGCTGGTAAGATTTTCAAACATAATGAAGCCTCATAAAGGTCGATGATCACATAACTTAAAGGTGATTCAAATTTTATTAATATAATGCTGGCAAACTCTTTGAATTTGTTAAAGCGCCATGTAGACTAACCAATTATTTCAATTTAATAAAATTTGAACTTCTGATGATCAGCATTTTAACTTATCTCGCTGCTTTTTTGCTTTATATACTGATCAGTTGGTTTCTTTGGAAGAATACTTGGAATCAGCCGTCAGAAGCAAGGGGGCAGGCAGTGAATGTCGCCTGGGCGCATTATGGAATGCTTGTGCCGCTGTTACTTCATGCCACAACACTTTACCAATCGATGTTTGTTGGCGCCAGTCTCAGTTTTGGGTTGAGTAATGCGGTTTCGTCGATCGTGTGGTTAACTGCTTTCATTTATTGGATTTCCGGCTTTTCAAAACGATTACAAGGGATGCAGACTTTGGTTGCGCCGGTGGCTGCCGCAGCTGCAGTCGCCATGTTACTGCCACTGCTGTTTCCATCAATCCGTCCGCTTGAGAACACTGAGTTTCCGGCATTCAAAGCGCATTTGCTGGTTGCCATGATGGCATATAGTTTATTGACGATCGCTGCATTGCATGCGCTATTAATGATCGTTATGGAGCGGCATTTGCATCATCCGGTAACGCGGTCGATTTTTAATAACTTGCCGCCGTTATTGGCAATGGAAAAGTTGCTCTTCCATATTATCTGGGTCGGTTTTATTTTACTCACATTAACGCTAATGAGCGGGGTGGTTTTTTCGAAAGAAGTTTTCGGACAGCCGTTGACGTTCACGCATAAAACGCTTTTCGGATTCGTGTCTTGGGGGGTGTTCGCAGCGTTATTAGCGGGAAGGCAATTTTATGGGTGGCGCGGAAGGATTGCAATCCGCTGGACCTTGGCTGGTTTTATTACGTTGCTGCTGGCGTATATCGGAAGTAAATTTGTGTTGGAGATTATTCTTAATCGATAACGTTCCGTGCACTTTAATTTCTGGTGCGGTTAATTCTGACAACTTCCTTGAGACGCCTAAGATTGCGCATGACCTGGGCCAGATGATGCCTGTTATTGACTTGTATGATTAAGCGCATGTGCATGTAATCGCCTTCGCTTTCCATGGCGATATCGTCAATATTGGAATCAGCTTTGGCTATCTCGGCTGCAATGCGTGCAAGCACGCCTTGTTTATTGGCAGTCGTGACTTTAATACCGGCTTCGAAAGTTTTTGTGATGTCTTTGCCCCATGTTACATCCATAAAATTATCGGAATTTTTATGGTTGCTGGTGACATAACTGCAATCAAATGTGTGAATGATGAGCCCGGAATCTTTTTTAATAATACCAACGATGGTATCCCCCGGAATCGGGCGGCAGCATTTTGCAAATTGCACGGTAATTCCTTCTGTACCCAGAATGGTGATAGGACCGGCACTTTGTTGGTTGGAAATAAATTCAGGTGATGCCAATCGTTTGGCTACGACGATCGGCAATTGTTTACCCAAAGCCATCTCTGCGAACAATTCATCTTTCGATTTGACGCTGCTGTCACGAACCAATTTGTCCCATTGAACATCACTGATTGTTTCCGGATTGACGTTAAATGACAGCAATGCTTGGGTTAACATGCGTTCGCCTAATTTAACCGACTCATCATATTGGATGGTTCTAAGGAAATGACGAATGTGTGAGCGTGCTCTGCCGGTTGCAACATAGCTCAACCATGCAGGATTCGGTTTTGCATACGGCGCGGTAACGATTTCAACGCGATCTCCGCTTTTAAGCTGTGAACGAAGCGGCGCGTTTTCTCCGTTTATTTTAGCGGCGACACAGCAATTGCCGACATCGGAGTGTACTGCATACGCAAAATCCACCGCAGTTGAGCCACGTGGCAACGTCAATATTTTTCCTTGCGGTGTAAATACGAAAACATCGCCGGGAAATAAGTCAATTTTTAAATGTTCCAGGAATTCCAGCGAATCGGTTGATCCGCTCAATGTTTCCAGCAAACTCTGCAGCCATTGATTTGTTTTTGAGTGTAATTCATTAAAATCAATATCCGAGCTTTTATAAAGCCAATGGGAGGCGACGCCATTTTCAGCGATTCGATGCATTTCAGCGGTGCGGATCTGGATTTCGATGGGAATGCCATAGGGACCCAGCAATGTGCTATGCAATGATTGATAGCCGTTGGCTTTGGGGATCGCGATATAGTCTTTGAATTTTCCGGGAATGGGCTTGTATAAGCTATGCAACATACCTAGCGCGATGTAGCAGGATGGAATATTTTTGACAATCACGCGGAAGCCATAAATATCCAATACTTCGGAAAATGATAAATGTTTCTCGACCATTTTCATGTAAATGCTGTAGAGATGCTTTTCGCGACCGCTAACTTCCGCTTCCACTTCCGCATCTTCCAATTTTTGAGTAATGGTGTCGAGAATTTTTCCAACAACTTCCCGCCGATTTCCGCGCGCTGCTTTCGTCGCTTTTACCAAAACCTTATACCGCAAAGGATATGAATAGCGGAAACCCAGTTCTTGCAATTCTTGATAGATCGTATTCAATCCTAATCGGTGTGCGATAGGAGCATAAATTTCGAGTGTTTCGCGGGCGATTCTTCGTTGCTTCTCCGGGAGCATGACTTCCAATGTCCGCATGTTATGAAGCCGATCTGCCAATTTAATCAGGATGACGCGAACATCCCGGGCCATCGCCATAAGCATTTTGCGGAAATTTTCCGCTTGTGCTTCTTCTTGTGTTTGGAATTCAATTTTTGTCAGCTTGGAAACGCCGTCAACCAATTCGGCTACCGGTTCTCCAAAACGCTCGCTAATTTCAGCTTTGGAAATATCGGTATCTTCCACGACATCATGTAATAACGCGGCCGTTAGTGTCGGAGTATCAAGATGCAGCGTACCGAGAATTCTTGCAACTGCGACCGGGTGAGAAATATAGGGTTCACCTGATTTCCGAAATTGCCCGGAATGTGCGCCTTGTCCAAATGAATATGCATTTCGGAGCTGTGTGATATCTTCGGATTTAAGATACTGAGATGTTTCAGAAAATAATAACTCTGTTTCTGACATGACGTTTTTAAGTGTTGATGTGCATCGGGCAATAACTTTAGCGCGATTGAATCGCCTTTTGCAAATCGGCTTTTAAGCTGCTAATACTTCCGAGTTTTTCATGAATCGAAGCAACGTTGAGTAAGGTATTAATTTTTAGAGTTAAGAATATCGATTCCGATTTTTCCTTGAGCCAATTCACGTAGTGCAATTACAGTCGGTTTGTCGCGGCCTGGGTCAACCAATGGTGCTGAGCCGATAGCCAACTGTCTGGCTCGCGTCGTCGCGGTTAATGTCATGTCGAATCGATTAGGAATCATCTTTAAACAATCATCTACAGTAATGCGTGCCATGGGCTTTTCCCTTTGTTCATTAAAAAATTGTCGATAGATTTTACTATATTATTGATGAAATCGTGAGTTTCGCAGTACGCAGTAGCAAGCTAAGAGAATTGCCGTATCAATTCCGAATGATTGATTAACTGTCGTGATTTCTTTAAATGCTCGGCTTTTACAATGCTTACCAAGTCGCTGAGCGCGTGTTCCAGGACATCATTGACAATCACATAATCATACTCGGCAACATGACTGATTTCTTCCCGTGCGGCCGCAAGTCTTTTTTGAATGATTTCCGGGTTATCTTGCGCTCTTGCTTTTAGCCGGGTTACTAAAGCTTGGGATGAAGGAGGGATAATGAAAATACCAACAGACTCCGGAAAAATCCTTCGTATTTGCTGAGCGCCTTGGCAATCAATTTCCAGCAAAATATCTTGCCCGGAAGAGATGACTTTATTGACCCATTGCTGCGAAGTGCCATAGAGATTGCCATAAACTTCCGCGCTTTCAATAAATTCTCCGTTGAGCAGCATTTGTTGAAATGTTGCCGTAGTTACAAAATGATAATCACGGCCATCGATTTCTCCGGGACGAGGCGGCCGCGTTGTGTGTGAAATCGAAAGCGCAAGGTCCGGGTTTAATTGAAGTAAGGCCTTGACCAAGCTCGTTTTGCCTGTTCCGGATGGTGCGCTAATGACAAATAAACAACCGTTTGTTTTAATCATTTGACGTGCTATTTTTAGTTATCTATCCAAATGGTTAGCGGGAATTAAAAGCTGTGAGAGCTTGCCCTTTCAGCGTTCTGATTAACCTGATTTCTTCTGAAGAAACACCTTCCGGCGCATCGGTATCACGATCCGCGTAGAAAAATCCGATGGGCTTCTGACGAGTTACCAAAGGAAGGATCATGAAACTGCGTGCATCGGGTAGTAAATCCTTATGCCATTGCGGAATGAGTTTACGTATTTTGGGTGCAAAAGCATCTGAAATCAGCAAATCGACGTTTTTTTCTAGAGCTCCATGGAATAAATCGATGGAGGATGCGACCGGGAAGTTAAATGCTTTTTGATAAGCCATATTGTTTTTTCCAAGCGTACTTCGTGCACGATACTGGTTAATTTTGGAGTCTAGTAAACACAGCGTGATAAAACGGAAACCTAAGCTATTATAATAAGTTTCGAGCACAAGCATAATCAGATCGTCGAGTTTATAATGACCGGAAGCCATAACTTCCGCCACATCTTGAATTCCATTTAATAGCAATATCGAGGCATTAAAGGGTTTCCCGCTTGGATATCGTTGAATAATTTGATGATTATCGTTTTCGCCCGTTTCGAGTACCAGCTCTTTCAATACATCTTCCTCATTTTCACCATTAAATTCAGTTGGTGCCGAACTGGGATTATTTGTTCGTTTTTTTTCTAACGCGATGAGATCCGTATCCATCAAAAGCGCATATGTTTCTTCAGTTGCATTCGCGATAAGCTGATCGAGCTTCGTGTTGTCGAGATTGAGTGCTTTACCGAAACGATTCAATAGCTTTTCTTTAGTTACAGAGCTGTCAACTTGTGTGCAGGTTAAAGCGAGTGGTGCCGCCTTTTCACTGAATTCCGCGGCTTGCTGCATCCATTCTTGCTTGTTTTTTGCCAGATTGAGATTGCCGCCGGGTCTATTTTTAAGCGCCTGAATAATACTGGCAGGGATACTCCAATTTTCTAAAATATTCTCAGTCAATGTTTCAAGATTAAAGCCAAGTATCTGCATGGCCGCTTGCCATGGCGTATGCGTGCCTTGCGTAATGAGCGCTAGCATTCTTTGATAGTGATCGGGTTCGTAAGCTGCGAGTAATAAGCGGCCGAGGTTCTTAAATAGCGTGACTACGACTATTTCTTCAGCATCACTGAACTGGCTGTGTTTTGCGAGTTCCCGACTTACCATGCTAGCTGCCAAGGTATGAATCAGCTCGGTTCGCACATGTTCAACCTGTTTTCCTGGCATGCCATCGACAAGCAGCATCGCTAAGGCACAGTTTTTTACGGAATTAAAACCCATCAGGAAAATTGCTTTAGTGATACTGGTAATGACCTTATTGGAAGAGGATCTAAATGCAACTGAGTTGGATAACCGCAGAATTTTTTGCGTCAATGAAACATCGGATAATACAAAATAAGATAATTGACGGATGGATTCATGATCGGAAGATGACAATTGAACGATGCGCGAAATGGAGCTGCCAAGCGTTGGAAGATCAGGATCATTGGCGATGGCCTCAAGTAAGCTATTTTTAATCGTTATGGTGCTTGTTCCCGATGAATTCAATTCATTTGGTGCGCTATTTTGTGCTGTAAAGGGTGTGTGTATTGATCTCATCCCGCATTCTCTTAATGATTACATAGATTAAGTAAAACTGAATTAGTTAATTCGTATAAGTAACTATGGTGTCTGAACATTTAATTTCATCAATTATCGGCATGGTCATCGGGTTATTAATATGGACCGTATGTTTCATTTTGAGAAAAATCGTTGTAAAAACCTTCGGAAGCCTTCATCATGAAAATATCGAATGGAAGAATTCTCATCACTTGGAAAAGTGATGAAATTGAAATGCTTGCAGATAGACTCGCAGATTCCGTTTACCGCCGGCATACGGCAGTTAAGCGACTAAGCGGCTCAGCGGAAGCTGGAAATTATGCGATTACAATTATCGTGAAAATAACGAGTGCGATCTCCATAGGCAAGATCGCACTGTTTTTAGAAGCGAACGATGTCCAGAATGGATGATGTATCACTGAAGATTCAAGCATCAGTTCGCCGCTATTATTGCTCTTTACGTACTTTTTCGATCAATCCGTTTAAAGTATTGATGGTGTCTTGCGGCGTGCTTCCCATTCGTCCGCTGGTAATGTATTTACCGTTGACGATTAGAGCGGGAACACCATTGAGTTCGTATTGGCGGGTCATTTGTGTTGATTTGGCAACTTGATTCTGCACGGTAAATGATTGGTAGGTATTTTCAAATTTTTTCCTATCGAGGCCTTGTTTTTCAATCCAATCGAATAATACCGAATCATTATTCAAATCAATTTTGTCACGATGGATCGCATCGTAAACTTTATCATGCAAAGTGCTGGTTACATCCATCGCTTCAATGGTGTGAAATATTTTTGCGGCCGGAACCCAGTTAGCGCGTAGAATCGCGGGTACATAGCGGAAATTTACATCTGCAGGGATGTTGGTTAGCCAGCTAGCAAGATGTGGATGTAAGTTATAACAATGCGGGCAACCGTACCAAAAAAACTCCAGCACCTCAATTTTACCGGTATTCTCTATCGGTACTGGTTTGGCGAGAACTATGTAATCTTTACCTTCAACGATCTCTGCCCGGACGCCGGGAAGATTGATAAAATTGAAACTTAACAAAAGCAGGAAAACCGAAAAAAATTGACGTCGTTTCATTTTTACTCCTTCAATAAAGTTTGAAAGTAAGTGGAGAGGATCATTCAAAGCCTGCATTTTCCTAAAATAACTGGCAAGAGAATTTATTGGATTCTTACAAACTGAGCATTGATTCCGTTTTCTTTCAACGAAGCACTGGCCTGATCGATATCAGTTCGGTTGTTAAAGGGGCCGACACGGACCCGGTACCAAATACCTCTTTCTGCTAGATCAATCGGTTGAATTGTGGCGAACAAACCCAATAAAGCCAATCGGGCTTTTAAATTTTCAGCTTCATCGCTTTTCCGGAACGATCCCGCTTGCAGGAAGAGTCTTTCCTTTACTGGCGGCGGGGTGGTAACAGGAGGTGCAGGAGGTGCAGTCGGCGGTGGAGCGGGTTCCGCAGGATAACTACGCGGCTGAATTGCTGCAACTTGCGGTGAAGGTTCGGGTGGCGTTATAACCGGCGCCGGACGCGGTGTGAGTGGCGGCGTCAATTCCGCGGGTTTGTTGCTGATTTCTGGCGTTTTGACTGGCACCCTCGGTTCAACGGCCGGCGGTTCCGCGGTTTGTCGATAGTTATGATCGATTTCAGGTTCGTCAATACCGGGCAATATTTTGTAAAAATCAAACTTTGGTTTTTCTTCAGCTAAATGAACCGGCTCTTCTTTTTCAACTTTTTCCGGCGTAACAGGTACTTCTACAGTCGCTTGCTTTTGATTGATTTCTGCCGAACTGGGTACTTTCTCCGTCGCGAGAAAAGGGTTAGGCCCGTAGTTAAAATACACCCAAATGCCGATGGCACTCGCGAGACCCAATGCATATCCCACAAATCCGCCCAAGAATGCGGAGCCGCCTTTTTCCGGCGTGGATCGCGTCGACTTGCGGGATTTATAATCTCGACTCATGAATATCCTTCTGTATCATTTCGGTTACATTTTATCAGGAGCGCTGACACCGAGTAATGTCAATCCATTGTTCAGCACTTGACGGATTGCCGCAATCAACGCTAAGCGAGCATTTTGCAATGGAATTTCCGGAACTAGAAAACGTGTTGAATTATAGTAGCTGTGAAATTCGCTCGCCAGTTCCCGCAGATAGAAGGCGATAAGATGCGGTGAATATTCTTTTGCAGCCATTTCCACGGTATCCGGAAAATCGATGAGTTTTTGTAACAGAGTCAATTCTACTGGATTCGTCAAAGTAGCGGTATCAGCGGTTTCCAGATCGCTCATTTGACCATCCCATTGCGCCAGTACGCTGCAGATCCGCGCATGCGCATACTGGACATAATAGACCGGGTTTTCGTTGCTTTGCGATTTGGCCAGATCCAGATCAAAATCCAGATGCTGATCGCTTTTGCGCATCACATAGAAAAATCGCGCGGCGTCTTTACCGACTTCTTCACGCAATTCGCGCAAGGTGACAAACTCACCGGAACGAGTCGACATCGGTGCTTTTTTGCCGTCACGGTATAACACTGCAAATTGCACCAAAGCGATTTCAAGTTTGTCCGAATCCAGTCCAAGTGCTTGCAAAGCGCCTTTCACTCGCGGGATATAGCCGTGATGATCGGCTCCCCAGATATTGATGACTTGTTCAAAACCGCGCTCGAATTTATTCAGATGGTAAGCGATATCGGAAGCGAAATAAGTGTATTGACCATTCTCACGTTGTACGACACGATCTTTTTCATCGCCGAAATCGGTCGAACGAAACCAGATCGCGCCATCTTGTTCGTATAAATATTTTTTCTCCTCAAGCAATTCCATGGTGCGAGCAACCGAGCCATTATCGTATAACGATTGCTCGGAAAACCATACATCGAATTCGACGCCAAACTCCATCAGATCGTTGCGGCAATCGCCGAGTTGTTCGGTTAGCACGAAATTATGAAAATACGCGTAATCCTGTCCCAATATTTTCTTTGCGTTGCCAATCAAAATATCCAAATGCTCATCAGTCGTTACTACTGCTTTCAGAACACTGTCAGGTAGGCCATCCAATAATAATTTCGGCTGATGCACATAACGATCTGCGTGAGCTTGGTGGATTAATTGTGCCATAACGCTAACATAGTTACCTTGATACGCATTTTGCGGAAACGGGATATAGATATCGTTGAGTTCCAGATACCGTAACCAAGTGGATAGCGTCAAAATATCCATCTGCCGGCCTGCATCATTCACGTAGAATTCACGCGATACATTGAAACCGGCCGCAGTCAGAACATTTGCAAGACTGGCGCCATACGCGGCGCCGCGGCCATGGCCGACATGTAAAGGGCCGGTTGGGTTGGCGGACACAAACTCCACTTGAATTTTTTTATCGTGCCCATAATCGCTTTTGCCATACGTATCGGGGTGTTGAAGCACTTGATGCGCGCATTGCTGTTTAGCTGCATGGGTTAAAAACAAATTGATAAAACCGGCGCCGGCAACTTCCGCCTTATCCAGATAAAGGGACGCCGGCATGGCATCAATCAGTTTATTGGCAATGTCGCGCGGGCTTTGATGCAACGATTTGGCCAATTGCATCGCCAGGTTACAGGAATAATCCCCATGGCTGGCTTGTTTGGTGCGGGTCAATTCAATACGGATGGCCGTATCTGGCGATATGATGGTGTAAGCCGCCTGTCTTAAGAGTTCGGCAAAATGAGTTTTAAAGTTTGGATAATCACAAGAAGTCATGGTTAGAAATCAACGTTATCAATTGGGTGGGTATGGCCTGCAATGAGTCGTTTAATCGCTATTTTATCAGGTCATGTAATCAGACCAAAGATTGTTGACGATGGGTTTCAAACAAACAGATTCCGGCGCTGACCGCGACATTCAGGCTTTCAACGCTACCGAGCATTGGAATTCGTACCAATTGGTCGCAATTTTCCCGCGTCAAGCGCCGCATGCCTTTCTCTTCGGAACCGAATACCCATGCAATAGCGCCTTGCAATTGAAAACGGGCCAGATCGTGCTCGGCATCTTCCGAGGTTCCGTAGATCCATACATTTCTGTCTTTTAATTGCTTGAGCGTGCGCGCCAGATTAGTGACCGCGATGAACGGCACAGTATCAGCCGCACCGCTGGAAACTTTGTATACCGTGGAAGTCAAACCAACCGCGCGATCTTTGGGCGCAATTACCGCGTGAACACCGAACGCATCGGCTACACGCAGGCATGCACCTAAATTATGCGGATCCTGGATGCCATCCAGTACCAGCAATCGTGCGGGCTCGGTCAAACCATCGAGAATATCGTCGAGATCCAAATGTTGCCGTGCAACATCAATGTTCGCGATTACACCTTGATGACGATGACTGCCGGCAATCTCGGTCAGTTTATTGCTATTACTTGCGATCATGCGAATTTTGTTGTTCTCGGCGAGTTGTATCAGGCTTCGTGCACGGTGATCATCGCGCGTAGCATCAATGATGATTTCTTTGATGCTGCCAGGATTTTGCCGCAAACGGCTGGTGATCGCATGAAAGCCAAAAATGAAACGAGTACCTGACACGGTTCAATCGATATATGGGTTGGAAAAATAGCAAAATGGTTTGCCGGACGATTTGTGGCCGGTATTGTAAAGTAATTTCAAATCACTAGCGCGGTTTCTTAGCGTTGCCGGATGCGGTTGCTTTGGGCCGGGTTCCTTTTTTTGCTGCAGTAGCCAACACAAAATCGATTTTGCTGGTTTCAAGATCGACACGTACCAGTTGGACGCGTATACGATCGCCAAGTCGGAATTGTTTGCCGCTGCGTTCGCCTAACAATGTGTGTTTTACGGCGTCGAAATGAAAGTAGTCGCTTGGTAAGTCGGAGATATGCACCAACCCTTCCACATACACATTATCGAGTGCCACGAACAGACCGAAGCCTGTTACGTTGCTAATAACACCATCGAAACATTCGCCGATTTTATCCTGCATATAAAAACATTTGAGCCATGCTTCGACATCGCGGGTCGCATCGTCGGCGCGCCGTTCGGTCATGGAACAGTGTTGACCCAATGCACTCCAATCGCCCGGTTGATAGATTTCGCTATTTAAGACTGCTTTGATTGCGCGATGAACGAGCAAATCGGGATAACGCCGGATCGGCGAGGTGAAGTGCGTGTATGCATCGTAAGCCAATCCGAAATGTCCGGTTAAATCCGGACTGTAAATAGCCTGCTGCAAAGACCGCAGCATGACCGTTTGCAATAATTGGGCATCCGGTCTGCCATGTATTTTGAGTAAGGTTTGCGCATAGTCTTTAGCGCTCGGTTTATTCTTGCCTCCGAGCGGAATGCCAAATTCTTTCAGGAAATTGCGTAATGCTTCGATTTTTTCCGGCACCGGGCTTTCGTGAATGCGGTATAACGTAGTTTGTCCATTTCTTTGCAGAAAATCAGCGGCACAGACATTCGCCGCCAGCATGCATTCCTCGATCAATCGATGCGCATCGTTGCGCTGCACCGGCAAGATTTTTTCAATTTTTCCTTGATCATTGAAAAACATTTGCGTTTCAGTCGTTTCGAAATCAATTGCGCCGCGTTTCTTGCGGGCTTTCAGTAGCGCCTTGAAGAGTTTCTCGAGTAATTGTATGTGCGGTAATAGCTCGGAATATTCCAGTGCTTCGCTGCAACAGTCGTCGGCCAGCATTGCAGCAACTTGGCTGTAGGTTAAGCGTGCATGGGACAGCATGACGGCGGGATAAAACGAATAATCGATAATCTCGCCACCCGTCTTAAAGCGGATCTCGCAAACCATGCATAGTCGTTTTTGGTTTGGATTCAGTGAACACAATCCGTTTGACAACACTTCGGGAAGCATCGGAATGACCCGTCGCGGAAAGTAGACGGAATTGCCGCGATTGAAGGCTTCCCGGTCGATTGTATCGCGCGGTTTGACATAATGGCTGACATCCGCAATAGCGACGTACAACCGGTAACCTTTGCCGTCTTTCTCGCAATAGACTGCGTCATCAAAATCTTTCGCGGTTTCACCGTCAATGGTTACCAGCGGTAACTGACAGAGATCCCGGCGTCCGGTCAATTCTTTCTTTCGGACGCTCTTCGGAAATTTTGCCGATAGTTGGTCGATTTCGGCTGAGAATTCATAGGGGAGATCGTGTTTGCGCAGCGCAATTTCAATTTCCATTCCCGGTGCGGTGTAGTTACCCAGAATTTCAACGATTTTGCCGATCGGTTGAGCGTGTTTGCTGGGTTGCTGGATAATTTCCACCATTACAACTTGTCCGGCCTTAGCCTTTAACGAATGTTCTTTGGCAATCAGAATATCCTGGTTGATGCGCTTATTCTCCGCTACCACAAATAAAATGCCGTGATCGATATGCAATCGCCCGACTAATTGCGTATTTTCCGATTCCAGAACTTCCACGATCGCCGCTTCGCGCCTGCCGCGCCGATCCAAGCCAATTTCGCGTACCAGCACATGATCACCGTGCAGTACTTTGTGCATTTCTTTGGCGCTGAGATACAAATCGCTGCTGCCATCATCAGGAATTAAAAAACCGAAACCATCCGGATGCCCTTGCACTCGTCCCTTGATCAGGTTCAGTTTCTCCATTACGCAAATATCGTCTTTACGGTTTCGAAAAATCTGTCCTTCGCGCATCATCGCCACCAGTCGGCGATTGAATAGCGCTTGTTCTTTTTTAGTAATCGATAGGAGTTTATACAGCGCACGTTCGGCAATCGGAATGCCTTGTTGCTTTAAAATCTGCAGGATATATTCCCGGCTTGGCAATGGTTGCGGATAGCGTTCCTTTTCACGCTTGAAGAAGGGATCCAGATCACGCAATTTCTGCTTCTTGTTATTTGACAAAACAGTGATTTCCTATAGAATTACGCGTTTTTCGGCAGCCTAATCTGGCTGCGTTATGCCCAGATGGCGGAATTGGTAGACGCGCATGGTTCAGGTCCATGTGCCTTCGGGTGTGGAGGTTCGAGTCCTCTTCTGGGCACCATCTAAGTAACTTAATGCATTGAATTTAATAGAAAATATTTTAATAAAAATTTTTTCTATGCCCAAAACTATGCCTAAAAAAATTTGCTGGGCAATTTTTAGCTAGTTTTGCGGGCGAATCGCATTATCCTAATCCGCCGCAAATCTTATATCACATTCCGGTAAATTAATTTTGAAAATGGAATCAATCGGAAGTTAATTCTAATTCGCCTTCTAATCGCTGCCCGGTTTTTAGGCAGTTAACTTGCCTGATTTCTAGGCAATAGCAGTTTTGACCCCCCCCTATTTAAATGCGGTTTTTTGCACACGTAGGCTGAGAGCGGTCTAGACCTTAAAGAGACGTAGAGATTTAGACCACCCCCGGTCTGATATAGGCAGGGTATACCCCCCCTCCGAAATTCCCGCACACAAAAATCTGATGGAACGAACGGTCTATAAGGGGATTGGTCCAGACTTTTTGCCACCCCCGGTTATGCCTTGGATTGGTAATCAGTACATGACTCAGGCGCAATCAGTACACGTTCACCGATATAAAAAGCTTCCAGTATGTGGTGTTGCTTACCGCACACGTAGCGGTATACCGGGCGGCCATCGGTTGGTATCCGTTCCATGCTGATGTGTTTGCACCCTTGGCAGCTTGCGCCAGTGTTTCTGGCTTTATAGAAAGGGCGGATTGTTTTGATCGGATCAATACCGTGATTCTGGCAAAGTATCGCCCATGATTTGATTTGTTCAGATTGTGGAATGGTTTGGAGTTTCCAAATTGCTTCGAGTGTTTCTTCTTTGGTGAGTGTTGCTTTATTGCAACAGATCAATAGCAGGGTAACTGCAATCGGATTAATCGGGTGCGTTTTTGCCGCGCAATAATTATCTGAAGCCAGCCCTTCACCGGGCGCATGATTTTCTTTCTCTTTCCTATCCCCTGTTTTTTGTGTCGGAACAGTCGGAACAGTCGGAACAAAATCCTGAAACCCGCATGAATCATTGCTATCAGTGTTCCGACATTGTGCATTATCCGTTCCGACAAACCCCGTTTTGTTCCGACAGTTATCCACATTTTGGGGGGGGTGCTCGCTGCTTTCCGGTGCAATCAGCGTATCCCAGTCAATCATTTGGTGAACCCCAAATGGTGGGTAGGATGTGAAATACCCGCTGCATACCGCAGCCTGGAAGCCGTTTCTTTGTTGCTAAATTGCGACCATCGCCCGGCTTCATGCAACCACGGTCGATCAGCAGACGAGCAACTGAGCGGGAATCGAATCCTTTGCAGATTTCTGTTTTGAACACTTCCGGCAAACAAAAGAACTCCAATTCTCCTTCATGGTTCTTTTCGCGGAAACCAGCACGGTTCAACGTTTTGGGCGCGTGACTATCATCTGCATTTGCCCGGTCGCTATCGGTAAACCTTGCCTCACCGTGCAATTCCAGAAAATGCCGCACTTGTTCAATCATGGCCCGCTCTTCCTTGTTGCCTTCACCGCCGAAGGCTTGCAGCCATGCTTTAAAACATGTGATGGCGGCTTGCATCGCTTCACCCGGTAGCCATCCGGTAATGTCCCAATCGGTAGCCAGCTCTCCCGCTGCACCGGCCAAAGCGAACCTTGCGGCCACCCGTTGCGCTTGGCCGCTGGCTGCTTGGGTAAGCGTTGCTTTCTCGAACTTTTGCCGAGCATTAAATAGCGATTCCCGCAATGTTTCCCGATGCTTCAGCACGTGCTCAATGAAAGCAGGGAAAGCCGTACCATAGTGCTTATTCACGGCGGCATTTAACGCTTTAGAGAATTCATGCCCGTTCTCGAAACCGTGCAGATTCTCGAAACAGCCTAATCCTTGCCCGGCATCGGCGGGAATATCGGCCATTCTTAGTTCAGCACCTGCGGGTGTTTTCTTTCCAGCTTCGGCCACATGCTGGGCCAAACTCAATTCACCGGCTGATAAGAACAGCAGCCGCCATTTAGCGGTATTTCGTGCGCCTCCGCTGACATTCGCTCGAACCTTAGCCGCACCGTTAGCCAGCATGTAAGCTGACTCACCGGCTATTCGGGCATCGATCATTTTCAATTCGTCCAGGGTCAAGAGCGCGTCACAGTGGGATAGGGCGGTGCTTTCCAAGCCGTTATCGGTCGATCGCCAGCGTTGCAAATACTCAGGCGAACCGCACACGCTACCGGCCACGGTTAAAGCACTGGTTTTACCGCTGGAAGTGGTACCGCGAAGATGAAAGCCGCCCGATTCCATTTCGATCAAATGCAGTAACGGCGCAGCGAACGCAACCGATACCGCAAACGTTAACCGGCTATTGCCTACGCACAAAGCCGCTACATGCTCGCGCCACTGCTTCAGCGTACCACGTTGCCGGAATAAGCTCGAATCAGGCTTGCTATCACTGAATAGCCATTCATCACCGGAATGACCTATGGAACCATCCGGCAACACAAACACCAGATCATCACCAATACCATGCCAGCCGGTGCGGTTTGTCGTGCTGGCGCGTTTCTCGGGGTTTTGCGTTTGCAGGTATTCAATGACCAATTGCCGTGCTTTGGGTGCAATGGTCAAACCTTCGGAGAGCAACCGGCCTGAAGCTTCCAATCCATCGCCATTGAACGAACGGGCAGGGATCACCAACTGTTTAACCTTGTTGTCCGGATCGGCGAAACGAACCAGCGTTCCCCATTCCCGTGAATCGGTATCTCTTGCCAATGCCAGCACTTCCAGCCGTGCGCATACCTTGCGGCGGCGTAATCGCCCGTCTTTGGTCGGCTCCAGAAAATATAATCCGTCATCGAACAATTCAAAACCACGTTGCACGGCTTCCGCTTGCGGCTCATCGGGTTTATCGGCTGGCTTCGATTGCCCGGCGCCGGGGTTGGCATTAGGTAAGAACGCATCCTCACGCTTGATGAAATCACCGAACCGGGCAGCATCCCAACCGCACGCCACCAAATCAGCGGCATCGTCTCCCGGCCTCAGTTGTTCACCAGCTCCGCGTTCCAACCGGTCGACATCCAACACCCGAACCGAACGTGCACCCGCAGCCGTCAACCGCTTCATCAAATCATTGGCGGCTTTTTTGCCGGGTAGATCGTAATCCGGGAAGATCACGCAATCACGCCCGGCCAGCGAGGCATAATCACTTTTCTCCACGGCTTGTGATCCACCTTGCCAGCACAATACAGGATGATCAGGCAGCAGCTTTTGCAGGGCTTCCGCTGCCTTTTCGCCTTCGGTAAACCAGCACGTGGCATCATGGAATTGCAGTAATCCGGGCAAGCCGAATAACGGGCGCAATCCCGGCGGAACCTTGAACCGCCATTCGTACTTATTGCCTTTTTCATCATCACCGCCCGGCGAAACCGGGACGGCATTCGATTCTTGTCTGTTGGCTGATGGCTTACCATTGCCCGGCTTTATGGAACCGTTTGTGGCGCGTTTTTGCGGGTTGCTTGCTTCCGCTTCGATACCCAGAAAAACCGCCAAACGATTGGCGGCCTTTCCTTGAGTCTCATTTTCCAGGTAAGCGACCAGCGACACCAGATCAAGCCCCTTGTCGCCGGTGGCAAAGTCTGACCATGCGCCGGTATGCAGATTGATTGAAAACGAACCCGGCGCGCTGTCCGATCTCTTCGGATTCAGCGGCAGGTATTCATGCCCTTCACGTTTGCCGCTGGGCAGCCAGTGATTCAGAACGGAATCAATGCTACCCAGTGCAGCGGCTGCCACCCGTTTAATGTAGGGAATCGTGGGCATCTGCATCACCTGCTTCGATTTGCTCTTCCAACTGACGGAGAACAACTCTTAATGTGCTTGCGGCGTTATCGACAGATAACAAAAGCGGAGCCAAATCGGTGTTTTCGATCACCATGTTCGACTCGAACACTCTAAATACGTGGAATAACAGATCATGCGCAAGATTCAAATCTCTTTGCGGTTCACCTTCCGGCGTCATGTTGCTTATATCCCAAACCGCTTCGACAAGACGCCTTAATTCAGCCACAACACCTTCACTATTATCCAATGCTTCGCATTCACCCCCTTGATAACAAAAACGTAGATACAACGCGCCAATGTCATTGATTGCAGTTTGTACTTGTTCAACAAGCCTTGAGCGATCCTTATACATGCTAGCGTTACCGGCGAAGTCGTGTCGTCCGAACCATTTCATTTGCGCCAAAGCGTCATTGAGAGAGCTTTCGATTCCGCTTATAATTAAACACAAACTAGGAATATCATTTTGAGTGAAGAAACGCGCTTCACCACATTCTCCCGGCGTAAGCGTTATCGATAGAAATGTCAATTGGTTCTCAGCTTGCCTGATATTTTCTAACACATTCTGAAAAACCCCTTCGGTACCGCCCGACGAAAGCAGGTTACTTCTTATAGTTTCGACTTCTTGTTGAAGAGGAAATAACGCCGCATTAAATCCCGCCGCCCGATTCTCTGTTAAGACAATCAGGTCTTTGCTTGAGCGCAATTCCTGGCACATGAAACCAACTGCATTTGCAAGGTATTTCAATTTCCAGACAATGCCAAAACCCACATTAGGATGGATCAATCGGTGTTCGTGGCAGGTTGATGTAGCAGGGCTATCAGCGACTTGGATTTGATTTGCTGCGGTTGCAGCGGTGTTAGATATTGTCATGATTCATGCTCCTTTGTGTGAACGGTTTCGAGAAAACCGCCACCCGTGCGGGACACGGGGCGGGCGGATAAATCGGGTTAGCAGACCGGACACAAGACCGGCGAGCCCTTCGGCTCCCCAAAATATCCACCCAAAACAAAAGGGCAAATAAATAACGGATATAAAAAAACCGCTCAGCGGCGGTATCCGCTTGTGTAACAGGCTGCTAAACCCGTCCATTGATTTTGCAATGGCACAGCGAGCATAAACCCAGCAGAAGGGCAAAGTCAATAGAAAATCATTCATCTTGAATGCCTCCTATTGATCGTTGATCTAACCACTTGAAAAGATCACAAGCAAAGATGTGTTGTTTCCGCGTATGCCCCGGATGACCTGCAATCCATTCTTGCAATAGGTCATGCGCCTTACCGGGTGCGGGTGGCGATACTCTGCAAGCGCACGATGCGGCTATCTTTCCTGATGATTGGTTAAGCTGAATAGGCAAAGTTAACCCCGGCTCATCGAAGTGAATCAGAATTTCCGCAATCAGTTCATCAAGCTTATGATTCAAAATCGCAGTATGAAAATCAGCCGCTACTGTTCGCATGAAATCACCGATTAATTCCGGGTGGGTTTTGGCATAACCTTCACCGAATTTAGAATCAATGATGCGGACCGATTGATTGAAGTATGTTTCTGCTGAATCCCGCGCTTGTAGCATCAGGTCGGTAGGGGTTAGCTGATTGCTCATGCCGCCACCTCGCATGAGTTCTGGCGATCTGCAATCAATCGCTTAACAAGCTCTTTAATTTCGCTTTCAGATTTACCGGCAATCAGGGCGGCGTTAATTGCAGCCACTTCATTTTCCGGCCACCCAACTGAGCGCCCGCCCAAATTAACCGGCGGCGTCATCATGCCTTTTTGAATATCATCGTAATGTGCTGATCGGCTTTTTCCACGCAGTTCTAACACGCGCGGAAGCCGTAATAGTTTGTTTGTCATCATTCACCTATAAACATTATTTGTACTAATGAATCCGCCCGGAATTGCTGGGCGTTGTGTGAATGATGAAATGTGATGAAACTGCCACACAACCGGCGTGACAGTAGTTTTTTCGATGTAAAAAAAGAAAGGCTAGAAAAGCGATAAGCTATTCTTATGAATCAGGATTATCTTTTAATGCACGCCAGATAGTTCTTTCGCCATATCCTTTTGATACTAATTCTTTTACGAGATTTGTTTTATTCTTATGAGGTTTAATTTTAGATAATTCACTAAATTCCCGTTTGATTTCCGCGTAATTAGCTGCCGCTTCTTCCTGCTGTTCACAAATACGTTTTTTATTTCCGGCGTTCATCCTATCAATCGAAGGAAAATATTTTTGCTTACTGCTCAAATAAATATTATCCCTGTGCATAACGATTTCAAGCGAAGCGGCATGGTAGCGAGTTAAGGTTTGTTTTAATTCGTTAATGCAATAACTTACCCATTCATGATCACCAACATATTTATAGGTATACATGGCCATTTGCAATGATCTTGCAGCGGCATGGTACGCCGGGTCATAGAATCTTGTGTTTTTTCCATTCACCAGCCCCCATCTGCCATGATCAAGTTCATTGACAAGCCACCAAAGCTCTTCAGGATCATTCATGTATTCATTAAATTCTTCATCCTCTTCCAAATTCCAATCTTCTTCATCAATCCAAAACCGCTCATACTCGAAACATGCTTTTTTAAGTTGCCCAATGAGGTAGCACATAGTTGAATATTTAAATATATCTTCCCATTCATTACTTGAAATATTGGGCGGTGCTGAATTGGCGTTTTCATTTAATTGGTCGAGTAAACCGAATACATGATCAAGGTCACTGATATCACTAAAAATGAGTATTTCTTCAGTACGCGGGTATCGATCAGGTAGTTCTTTGACTGCTGGCTTATTGGATTTCTTGCCTTTTCCTGGCATAGCACATCCCTTCAAAAGTGCACCCTTCAAGAAAGGTCACTCCAAGGCGGTTGAAGGTATCCGCTTTTTCGCCTGGCCGGGCTATGGAGTGATTAAATAATTCTAGCCGGAAAAATCTTTTTCTACTCAAAAATTTCCCGAAGCGTTATTAGATTTGAAGCCAAGATATGCACAAAAAAACGTGGATTTACTTTTTCAAAGGAATGTGAATTTTTTCTGTATGTTTTTGCTATCCCGCTTCACAGGATTTTCATATTAACTATTTCAAAATATAACTGAAATTTGGGTGTCAAGGTTTGAGCAACCGTTTGAAATTTATCTGAACGCATTGCCCTCTGTGGAGGTGGATCGATGGATCAGTTCGAGGTTTGCATAAAGCATTGCGATTATCGAAATTTTCATCTTGATACGATGGAATGGCCATCCATTGTTTGCAAAAATTCCTCAATTACCGTTTGGAATAGTGACAGTAGAGTAATTAGCTGTTCACTCTTAATTGTTGCTACAGAAAAACTGCTATGGTCCATGGTCAAGCAGTTCCGTAATTGTAGATTCTCTTTTCATTGCTGGTTAATCCTATGAAAACCGAGCCGAAAGAGTGGTTGATTCTGGGTGTAACCGAAGATAATCAACCATTCAGGCCAAGCGATTGGGCGGAAAGACTCTGCGGAACACTTGCATGTTACAAGAATAGCCGTTGGGTGTACTCAAAATATGCCCATCCCGTTATTCGTCAGGGTAAAGTTTGTGTGTTGGTTGAGGTGGCTTTAAAAGGTACAAATCCGGATGGTTACAAATTTATTATGGATTTTGCCTATGACAATAGGCTTCAAGTAATACCAGGAAAAGAAGTGATTTGTCAGGATACAGTTGCCGCAGAAATGCAATTCATATCATTTATGAGAAAACTTAGATTGATTCTATTGATGCAACAGAGAAAGGTTAAATTTCCTTTTAGATATTGATTGGAATTGACTCAAGGCCATTGCCTTGCTTCCCGAGTCGATTTTTGGATTTGAAGTCAAGATTTGGGTTGCTCAGATATCGGGCAATCGACACGAAGAACAGGGGAGCGCTTTTCAAAAAAGCGGGTAACTTATGCGAGTAGCTCTAAATGTTGAAAATATAGGGTGTTCCTAATAAAGGATTTCAACGAGTAATGCGAATCCTCACAGACAACGAAATTATTTTACTGAGGTCTTAGTAGTTACACTTAAAAATTCAAGTGTATCAAAAGGTTTTTATCAATTCATTTTTGGCTGAAGCCGAAGGAGTATCTAATGAAAACACAATTTTCGTTTGTAGCTTTATTGGTTGTTGTATTACTTACATTCAACTCGGTTAATGCTGCCGAGGAAAAGGTAAGCAAAGACCAAGTACCAAAAGCAGTACTTGAAGCTTTCGAGAAAGCCTACCCAAATGCCAAAGAGGTTGAATTTGAGAAGGAAATGATTGAAGGGAAAGCTGCTTATGAAGTGGAATACAAAGAAAATGGCAAAGAGTATGAAATTCTATATGACTCTGAAGGGGTAGTTTTGCAGAAGGAGGAAGCCATTGACGTAAAAACGCTCCCGGAACCAGTAGTTCAAGCCATAACCAAAGCATACCCAGAAGCAACTATCAAAGAGGCGGAGAAGGTTATGGCACCTGATGGCACGATTACGGGCTACGAAGTCGAAATTAAAACGGAAGGTAAAGAGCTTGAACTCGAATTGGATACCTTCGGAAAAATCCTAAAAACTGAACAGGATTGATTCAAACTGGATTAAAGAGATTTAGGCGGATCATCGGGTATTCTTTCCCTGTTTGTTGATGCACGAGGACTCCGCGAAATTGCGGCTCTAAATGAACCGGCTTCCCGGTTTGGGACAAATTGGCGGCAATCTTATCTCACCCTCAATTTGAGGGTGGGTTATAAATTATTCATGATATTTATCTGCACCGGTATAGCTTGATTGGATGATGGGGTAACGTTTCGTTACGTCATAGGGTGAATAATTTCAAGTGCATCGTAAATTCGTTCTTGTCATCTATACTCTTCAAAAAAAATCCATAACACCCTTTCAAAGTATTGCCCTTCAAGATAGGTCGCTCCAAGACGGTAAAGGTATCCGTTTTTCGTTCCGCCGAACTATGGAGTGATGAATTAGTTTATCTTAAGAGCTTGTTTTATCAACAAGTAGTCTTATGGAAATTTAGCTTTTTATCTATTGTGTCGTTAAGTGTGTATAATACACATTATGAGTAGTGCGGAGATTATCAGGCAACTTGAAAAAGCAGGGTGGGTGCTTCGAGGCGTGAAGGGATCGCATCATATCTATACACACCCGGAACGATCCGGGCATATCACTGTTCCCCACCCTAAAAAAGATTTAGGAATAGGGCTTGTTAACAAGTTATTGAAGCAGGCTGGTTTGAAATAAAGGAGTGTAAAAAATGAGATTCCCAATTGTGATTGAACCGGGAGACGATAAGCACGCTTTCGGCGTGATCGTTCCCGATTTGCCGGGCTGTTTTTCGGCGGGCGATACTCTGGATGAAGCGATTGACAACGCACGGGAGGCGGTTGAATTATGGCTCGAAACGGCGATTGATGATGGATCTGCGATTCCTGAACCGCGTTCTATCGGTGAACATCAATCGAATCCGGAGTTTTCCGGCTGCGTGTGGGCCGTGGTAACGATTGATCTTTCTGAATTATCGGACAAGGCGGAAAGAATAAACATCACGCTGCCCGCCCGTGTATTGCGGCGCATTGATGCAGCAGCCAAGGCAGCAGGCGAATCACGCTCAAGCTTTATTGCCCGTAAAGCTTTACAGGAAGCTTGCACTTGAAAGGCAATTAATGCCGCATGCCTTTGGCGTTTCCTTCGATTTATGAAACGGCATCACGCCGCGCCATTTTGGCTTTCTTTGTGGGCGGTTCGAGTAGGGTAGCGGCCACATCATGAAGTGTTATTAATAGTTTCAAATGCCGTTGCGCCCATACTGGTAACGGCGCGATCCCGGTCAACCAATTGCTGACTGCGACCGGAGTAACCCCCGCTTCCATTGCAAAATCAGATTGCTTCCAATTCAATTTTGCTAATCCGTTTCTGAACTCATCCCGTGTCATTTCTTCCTGCTTCATAGTGCTTTCGCGCGCGCGTGAGAATAATTACGCATCTTAGCAAGTAAAAACAATTAAAGCAACTTTATTCATAGGTGGGAAATAATGTAATAAAATTAAATAAAATTTATCATAAAGTGGTAAATAGTTATAGTTGTATTATTTAACATAATGCTCGTTATACGCAGTTGGTTTTTATAGTAAAGTCGAAGTGGGGAATTGTTTTATTACAATGAGTTAATCGGTGTTTTTATACTTTGTGTGTGTTTGCGCATTCATTTGAATAATTATTTATGAGCTATGAATGGCGGGTGTGCATAACAATGCTAATAATGCAGTTGTTCCTTGGCGTGAGGTGGACAACAGGATCATTCCGCGCCGGATTTTCGTATTAAAACTTGCTGAAAATCTCAAAATATCCGGTACCAATCGAAGCATAAAACCCACGAATTACCCCAAATTGTCGGAACAAAATGGGGTTTGTCGGAACGTTTTTTGAAAATGTCGGAACACGGAAAGCAATGATTCATGCGGGTTTCAAGATTTTGTTCCGACTGTTCCGACTGTTCCGACAAGTTTTTAAGGGGGTAGGATAAAAATACAAAAAACAGCATAAGAAAAAATCACCTTGCATTTTTGAATAGCTGGATAACTGTTTCATTATTTTTCAGTGCATCAACGTAGTCAGCCCATTGTTGAATTAGCTTATGGCGCTCATCAAGGAATTGCGTTCGATCATAAGCTGCTTGTACTTCTCCCTTTTTGGCATGTGCTATTTGTGCCTCTAATACATCAGGTGCAATCCGCAGTCTTTCTCTTGCTATGGTTCTGAAGGTTGCGCGGAATCCATGCGTAACTGCTTTGTCACGCATTCCGTTTTCCCTAAGTACCTTGCTCAAGCTATCGCGGTGCATGTGCTTATTAATCGGATCACTAACACCAGGAAACACAAACGGCGATTCACCGGTAAGCGTTCGCAATTGCTGCAGCATCGTAATCAATTGATCGGGTAGGGGTGTGATATGGTCGTTACCCATTTTCATGCGGCTGGCTGGTATGTGCCATTCGTTGCTATCCAGGTTCAATTCATCCCAGCGCATACCGGCGACCACACCGGGACGGGTTGCTGTGTACAAGCACGTCAATAAGGCTACCTTTGAATGAATTGAATTTATGCTTTCAATTGTTTTAAGTAAGGCTGGTAAATCGGCCGGTTTTGTAACAGCGGCATAATGTCCTTTCTTGCAGTCCGGAAGCGCACCCTTCAGAGACAATTCACGGCCATCCTCCCGCAAACCTTCCTGAATCGCATAGTGAATAATCTGATTAGAATATTGCCGTGCTTTTATTGCTAACCGTGGGGCGCGTTCGTGGATCTCAAGCAACACTTGTTTTACATCGGACGATGTAACCTCAGCTACCGGCTTCTTTGCTAACCGGGGTAATAAGGAATCATCCAGTATTTCCCTTGCCTTACGGGCGGTTTCTTTGGCCCATTATACCATTCTTCGGAAACTGCCTTGAATGTTCCACGGATTGCGATTTCTTGCTTTAATCTCTCTGATTTCTTATATTCAACAGGGTCAATTCCCTGGCGTAGCCTTTGCCGGATTTCTTCCGCTGCGATACGTGCAGCACTAGCCGTTACATCAGGATAAGAACCGAGTCCAAGCATATTGCGCCTTCCATCCGTTCGTCTGTAGCGTAAAACCCAACGCTTATTTCCTTTGGTATCTACAACGAGTTCCAAACCATTGCCATCATATTTAGTTTCACCGGGTTTAGCTGCCCGGATTTGTATATCTGTTAAACTGGTAACTTTTTTAGGCATGGTTCGGGTCTCCCAAAATTCCTATGCCTAAAACTATGCCCAAAAATTTCCGGCTGCGCAAGGATTATTATGGATTGTTACGGACACCAATTTTTCAAAATGGCTTGGATATTAAGATTAAGAAAGGGTATTTTGGATTGCTGCGGAAGTGAGCGGATGAGGGTTCGGGGTTTCTTCTGGCACCATCAACATAATACCGTAGTATTATTCTAAACGATTGGTTATCGCCACGCAGGGTTAATACGATACACGATATGCTTGGGTTGCGTGTAAGTTGATATCTAATTTTCGTTGACAAATATAGCGATGCAACGATAAGAAAAATATTAGGGTAACGAATCAATGTAGTGATAAATTATGCTCATCAGAGAATTTCAAGTAGAGCGCACTTGTGATCCTGAATCTTGTTTCAAAGCTACGGAAGATCAGTAACCTGTGCTGTGAATTGCTGGTCGATTCTGCATTTCAGTGAATAGCGTTTTCTATTGCTTCAGCGAACTTATATCAATGACCGCAGATCCACTTGTTAAGTCAACCCGGTTAAAATGAAATGAAAATGACCGATTCGAGTGAATTGTTTCGTGTTGGTTATCTCATGCTGAATCAACATGGTCTAATTCAAATAATCAATCCAGCCGCAAGCAGGTTTCTTGGAATCGATAAAAACGAGCTGTTGCATAAGAATTTTTCCTCTTTTATCGTCTCAGAGGATAGATTGCTATGGGATCGCGTATGTTCGTGTAAAAATGCGCATGATCTGCGAGGAAGCCTGCAGTTACGATTACTGCGTTGCGATGGTTCGGCTTTACTTTCAAACCTCCAATATCATTATCAAAAAGATGAATTAGGCTTGTCGGTATATCGCGTATTCCTGACCGAAGCTTCTTCACCCAATTCTCCAGGAATCGCCACTCATTCCACATTTTCGCAGACCGATTATTTTTTCGCGTTTTCCCCCGTGATTGTTTACAAATGCGATGTTTTTTCTCCGCATACCATAAAATACATCAGCAGCAATCTAACCAAAATTCTTGGATATACTGTCGACGAATTTCTTTCCGTGCCGGATTTTTGGAACAATCGTATTCACCCCGAAGATCGCGATAAAGTATTTGCCAATCTTTCGCGCTTATTTTTCTTCGGTACACAGCTTCATGATTATCGGTTTAAACATCAGAACGGTCAGTGGAGATGGATCAGAGATGAGCTTTATTTAATTATGGATCCGAACGACACTACCGTGGAGATTATCGGCTATCGAAGCGATATCACTGAGAATCGGGATAAAGAAGTTGCGTTGTACGATTCGCGCAATTTGCTTAAAACCATTGTTGATACGGTACCGCTGCGTATTTTCTGGAAAGACAAGCAATCGCGTTATTTGGGTTGCAATCCCGGGTTCGCCAAAGACGCCGGTCTGCAATTACCGCAGCAGATAATTGGCAAAACTGACTACGATTTAAGTTGGACTCATGAGCAAGCCGATCTTTATCGCACCGATGATAAGTACGTCATCGATTCCGGCGTTTCCAAGCTTTATTATGAAGAGACGCAGAATACCTCGAGCGGTAACACGATCTGGTTGCAAACATCAAAAGTGCCGCTACGTAATACTGAGTATGAAGTCATCGGAGTACTCGGAATCTATCAAGATATTACCGAACAAAAACAATCCAACGATACCATGCGATTGGCATCCGCAATCTACCATTACAGTAACGAAGCCATTATGGTAACGGATGAAAATAATCGGATCATGGCGATTAATCCGGCCTTTACTCGAATGACAGGCTATGAGTTGGATGAAATTAAAGGCAAAAATCCGCGAATATTTAATTCCGGGCGGCACAAAAAATCCTTTTATCGGAAAATGTGGCAAAGGCTACTTGCCGAAGATCATTGGCAAGGGGAAATTTGGGATCTTCATAAGAATGGCAGCATTCAAGCGAAATGGATGAATATCAGCATCATTCGTCAGGTCAATCAGCAGATCTATTGTTATGTTGCGCAATTCTCTGACATCACTGAGAAAAAGAAACTGGATGAATTATATTTGGCGCAGGCCAATTATGATGATTTAACCAATCTGCCGAATCGAAGCTTATTCAAATATCAATTGAATAAGGAAATCAAAAAATCGCGCCGCAATAATTTGCTGCTATCTTTGTTGTTTCTTGACTTGGATCATTTCAAGGATATCAACGATACGCTTGGGCATGCGATCGGGGATAAACTGCTCACGGAAGTTTCGTCACGCATTTTAAAGTGCGTACGCGAAACCGATACCGTAGCGCGTTTGGGCGGTGACGAATTCGCAATTATTCTTCCGGATATTACCAGACCGCGTATTGAAATGATCGCTCAAAATATTATTGTGGCGTTAAATAAACCCTTCATTTTGGATCAAAATAAAGTCGAGCATTTCATTTCAACCAGTATCGGTATTGTGTTATATCCGGCAGATGGGCTTGACTTGGAAAATCTCATGAAGCATGCCGATCAAGCAATGTATAAGGCGAAATTGGAAGGGCGGAGCCGATTTTGTTATTTTACCCGTTCGATGCAATTCGAGGCCTATGAGAAAATGACGCTCACGCATCACCTTAGAAGCGCATTGGCAAACGATGAGTTGCAAGTTTACTATCAACCGATTCTGGATTTATCCAGCAAACGGATTATTAAAGCGGAAGCGCTATTGCGCTGGAAGCATTCAAGCCGAGGCATGATTGACTCATCCATGTTCATTCCCATTGCCGAAGAAAGCGGTTTAATCAATGAGATCGGCAATTGGGTGTTCATGCAAGCGTGTTCGCTGATTAAACGCTGGCGGGATGAATTTGGTTACATTATCCAGATCAGCGTCAATGTATCGCCCATTCAGTTTAAATATTTCAATAAATATTCTTGGTCGGAGAAACTGAGTCAACTAGGATTGCCGGGAAACTGCATCAATGTCGAAATTACCGAAGGATTGTTATTGAAAGATACCTCCGATGTTAAGGATCGGCTGCTGGAATATCGCAACGCCGGGATTGAAGTATCGATTGATGATTTCGGTACCGGCTTCTCTTCGCTTTCTTACCTGAAAAGATTCGACATCGATTATCTCAAGATTGATCGTTCATTTATCAGCAACCTGATTAACAATGAAACCGATCGCGCATTGGTCGAAGCCATTATCGTAATGGCGCATAAACTCGATATTTATACCATCGCTGAAGGTGTCGAATCCAAAGAACAGCAGGATTTATTGATCCAATTCGGTTGCGATTACGCGCAAGGTTTTTATTATTCTCCCGCCATCCGGACCGGTGAATTTGAACGCTTGCTGGTGAATCAGCAAGCGTGAATGAGCTTCAAGATCAGCGTGTTTGGGCGGCGTTGTTCGATTCGGAAGTCTGCCGTTATTTCACTAAGCTGGCGGTTTTCAATTCGAAGGTCAGCATCGGCGCGTCGGTAATCCGCTGCAGCTCCACGGCATATGTGGTGATATTACCGCTTTCACCGGTGACGTTGATAAATGGTATTTCCAGTTTACCGGTGGCTTGAGTGAATATCGTGACATCGTCACGATAGCGTTCCGCCAATTGTTCAGCTTGCGCTAATTCAAACCGGAGTGGCGAGCTTCCGGCGATCAGTTGTAAGCGTACGCGGTAAAACGCTTCGTCGCCATTGGAAAATCTCGCAGTGACCGCGGGAATGTCAACCGTGCTACCGTCGAATCCGGCATTGGGAATCAGTTTGTAAACGGTGCCGGTTTCGCCGAATGGCGTGCCGGTGGTATTGCCGAGCACGTAGAGTTCGCCGTCGCCATCTTGCCCGAACCCAAGCACCCAGAAACCCGGTTGCGCGCGATCCGCAAGGTCCAATTCAAAAATGGCGCTGCCATCGGTATAAAAGATTCGGCCATCGCCGCTACCGGTTTTTGAAACATCGCCAAAGACATACTTTCCTTGCAAATCGGTGATGGTGTTGCCGTGATAAACAAATCCGCCAATCACAGCGGTGCCTTCATCATGATCATATTGCACCACTGGATCTATAAAGTCGCCGATGGTTGCGTCGTCGGTTACAAATCCGGCACCGGTGCCATTCGAATCAAAGTTAAAACTGCCTTCCTTTAATCCCCACCCATAATTGCCGCCTGCTTGAACCAAATCAACCTCTTCGATTGCGTTCTGTCCGACGTCGGCTAACACCAGTGCGCCAGTTTGCGTATCAAACGAAAAGCGGAATGGATTACGGAAGCCGTATGCATAAGTCTCAGGGAGAACAGTCGATGAAGCGACGAAGAGATTGTCGGTTGGAATACCGTAACGGCCGTTGTCTGAATTCGTTCCGAGCGGATCAATCCGCAGCAAACTACCAAGCGGATTGGCCGGATTCTGTCCATTGCCGTTAGCGCCATGACCGATCATCGGAGCGCCGATGAATATCTGACCATCGCGATCATCAGCGCCGCCGCCATCGCCGAAAGCGATATAGAGTTTTTCATCCGGACCGAAATTGAGTGCGCCGCCGTTATGATTGAACTGCGGTTGATCGACAGTCAGTAGCAAGCGGCTGTCGATGGATGCCGGTTCTGATGTGAAGTTCGATAAATTCAGCTTCCATTCGCGAACGGCGGAGCGATGATTTGCCGACCCGCCGGGCGGGATCGTGGAAAAATCGCTATTCGCCGCCGCCGGCTCGGAAGTATAAGTATAGACCAGTTCGTTGCTGGCATACTGCGGATGGAAAGCGAACCCGAGGAATCCACGCTCATCGTATGATTCGCTGCCGAAAGCGCCCAGCGGCACCAGCAGCGTGGATAAGTCGAAGAACGCTTTACTACCGTCGGCCAGATTTATTCGCCACAATTTACCGTTTTGATCGCTCACGTACAAATATTCGGAATCACCTGGTGCCGAGATGCCCCAGTTCGGTGCGGCCAGACGCGTTGCGACAGTTTTTAGCCGCAAGCGGATAGCGCCTTTCCCGATTACGGCAGGAATCGGGTTATCCAGTCTCGTGGCTAAAGCTGTGTCATTGGCACCGGCTTCCAACGCAATGGCCGGGCATGCCAGGCTCAGTAATGCAACAAACATAACCAGTTGGTAGGTTTTCATGCGAGACCTCCTGTCAGCAGAATGAGGGTTCGAGAGATTGAGTCGTGGTACGATTTATCGCCAATGGAAGTTTTTTATAGCTGTTGTGCCACTGCAAGCTGACACGATAAGCTATTTTGATTGATGTGACAATGCAACCCGCTGCTAAAATACGAATCGGCACCGATCCGCGGCGTTCATCCGCATCAGTGATCAATCCTCTGTTTCCGAAGCACTTATTATAATTTCATTCGATTATTATGCGTGTCTATTTATCGTCGACCTTAAACGATCTCTATTCTGAACGGCAAGCGGTCAAGGAGGCGCTGGGCGGCGAATGCGTGGTGGTCGAGAGTTATTCCGCCGACGAGCGCAGCGTGCGGGATAGCTGTCTTGCCGACGTGGCTGGTTGCGAGCTGTATATCGGTATCGTCGGGCGGCGTTATGGGCACATTCCTGATGGAGAAAACCAATCCATTACCGAGCTCGAATACCGCCAAGCGGTGGCACGTGGTATTCCAACCTTGGTTTTTATCAAAGACGATGACGAGATCAGAAGAAAATTTGACGATGCAATTACTAAAGAAAATCCTGCAGAGTTGATCGAAGCCTTCCGGCAGCAAATCGCCAGCCGCGCCGCCGAATTTAAAACGGCGGAAGGATTAAAGGCGCAGGTTGTAATAGCCTTTTTCCATCACTTGCGGCGGAATCAAACACCGCAACGAAAACGCATCGAAGGCGAACCCTATCCCGGTTTGCGCGCTTTCAGGCCGGAAGAATCCGATCGCTTTTTCGGGCGCGATGTCGAGATCGAGGATTTGCTCGAGCGGTTGCTGGCGCGCAATGACCGTTTCATCGCGGTGATCGGACCATCTGGTTCGGGCAAATCGTCGCTGGTGTACGCCGGATTGATCCCGACGCTGAACCAAAGCCATGTAAGTGGTATGCGCTGGTTTCCTGTTAGTTTCTCACCGCGCGAATTGGGCGACGATCCGTTCCTGCCGCTGGCAGCCGCGTTGAGTAAAACGTTTCCCGGTTGCGGCTGGCGCGCGCCGGATCTATCACAGCGATTGCGCGCCGATCCGGCCAGCATCGCAACCATTGCCGAAGAAGCCATACAACCGCAAGGTACAAGTGCGCAATTGCTGCTGTTTGCCGACCAGTTTGAAGAACTGTTTGCGGCAAAAGTCGATGCGGCCGCGCGCGATGCGTTCTTTCGATTGCTCGCGGCTGCGGTGGCCAGCCCGTGGCTGCACGTCATGGTGGCGATGCGCTCCGATTTCTACAGCCAATGGCCGCAGGACGAAGCTAGTGCCGCGTTGCTGCGTAGCGGACATTATTCCGTCGGCACGCCCGGCGCTGCCGCGTTGGAAAAAATGATTGTCGAACCTGCCAAAGCCGCCGGGCTGACCATTGCGACGAAGCTGGTGCAACGCATCCTCAGCGATACCGGAACGGCGCCGGGCGCATTGGCGTTAGCCGAATTCGCGTTGGCGCAGTTGTATGCGCGCAGAAACGGCAACGAGCTGACCGAAGCCGCGTACCAAGAGATCGGCGGCATTGCCGGCGCCATCGACGGTCTGGCCGAGGAAGCGGTGACACGCGCACAACAAACCAACAACCTGGACGAGGAAACCTTTTCGCGCTTGTTTCTTGCCATTGCCAGCGTCGAGCAGCGCAATGACGACGCCACCGGATCACTGACGGTGGTACGCCGTCGCGCACAATTGCACGAGTTATCACAACCGGCCTTGCAACTGGTGCAGCAGTTGATCGAGCGGCGCATTCTGGTCAGCCGCCAGGACGGCAACGACCGACCGGTGATCATTGAAGTTGGACACGAAGCCGTGTTCAGTCATTGGCAGCGATTCAAGGATTGGCATGGACGCTATGCTGACGATTTGGCGCTGCGCCGCCAAGCGGAACAAGCCGCGCGTGAATGGCAGAGTCAGCAATGTGCGCCGCTATTGCAATGGGGCTGGGAACGGCAAAAACCCGCCATTCTCGCTCTGGCCAACCTGCACCGGCTTGTTGCACCTGCGCTGGATGCGGATTTCAGCGACCCGGCTATTATCTTGTGGAGCACGTTGGAATCGTATCTGGAGCCACCATTGCGGCAATTTCTGTACCCGGAACCGCTGCGATTGCTCGATGAACTGAACACCGATGCCACCACGCATCAGCGGCGCGAAGAAGTCGGCCTGCGCTTGAATCAAATGAACGATCCACGCCGCGGCGTTGGTTTGGATGAACAAGGATTACCGGATATTACGTGGATTGATGTTCCCGCAGGTGAAATTACCTTGGGAACCCGTGATTATTTTCAATTTGCAGGTTTTCGCATCGCGCGCTATCCGATCACCTGGGTGCAGTATCGCGCGTTTGTCGATGCCAAAGACGGTTACAACAACAAAAAATGGTGGGACGGACTGAAAAAGGAAAGAAAACCGGGTGATCTTCTGTGGGCGTTTGATAATTATCCGGCGATCAATGTTTCCTACTATGACGCCATGGCGTTCTGCCGCTGGTTGAGCGCGAAATGCAAACTGACCATCCGGCTGTCGGCGGAATGGGAATGGCAATGGGCCGCCATTGGTAGTACTGGGCAGGATTATCCTTGGGGTGATGAGTGGCATCCGGCGCGAGTCAATTGCCGTGAGGCAGGCATCGGGCGCACCGTCGCAATTGGATTGTATCCGCTGAGTCGTAGCCCATTCGGCGTCGACGATATGGCGGGTAACATTTGGGAATGGTGCCTGAACGCTTATGATCAACCCAACGATATTACCTTAATGGACGATCAAGCCCGCGTGGTGCGCGGCGGTTCCTGGCACTATGGTCCGGGCCTCGCGCGCTCGGCGGCTCGCTACGGCTTCCATCCGGACGGTCGCGACGTTAGTATCGACTTCCGGGTGTTATGTGAGTCCCCCATCGTTGAAACGCTGCCCGCTGCGCCGCTGAACGCTGAAAAGCTGATGCGCTGAACACTGAGCGCCGCGTAGCGGCGCTCGCGGCTGGTTGCGGCAACAATACCCCCCGGCTGCCAGTTGTTTACCGGTTAGTTGCCGGTGTACTTGAACGCGGCCTAATCAATACGCATTATCTTTTTTGAAGACGACGAGGACGGTTTTGAAGATGATCCAGAGGTCGAGCCAGATGGACCAGTTTTTGAGGTAGTAGAGGTCATGCTCGATGCGGGCTTTCATTTTTTCTAGAGCTTCGGTTTCACCGCGCCAGCCGTTGACTTGCGCCCAACCGGTGATGCCGGGTTTGGCTTTGTGGCGTAGCATGTAACCTTTGATAAGCTTGCGATAGAGCTCGTTATGCGCGACGGCATGGGGGCGGGGGCCTACGATGCTCATTTTGCCTTCGAGTACGTTGAAGAATTGCGGCAGTTCGTCCAATGAAGTACGCCGCAGGAAACCACCGATTTTGGTGAGCCGCTGGTCGTTTTGCTTAGCTTGCTGAATATTGGCGCCGTCTTCGGTAACGGTCATGGAACGGAATTTGTAGACGATGATTTCTTCGCCGTTCAAACCATAGCGGCGTTGCTTAAAGATAACCGGACCGGGAGAAGTGAATTTCACCGCCAGGGCAATGCACAGCATGATCGGGGAGATCAGAATCAGGATCAACAGCGCCAGCACGAAATCGCTGGCATTTTTCACCACACCGTCGATACCGGTGAACGGTGATTCGTTCATGGCAACTACCGGGAGATCGCCGATATATTCGAAGCGTGCTTGCATCAAATCGAAGATATAAATATCCGGCAGGAAATAAATCGAGGTGGTGGTATCCGGCAGTTCATCCATCAGCTTCTGGATGCGCGGTTGCGATGCCATCGGCAAACTGATAAAGACCATTTCGACATTATGTTTCTGAACATACGGCACGACATCGGCTAATCCGCCTAACCGAGAACCAAAACTATTCGGACGGGTAACCGGTTCGGTAAAATGCAAATCAGTCCGCTCATCGTCATGAGACTCCAGAATGCCGGCAATCCGTGAGCTGCTGCGCTCGTCAAAGAAGCCTTGGTAGCTGATCAACAAGAAAGGCAGATCCGCGATATGCTTGATAAATTGCAAGCTGGTTTCGTTAGCGCCGATGACGACTGCCGATCGCAATTTACCTTTGTTGTAGAGATTGGTAACGATACTACGTACAGTCAAGTGACTTGCAATCAGCATCAACGGCGTGACGATAAACCAAGTCAATAAAACCTGCTTGGAAAACTGATTGTGAAATTTAGTGGCGTAACCGAGAAATATCAAAATGGCGACAATCACCAGCCAACCCATAATGGTATCGCGCATATACGCCAGCAACCGTCCTTTACGCCAATTGCGGTAAATCAGAATACGCTCGTAAATATAGGTGGAAACAAAAAAGGTGATGATCACCAGCACCAGATAGTAACTGGTAAAATCCTCGTGATACATCCAGGTGGTTAATATCAGCATGCTCCAGATGATGAAAGGGTCGAGCAAATGCTTGAAAAAAGCGACGATGGGTAAATCGTTAACTGTCATTATCTTCCGTAGGTATATTGCAGACCGAGCGTGGCGCCATTGGCGTTAAATCCGCCCAGTGCCTGATCGGTTTTTAAATCATTGTGAAAAGCCGAAGCAGTGAGTTGCAATCCGCGATAAGGCACGTAGATGAGTCTCATGGTTGCGTTGCGTATGGTATTGTTGGTACCCAAAGGCAATACGCTATCGGTCAGAAGCACGAAACTATTAAATTTCCGCGTTTCATAGGAGAAATTTCCCTCCAACCTGACTTTGCGCGAAATATTCCAAGAAGGCACGACGCTGACACCGGTATTGAGACCATAACTGGCGGTCAGCACTTGCATCGCCGAAGTTTCGCGCCAACCGTTGACCGTTAGTTCTATTTTATCGGTGGGTTGCCACTGATAAGCCAAGCGGGCGTTAAAGCCGCTAAAATTTCGCTCCGAGAAGCTGGCGTTGATACGCTCCACCCAGCCGCCACGCCAGGTAAAATTAGATTTTCCGGTGATCGCCCAAACCACCCGGCTCATAACCTCTATTTGATCATAGCTGTTGTCCCTGGCGGAACCATCCGGTGTTAATACCCGCACCGGGAAATCGCCGATGGTATAACGAAAATCGATCCCGACGGTATTCCGGTGCGCTGTGATGTAATCGAGGCCGCCCTCAAACCGATTCTCAACCCGGCTCAGGAAACGGAATAGGCCATTAGAGCTACCGGTATTCAAATCATAGCGGAGATAATCGGCAGTTACGCGCCAGCTGGGATGAAAGCGCCATGCGGCATTAAAAAACTCTGTCTGCTCGGCGCGGACATTTTTTAAGCCCGGCTGAAACAGAAACGGTGCTAACGATTGCACATAACTGGCGCCCATATTGCCTTCCAGCTGATTGCCGAGAAACCAGTTCCAGTTACCATTGAAACTTTTCAGATCGTTGTTCATTTGACTGAACTTCTCAAAGCGCGTATGGGTAAAATTCAAATTAGCGCTTAGAAATTGCCTGCTGATTCTTTTCTCCAGCATCGCACCGCCGGTAAGGCGATGGGACATATCAAAAAGATTATTCGTGCCGAGCAATGGTAAAGGATTGGTTTTTTCACGAATGCGCAACATATTGTCGTCGGCGGTGAATGTGTAACTGCCATAAGGTTTTATGACCCGGCCTATAACCGATGCAAATGCCATCGAGCTGGAGAACAGCGCGATCAATAAAATCAGTAGGCATAAAGGACGTACACCTCCGAGTGGAGGACGCTTAAAATACAGTTGAATGTGGTTAGATTTGGCTGCTATGAATGGGTGCCTCATTGACTTGATCTCAGAACTTTCCGTAACCGGATATCAGTGATTATCGACAGAGCATACTGCTTTTATTGAACATGTTCTCATAAAACTATTTTAAACAATCACTTTTCGCATACTTAATCACTAACTTTCGTCTTACTTACAACAGTTTGTTTTTTTACTGTATTGGGTAATTTTAAAAATTTCAATAATAAATAACCTCAATAGATAAGTTAAATTGCATGAATTCATTAAAAAATTAGGTATAATCAACACTTTTTTAATTTTCTTGACAAACCATGAATGACTATCTTTTTACTTCCGAATCTGTTTCAGAAGGCCATCCCGATAAAGTAGCAGACCAAATTTCCGACGCTGTTTTAGATGCAATTTTAAGTCAAGATGCAAACGCCAGAGTCGCTTGCGAAACTTTGTGCAGTACCGGTTTAATCGTATTGTCAGGGGAAATTACTACGCACGCGTCGGTGGATTACAATATCATTGCACGCGAGACGGTTAAGCGTATCGGCTATACCAGTTCGAATATTGGTTTTGACTCAACGACCTGTGCAGTATTAACGGCTTTTAATAAACAATCGCCGGATATTGCGCAGGGAGTCAATCGAACGAAAGAAGAAGAAATGGATCAAGGCGCGGGTGATCAAGGGCTTATGTTTGGTTATGCCTGTGATGAAACGCCAGAATTGATGCCGATGCCGATTTTTTATGCGCACCGATTAGTGGAGCGTCAGGCTGAGCTAAGAAAGAACGGCCGATTATCTTGGTTGCGCCCTGATGCGAAATCGCAGGTTTCAGTACGTTACGAAAACGGTAAACCAAAAAATATTGAGACTGTTGTGATTTCAACCCAACATGATCCTGATATTTCACATCAAGCATTATCTGAAGCGGTCATCGAAGAGATTATCAAGCCGATACTGCCTGCCAGCATGATCAGTAAGAATGTTAATTACCTGGTTAATCCTACGGGGCGTTTTGTTGTTGGAGGTCCAATGGGAGATTGCGGTTTAACCGGGCGTAAAATCATTGTCGATAGTTATGGCGGAGCGGCGCACCATGGTGGAGGGGCTTTCTCCGGGAAAGATCCATCCAAAGTTGATCGTTCCGCTACTTATGCGGGCCGTTATGTTGCTAAGAATATTGTGGCCGCCGGAATTGCAAACAGATGTGAAGTACAGGTTGCTTATGCGATTGGTGTAGCACGGCCAGTTTCATTAATGGTTAATACATTTGGAACAGGTAAGATCGCTGATGAAAAAATTGTTCAGTTAATAGAGAAACATTTTGATTTGCGACCTCGGGGCATCATTTATGCATTGAATTTGTTGCGTCCAATTTACTCTCAAACTGCAGCATATGGTCACTTTGGTCGTGAGCTTCCTGATTTTACTTGGGAAGCTACCGATAAAGCGGCACAATTGCGCGCGGATGCCGGGCTATAAATATTTCGTAATAGTTGCCGTCAACAACCGATTCTAATTATTTTCCCTACGCTGAGGAGCGCTGCAACGGTTCTTTCCGTGAGGCTCAGCATAGATGGAGCATATTTCAACTGCGCTCGTTCATATTTTAAGGAGATGACTATGAACGCTGTGCCAAATTCAAATGGCGGTTTTTTTAATGACTATAAAGTAGCGGATATTTCCCTGGCGGAATGGGGGCGGAAAGAAATAGCGATTGCCGAAACTGAAATGCCCGGATTAATGGCGTTGCGTAAAGAATATGCAAATCAGAAACCGTTGGCGGGAGCACGTGTCGCGGGTTCGTTGCATATGACGATTCAAACCGCAGTGCTTATTGAAACGTTGGTGGCATTAGGTGCGGAAGTGCGTTGGGCATCCTGTAACATTTATTCAACACAGGATCACGCGGCTGCCGCTATTGCAGCAAAAAATATCCCGGTATTTGCATATAAAGGCGAGTCTTTGCAAGATTACTGGGAATATGCCCACAAAATTTTTGACTGGACAGTGGATGGTCAACCCAGTGGTGCTAATATGATTCTGGATGATGGCGGTGATGCCACATTACTACTGATTCTCGGTGCAAAAGCAGAAAAAAATCCATCGGTTATCGCTAATCCCAGCAATGAAGAAGAATCGGTATTGTTTGCAGCAATCAAAGCGAAATTGGCTACGCACCCGGATTGGTATTCCAAAAATCTTGCAAGAATTCGTGGCGTAACTGAAGAAACCACAACCGGCGTGCACCGATTATATGAGATGCAGAAAAGTGGTGAACTTCCGTTTCCAGCTATTAATGTCAATGATTCAGTAACAAAATCTAAATTTGATAATCTCTATGGTTGTAGAGAATCCCTCGTTGATGGTATTAAACGAGCAACGGACGTTATGATTGCCGGGAAGATTGCGGTTGTCTGCGGTTACGGTGATGTAGGAAAAGGTTGTGCGCAATCGTTGCGTGGTTTGGGCGCCACTGTTTGGATTACTGAGATTGATCCGATCTGTGCATTACAAGCAGCGATGGAAGGTTATCGTGTGGTTACAATGGATGACGCCTGCAGTCAAGCGGATATTTTTGTAACGGCAACGGGTAATGTGCGAGTAATCACGCATGATCATATGCTGCAAATGAAAGACCAAGCGATTGTTTGTAACATTGGCCACTTTGATTCGGAAATTGATATCGCAGCGGTGCAGAAATATTCCTGGGAAAACATCAAACCGCAGGTTGATCATGTCATATTTCCAACCGGTCGGCGCATTATCGTATTGGCGCAAGGCCGATTAGTGAATCTCGGGTGTGCAACGGGACATCCATCATTCGTGATGTCAAGCTCGTTCACCAACCAGGTATTAGCGCAACTAGAGTTGTGGCAGCACGGCACCGATTATCAAAAGAATGTCTATGTATTGCCAAAGCATCTGGACGAAAAAGTTGCGAGACTGCATCTCGGGAAGCTTGGCGTGAAACTGACAGAGTTGACCGACGAACAAGTTAAATACCTGGGCTTAAATAAAGATGGCCCTTATAAACCTGAAATGTATCGTTATTAATTTTTGAATCTTGCGGGAATTAATCGATGACTTTAATTTGATTGATTCTCGCATCTCAACAATTAATTCTCGGAATTCAATAATGAAAGAAGTTATTGATTGCATTTAATTCTTAGGTAAGCTTGTGAAATGGAATCACAGAAAAAATTTTCTCCTGCTTTCAGTTTTGAGCTTTTCCCTCCTCAAACCCCTCAAGGGATTGAAAAATTAAGGTTAACTCGGCAGCAACTGGCTGAGCTAAGCCCTAAATTCTTTTCTGTAACTTTTGGTGCGGGTGGTTCAACCAGAGAAAGGACGCTTGAAACGGTACTGGAAATCCATGCGGAGGGACACAATGTTGCTCCCCATTTATCTTGTATCGGTTCGACACGCCAAAACATCCACTCATTATTAGAAAAATATTTCCAAGCAGGTATCCGGCAAATTGTTGCGTTACGAGGGGATTTACCTTCCGGCATGGCGCAACCGGGAGAATTTCGGTATGCCAGCGAGTTAGTCGCTTTTATCCGACAAGAATTTGGTACTTCATTTCATGTCGATGTGGCGGCTTATCCAGAGTATCATCCGCAGGCGCGCTCCGCACAATTTGATTTTGAGAATTTTAAGCGGAAAATTGAAAGCGGCGCCAATTCGGCAATTACGCAATACTTTTATAATGCGGATGCGTATTTTCATTTTGTAGAATGCTGTGAAGCGGTAGGCGTGAATATACCGATAGTCCCAGGAATAATGCCTATTAATAAATTCTCGCAACTCGTCAGATTCTCGGATTCATGTGGCGCCGAAATCCCTCGCTGGGTTCGGAAAAAGCTTGAAGGGTATGGAGATGACAGTGAATCTATTCAAGCATTCGGACTAGACATCGTGACCGATCTCTGTGAGAGACTGCTTAATGAAGGTGCGCCGGGTTTGCATTTCTATACTTTAAATTCCGCTGATCTTACTTCCATCATTTGGCAGCGACTGCAGCTTCCACGTCACATCAACTAGCATCATCGTCGATCCAAGCTCTTATCAGAAGTGATGAGAGCGTTTGTTTCAATCGCCAATCGTTAAAATCACGAGATGAATCAGAAATGATTTTTTTCCTGATTATCTGAGTCGGATATAATGTATGTCATCATCGGGACAATGAAATTTAAAGTATGGGGCTTCAAATATGACAGACAATAAAACAACAGAAACCACTCCAGTTGCAGAGCCATCGGCTGCAGAAGCAAAAGATTCCGATGTTTCTACAGTGGATGCGTGCATCGCTCATGCCAGAGAAGTTAAAGATACGCAACTGGAACTGATTAAAAGTAAGCAATATGATTTTGCACCGGAATTCCGTGACTTGACGATTCAGCTCTATTTATTCGGTGTAATGTGGAAATTTGCTGAAAATCTGGGTAACGTCAAGGATGCTCGTGAATTGGCATTTACAGCTTTGCAGACGATGTTGATACAAGACGGCCTGCAAAAACACAAAACACTTAAGCGAATTGAGTTTCTGAGAAAAATGTCAAAACTTGAGGATGATCACAATGCGCTTGCGGTTGCGATAGGGTATGAATCTGAACCCGATGACAACAGCCTGGCCGAAGTGTTTGATCATTATGTGGATGATTTACAAGTATCGGGTGCATTTTGGCGCTTATATGATCGCGGCAAAAAGATAATGCTATATGGCGGGCTGGGTATCGCTTTTCTGGTGATCTGGTTCATTACATTATTTATGCCTGGAAATAGTGCGATAGCAATTCTCGCCGCAGGACTCATTTCAGCCGCGATTTTTGTAATTCCGGTATTTTTGATCGGTGTTTTTATCTATCATACCAAATTGAAAAAAGCCAAACCAACAAGCTGATTTTCTGGCGTTTATCCAGAGCAGCGTCGTTATTGATAATTGACAGAAGGCACTCAATAAATAGTAAAAATGGTTATTTCCTTATAAATGAGCACGCAGATTATTGATGGCAAGAAGATAGCCGAATTAGTGCGATCAGAGTGGCGGGTTCGGGCGGAAAAACTGATTCAACTCGACATGAAACCCGGACTGGCTGTTATTATCGTTGGTGATAATGCAGCCTCGGCTATTTATGTGAGGAATAAGGTTAAGGCATGCAGTGATATAGGCATTTACTCCGAGGTGCATAGCTTTCCCGGGAATACCGATCAAAATGAGATTCTTACTTGTATTCAAACATTGAATAATAATCCTCATATCCATGGGATTTTGGTTCAGTTGCCACTACCGGCGCATTTTGAAAATAACCGGATCATCACTTCCATAGCGATTGAAAAGGATGTGGATGGTTTTCATTTTTATAATGTCGGTGCCTTAGTGACAGGCAATACGGTATTTTCTCCTTGCACACCGTATGGTGTGATGGTGATGTTGCAACGCAAGCAAATTCATGTTGAGGGTCAACATGCTGTGGTCGTCGGACGCAGCAATATCGTTGGCAAGCCGATGGCATTAATGCTTTTGGAACAAGGCGCGACTGTTACTATCTGCACATCAAAAACACGCAATTTGCCCGAATTTACCAAAAGTGCCGATATCCTGGTGGTGGCAACCGGCAGACCACGCATGATTACCGGTGAGATGGTTAAGTCCGGTGCGGTTGTAATCGATGTCGGCATCAATCGGTTAGCAGACGGAACGCTTTGCGGCGATGTTGATTTTGCATCTGTCAACGGAGTTGCCGGTTATTTATCGCCGGTTCCGGGAGGTGTGGGCCCTATGACAATTACGATGTTGCTTTGCAATACCATTTTGGCTGCGGAACGTGCGCACGCCGGTATTTGCGTTGGCTATACCAGATGAGACCTTTGCGCGGAGTCATGAGCGGTGCGAGAATAAGGCAAAAATTTGCGAAAAAGCGGAGTTTACACAGGGTAGATGAGCATTTTTCGCAAATCTTTAACGCAATTATCGTGCCGCGTAGTAACCGTGCAAAGGTCTCAAGATAACTTTTAGGAGTGTGCTTGATATGGGATTGCAGTCGGACATTGACCCGCAAGAAACTCAGGAATGGCTGGATGCATTAGATTCGGTTATCACTCAAGCGGGTGGCGAACGCGCGCATTTTTTGCTGGAAAAATTGATTGAGAAAGCCCGCCGATCAGGTGCTTATTTACCTTATAGCGCCACCACCGCTTATATCAATACGATACCGACCGGGAAGGAAGAACGCTCACCCGGCAATAACGCTATTGAGCATCGCATTCGGTCATACGTGCGTTGGAACGCCATGGCCATGGTGTTGCGTGCTAACAAAAAAACGAATGTAGGCGGGCATATCGCGAGCTTTGCATCGGCGGCGACGCTATATGATGTCGGCTATAACCATTTCTGGCATGCACCATCGGAAACGCACGGCGGTGATTTGGTTTACGTACAGGGACATTCTTCTCCGGGCGTATATGCTTATGCATTTCTTTCCGGAGAGCTCAGTCAAGCGAAGTTGGACAATTTTCGTCAAGAAGCAGGCGGTAATGGGTTATCGTCGTATCCCCATCCGTGGTTGATGCCGACTTTTTGGCAATTTCCGACGGTTTCAATGGGGTTAGGCCCTTTGATGGCTATCTATCAAGCCCGGTTTATGAAGTATCTCGACAGCCGGGGATTGATCGATAGTACCGGACGAAAGGTCTGGGCTTTTATGGGGGACGGTGAAATGGATGAGCCTGAATCGCTCGGCGCCATTTCCTTGGCTTCCCGGGAAAATCTCGACAACCTGATCTTCGTTGTTAATTGTAACTTGCAGCGCCTGGATGGTCCTGTTCGCGGGAATGGTAAAATTATTCAGGAACTGGAAGGCGCGTTTCGTGGCGCGGGTTGGAATGTCATCAAAGTGATTTGGGGATCCTACTGGGATCCGTTGCTGGCGAAAGATACTAAGGGCTTACTACAAAAGCGCATGATGGAATGCGTCGATGGCGAATATCAAAATTTTAAATCCAGAGATGGCGCTTATGTGAGAGAGCATTTTTTTGGTAAATACCCTGAATTATTGGAAATGGTCGCCAATATGTCGGATGATGATGTCTGGCGGCTAAATCGTGGCGGGCACGATCCTTATAAAGTTTATGCCGCCTATGCAGCGGCGGCTAAGCACACAGGGCAACCCACTGTTATTTTGGCAAAAACGATCAAAGGATACGGTATGGGTGAAGCTGGTGAAGCTCAGAATATTACGCACCAGCAGAAAAAAATGGGAACAACCTCATTAAAAGCTTTCCGGAATCGGTTCGGTCTGGATATCCCGGATGACCAAATCGACGAAATCCCATATCTCACTTTTGCTGAGGATTCTCCTGAGTTCAAATATCTGCAAGAACGCCGGAACATACTGGGCGGTAGCTTTCATCGACGCAAAACAACAGCGGCTTCTTTGCGAGTACCACCGTTATCAGCTTTTGAAGCATTGCTCAAAGCCAGCGGGGAAGGGCACGAATCATCGACGACTATGGCGTATGTGCGTATTCTGAATATCCTGGTCAAGGATAAACAGATTGGCAAACATATTGTTCCCATCGTAGCGGATGAATCACGCACTTTCGGCATGGAAGGAATGTTTCGGCAACTGGGTATCTGGTCCTCGGTGGGGCAGCTATATACACCGCAAGATGCGGATCAGTTGATGTATTACAAAGAAGACAAGCATGGGCAGATTTTGCAAGAAGGAATTTGCGAAGCGGGTGCGATGTCGTCCTGGATAGCCGCAGCGACATCGTATAGCACGCATGGAATTCAGATGATTCCTTTTTTCATTTTTTACTCGATGTTTGGTTTTCAACGCATTGGTGACTTGACTTGGGCTGCTGGCGATATGCGTTGCCGTGGTTTTCTGATCGGTGGTACGGCAGGGCGAACAACCCTGAATGGTGAAGGGCTGCAGCATGAGGACGGTCATAGTCACATTATTGCTTCGACAGTTCCGAATTGCGTATCGTATGATCCGGCATTCGCTTATGAATTGGCTGTCATTATTCAGGATGGTTTGCGGCGAATGTATCAAGAACAAGAAGATGTCTATTATTACATCACTGTCATGAATGAAAATTACTCGCACCCTGCAATGCCCGGCGGTGTCGAGCAAGACATTCTCAAAGGGATGTACTTATTCAAAGAAGGCGGTAAGGATGCTACCCATCCGCGTGTGCAGTTGCTTGGAGCCGGTGTTATTCTGCGGGAAGTGATCGCAGCCAGCGAAATTCTCAAAGCTGAGTATCAAGTAAATGCCGATATCTGGAGTGTAACCAGTTTCAACGAATTGCGGCGTGAAGCACTGGGTGTGGTGCGATGGAATACGCTCCATCCAACACAGCCGGGCCGGTTATCGCATGTGGAAAATTGCTTGAATGGTCGTTCAGGGCCGGTTATCGCCGCATCCGACTATATGAAAATTTATGCCGATCAGATCCGGGAGTTCGTGCCGGGGAAATATCGCGTTTTGGGAACCGATGGCTTCGGACGTTCGGATACCCGGCAGAAACTGCGGCATTTCTTTGAAGTGGATCGATATTATATTGTCGTTGCTACACTCAAAGCGCTTGCGGAAGACGGAAAAGTTTCCCAACAACAAGTGGTCGATGCAATGCAAAAATATGGCATCGACCCTGAGAAACCGAATCCTGTAATTAGCTAGATTAGGAAAACACTGATTAATTCGACGAACGAGATGAAGCACGAGGCGCACGGAACGGAACAGCCGGGGCATATCAACAAAATAGGTGATGGAGCGAGTGCCGCGCGACGAAGTGATTCGCTCGTGCAATCAATTAATCAGCGTTTCCTTGGATATATGAGAATGCGAAAGTATCTATGATTATCGCTGTATGGGTGAGTGTTTAGAGGATAGCGTGTGGCGAAGATAAAACAAGTCTTAGTTCCTGATATTGGTGATTTCAAGGATGTCCCTGTTATCGATATCCTGGTGAAATCCGGTGATAGCGTTACTGTGGAAGATTCGCTAATAACGCTGGAATCCGATAAGGCCACCATAGAGATTCCTTCGCCTTATACTGGCTTGATCAAGGAAGTATTTGTTAAAGCCGGCGACAAAGTATCCGAGGGAAAAGCGATACTTGCCATCGAAGTAACCGGCGAGATCCAACCGGAATCTGCGAAGCGGCCGGATGAAAATATCGATTCACCAAAGGCGCCTGTCGTTTTACCCGAACCGACGGCTAAACCGGCAATCGAACCGGAGTTAGTTCAATCAGCATCCAAGTCGATACCACCAGATGCAAATACTCGTACTGAACCTTCCAAAGCGCATGCGAGTCCATCGATTCGGCGTTTTGCCCGTGAATTGGGTGTCAATCTGGATTTGGTAACGGGAAGTGGCCTTAAGCATCGGATTCTGAAAGAAGATGTGCAAGCCTATGTCAAAGCGGAGCTTTCAAAATCCCGTGTAACTGATAGCGGAGCTGCGCTTGATTTACTACCTTGGCCGCAGGTTAATTTTGCAAAATTCGGCCCTGTCGAATTAAAGTCACTGACGCGAATTAAACAAATTTCGGGCGCTAATCTGCATCGAAATTGGGTGATGATTCCACATGTAACGCAATTCGATGAAGCGGATATTACTGAATTGGAGGCTTTGCGAAAAGAATCGAACGCAAATGCTAAAGAGAATCCTGTGAAATTGACCTTTCTGGCTTTTTTAATGAAAGCATTAATTGCGCCGCTGAAAAAATTTCCGGAATTCAACGCCTCTCTCGATAAAGATGTCGAAGGTGAAATCAATCTGATTATCAAGCATTATTATCATATTGGTTTTGCAGTCGATACTCCCAATGGTTTGGTTGTTCCAGTCATAAAAGATGTTGATCAAAAGGGAATTATTACGATCGCTGAAGAATTGACGCGATTATCATCGCTCGCTCGCGAAGGTAAGATCAAGCCAGCCGACATGCAAGGATCCGGTTTTACTATTTCGAGTCTTGGCGGTATCGGTGGGACGGCATTTACTCCGATTATCAATGCGCCGGAGGTTGCCATTTTAGGAGTTTCAAAAGCCAGCATTAAACCGGTTTTTCGTGACAATAAATTCGTTCCGCGCCTAATGCTTCCTTTATCGCTTTCGTATGATCACCGCGTCATTGATGGTGCCACGGCAGCGCGGTTTACCACGCATTTATCCGAGGTGTTAACCGATATGCGCTTGGCCTTACTCTGATGATTTTTCGTTTCTTTATTGATAAAAAGTGCAGATTATCAATAAACTGCCTCTAATTGGCATCTATGGTGGAACATTCGATCCTATTCATGACGGCCACTTACGGATTGCCGAAGAGCTATGCGATACGATCGGCTTCCAGAAAATTTTTTTTGTGCCTTCAGGCGCTCCCCGTCTTCGACGTACTCCCGTAGCATCCAGAGATCATCGTGCGGCAATGGTGCGCTTGGCTATCCGGGACAACCTGCGATTTGAATTGGATGAACGTGAAATCAGCCGGCCTGGCATAACGGCGACGGTGCAAACATTGCGGGAATATAAATGTGAATTAGGGGATCATGCGGTACTTTGTTTCATTTTGGGAACCGATGCTTTTATCAAGATTGATCAATGGACCGAATGGCTCGAGTTATTCGACTTGTGCCATTTCATTATTGTCGCCCGTCCTGGCTACGCTTCGTTAAAAGAAACGCAACAGCTGCCGGCAATCACGCAACAAGAATTTTCAACTCGTCACATTGTTAGTGTCAGTGATTTAGCGATTCAATCCAGTGGATTCATCTATACTGCACAGACTTCCATGTTGGAGATATCTGCTTCGCGGATACGTGCATTACTCTCCGCTGGAAAGAGTATTCGTTACTTGCTTCCGGAGAGTGTGCTCGACTATATTAAAAGCAACCGGTTATATACCTGAAATTTATGAATTCTAAAGAACTTATTACGATCGTTATTGATGCGCTGGAAGAAATAAAAGCGCATGATATTGATGTAGTGGATGTCGCAAAAATTACATCAATGTTTGAATATATTGTCATTGCCAGCGCGGACTCAACCCGGCAAACAAAAGCGCTCGCCGGTAATGTACAAGAAAAAGTTAAAGCCGCCGGCGGGAAAATTTATAGCGTGGAAGGAGAACAAACCGGGGAATGGTTACTAGTCGACCTTGGCGATGTGATCGTTCATATCATGCTTCCGGCTATTCGGGATTATTATAATTTAAAAGCTTTATGGTCAGATCCGGCTGCTTCCATTCCCAATAGCGCGTGATAACTTTCCATTATGAAATTTTTTATTATCGCTGTCGGAAATAAATTGCCTGACTGGATTAACAGCGGTTATCAGGAATACATCAAGCGGTTGCCACGAGAGATAATGGTCAATCTCATTGAAGTCAAGCCGGAAAAACGAACCACCGGGAAAACGGTCGAGCAATTATTATCGTCAGAATATCAAAGAATTCAAACAGCTATACCGCCGCAGTGCCGAATTAAGGTATTGGATGAGCGCGGTCAGCATTGGACCACTAAAGAATTTTCGCTTGCCTTGCAGGATTGGATGGATCAAGGTGAAACAGTGGCGTTCGTCATTGGCGGCGCCGACGGGTTGCACCGTGATATCAAAAGTACCGGTAACGAACTGATTGCGCTATCGAACCTTACTTTGCCGCATGGACTTGCCCGGGTATTGCTGGCGGAACAAATATATCGTGCGGTATCCATTATCAAAAATCATCCCTATCATCGGGATTAATCAACGCAGTCACTTCGAAAAATGAACGATCCTGATTATCATAAGAAGTAGAGAACGGCTGATTCCTGCTGAATGTTTCATATTTATCTTTTTTGAATGTAAATGGATCTCTCATGATTCCTGAAAACCAAATATACCTTGCTTCCAGAAGTCCAAGAAGACGTGAATTATTAAGGCAAATCGGCGTGAAGTTTAATTTGTTGATGATGCGCGAAACGGCTGGCCGTGCGATCGATATCGATGAAAAACCACTTGATAATGAATCACCTAAAGATTATATCTACCGAATAACACGAAATAAGGCCAGCGAAGGCTGGGATAAGGTATTGCAACGGCACTTACCCATTTACCCGGTATTGGCTGCCGATACTGTCGTTACGATTGATGGTTGCATTCTAGGAAAGCCGCGAGATAAAGCCGATGCCGAAAAAATGCTGAAAACTTTGTCGGGTCGTTCCCATCAGGTAATGACAGCCATTGGCGTTGTGGTGAAAGATGTTTTGCAAATCAGATTATCGACCTCTACTGTCCGGTTTCGTGAACTCAGTGAAATCGAAATTCGGAATTTTATAACCAATCATCACGTGCTTGATAAAGCGGGTGCTTATGCCATTCAAGGCATCGCGGCTGCATTTATCGTTGATATTTCCGGAAGTTACAGTGGCATCATGGGCTTGCCGCTGTATGAAACCGCCCAGTTACTTGAAGAAGTCGGGATCACGATCATTTGATCGGATAATTGGTTGTGAGCTATTGAAAATAAAAATTAAGAATTTAATAAACTGATTAATTCATCGCAAGCATGAGTAATGAGATTCTGGTGAATATCACACCACAAGAAACCCGGGTGGCGATTCTAGAGCAAGGGGTGACACAAGAATTACATATCGAACGAACCAGCGGTCGCGGCATTGTCGGTAATATTTATAATGGCCGTGTCAGCCGTGTCCTGCCAGGGATGCAATCAGCTTTTGTCGATATCGGTCTTGACCGGGCCGCATTTTTGCATGTGGCCGATATCCGCAATTCAATGCAAGAAGGAGACGTGGTCAAGCCCATTGAGAAACTCCTATACGAAGGCAATTGCATTCTGGTGCAAGTAATCAAAGACGCGATCGGCACCAAAGGTGCGCGGTTATCCACGCAGATCAGCCTGGCCGGACGGTTATTAGTCTATTTGCCGCAAGAATCCTATATCGGGATTTCGCAACGGATTGAAGACAATAGCGAACGTGAGATGCTCCGTGAGAGACTGCAGCAAATCCTGCCCCCTGAAGAAAAGGGGGGGTATATCATCCGAACCATGGCGGAAACTGCGGATGAAGATGACCTGCGCGCGGATTTTGGCTATCTGCACCGGCTATGGCATGACATCGAACTGCAATCAATCACGATCGCGGCGCCGGTGCTGCTGTATCAAGACCTCGATCTGAGTCACAGAGTTTTACGTGATTTTGTCGGCGACGATACCGATCGCATTTGGGTCGATTCGCGCGAGAATTATCACCGGCTGGTGCGATTCGCGCAAAATTACATGACCAATATTGCCGAACGGGTAACCTTATACACTGGTGACCGGCCGTTGTTCGATTTATACGCCGTGGAAGAAGAAATCGACAAATCGCTGGCGAAACGCGTCAATTTAAAATCCGGCGGGTATGTCATTATCGATCAAACCGAAGCACTCACCACGATGGATGTTAATACCGGCGGATTTGTCGGTGTCCGCAATTTCGACGATACCATTTTCAAAACCAACCTCGAGGCCGCGCAAGTGATTGCTAGGCAACTGCGGCTGCGCAATCTCGGCGGTATCATCATTATCGACTTCATTGATATGGATTCCGAAGAGCATCGCAATGCGGTACTTGCGGAACTGAACAAAGCCCTGCAAAAAGACCGCACCCGCATCACCATCAGTGGATTCAGCGCGCTCGGATTGGTCGAGATGACGCGCAAACGCACTCGCGAAAGCCTGGCGCAAGTATTGTGCGAAACCTGCCCGACCTGCCAGGGGCGGGGAGAAATTCGCACCGCGCAAACCGTTTGTTACGAAATCTTGCGTGAACTGCTGCGCGAAGCCAGGCAATTTGAAGCCAACGAATTTCGCATACTGGCATCCCAGCAAGTCATCGATCTATTCCTCGACGAAGAATCGCAAAGCCTGGCGCAATTGGGCGACTTCATCGCAAAACCGATCAGCCTACAAGTCGAAGAATCGTATACGCAGGAACAGTATGATGTCATTTTGATGTAGTGGCTGGTGTCATGCCAACCATAATGCTGAAATCAGCGGATCGAGTATCGGTTCGTAAGATGCCGGCAGATCAGTTTGTCCGGTTCCAGGTTTTGTGAGGGGTGCCATGGCTGCGACTAGAGATTCAATTTCATGATCTTGCAACATCGCATCATCAGCGGTTTTAAATTGATCAATCCGGTGTTTCGAATCAAGATACCAATCTTTGATGATCAATTTGTCACTGGTACCGATGATACTAACTTCCAGGTTATTACCGACGTGTTGAAACCAAATCTGATCCGGGTTTATGTCTGGTAAAAAAGTGACCTGATCGGTAACATCAATGGTCGAATCTTCTTCAAAAATCGTATCTCTCCCATATCCTCTGCCGAAAATATAGGTATCGTTGCCTGTTCCACCTATGAGCGTGTCCTTGCCGGTCCCGCCATCAAGCGTATCATCACCAACTTCACCATAGAGTGTATCCGCGCCACCATCGCCGAGAAGTATGTCATTTCCAGAGCGGCCCCATAGGATATTCGCCGCTTTACTTCCAGTGATGATATTATTTTCTGAATTGCCGATACCCGTATCGGCTGCAGCGCCGGATAAAGTCAGATTCTCAACATGATCGGTAAGCGCATAGGCAATTGTTGCAATGACCGTATCATGACCGGCATTCGCTTCTTCAATCACTTGGTCACTTGAATGATCAACGAAATAACTGTCGTCGCCGTCGCCGCCTTGCATGATATCGGCGCCGCCTTTGCCGTTGAGTTTGTCGTTACCGGCATTACCAATTAGCACATTATCGGCGCTATTCCCTGTGATTTCGTTGTCCAGTGCATTGCCGGTTCCGAAAATGATATTGCTGCCGATAAGTATCAAGTGCTCAACATTGTCAGTCAAGGTATAACTGATATTCGACCGGACGGTATCAGTTCCTTCTTGAAGTTGCTCGATAACGGTATCCTCGCTATGATCGACCCAATAGATATCATTTCCAGTACCCCCGATCATCGTGTCGATCCCTTTTCCGCCGTTTAAACGATCGTCTCCTGCATAACCGTTCAAGATATCGTTCCCAGAAAAACCGCTGAGTGTGTCGTTCCCACTGGCGCCATTAAGGATATCGGCTGCAGAAGTGCCGCTTAAAACTAGATCTTGTGCGACTACATTAATTTCAAAAATGTCTGATATCGAAATATTTTCTGAATCTGTTGCGGTAACAAGTATACCCAGAGCACCCGAAACGATAGGGATCCCGCTGAAACTGCGAGTGACTGGATCAAAATTAAGCCATGCCGGCAGAGGACTACCATCAGTCTGTGTTGCATTTAATGTAAGCGTATCGCCATCGGGATCATAAAATGTAGCAGGATCTATCGAGAAATTGAAAATGGTTCGTTCGTTAGTTAATTGATCCGGAATAGCCATCAATAATTCAGGTGCATGATTAGTATTTGTCAGTTTTGTTTTAACTGTGGCCAAATCCCATACATCATCAGTTTCATTAAATTTGATTTGTTCGATTGCATAAGGCGTGATCCCTTCATTTCTCCAATAATTCTGAATGGAAAGCGTATCACCGGTGCTGATGATAGTAAGAATCAAATCCTCATTTGAACGATTTAAACGGATATCCTCGGGGAAGATTCCGTAATCGAGCAAAACTGTATCAATTTTTCCATTATCCGTATCATAGCTGTTGATGGTGTCATGACCGGAATCTTTGCCGAATAAATAAGTGTCATTACCGGCACCTCCTTCGAGGACGTCATTTCCGGTACCGCCATTCAGAATATCATCACCGTCACCGCCGTCCAGAATATCGTGCCCGCCTTCACCATAGATGACATCATTCGTATTTGAGCCCGTAATGTGATTATCCAGATCTTGTGGATTGAGTGTTGCTGCAGAAAAATTGGCTAAAGTGACTAGCTCGGATAGGGTAAATACCGTGCCGTCATCAAATTGTATGCGTTCAATCCCCATGCCGGGCAAATCGGTCGAGTTCGGCAAAACGATTTCTACACCGCCGTCCAACCAAGACATGATAAGAGTTGCGTGCATGGTTTGACTGTACATTGCATCGGCAAACTCATCGGCGGTACCGCGCCAGTAATCACGCATACCCTCGACAACGCGTTGGCTGCTTGAAAGTGTGACGTGTTCCGGTTTAATTCCAATCAATTGCAATGTATCTTGCGCAATTGGTAGCGGATCTGGTCGCTTGCTTAAATAGAGATACGATGCGATAAATTCATCCGATTGATTGTTAATTTGCCATAATTGTGTTCCTGAATCCCAAATCGTATCGACGCCGGATTCGCCCGCAAATACGACGTATGTATCCTGACTGAATCGGCCATCCAGAAAATCATTACCGCTCCCACCTGTCAGAGTATCTCTGGCGTAATTTCCAAAGAGCTTGTCATCCCCTGAATTGCCGTAGAGAAATCCGCCAAGATTGGGAGCAACATCAGCAAAATAAAACACTTCATCATTCAATCGAATTTTTCCTGAAGCAAAAAGGGTATCATTTCCATCGCCGCCGTCGATCAACGAGATTTCGCTTCCTCGAATCAAATCACTGTGACCGGAGCCGTTGTTGGATTGGTAATAATTACCTTTCTTGAAACCTTCAATAATATTGTCACCGTCACCACCCTGAATCCGCTCGATCTGAGTTTCAATGATTGTGTTTTTTTGCCAAAAATGTTGAATCGAATCAGGAGTTATCGAAGCCCGATTGTCTGAAATGAATCCGATCAGAATATCGTTATCGTAGACTGGATACATGCCATTGATACTCGAGACGCCTATCGGTATTACTTGGCTATTGGTGAGTTGATACCATTCGGAAATTGGAATGAATCGCTGCTCAAGTGCTGGCTGCTCTTCCGAGGCTTCGCCAGTTGTTGATTGGATAAGATCGGTCGTGGTAATGGATGAATTCCAACCATCAGATTGGCGTCGGATTATGGGAGTGTCACTTGAAACATCCGTTAGCGTTAAGCGCTGCTCCACCATGTTAGCTTCACTTGCGGAAACCGAATGCGCACGATAAGTTGTATTGTCAATCCGCGTATAAATCCCGGAATCGGTATCGGTCGCATTATTCCTCAAGTCATTCACCCACTGTGCACGTACCGCATCCAAAAAATCAGTTTGGAGTTGCGCAATATCGATAGCAGGCTTTTCTTTGGTTAACCAATCGGCCAGATCAATTGTTTCATTGTTATCTGTATGGATATGCCAGATTTGCTGCGATTCGAAATAATCTTTCAACGTCAATGTTGTTCCACCGCCCCGTAACGTTAAAATCAAATCATTATTAGTTCGCGTATAACGCAAATCGGTCAGTAATGTGCCTTCGGTCAATTGTATATGATTCGAGCTTAGCGGAGCTTCGGTGATTACATCGTTACCTAGCGAGTTCCATCCGAAAAGATAGTTGTCGTCACCATCACCTCCTACGAGTAAATCATTACCCGGACCACCATCGAGAATATCGTTGCCCGCATATCCTTCAATATGATCATCGGCGGTTGTACCTATTAATAGATCATCGCCCATTGTGCCCCCGAGAATTCCGGTTGCGAGTGTGGTCATCTCGCTGGCAGCGATTAAAGAAAGGTCGCTCATTTGCAATGCTGCAATATTAGGCCCTTCCGTGAACCAATTCTTAAAAAGAATGCTATCTTGCGTTCCTTCGATGCGCATCAACAAACTATTATCAGCCAGTTTAAAGAAACGCAGATCATTGGCATTGATGCCTTCGCCCAACTGCACAATATCCTCCGCAGCATCTTCAGCAATCGCGGCAGTGATAACGTCAGCACCGTCTCCGCGATTGAATACATAAACATCATTGCCGCTGCCGCCGGTAAGGAGATCGGCACCGGTACCACCGACCAAGGTGTCGTTACCAGCTTGCCCGAATAGCGCATCATTGCCTGATCCGCCCATGAGTTTGTCATCGCCGCTGCTGCTCAGGAGATAATCGTCACCGCCGTAACCGCTAATGGTATCGTCGTTAATGCCGCCCTGAATTAAATCGGCGCCTTTTCCGCCGTATGCTTTTGTAATTGGCTGCTCAGGACTGCCGGTAAAGGCGGATAGATTCAGAACGACTGCTTGGCTCAAGTTTTCGCTTACCCAGGTTTCCAAGTCGATTGAGCTGTGACCATGATCAAATTGAAATTGCGCATTCATGCCATAAAGTGCGTTTTGTAAATCTAATGTACCACCGGTACTAAGGGAAATTTGTAAGGCACCGGTTTCACCCGACCAGACAAGATTCGTGAATCTGTTCGAAGCTGAGGTGCCATTCGTCGAGGCAATCAGGCTTTGAGGCTCGGTATGGAATTTAACCGCAAAATCCGCCTGAGCAGTGGCGTCATTGACTTCAGCAAGCAAAATCGTATTCTGACCTTCCAGATCGCTGATGAAATCACCCGCTTCGACGTCAATATATAGATCATCGCCGGCCCCGCCGTATAGTTCATCATTTCCAGAACCGCCGATCAAGGTATCGTTGCCACCCCCACCCAGTAATTGATCATCACCCTGACCACCGTCAAGATAATCGTCACCTTGAAATTGCAGGGGAATTTCTTTGTCATCACCGATCAAAACGTCTTTTCCGGAACCGCCGGCCAGGTAATCGGAGCCTCCGGATCCGACTAGATAGTCGTTACCGTCACCGCCATCGAGGTAATCGTTGCCATGCAATGATGAATCAATTTTCGTAGGGTGATTGTCGCCAATTATCACATCATTACCATCTTTTCCCATGATGGTGTCGTTACCGGCATCACCAAAAATTACATCGTCATCGGCTCCGGCATCGACAAAATCGTTACCGCCGCCCGCGAAGATCCAATCTTTGCCGGTGCCGCTTGAGATGACATCGTTACCACCAGAAATCGCGGCGGTCTCAGCAGGTGATACGCCGAAATTGTAATCCCGGTAATAAGTGGTTAATTTATCCTTAGTGTCGGTTGATCGAGTGATTTTCCAGTCACGATCTGCTGATTCGATGTTTCGGTCGCTCTCGATCGTGTCATTACCGCCAAGCCCAATTAAAATATCGTTACCGAGTCCTCCCATCAAAATGTCGTCTCCGGCATCGCCGATCAGTGTGTCGTCGCCGGTATAACCATCCAATAGATCGCCTCTTTTACCATTACCGGTTTGCGTGTTGCTGAGCAAATAAGCCGTATCCAAATTATATTCGGTATCCGCATACAGCCGATCATTGTGTAATTGCCCTTTAACGATATCGCTGCCACTGCCTCCCAGCACAATGTCGTCGCCAAGATCACCTGAAAGAATATCATCGCCACTACCACCTTCGATTCTATCCTTACCATCTTTGCCATCGATTTCGTCATTACCTCCGCGACCCAAAATATGATCGTTCTCAGCGCTACCGTATAGAAAATCTTCGCGATCAGGGTCTTCTTCCGCACCGACGATGATATTTCCCAGTTCATCATAATCAAATGGATCCTCAGGTTTTAAATCGCCGGTAATGATGCGATCCAGAACCGGTGCGTCGGTGGAGGTATTATTTCCGCCAAGAGTGATACCCAATTTGCCGTCGCTCCAATTTTTAATTCTTACCCGGGCGCTGTTACTGGAGCCGACAAAACTTACAAATAAATCGTATGAGCCGTTTTCTTGGGCTACGAGGAGATAAACCAAATCATTCTGAAAATCCATCCATGATTCGCCTACCTTAATCCAATCTTTATTGTTATTGACACCGCTTCTACCTTGCGCGATTAAAGAGCCGAATTGAATGACGCCAAGCCCATCGATATCCAATACTGTGTCAGTTCCGTCACCAGGGTTGATGATATAAGTATCTACTCCATATCCGCCTTCCAGATAATCGTTTCCTTCAAGACCTTTCAGTGTGTCATTTCCATTACCACCGTACAGATGATCCTCAACTGCTGAAGCAGCCGGGTTGTCTGCATTTTCTCCACCAAAGAAATAACGCGGTGTACTAGCGGTTAATTCGCCTTGAGAAATCTTGAGGCCGGAAGTGACATCTTCAAAATAATCATTGATATTTTGGAAACTATGATTGCTTGAGCTAAACGTAGCTGACGAGTCCAACGGATTCTTGTCTTCTATGTTGAACCAATTCTTACGGATCAACATCGTCATGCGATCGACCAAGTACGCGGAAGTCAATGTGCCACTTCCTGATGCCGGATCAAAACGCGTCAATGTATCATTTTCGTTAAAAATATTGTAATCAAGGTTTTCTCCTTCCAAAATGAAAGGATTCAGCGCAATCAACGCAAATCGTGCTGCCAATCCTTGCTGATCATTGCTTTCCAGTTTGGCGATTAAATCACTTGACGATAGATCGGATAACATAGTTAGCTGAACTTTTCCTGCCAGCTCTTTAAACTTAATGCTATTTTGCAATTCGTAAAGATTTGCATAAAATTGGTCGCGATTACCCGTTTCCGTTTTCTGATTCTCAACCAGCGCAACCTTGCCGTCCGCGGGATTCAAAATAATGATGCGCAAGGCATCGAGCGCCGCTTCCAGTGTTTTGCTGTTCGATGCACCGATGATGTCCTTGGTTGAACCGAATGCATCGATCAACGTGCTGAGCTTGGATAATTCCAGGTCGGGAGCAAGTTGCGAATAGGCTGCGTAGACTGCTAGGGCATCGGTTAACACCTGCTGGCTGTGATTGCGCGCACCTGGTGGATCAGTGATATCTAAGGCGATTTGATCTTCAATTACGATGTCAATCGGCGGAGCGGCATCGAAACCCAAGCCAGCGATTGGACTAATGCCGGTGGCAGCAATAATATTGCTGATTTTGGATTGATCGTAGGTGGAGGCAAGGCCCATCCAATCAAGTACGGTATTAATGAAAGGACCTGCAAAACCACCTAATCCCGGCGCATTAAAAAGATAAGCGTGAGAAATGTTATTGATAAAAAGCGGATCGTCGGCCAGGCCGATCGCCAAAAAACCGCCCATGCTGTGGCCGGTGACAGTAAACGTTGGAGATAATGTGCCATTGCTTAACCATTCCGTAACTTTGGTTCTAAGGCTATTATATTGCGGATGCAATTGCGTGCTACCAAACAGCATAATGTCAAAAACTCCAGTGGCAAAGTCTCTGACATCGTCGATCTCCGTGCCACGTACAGCAAGAAAGGTTTCTCCAGAATTTTTGTCGGCGAATACTGTTGCTGAAAGACCTGTAGCGGAGTCATTGAATTGGTCAATTACGCTGTAGCTATCGGTAAAAGAATGGGCTTGATAATCGGAAAATTCTGCATTCTTTAACTTTTCAATAGCCGGACGACCAATCTCCAAATTCTTTGAGTAAGCAGCTAAAGCTAACTCAGCCTGTTTAAAATAATCAATAGGTTGATTCACTTTCTACCTCCTCCTTGGCTTCTGATAAAAATTTGTTGCATCAGATTATTAAAGCCCTCATTCTCAGGGCACATATGCGACGAAGGCTGCCAAGGGCCAGGTATGTCCCCGCCAACTCTCGAATAGTTTATTGATTCACCAAGAAGCTTCTCATCAGATCGCCGATATATTTTTGAATGATATTTCCTCAATTCTGGATTCCCTTTAATAAGATGAACTGTGGACGAATCGTAGTAATACTCATCCATGGGCTTAATATTTTCTTTAAATGGAATTAATACTTGTTCATACTGATCAAATTTCTCCGCCGGCAACCTAACCGTCTCATAAACTTTAACTCCGCCGTCAATGGCGCAAAGCCGTTTTACTTCCCTATCCAGCCGGTCTTTTTCTGTGAAAAAAGTGGCATAGATCAATATTGAAGCGAATATCAACCAAAAAATGATTTTCATAAAATGATTCCTCATTCAGGTAAGGTGTCACTGAGTAAAATGTAATGAATCAATTATTAGTTCGCTCATATCGGAGTGAAAAGTTAACGGCATTAATTAATATTAAAGTTAATATATTTTTAAATGTAATATTGATGTGATCTAAATAATTGATATCTAATGGTTACTGCATTGCACCGGATTAGAAGAAATCGAGTAAGCGGTCAAGGTGTTAATACTTGTTTGACCGTAATCGTACATACAGGGAAGGGTATGGATGCATCCAGCCATTTGATTTTAAATCACAATGTTGATCGGTGAAACAACATCAAAACCCAAGTCTGGAATTGGACTAATACCGGTGGTAGCAATAATATTGCTGATTTTGGATTGATCGTGAGCAGGGGCAAGATCCATCCAATCAAATACGGTATTGATGAAAGAAGTTGCCCGCCTAATCCCGGTGCGTTAAAAAGATAAGTGTGAGGAACATCATACGTAAAAAGTGGATCGTCGGCCAAGCCGATCACCAGAGAAAATTATCAAGCAGTGCGAGATGCCTAGAATCGCTGACGAAGATAACAAATTAGCATTTCCCGATTCATTTGCACCGGTAAACATTTCCAATATGAATGATTTCTTTATCCCCGCCGGGGATTTCATATTTCCCGGTATTGTTGGATCGAATGATATGTACGGTATCTCCGCCTAGTTTCAGTGCTTCGTCTCTTAAATTGTTTCTCGCTTTCATTAATCGCTCGGTATAAGGAACATTGGCTTCTTGAACTTCCCCTTCTTTGGAGGATCCCGTGACTGTTCCAAGTAATTCGCAGCCTACCGGGCCGTCAGCGCCGACCATCATGGTAATCGCTTTGTTCTGTTCCGCGTGCACAAGGCTATTCACTAAAAGAATAAGAGAAAATATAAATAAAATGTTACCGATCAATCTTGATGAATAGTTTGAAAGTCGCATGAATGATTCCTTTAATAAAATGATAATTCGCTTTTCAAGGTAGCATAGAGAAACACGGTGTCAGGCGTCAAGATTTGAGAAATAAAGCCGCTAGCCCTATCTTTTTAACCCTGTATTCAGCGGCGGGCTAGGATATATTGATTCGAAGTATTTAACAGGAGAAAAGAATTGGATATTTTCATTTATAGTTCTCTCGCGGGGTTGGTAATTGCCGGTGTTTATGGTGTGATGTTGTATAACAGTCTGGTTGATATCAAGCATTCGGTGTCCCAAGCTTGGTCAAATATCGATATTCTGTTGAAGCAACGCCATGATGAATTACCTAAACTTGTTGAAACTTGCAAGCAATATATGGGGTTTGAGCAAGAAACGTTGAAACAGGTGATAGCCGCACGTTCACAAGTTGCAACCGCTCGCGAAACGGGCAATATCGGTGCGCTTGGTTCTGCTGAAAATATGCTGCGCGTAGGGTTGGGTAATTTATTCGCGGTTGCGGAAGATTATCCTGAGTTGAAAGCCAGTGAGAAATTTCAGCATTTACAAACCCGCATCACCGGGTTGGAAAACAGCATTGCCGACCGGCGCGAATACTATAACGAAGCGGTTAAAATCAACAACGTCCGCATTGAACAGTTTCCGGACGTTATCATTGCCAATTGGTTTAAATTTAAACCCAGGGATTTGCTGGTATTTGAAAATGGCGAAAAGCAAGACGTCAATATTGGGAAGTTGTTTGGATAATACCAGGTCTGTCTGAGATCATGGCGCCAACGGAGCTTTTGCCGGAAGAATACCATTTCGCATTGGGTGTATTGTTGACGGCGGCGTTGCTGAGTATGTATTACTTCGCACGTAATTGGAAGCGGTTTCGGCTGATTGAAGATACGCCTACCGCGAAATTGCGCTCAGCGCATCAAGGTTACATTGAGCTCGTCGGCAAAGGGCTGTCGATTAACGATCAACCGATATTCGCACCGTTATCCAATCATCCATGTCTTTGGTATCAAAGTCAGATTGAAGAACAGGAAACTTATATCGAAAAAGGCCGCACCCAAACCCGCTGGAATGTCGTGTATAAAACGATCAGCGACCAGCGCTTTAAATTGACCGACGGGGTGGCTACTTGCTTGGTCGATCCGAAAGATGCGGAAGTGACCGGTCACGAGAAATTAATATGGTATGGCAATACCGAATGGCCTGCTCGAACGCAGGTTTTTGAAAGCCAATCGATCATCCATGCCATGGCTAATCAATATCGTTACACGGAATCGTTGATTTTGCCGGGGCAGCCGGTGTATGTGCTTGGACAATACAGAACCTGGTCTGAAGCAACGCAACAAACCGTTCGTGACGTGATGATTCAGTTGATCAACAGCTGGAAACAGAATCAACAACAGTTGCGCGAACGCTTTGATATCAATAAAGACGGTAACATTGATCAAGAGGAGTGGGAAGTCGCGCGACAGCAAGCCCGATTGGAAGCGCAGCAGCTCCATGATCAACTGGCGTTACAGCCGGATGAGAACATCATTGCACGACCGGATCGTTCCGATCGTCCTTTTATTATTTCGGTTTATTCTCAAACGGTGTTAGTGCGGAAATATCGCCGTCATGCAGCGATCGCCGGAATTGTATGGATTGTTATCGTTGGTTATGCGATATGGCTGGCGCATACATATGGATAGCGCAATGCATTCAACGCCAAAATAATTTAGAAGCCAGCAATTTTTTCCAAACAGTGGTTGATGAGTGAGTCGTATGCAGGGTCTGGTATTTCAGCACTCCTGACATCTGGCCGAATGCAAAACCAATCGCAGCGGTTCGTTTAGGCAGTGTGTGCAACAATTGCCGCGCGATCACGCGATCATTGACATACCCAAGTTCATCCTGCAGTTCGGATAATAAAGCGATGAAAGGATCGGTATTTTTTTTGCGGAATATCGATGCGGCCATGTCAATGGCATAACGAAGTTTTTTAGCGGCTATCCGGATTTGATGCCGCTGGGTGTCATCCAAATTTGCAAAGTTCTGTCCTCGCTCGAGTAATTTCTGCCAGCGAGATTCAAGCATTGCTCGCGCCCATGATTCTGCTGTACGCTGCGGATCATCGGCGGGCGCTGATAAAAGATCGCAGCCGATATCAAGCACGAGTTGCGTAAAAGCCGGTCTCAATAGCATTGCCTGTGCTTGTTGACGTGCGCGTGCTGCGGTGTGGTACAGCCGATCCAGTGTTGCTTCGTTCAATTCGAGTTCATCATCCGGCGTTTCGAGTGCCGTTAAAATTTCCGGCAAAATTTCGTGTTGCAAAACATCCCAGTTGCGCGCGGGATTTAATGAAGACATCAATTGGCGCAGCGGTTGATTAAATTCAATAAAAGCTTTGCCGAATGATTTTCCCACAGCGATACCGGTCAGTAGCCGCCGGACGGCAACACGCAACTGGTGCAGATACTCCGCTTCGTGCGCATATTCCAGGAAACCCGGTACATTCGCTGTCAGATGAACCAGCGCAGCTTGCATCGTACGATGCCATACAACATTCGCAGGTAGATTTTTATCGTAGGCAGGGCGGCTAAATTTAGTGGGTGCAGGAATCATTGCGCCACATAAGATATAACCCCGTTCGGCTTTGCTGCGCGGTTCGATTTGCAGCGGGTTATGGCGCAATAACTGACGAGCTGTTTCGAACAGAAATTCCGGCGCACCGGACTTAAGTTCAATTTCCACTTCGCTGATATCCCGGTGGGATTCTCCAGCTTGTATTTTTCCGATATCGAGCGCGACTTCGGCTTGCGCATGGTCATTCCCGATGAGCCAAATGATTCGTTGAAATTCCGTGACAAAAACCGGCATGACTTGATTGAAATCGATGTCGGAGAGTAAATCCAATACTTCCGCCGGGAGCGCAGTAAAATCGGGACGCTGGCCATCCGCAACCGTCATTTCCCATTCCGGGCGGCTGGTCAATGCACCGATTGAGCGGGATTCAGCTTTTAACGTTTGAATCCAATAAGCATCGACGCGACGCAAGCGTAAAGCAATGCGGCGGCGAAATAAATCAAATTCGGGGGTGTCGAAGTAAATACTATGCAACGTGCGTTGCTGATGGTGAATGCCGCGTAGTATCGGATGCCGCCGGAGACGATCGTGATGATCAGGATGCAAAGCCAGTTTCAGTTCAATTTCCATAACTGCTTTCCTATTGCATTTGTCGTTTGTTATCGCGACATCACTCAATCTTCAAGGTATCGAAGTTAATATCCGCAGCCGGAGGCGGTGAAGTGAGTTTCATACATTCCAATGCATCCACGATGCGATCGGCTATGACTAAATTGCGGTACCACTTGTGGTTGGCCGGGACGATATACCAGGGCGCATGGCGCGTGCTGGTTGCAGCCAGCATGGTTTCAAATGCGTGTATGTATTGACTCCAGAACTTGCGTTCTTCCAGATCACCGGTGCTGAATTTCCAGCGTTTCTCCGGGTTGTTGATACGCTCTTCCAGACGTTTCTTCTGTTCGTCCTTGGAAATATGCAGAAAGAATTTCAAAATCGTTGTGCCACTTTCCACCAATAATTCTTCGAATTCATTGATCTGATTAAACCGTTGTTTAACTACTTTATCCGAGATTAATCCATGCACACGGGTGATTAATACATCTTCATAATGCGAGCGGTTGAAAATGCCGATTTGCCCTTTGGCAGGTGCTTTTTGATGTACGCGCCATAAAAAATCATGACCAAGCTCTTCCGTGGAAGGAGTTTTGAAAGTGACTACTTTGCACCCTTGCGGATTCACGCCCGACATCACATGTTTAATCGTGCCATCCTTGCCGCTGGTATCCATGCCCTGTAAGACAATCAGCAGTGCTCGGTTATTATTGGCGTATAAGTGTTCTTGCAGGGTGTCAAGCTTGTCGACTAATTTTCCCGTGACTGCTTTGGCTTTACTTTTGCCGCTTTTTTGATAATCACCGGTGTCGCTCGGATTGATTTCCGATAAATTCAGTCGGCTTTCCGGCGGTACGCGATGATTTTTCATTGAACAATAACACTCCGGTTATTACGTTGATCTTGCAGTATTAAAACACGAAAACAGGAAGCAGGGTACCTTTCGCTAACGCCTGCTTAATTTGATCGGCCGATGTTTGTAATGAAAAGGAACGATAGTAAACAGGCACAGGCGATCATGAATCGCTATTTTGCCGGGAATTCATTAATGAATGGTTGGTCCGGCGTCTCTAAAAACCGCATCGATTGTCAGTGCATCCAACCGGTATTCACGGTTACAAATATCGTCGTTAATTACGACCTCACCGAATTCATGCAATATCGCATCGACTTCCTCGCGTCCTAATGCACGCAGCATTGCATAAATTTTAGCCGGATTGGCTTTGCAACCATACTGCACACTCCTGGCGTCGTAGACGCGAATTGTTTCCTCGTAGAACAACCGGATCAAGATTTCTTCCGCGGGTAAATCAAACAGCTGATGTTCGTGGATCGTTGCAGCCAGCGCTTCAGCGCGTGTCCAACCATCAGGGTCGAGCAGATCGGCATTGGGAAGCTTTTGCAGCAATAAACCGAAAATGGCGTTGTTGGCGGTAAACAGAAACATGCGTGTCTGTAACTGTTCGGATTGATTGAAATAATGCTCAAAAATTTCAGTGATCGTATTGCCGTTAAGCGGCACGATACTTTGATATGTTTCCCGCATGGACTGCATATCCAGTGTGAGTATTAATTTTCCGTGCCCGAGTAATTCGAGCACCGATTGCGTTTCAATCAGCGGGTCGCATTTCGCCATGCCGCGAAGCTGCAAATTTTCTGTGCAATCCAGTATCAGCATGGAAACCGGGCCGTTACCCGTCAATTGAATGGTCAGCCGCCCGGTTTGCTTGAGATTTTCACCCATTAACAGCGTCACGGCACTCATTTCCCCCAACAAATGAGTGACAGGATCGGGATAGCCGCGCCCCGCCAGAATTTCCTGCCAAACCGAATCCAAGTGCACCACTGCGCCGCGTATATCGAGATTTTCAAGAAGAAAGCGCTGTACGTAATTGCTCATTTTAAAACCTTTACTTGTGTGTAGTATGGTTGTCATTATAACCACTTACTTTGCAATGCGACCCAAGCTTGTCCCAGCGATATCGCGCGATCATCGGGAGGCAACTGTCTTGGCAACAATAATTTAAAACCGATAGCGGCTAATTGCCGTGTAAGGCCGTGTCGCAGCACAGTGTTATGAAAGCAGCCGCCGCCGAGTGCGAGTGTTGAAATTTGATAATGTTGTGCGGCTCTTTTCACCCACTCGATCAATCCGTCAATCAAGGTGGCGTGGAAAATAGCGGCTGCAAAGGCCGCATCACTATGGATGTCGAAGCAGTCAACCAACGCCGAAAGGATGGGTGAGAAATCTAATTCGTTTTCCATGGTAAATCGATACCCCTCGGTTAGAGGCGGCGTCGGTCCGTAGCTTTCTGCCAGTTGCTGTAACTGCATGGCTGCTTGTGCTTCATGTGTCTGGATTAAATTGATTCCTAGCAAACCCGCTGCAGCATCGAATAACCGGCCCATGCTCGAGGTTTGCGGGCAATTGAAGTTTTTCATCAACATGGATGTAACCGTCGCAGCAGCGGGCTGGCCGGCGTAACGCGGCACAATTTCATCGTGCCGGTTCAGGCGGGCAAGGACAGCGGCAGCCATGCGCCAGGGCTCGAGTGCCGCGCGATCGCCGCCTGGCAACGCCAAGGGCGAGAGATGGCCAAAGCGCTCGAATTGCGCCCCATCGACCCACAGCAACTCACCGCCCCAGGGCAGATTATCCGTGCCGAAACCCACGCCATCCAGCGCTAAGCCAAGCACAGGCTGATTTATTTGATGCTCAGCGCAGATCGCGGCAATGTGAGCATGATGGTGTTGCACTGGCAAAATTGGAACTTGAAATTGCTCGGCAAACGCCTGTGCAAACTGCGTACTGTAAAAATCCGGGTGTAAATCATGTGCGACCACATCCGGCGGTTTTGAATAAGCATGGAGCATGCGTTCCACAGCGTGATCGAGTTGCGCGCGGGCTTCGGCTGTGCTGAGATCGCCGATTAACGGAGAAACGTAAGCGGCGCGGTGTTGCGTCAAGCAAACGGTATTTTTCAGCCAGGCGCCGCACGCCAATATGCTTTGATCCGCATCAGGCAGCGGAATGGCGATGTCTTCAGATTGATTCAAATGTCACGGAATGGTTGTGGTGCGTTTCGGATGCGATAGCCGCGCGGCGGCACTGGGTTCTGATCCAATCGCACCATGTGTGCATACCGGTTCCTTGCGTTGCCGAAAGAGATATCACCGGCAATCCGGGGTGAATGCGATGTGCGTAGTCGATGGTCAATTCGGTATCGAAACTCAGATAAGGCAAAAGATCGCACTTATTGAGCAGCATCAGATCAGCAACATGGAACATGTCGGGATATTTAAGCGGTTTATCTTCACCTTCGGTAACCGACAGAATGACGACTTTATGCGCTTCACCAAGATCGAAGTTGGAAGGGCATACCAGATTACCGACATTTTCAATCAGTAATAAGCTGTTATCCTGCAATGGCAATTGCTCAATCGCATGAGCCACCATGCGCGCATCCAAATGACAGCCCTTGCCGGTGTTGATTTGAATCGCCGGTACACCGGTTGCACGAATACGGGCGGCATCGTGATCGGTTTGCTGGTCACCTTCGATCACGGCGATCGAGAAATGGTCACGTAGTTTTTGGATGGTGTTGACCAATAGTGTGGTTTTGCCGGAACCGGGACTGGAAACCAGATTGAGTGCAAAAATGCCGCGCTCCGCTAACCGGCGACGGTTTCTTGCTGCATATTCATTATTTTTATCCAGAATGTCCCGTTCGATTTTAATCATGCGCGCTTGACTCATTCCTGACGCATGCATCTCCGTTATGCCGGTACCAAAATCGAGCATTTCTAAACTATTCGCTGTTGCCGATGTTGGAAAGTACTGCGTAGTATGGGGTCGGAATCGTAGCGGCTTATCCGGATGTTGTTGCGATTCAATCGGTTTGCCATTAATGCGTGCTTGACCAACGCTGCATCCGCATGTTGTACACATAATTCACTCCTTATTCGACTTCCAGTTCTTTAATGCGCATTTCCTCACCTTGGGTAATCTTGATCTCGTAACTGCCGCAATACGAACAGGTTTGATAATATGTTGCAATCAAGAGATGCTGCTGGCATTGCTTGCACAAAGCTTGTCCTGCGATTTCGATTATTTCGAGTTTAGCATGTTGAGCCACGCTATCTTTTGTGACGATCTCAAAATAAAACCGCAGCGATTCCGGCTCGACGCAGGTTAATTGTCCGATTTCCAGAAAAACCGTTCTGACCTGTGTAAATTGTTGCTCGTGCGCGGCATCTTCGATGATTTGCAGCAAGTTTTCAGCGAGAGAAAGTTCATGCATCGGAGTCAAAGTAATTCTGCATAAATGCAACCATAATGCAATAAGTATAAACCCTGACGCGTAGGTTAACCGCGGGGGTGTTCAAAGGCCAGTGAAGGGTCGCAAACAGCCATTCTTAGAATCGGCACAACCAGGTGATCTAATGTTTTCATTGATATAGAACCACTGCCGAATGGCCGCCAAAGCTGCTTGCATGTTCATGTCAGCTTGCTTGCTTAAGCGATCTTCCAATTCAAAAGAATAACCCCTGATGCGCAGTAAAAATGACGGAGGCGGCGGCTGACGGTAGATGTTCTGGAAAGTATAGAGCAACGTTGCCGGTGTCAATGCATGGCTGGTGTAACTATCATCTTTTTTGGCGGATACTTCTGAAAATTCAAACGGTTCTTTGCACATCATATCCGCATCGACAAATACGATGCGATCGTATCCGATTAAATCGGTAACATGCTCGATCATTAATTGCATCTCAACGAGACTTGATAAGCCTGTAAGGCTTAATTGATGGATGTGTTCAATCAATAATGGACCCAGCGCATCGTCGCCGCGGCTCGGGTTGCCATAGCCGAAAAATAACAATTTTTGCATTGATAGATGATTGTTTTTAATGGTAGAAGACAGAAAGGCCGGCGTTTAAAGTATCACCGGTTCGTTCGATATTTCATTGCTTTCTTTTTTGCGATCCAGCGGAAAATGTTTGTGCAGATATACATCAATTGCCCGGATACCTTCAATGATGCCGGTTTCAAACTGTTGTTGCCGGAAAAATGACTCCATCATTTGACATATGGTTTCCCATTCCTGATCGGATACTTTGGCATGAATGCCGCGATCGGCGATGATTTCCACATCACGGTCCGCGAGCAGTAAATAGATCAATACACCGTTGTTTTTCTCGGTATCCCAGACACGGAGTTGCGAAAAAACTTCGATTGCCCGCTCGCGAGCCGTTTGTTTTCTCAACAAGGAAGCGGTATTTAACGATGCCTCTATGGCAAAGCATATTTCACCGCTATGGTGCGCTTCCGATTGCTGGATCGCTTGCTCGATGGCTGTCAGTGCAGTAGCTGGAAATGAGCGCCGCACCGCCAATTGCCCGGTCATAAAATGCTGTAAGATGCGCATTAATTTCATTCACCACCTTCCCGACGCACCGCCGCCGCCAAAACCTCCGCCGCCGCCACCGAATCCGCCACCACCAAATCCACCATAACCGGAATCATGATTCGGCCAATAGCCGCGGCGATTTCGATAAATTCCTCCGCCCGGCGAAAGGAACAGCGTTATGAAAAAACCAAGAGTGGCGATCAATAGTGCGGCTGCCAATGAGGAAAAAGCTAACCAGCTGATGAAGCCTAATCCGATTCCGGTCACTGCAGCGCCGATCAACCGGCCCAACATGACTTGTAAGATTCTTCCAAACACGAAAGGCAGGATCAGGAGAAAAGCGATCAAATCAAGCAATGATTCCTGATTATTCGACACATTGTGATTTTTGGGTGGCGGTAGCGGTTCGCCTTTGATGACTCCCAGAATTGCATCAACGCCGGCATTAATGCCTTCGGCAAAATGACCTTGTTTAAAATGCGGCGTAATGATTTCGGTAATAATGCGCTTAGCGATTGCATCCGGAAGCGCGCCTTCGAAGCCATATCCGACTTCCAAGCGAAGCGAGCGATCATTCTTCGCGATTAACAACAGCAGGCCGTCATCAACGCCTTCTCGTCCCAGTTTCCAGGTTTCTGCGACGCGCATGGAATATTGCTCGATTGTTTCGGGTTGCGTGGTAGGGACGATCAGAATCGCGATTTGGCTGCCTTTAATTTTCTCAAAGGCTGTTAGCTTTTGTTCCAGTAGCGCAACTTCATCGGGAGCAAGCGTTGCTGTCAAATCGGTAACGCGTGATTTAAGAGTCGGAATCGCAACATCCGCGATGCTATGTGTGTGACAGATAAGCGCGCCAACTACTATCAGCACATAGCACCAATTCCGAATTATATGATAGGACGTCATATTGTCCGAAAATCAACTGTCATAAGTGCGGTATAAAATGTTGAAGTGTGGTGATTGGCGCTTTGTTTTTCCGGTATTTTGGGTGCATCAAATTCAACATTGGGTGGCGTGGAAATTTCCTGCTCGTTCTCGACCGTGAAACTGGGCTTTGTCTGAAAGCCGAATAACATTGCAGTGAGATTGCTTGGAAAAGACCGAACCACCGTATTATATTCCTGCACGGCTTTGATATAACGGTTGCGCGCTACCGTGATGCGATTTTCCGTTCCTTCCAATTGCGCTTGTAAATCACGGAAATTTTCATCCGATTTTAATTCCGGGTAATTTTCAACGACCACGAGCAATCTTGATAGAGCACTCGTTAAGTCACCTTGCGCTTTCTGAAATTTAGTAAAAGCATCGGTATCATTGATCAGATCTGGCGACGCTTGAATACTTCCAACTTTAGAACGCGCATTAGTGACGTTTAGCAATACGTCTTTTTCTTGAGAAGCGAATCCCTTGACCGTGCTAACCAAATTGGGAATCAGATCGGCGCGGCGCTTGTATTGATTCAATACTTCCGCCCAACTGGCTTTAATTTGTTCATCGGTCGATTGCAGTGTGTTGTAACCGCAACCGCTTAAAAATAGCGCACTCAAAATGGCCATCAGAAATATAAGCGTTCGTGCCATCTTATCTCCAATAAAATAGAAATCGATCAGTCAATTACAGTAAGAACCTTTTATGATTATTAAAGAAAAGTATACCCGGATTGAAGTGCAATTTTCTTCATCAAATGGGCAGTTGTGACCATTGGATCATTTAATTCGCTGAAACCGGATATATAGTTTAAAGAAAGCAGGGCGGATGCGGTAAAAAATTGCTAAGTGAATTGACAGAGCGGTATCGGCGATCAGTTGGGAGCTGAATCACCATTACCGATTCGGGCAAACAATCAAATCGCTATTCTGAAAGCGCACAAAAATCACAATTGAAGTGTGTCACCGGATAGCGTAATTAGTGAATCAGGATCGAAATCCGGATATCGTGGAGTCAATTGTTTCAATCGATTGGAAGAGAAGAATCTTCAAGAAATGAAAGCATTTGCCATGAAATACTTTAGAAAATAGCGATCACCGGGAGGTAAGAGTTCTGAAAAATGCTATTACTGGTTAGTGGCGGTTTATGACGGATATGGGCAATAATCAGCCGGTTCCCCCCATTCCTTGTTCAAATGCGCTTGATGAAGCATCAGAATAACAAATTCCAACTGCGGTTATTATTATATAGAGGCTGTTCAATTTCGTAATCTCCTGATTCAACACGATAGAAATCAATCAAAATATTTTTTTACCTCACGTTTATTCTGCTAGAACAGAAAAAGGTTCATTGGTAGTAAAAATTTTTATACATAAGTAATTTCAATCGATTTTTATCCATTTAAATTCTTGCGATTGCGAGTTATTCGGAAAATCAGCCGATTGTTTTACGCGGGGTGATGGATTATTGGTATTACCGAGGTTTATTCTTTCAAATTTTTCGTTGCATAATCTTACAAGACATCTCAGAATTACGGAAAGGTACGCTAGCTTCCCGGCGGATCCGCGATGTCCTTCAAGTCCAATAGATTCCTCGATTATTTTACTTTATGGTCATGTTAACCGTTTTGTTTGAGGTCGTCCGATAAGAAGCTTTTGACTTGGACTTTAATTAATAATTTGAAGGTATTTTGAAAATACACGCTGGTCATCAATGAAGAAAATACGCTGGTTTTTTTTGAGTTATTTTCTGGGAGTGGGATTGTATTCCGCGGATTGCTTCGCCGAATTAAGCGGTAGCCTGACAGGAACCACACATTATATCTGGCGCGGCTACTCAAAAAGCGATGCTAAACCCGCTGCTCAAGCCAATATCGATTACGAGTTCAAATCGGGTATTTATCTCGGTACTTTCGCTTCAACAGTTAACTTTGCGGACTACGGATTCAAGGATCGATCAACCCTGGAATTCAGGCCATACATGGGTATTACGTATACATTATCAAATGATTGGCGAATTAATACTGAGTGGACGCGCTTTATTTATGATGGAAAAATATTCGGAGAGACCGCGGATTATAATGAGTTTTATTTTTATGGCCATTTTCGTGATTTGTTAACGGCCAACTTCAGGTTTTCCGAAAATAGCTATCAGCAACATCACATGTCATTCAATTACGAGGTAGCAGGCCGTTACCCCATTACTGACTCGATCGAAATATCCAGTACGGTTGGCTACAATAACCAAAAGCAAGCGCTGCATTATGATTATCTTTATTGGACTTCCGGGCTGACTTTGCATTTTTCCCGGAATGTCGGTATAGACGTACGATATTACGGGGCGATGCATACTTCGACTAGAAAAGAGGAGCCCTTCCATTGGCAATTTCAACCCCATGCGGTCGATAATCGCATTGTATTCTCCATAACAGCCGGATTTTGATTTTTCTGTTATTTTTCTGAAAATGAACCTTTTATTGATTGCGAGAAATATACAAGGCAGTTTGATAGAAAATATGATTTTCCATTTTGGCCTATGAAGCAGTATGCACGAATTATCAGTGTCAAAAATGCAAAAAACCTTTAGCACGCAAGAACAACAATTTAAGGAAAAAAATTTGATCGCAGAAACTGCTGCCGGTAATGGAAAATCATTTGAACAGCTATATCAGATTTATTTTAATCGGTTGTATCAATTTATTTTCCATATTACAAGACGCCAGGATAGCATTGAAGAGATTATTAATGATGTGATGTTTGTCGTTTGGGAAAAAGCATCGACTTATGATCATACATGTCGGCCTTCCACTTGGATTTTAGGGATTGCCTACTTAAAAGCGCTAAAAAGTGTCGAACAAAGCATAATCAGAGAAGATCGGGCGATTGAGTTTAATGATGAGCTGGATTATTTTCCCGATAAAGGCGTTCAATCAATTTCTCAGTTGGAAGTCAGCAACTGGCTTGAAGTTGCATTCGATAAACTTTCCACAGAGCAGCGTGCAGTGGTGGAAATGACGTATTTCCAAGGCTTGCATTACAAAGAAATTTCAGAAATTATGCAATGTCCTGAAGGTACGGTAAAAACCCGAATGTTCCATGCGCGAAAAATTTTGGTCAAATTGCTTCCCGAGCTTTCTGAGAGGAATTAGAAGATGTTATCCATTAATCCCCAAAACACCCCTAAAAGTGACCATCAAGAAATATGGAACTTGTTGCCTTGGTATGTAAACCGGACATTGGATATCGCCGAGCGAGATATTGTAAAAAGACATATTAAAACGTGTATTGCTTGTCGAATTGAATTGGATCGGCAACAGCAAGTATTCGAGAATATTCAACAAATAGATCTGTTAAATCAAGTATCGCAGGTTTCCTATGCGCAGTTGAAAAAAAGAATTAAAAATCATACGGAACCGGATGTTGTTGCGATACAGAATCAGCCTGATAAGCCATCGAGGTTTTTTACTTTCGAGTGGATGGGTTTTTTTAAATATACAGCGCTGGTCGCAAGTTTATTGCTGCTGGCAGTTCCATTTATGTTAATTTCATCAATCGACAAACCGGATTTTGGAAGCGAGTACAGAACATTGGCTAATTCATCCGAGGGTGAACCGAGAAACAATGTCATACGCATCGTTTTTGCGGATCAATCTGATTCAGAACAGATTGAAGTTATTTTAGAAAGCATTTCAGGTCGAATCGTGAAAGGACCTTCGCAAAATGGTGTCTATGAGGTGGCGATCGGCGATCAGTCTGTCGATACGCAAAAGATTACCGACACTGTTGCGCAATTACGTAAAAATTCAAGGGTCATTTTTGCCGAACTTGCTCAATAACTACTTACTTTTGACCAGAGTCTACGATGATACTAAATAAGCTTATGAGAATCCGCCTATACTTATTCATGCTATTGGCGGTGATTCCGGCTTTTTTGCCGGTGAAAGCGGAACAGGAATTATTGATCGATTCTAAAATTTTTGATGTTAAACAAGCCGATCGCATTATATTAGTAACCTATGCTGACAAGAGCATAAAGCGCATTCCGATCGGGTCGGTTAATCAAAATTATCGCCGAAGAGGTGAATACGACAGTTCAACTTGGAGTAAAAGAGTCGCGTCGAGCATTGAATCAGATTACAAATTACAGATCCTGTCACAATGGTCAATCAGGGAAATTGGGGAACATTGTGTTGTATATTTGATTCATGAAGATCAGCTTATGGATGATGTTATCAACGCATTAGCAGAGGATGACCGTATTGATAATGTTCAATCGATGGGTATTTTTCGAGTGATGGCGGATAAGTACAGTGATCCCTATTACCGGTTGCAAACGAATATTCATTCGATCAACTTGGCTGAAATGCATGGCCGAACAACCGGGAAAAATGTATCGATTGCAATTATTGATACCGGTGTTGATACAAAACACCCTGATTTAGAAGGACAGATCCAGCTTACTAGGGATTTTGTTACCCATAGTTCACCGAATTTTTTCAGTGATCTGCATGGAACAGCAATCGCAGGTGTGATTGCCGCTAAAGCTAACAATGGGCAGGGTATCGTCGGTATTGCACCGGATAGTCACGTAATTGCACTAAAAGCATGCTGGGAAGTACGAGCTGGTAGCCTGGAAGCTATTTGCAATAGCTTTACTTTGGCCTTGGCGATCAATACGGCTATTGAGATGAAGGTTAATGTTCTTAACTTAAGTTTAACCGGTCCGTATGATCCGCTCCTGGCCAGGTTAATCGAAAAAGCCATTCGGCAAGGTATTTTTGTTATCGCTTCGCAGTCTGACAGAGAAGATGTGGGATCAGGGTTCCCCGCCCGGCAACCTGGTGTCATTGCAGTTAGAAGTAACGGGAGCAAAGTTACGCAATTAGTCAATGAGAAAAATCAAGCATTCATTATATCCGCGCCTGGAGAAGAAATATTAACCACATTGCCCAATGGCGCGTATGATTTTGTATCGGGCAACTCCCTCGCCACCGCACATGTTTCAGGCTTAACAGCCTTATTATTGGAGTTAAAACGTAGTTTAACCAATCGAGAACTATACCAGCTATTAGCCAAAGCGAATGAACCGGCTTTCTATAAATTGATCAGTGGAAGCTATCTGAACAATCTTGTGAGCATTACATCGGAGGATAATAAGTTGTAGCATAAGGGTAGTTAATTTGCACAATATAACTACCCGGATTTAAAAGCTAATATCCAGTATCACAGCTCTTCGCGATGTTATGAGCGCAAAACCCATGGCCCTTCGCTCAAGTATTCCAGGGGCTTCCAAGTTGTATCTATTGACTGATTAAATCATTGAGAAATTTATAATCCACCCATTTTTTCTCGGAGTGGGTTCCTTTGATTTCCTCAAATGGTTGAGAGGGTTCGCCAAGGTCTGACAAAACCGTGATTGCGCCGCTAAAATTTTGTGAACGGGTGTAACCGCTGACCGTAATGAGCGTGGGAAGCTTTGCTGCCAACGCTGACTTCAATCCATTTTCCGAATCTTCAATGGCGATACACTGATGCGCTGCTAAGTTGAGTTGATTCAGTACCCATTGATAAATATCGGGTGCTGGTTTTTTTAACGGCACGATATCACCAGCACCGATTACATCGAACCAGCCAATCGATTCTTCACCTAAAGTCGATTTGAGTAAGGCGGTAACATTTTCCATGGTGGTTGTGGTGGCAATCGCTATTTTTATTTTCTCTTGGCGCAACTCTTGCATTAATCGCGCAACGCCCGGGCGTAACGGTATGTTGCCAGCTTCCATCAGCGCTTCAAAGTAACTGGTTTTGGTTTTGTGCAAACTGGCGATCCATACCGTTAAATCGCTTTTATTGAGCATAGCCGGAGCATACTGTTCCATATAAAAACGAATCCGCTCTTTTCCACCGGTCACTTGTAATAATTCACCGTAAAGCTCAATGTCCCAGTTCCAATCGAGTCCGAATTGCTGGAATGCGGCATTGAAAGCGAGGCGGTGCCCATCCTGCTCAGTATCTGCAAGAGTGCCATCAACGTCAAAGAGTACTGCTTGTAGTTTATTATTTGTATTCATTAGATTAATTGGTGTTGGTTATGGTCGGATGTGTGATGGTTTGCACGTTGCAAGCGGTCTGCAATGGCCAACCAGTTTGGATGCTCGGGAGGTGCTTCAACCAGTAAATAGTCAAAAGCCGCTTCATCAAACTGACGTAATTTTGCATACAATTGTTTGCCATAATCAATCGGATCCGCCGGCATGACAAATTGTTCGATCGACTGATTAATAGAGTGCGGTTTATGGGTGCCTGACCATGTTATTACCAGTACATGCAAATTCTGAGCGGCTAATATTGAAGCTTGCTGCCATATCTGGGTCGTTGGAAATAATCGCAAAGGGGTTGTAGGTGCATAATGTGCGAGCAATGATCCGGGGGTACGGATCGCATGATTAGTAGTGTTCGCTACCACGACAGGTTCATCCAGAACCGCTTTGATTGCGGATAATGAGATTCCACCGGGTCGCAATATCATCGGCGACTGTTCATGAAAACTGACGATGGTGCTTTCCAAACCTACTTCGCAAGACCCGCCGTCGAGAATCATATCAACATTGTTTCCCAATTCTTGTTGCACATGCGCCGCAGAAGTCGGGCTGATGCGCCCAAACCGATTTGCTGATGGAGCAGCCAAGGCTTTTTGGGGTCCTAATATATCCAATAAAGCCAGTGCGACTGGGTGTGCTGGTATGCGTATCCCAACAGTGTTCTGGCCACCGGTGACATCATCCAGTATGTGGCGGCTACGTTGCAGAATAAGTGTCAGCGGCCCAGGCCAAAAGTGACTGGCCAATTTCCAAGCGGATTCCGGTATAGCCCGCGCCCAATAATCCAGTTGTGAAATTGCATGAATGTGCACGATCAGTGGGTGATTTGCGGGGCGTTGTTTTATTTTGTAAATTTTATGAACAGCCGCGGCATTTGTAGCATCTGCACCAAGACCGTAAACAGTTTCAGTGGGAAAAGCGACCGTGCCACCTTCATTTAATATTCGAGCGGCTGCGGCAATCCGATTCAGTTGCTCTGGTGATAATCCGGATTGCCCAAGTTCGTGGTGTATCTGTTGCATTTCTGTAATTTTGAATATTAAATCGGTACGAAAGAATGAATTCGATTGATAAAAGACTTATGGATTTCTATCGTACCAATCATAGCCCAGTATACCCTGCATCACCCGGATAAAATAAAAACTTAACCAATTAATCAGATAATTGCGCCAAGAAAAAAAGTTTTTATCGGCAATCCTCACAGGGGTGGATTCTTGCGTAATAGTTGTTTTTAAGCTTGTTCTTAATTCATTGGCGAACGAAAGATTATCAATGAGAACATTCGCTTCTCGTGCTAGCAGCAAACTGAATGGATCAATGTTCGAGGAACCAACGGTTGCCCAATGTTGATCGATAACCGCTACTTTAGCGTGCAGGAAACTGCGATTATATTCGTAAATTTTAATCCCGGCTTTCAATAAATTTTCATAAAGCGCCTGAGTTGCATGATATTGCAAGCGATATTCAATTCTTCCTTGCAATAATAACTCAACATTGACACCTCGCTTAGCAGCTTCTTTTAGCGCATTGCTAAATTTTCTTCCGGGCAAGAAATAAGCATTGGCAATGATAATTTCAGTTTCTGCCTGATTGATGGCATCCAAGTATGCGTGTTCAATATCATGGCGATGGCGCCAATTATCGCGGATGACAAACGCCGCTTTTTGGTCTCCATAGCATTTATCTGTTGGCGTAATCGCACTCGCACTCGATAGACTCCAGCGTTTCTTTAAATGCGCCCAAGCGACTAGCATCCATAAATGTTTCACAGCTTTATGTATCTGAAGCAATAATGGGCCTTGGATAGCCACAGCATAATCGAAACGCGGCGACAACTTTTCCGGATTATCTTGATCGTCGATAATATTAATTCCACCGGTATACGCGATTTGAGCGTCGATAATAGCAATTTTTCGATGCATTCTGCGTAACCGGTAACGTCGTGGCATTGCAAAGATAAACTCTGGCCGGAATATGAGCACTTTCATACCGGCATGTAACATCCGGTTGATTTCTTCTACAGGAAAATCTTGCGAACCAAAGCCATCCAATAGCAGATATACGGATACGCCGCGTTGCGCGGCGCGTTTTAAAGCTGCTGCAATTTTGCCGCCGATGGTATCGAATGCAAAAATATAAGTTTCGACGTGTATTTCATATCGGGCTTTTTCAATTGCCGCTTCCAATTCCGGAAAATATTCTTCGCCATTGCGTAATAGGGTGATATGGTTGCCTTCAACAAAATGAAAGTTTTTCATCAATGGATCATTTTCGTTGCTGGTGCAGCATATTAATCTCCTGGCTTACATTATTTTCCGGCACCGGTTCTGCATTGATTACGAAATTTTCAGCATTCTATCCAATGCGATTCGCGCCAGCTTTGCTTCGTTTTCAGGTACTTTGATTTGATTGACAACATTTCCATTCACGAGATTTTCCAATGTCCACGCTAAGTGCTGCGGATCTATTCGAGCCATTGTGGAGCACATGCAAACCATCGGCGACATAAACTGAATAATTTTTTCTTGCGATTTAAATTCTTCCGCAATCCGGCTGACGAGATTCAGCTCGGTGCCCACCAGCCAGCGGGTTCCGTTATCTGCCGCCGCAATGGTTTTTATGATGTATTCCGTTGAACCGACATAATCGGATGCTTTGCAGACTTCATAACTGCATTCGGGATGCGAAATGACGATGCCATCGGGATGTTGATTGCGGAAGCGGATAATATGTTGCGGTTGAAACATTTGATGTACCGAACAATGACCTTTCCAGAGCAATATTTTGGCATTCTTGATTTGTTCCGGTGTCAATCCGCCCATCGGCTCGTCAAAATTCCATACCGGCATTTCTTCAAGTGAGATACCTAGCTGATGACCGCTCCATCGGCCAAGATGCTGATCCGGAAAAAACAATACTTTTTCCCGTTGTTTGAATGACCACTGCAAAACCTTGCCAGCATTGCTGGAAGTACAAACGATACCGCCATGTTCACCGCAAAAGGCTTTCAAATCGGCAGAAGAGTTAATATAAGTCACTGGTGTGATCATTTCATCGGGATCCAGCACTTCAGCAAGCTCACGCCAGGCTCGCTCGACATTTGATAAATTAGCCATATCGGCCATTGAACAGCCGGCAGCCATGTCCGGCAAAATGGCAATTTGCTTGGAGCTTGAAAGCATGTCTGCGACTTCCGCCATGAAGTGCACGCCGCAAAAAACCAAATAATCAGCGCTAGTTTGCGCAGCCAAAAAAGAAAGCTTTAAAGAATCGCCGGTTAGATCTGCGTGCCGGTAAACATCCGCGCGTTGATAATGATGCGCAAGAATGGCAGCACGTTCACCTAATGTTTTTTTTGCCGTGATGATGCGTTGCGCGCACGCTTCATCCTGTAACTGCTCATATTTTTCAAAATCGATAGCTTCTTGAGGCATTGTAATTTGTATCTTCCTATCAGGTTATCAAAATTATCTTCGTATTTTATGCCAAGACATGATGGCAGGTTTGGTATTTAAAGACTTGCAATGAAACTGGCAACCAGGATGATTCGTAAAATGGCGATAAGTGTTCTGTTATAATTCAACAAATAAATAAAGAAAGTTATACATCGGAACTAAGCTTAAATAAAAAAAGTGAAAACAAAGATACGAGCAATATTCTAATGATCAAGCGCCCGTTTATTAGTTCACCGGTAATTCTACTTTTTATTTTGGCATTATTGACATACTGGCTTGATCTCATGACTCGCCCTCCTGAGTACATTAAAGATGAAAGTTTGAATTTGAATCCCGACTATATTGTTGAAGAATTGTCCGGTATTCGAATGGATTATGAGCGCCAGATACGGCGCAAATTTACAGCGCATAAGTTATTCCATTTTTTAGATACGGAAGTTACGCAACTGGAACAGGTGAGTTTCGTTAATGTCGATCCCAAAAATCCCCTGATGCGCCTATATGCCAACCGTGCTGAGGTCATGAACAAAGGAGAGGATGTTTATCTGACCGGGAACGTGACGGCAGTCAGAGGTGCTGAAGAAGATAATAGCAATATCAAAATGATAACTGATTTCTTACATTTGATTCCTAAAGAGAATTTTGTAAAAACAAACCAACCGGTCACTATCGTTCGGTTCGACACCACCATTCAGGCAATCGGCTTGGAGTTTGATAACCGTATCGGCGAGGTGCAGCTTCTATCCAACGTAAAAGCAGTCAATACAAAGTAATTTAAATCTATGATGAAAATAATTCTCGCTATAAGTTTGTTGGGTTTATTGTTTACTAATACGGCCCATGCCGAACGGGCCGATCGGAAAAAGCCAATCTACCTGGAAGCGGATCGCGCCACCGTTGAAGATGTTAATCGTAAAGAAGGCAGCCGAATCAGTACCTTTATCGGTAATGCGATTCTGACGCAAGGGACTTTGCGGATTACCGCCGATAAAATGATCATGAAAGAGGATGTGCAAGGATTTCGTCATGCGACAGCTATAGGTGATCTTGTTACGTTCCGGCAGAAGCGGGATGGACTCGATGAATATGTAGAAGGCTGGAGCGAACGTGCGGAATATGATAGCAAAACGGACAAGATTGAGTTGTTTCGGCAAGCACGGCTTAAACGCGGAACGGATGAAGTTCAGGGAGATTACATTTCTTACGATATGAATAGCGAATTCTTCCAGGTAAAAAGCAGCAAGGAACGTGGAGTGGATTCGGGTCCGGACAAGCGGGTGCGAATAACGATTCAACCTAAAAACAAATCTGAATAAATTATTTTAAGATTGTGCAATCCGATGAGTGAGTTAAGAGCCAGTAATTTAAAAAAGCGATATAAATCGCGAACGGTTGTGCAAGATGTTTCTTTTTCGCTCGGAAGCGGGGAAGTGATCGGATTATTGGGCCCGAACGGTGCAGGTAAAACGACTTGTTTTTATATGATCGTTGGATTAATTTCACTGGATAGCGGTGGTGTTTTTCTGGATGACCAAGATTTAAGCCGATTGCCGATACATCAAAGAGCAAAATTAGGTTTGAGTTATCTGCCACAAGAGGCGTCGATATTCCGGCGTTTGACGGTCGAAGAAAATATTCTCGCAGTATTAGAACTGCAAGACTTGAATGAAGAGACGAAACAGCGGTATTTAGACGATTTATTACACGATTTGCATATTAGTCATTTGCGGGATAATACTGCTATCAGTTTGTCCGGAGGTGAGCGCCGCCGAGTTGAAATAGCTCGCGCTTTGGCATCGCAACCCCGTTTTATATTGTTGGATGAGCCTTTTGCGGGCGTTGATCCAATCGCTGTGATGGATATTCAGAAAGTAATCGCTTTCCTGCGGGAACGGCAAATCGGTGTACTGATTACCGATCATAATGTGCGTGAAACTTTAGGAATTTGCGATCGTGCGTATATCATCAGTGATGGACATGTTTTGGCTCAAGGTCGATCGGAAGAAATTATTGATAATGAGAAAGTTAGAGAAGTTTATTTGGGTGAACACTTCCGGATGTAGTGTTGTGGAACGGGTTGTGTTGTTATTTTTTGTAATGGTTGTGTTTTCAGAATCATGAAACCAGCGCTCCAACTCAAATTGTCGCAGCAATTGCGGCTCACCCCCCAGTTACAGCAATCTATCCGTTTGTTACAGTTGTCGACACTTGAACTGAATCAGGAAATAGAGCGAATTGTTCAGGACAATCCACTGCTGGAGGTGTATGAAGAATGGAATACAGCAACCGTTGACAATAATACTTTCGAAAGTCCATTGGCTCCCAATGCGGAAGAGTTTAATAATGATGCTTCTGCAGAAGAAACCGCACCGCTGAATGACGCCGTGGCGGAAGACAGTTTCGATTCCGGATCGGAATGGCCGCAGGAAAATATTTCGGCAGCGAATGATTATGACGATAATGATCGTGATTCATTACAACTACCGGCCAAGCCGCTGAGTTTGCGGGAACATTTGAATTTCCAAACCTCTTTAAGTCAAATTTCAGAACAACAGAAAAATCTCGTACGGTTATTGATCGATAGCTTGGATGAGGATGGTTATCTGTTGCAGGATTTAGGCGAGTTGCTGGAAATGCTCCCTGAAGAATTGGAAATTGATTTAACCGACTTGGAAAATGCGCTTGGCTGCTTACAGCATTTTGATCCGGCTGGCATCGGCGCGCGCAATTTAAAAGAGTGCTTGGTATTACAGCTGAAAGCATTGCCTGGTGAAGTGTGCCACCGGGAACAAGCCATTAAAGTCGTGCAGGAATATTTGGAAATTCTGGCATCGCATGATTTTATACAAATCAAGCGGTTGCTGGAATGTGATGATCAAAGTTTACGGGCGATACAAAAGCTAATCACTCATTTAAATCCGAAACCGGGCGCACAGTTTAATTCGCACAACGAACGCTATATCGTTCCGGATATAACGGTTACCAAAAAAGCCGGAACCTGGATAGCGAGCCTGAATCAGGCTGCAATTCCACGCCTCAATATTAATCATCTCTATGCTAATATATTAAAGCAGGAACATCATTCTGAACGTGGGTTGATAAACCAATTGAATGAAGCCAAATGGCTGATTAAGAATATTCAGCAACGCTCAAGCACCATTCTCAAAGTAGCCAGTGTAATCGTGGAGCGTCAACAGCAATTTTTTGAGCATGGAGATGTTGCTATGCGGCCACTTGTATTGCGGGAGATCGCGGAAGTGTTGAATCTGCATGAATCAACGGTATCCCGGGTAACCACGCAAAAATTTATGTATACTCCGCGGGGCATTTTTGAACTGAAATATTTTTTTGGTAGTCATGTTGCTACCGATTCAGGAGGGGCTTGTTCTGCAACGGCTATCCGTGCATTAATCAAGCAATTGGTACAGGAAGAAAATCCAAGGAAACCACTCAGCGATAATAAAATTTCAAGCATTCTGGAACAACAAGGAATTGTTGTTGCTCGTCGCACTATTGCAAAGTATCGGGAATCGTTACAGATTCCTGCAGCCAATCTTCGTAAATCCATTTAACAGAATAAGGGAACAATAATGAACTTAAAACTTACCGGCAACCATGTAGAAATTACTGATGCAATGCGTGATTATGTCACTTCGAAAATTGGGAAGATTACACGGCATTTTGATCATGTCATTGATGTCAGCGTCATTCTATCGGTCGAGAAACTCAGGCAAAAGGCCGAAGCGAATGTTCATATACGTGGCAAAGATATTTTTGTCGAAACCGATAGTGAAGACATGTATGCATCCATCGACAGCCTGATCGATAAACTGGACCGGCAGATACTGAAGCACAAGGAGAAAAATTTGGAGCGGCGAAATCACGGTGCCTTAAAAGATCAAGAGTTGGAGTGATCCGGAATATAAAGCTTTTTCTTTCTTTGCATTTTTTAGCAATTTCTGAATACTTTTCTCGAAAGCATTTTGACTGCAATTCAAGAAACTGCAGACTTAATTTTTTGTTTATAAAATCTATTTTACATGAATCAGATTTCGCAATTGTTACCATTATCGAATGTCATCGTCGATCTGGATGTTACCAGCAAGAAACGTGTTTTCGAGCAAGCCGGATTGTTATTTGAGAACACCAATCACATTGCGCGGAGTCAGGTTTTTGATAGCTTGTTTGCACGCGAGAAGCTTGGTTCGACAGGGCTGGGGCAGGGAGTTGCGATTCCGCATGGCCGCATTAAAGGCCTGCGTGAAGCTGTGGCTGCGCTGGTGACGATGAAAGAAGGGATACCGTTCGATGCACCCGATGGGCAACCGGTCAATATTGCTTGCATCTTATTGGTGCCGGAAAAAGCGACTGACAAACATTTGCAGATTCTGAGTGAATTAGCACAGATGTTCAGCGATAAACAGTTTCGTGAAAGTATCCTGCAATGCAAGGATGCTGCCGCGATTCACAAACTCATTGCTGATTGGGAGTCACCCGGTGTCGCGAATTAGCATTGCACAACTTTTTGAAGACAAAAGGGATAAACTCAAGCTCAGTTGGATTGCGGGTCAAAGCGGCAGTTCGATTGAACTGAGTGAAGACGAAATTTCCCAATCGGGTCAGGGTATGATTGGTCATCTGAATTTTATCCATCCGGATCGCATTCAGGTGATTAGCAGTGATGAAATTCACTATCTGAACAAGCAGGAAGCTGCTTCTTTAGAGAAGAAGATCAATCAGCTTACGCATAGCAATTTGGCCTGCATCATTGTTGCGGATGATGCGGAGGTTCCCATCGCGATTCTCGACATGGCCAATACGTACAATATTCCCTTATTACACTCCCCGTATTCCGGTCTGGAAGTAATTTGGCTGATAAGAACGTATCTGAGCGGCATCTTGGCGCCTTCGTGCAGCTTGCACGGCGTGATGCTGGATGTGCTGGGAATGGGTGTCATGATTACCGGCGAGAGCGGTGTCGGTAAAAGCGAGCTTGCTTTGGAATTGATCAGCCGCGGTCATGGCTTGGTTGCCGATGATGTCGTGGAGTTGCGCCGGATCGCACCGGAGACATTGGAAGGCCGTTGTCCGCCGATGTTAAGAGATTATTTGGAAGTACGCGGACTGGGGATGTTGAATATCCGCACTATTTTCGGTGAAACCGCGGTGCGGCGGCGCAAGAACATGAAGCTGATCGTACATTTGCAAAATAGCGGAGGAAGTGGTTCCGGTGCTCTGGAACGGCTTCCGATCAGCGATTTGACTGAAAGTATCATGAGCGTCGATATCCGCAAGGTTATTATTCCAGTAGCGGCGGGGCGCAATCTGGCGGTACTGGTGGAAGCTGCGGTTAGGAATTATGTATTGCAATTACGCGGTATCGACGGTACCAAAGAGTTTATAGAGCGGCACGAACGCGTCATGAACGAAGAATCGTCGGATAAAAATCAATCATAGCAGGGAAGCTTCTTTATTCATTCCGATCATGATCTCACATAGCAATGCGGACAAGTATAAGCAGTCCTGACACGATTACCTTGGCGTTTACAGGCGCATCGGGAATGCCGTATGGAATTCGCTTGCTTGAAGTGTTGCTGCAACAAAACAAACAAGTCTACTTACTTTATTCAAAAGTCGCACAAATCGTTGCACAGCAGGAAATGGGATTGGCGCTGCCGTCCAGCGCCAAAGAAGCCGAAGCCTTTCTTCGTGGCCGTTATAACATTTTTGACGAGCAATTGCGGGTGTTCGGTCGCGAGGAATGGTTTGCGCCGGTTGCATCCGGCTCCAACCCGGCCGATGCGATGGTGATTTGTCCTTGCACGATGGGAACTTTGGCGGCCATTGCTGCCGGGATGAGTCAAAATCTAATCGAGCGTGCGGCTGATGTCATGCTGAAAGAAAACCGTCCGTTGATTATCGTACCGCGGGAAACACCGTTTTCCATGATTCACCTGGAAAATATGTTAAAGCTGGCACGAAGCGGCGCTACTCTTCTCCCGGCGAATCCCGGTTTTTATCATCATCCGCAAACCGTGCAAGATCTGGTGGATTTCGTGGTTGCGCGCGTGCTGGATCATTTGAACGTCAAGCATGATCTGATGCCGCGCTGGGGCGGGGAAGGTTGATATTATAGTTTCTTTAAAGTCACTTTGAATTTTGAAGTACTGAAGCAGGAATTAAATGGTGTGCTTTGGTTTGAAAAATTCCGGCTTCTGTGACGATATAATGCATTGAAATATCATGCGCTTGCGGATATATATCCGGCAAGCGCTGCAACTCGAAAGCGATGCCGATGGTTAATGGCTGGTGCTCGTAGGTTGCAAGCGTGCGATCATAATAACCGCTACCGTAACCCAGCCGGTAACCTTGCGGATCAAATCCTACCATCGGCACGATGATTGCATCGAGCCTGACAATCGGGGTGTTGTCCGGTGCCGGAATTCCATAGGCGCCGTTTATCATCGACATATCCGGCAGCCATTCGCGAAAGCGCAGCGGTTGGAATTTCTCGACGACTTCCGGCAAAGCCAGCGTTGCGCCACGTTGTAGAAAATACTCGGCAATAGGGCGGAAGTCATATTCACCACGAAATGGCCAATAGATCCCGATTGTCATCTGTTGCGGCTGCGCTAATCCTTGTTTGAGAAAAGCCGAAATCGCTGCGCTCCATTGCCGGCGCAAATGTTCCGCAACCGCTTCGCGCGTTGCAATCAATTGCTTGCGTTGCTGCTTTTTCCATTCGACCAGATTATCCATATTGTTCGATGAGAGAAGAGGAGGGAGTATAGTTCTGCAAAAAGTTTCGTTTTAAAAGTGCGCGCACCGGCGCCGGAATTCCTTGCACGATCGCTTCCGCCGGTTTTAACCAGACATAATCCGGAGACGTGATCGAATTATCCGAAACAACATGCAATAGCTGCGGGTGAATGCGTAATTTGAAATGCGTGAATTGATGATCGAACGCCGGTAATTCAACCGGTGGTCGAACTGCAAAACCCCATTGCCGATGGCAATAATCCATGACATCGGCGCCAATTTCCATTTCCGGCGGACACCATAATCCTCCCCAGATGCCGGGTGCCGGTCTCTTCTTAAGCAGCAATCGCTGTTGATACTGTAGTAACAGCAATACGGTTTCTTTCCGGGGTAATGGTTTGCGCGGTTTGGCAGTAGGCAATTGCGTGGTGCGTTGTTGCTGCCAAGCGATGCACTGCGGCTGTAACGGGCATATGCCGCACTGCGGTTTATCCCGGGTGCAGATAACAGCGCCCAGATCCATCAAAGCCTGAGTGTAAGTTTCGATATTATCGCCACGATGATCGGCGGGGAGTGATAGCTCGGCTTTTTGCCATAGCAAGTTTTGAATCTTGGGTTGTCCGGGATAACCCTCGATACCGAAAAAACGCGCAAAAATCCGTTTCACGTTACCATCGAGAATGGCTTCGCGTTGCCCGAATGCAAAGACTGCAATCGCAGCGGCTGTCGAACGGCCGATACCTGGGAGCTGTTGAATGGTTTCCCGCGACTCGGGAAATCTTCCATGGTGTTCATGCACAATTCTTTGGGCGGTTAAATGCAAATTACGCGCACGTGAGTAGTAACCCAAACCGCTCCACAAAGTAAGCACATCGTCGAGATGTGCTTGCGCCAAGCTATCAATCGCAGGAAAAGTTTGCATGAAACGCACATAGTAAGGAATTACCGTGCTGACTTGCGTTTGTTGCAACATGATTTCCGATAGCCAAATCGCATAAGCATCACGGCTGCGCTGCCAAGGCAAATCATGGCGTCCATGCAACGGATGCCAACGGATTAAACTTTGAGCGATGAATGACATTGGAAAGTGTGCAAATGATCGGCTGATGAAGAAAGCATCAATGCGGATTAGCGGTTAACGATAAATGTTATTCGAAAACCACTTCCTGGAACTTGGCATTGGGTGTGAGCACTTGCATTTTGGCGAGCAGCATTAGATCAACTTGGTGCCGGTCATCGTTTTCGATGACGAGACACTCGCGCTTCTCAGGCGTATTGACGATATCGATGGCTGTGCCTTCGATAACTTGGCCGTCCTTTAAAATGAGTTTCAACTGATAGCGGTACATGCAAGCGACTTCGACGAAATCGTGAAGCTCGCAGTCAATAACTGTATTTGACATCGTTGTGATTTTCTCCAATGAACAACAGAATGCGTACTATACACGCAAAGGCGATATGCAGCGCAACGGCTATGGATCGCTATAGGCCGGTATGCAGCCCCGGTATGCCGATACGTTGGATTTGAATGGCATTGTTACCTTCCTCATACGCCAGTAGCTTACCTTCCTGATGCCATAACCGGAATGCCAGAGAATAACTCAGCACCCGGATCGGATAATCGCGCGGCAGCGTTTGCAAATAGGGCTGTATCGTAGTGAAATCGGTTGCGCCGTATTGTTGCATGATAAAGCGCAGGCCGCCGTTTGCCGGACCGATGTTATACGCCAGCAATCCCAGGAACAAATCGCCGTTCATTTCCGCCAAGTAATGCTTAAATGTTGCGGCTGCGACAAAGGCATTGTGTCGCGAATCATCCAGCAGAATTTTGTCCGTGCCTAAATACCGGCGTGCCTGATTGATCGCCGCTTCCGGCACGCGGGTAATTTGAAACAGACCGCGCCCGCCATCGCTGCTGGTGCGTGGAATGAATGACGATTCGGTAGCCGCGAGACCGTGCAATAAATGGGAGTCGATTCTGAATGTACGCGCTGCTGCTTCGATGACTTGCCGGTATTCCTGAGAGCGATTGAGCATTTTTTGCAACTGCGCCGCATCCTGTCGCCGGTATGCGGCATACACTTGATGCGCGATCGTCACGCGGCCAGCTTCTTCCTTGCCGCCGACCAGCGTGCGGAAATGGCCGTAAGCCAGTGTGAATTGATCATGAGTGACAAACCACGCAGTCTGCAGTGCAAGCGCCACCGATAAAACGGGTATCCAATATTCCGAGCGTATTCGCAACCATTGCCGCAATTTCCACCAGCCGATCAGGAAAAGGCTGACTATCAGTATCAATGCCAAAATTCCTGCGGTAAACGGTAATAAGTTGGCGAAAAAGCCGGTGCCCGAGAATCGGTTGGCTGCATGGCCGAGTAACAAGATAATGGCGCATGCCGCGGCGATGATTAATGCAGTGATTTCAATACCGACCAGCAGTACTTTTCGTTGCAATCCGTCGAACGGATTTTTTCTGGTGCGTTTGTAAGTTCTTGATACTGCGCGATCGCTGCGCATCACCGTATTACGTTTGCGTTTCAGCTTAGGCTTGACCGGCTTTGATACAGGGTTGTCAGTGCGAGTGGTATTATTCACTAGGATACATTCGGTCATTCATTCCGTAACTGCTCACGCTGTAACAAAAACACAAATTCATCTCCGCCGCTGGTTTCCAACCAGGTAAACGGTAATTGCGGATACGCTTGTTCCAACGCATCGCGGTTGTGGCCGATTTCGACGATGAGGATACCATCCTCGGTTAAGTGCTGGGCGGCATGCCGCAGGATCCGCCGGGTGGCGTCGAGGCCGTCATTACCGCTGGCAAGGGCGCTGCCGGGTTCGTGACGGTACTCCTGCGGCAATTGCTGCATCGATTCGGCGTTGACGTAGGGCGGATTGCTAATGATCAAGTCGTAGCGTTTCTTCTTCAGGGATGAGAACAGATCGGATTCGATCAGCTCGATCCGGTGTTCCAATCCGTAATCCTGCACATTCTTTTTCGCTACGGCGAGCGCATCTTTGGAAAGATCGGCAGCATCGATCTGTACATTCTCAAAAGCATGCGCCAGTAAAATAGCGAGACAACCGGAACCGGTGCATAGATCGAGTGCCATCGTGACGTCATTAGGGTCGGTGATCCACGGTGACAATTGCGTTTGCAGCAATTCGGCAATAAACGAACGCGGGATGATCACGCGCTTATCGACATAAAAACTGAATTCGCCGAGCCAGGCTTCATGCGTCAAATAAGCTGCAGGAATGCGTTCATGAACGCGGCGCTCGAGGATGCCGAGGATTTGTTTGCATTCGGTTGCGGTGAGGCGCGCATCGAGAAACGGTTCGAGTTGATCGAGTGGCAAATAAAGCGTTTTCAGAATAAGATATGCCGCTTCATCAAAAGCAGTGGCGGAACCGTGGCCGAAATGCAATCCGGCTTTGTTAAACTGGCTGACGGCAAAACGTAACAGGTCGCGGATGGTATGAAGTTGTGGGTGTGCTTCGGAAAACATGGATTTCGATAATCGGCTGGTTAAATCAACGTTGATAAATAATTTGAACCGGCGTTTTCCGCCGTTACGCGCTGCAATGTAGCACAAATAATCATTCCTTTAGTTAACTTTGTCATTCCGAATTTAAGAAAATTGATGACGGACTTGGATGTTCAGTTTATGCAAGCGGCCTTGACGCTCGCACAGCAAGCGCAGGCGTGCGGCGAAGTGCCGGTAGGTGCGGTCGTAGTGCAGCACGGCATCATTGTCGGACGGGGTCATAATCGTCCGATTTCCGCGACCGATCCGACTGCGCACGCTGAAATCATGGCGCTACGCGATGCCGGAAATCATTTGCGCAACTACCGCTTGCTGGGTTGCACCTTGTATGTCACCTTGGAACCGTGCGCAATGTGCATCGGTGCAATTTTTCATGCACGTATTCAACGTTTGGTTTTTGCCGCGACTGATCCCAAGACGGGTGCGTGCGGCAGTGTGATTGATTTAACGATGGAAAGCCGTCTGAATCATCATTTACGAGTGACTGCCGGGGTACTTGCGCCGGAAGCCAGCAAATTACTGACACAATTTTTTGTGCAGCGCCGCAAACTAGCCGAGTTACGCGATCATGAAAATTAAAATCGATATTACCGCTCAGGAATTGGAATTATTCGATGCGCAAGAACGAGTCATCAGGCGATACCGCATTTCTTCGGCCAAGAATGGTACCGGTCAGGAAAATGGCAGTTTTCGCACACCGCTCGGTAAACATATCATTCGCGCCAAAATTGGCGACGGCCAACCGCTCAACACTGTCTTTATCCGACGCCGCCCAACTGGTGAAGTCTATTCGCCGCAATTGGCGGAGCAGTTCCCCAAACGGGACTGGATTCTTACTCGCATTCTATGGTTATCCGGCTGCGAGCCTGGATTTAATCGTTTAGGTTCGGTCGATACCATGCGCCGTTATATTTATATTCATGGCACACCGGATAGTGTGGAGATGGGGCAACCCGGATCGATCGGGTGTATTCGTATGCGCAACAACGACTTGGTGGAATTATTCGATTTCGTCAGTGCTGGCACAGCGGTTGAAATTATTGCATAGAAAATTGTAATAATTTACCTTAAAATTCAGAATTATCTGACATATACCGGAGAATGACATGGAGCTTCTCAAATCGAAGAAACACTTAATCAGTTGGTTATGGTTGCTTTCCGGTTTAATCGCTGCACCTAATTATGCAGCTGCTGAAGAATGGATTTATACCATTCGCCCCGGAGATAATTTGTGGAATGTCACCGAGCGGCATCTAAACAGTATGCGCTATGTTCATCAATTGCAGCAGCTCAATAAAATCATCAATCCTTTTTCGATTCCGCTAGGAACTAAAATTAAAATACCGGTGGCTTGGTCAAAACAACGAACCGATGGTGTGACTGCGCGCGTAGTGAATGTACAAGGGGCCGCGTTGTTGAAACGTTTGGATATCGACGAAAATATACCGATTGAATTGGGAATGCAGCTTTTCGCCGGCGATGAAATCCGTAGTGAAAATGACAGTTTTGTCACCATAGAGTTTACCGACCAATCGATTCTCCGCTTGCAGGACAGCAGTTTCATTCGTATCGATGCGATGAAAATCTTCGGTGATTTTGGTTTGGTGGATACTTTCGTAGATTTGCAAAAAGGCCGAACCGAAAATGCCGTGCCGAAGGAATCCGAAATCGGCACCCGATTCCGGATTAAAACACCCTCGGCAGTGAGTTCCGTGCGCGGTACGGATTTTCGTGTAGGAATAGTCAGCGGGGAAGAAAGCACCAGCAGTGAAGTGCTTAGCGGATTGGTGCAAGTGACCGGTGACACAAAAGAAGTCGGCATTCCGGCGGGTTTCGGAACCGTCACTGCGACAGGCTTACCTCCCAGCGCTCCGGTCAAGCTGCTGCCGCCGCCGGATCTTGGCAACACACCGTCACTTTATGAACAGTTACCGCTGGCTATTACATTAAATCCACTAGACGGTGCGGTTGCTTATCGTGCGCAAATCGCCAGCGATCAAAAATTCGAGAATTTAAGAACTGAATTTACCACGGAAAAATTACCGTTCCGCGATGGTGATATTCCTGATGGCGATTACTGGCTGCGTGTACGCGGTATTGATGCGAACGGTATCGAGGGCTATGACGCGGTAATCGCTTTTACATTGAATGCTCGTCCCGAACCGCCTTTTATCATTGCACCGCTACCGGATGGCGTGGCGGATCCCATAACTCGGGAATTTAAATGGGCGATACAACCCGAAGCTTCGCACTATATTGTAATGGTGAGCAAGGATGCCGGATTTTCGGATTTGGTTGCGAAGGATACACAAGTTAAAACCAACGATTTCCATTTGACCGAGCCATTGACCCCAGGTCAATATTTTTGGCGAATCGCATCGGTTTCCGCTACCGAGGGCATTGGGCCGTATACGGATGCAATGCCTTTCCGTATGCCTTTTCCCGGCCCGGCAATGGAAGAAACCAAGTTCGATAAATCGCAAATGACATTCGGGTGGCGAGCCGGCGGAGCAGGTCAACGTTTTCACTTTCAATTGGCACGCGACCGGGAATTTCAGAAAATCCTGCATGACGAACAAACTTCGGCTACACAGCTGAGTGTTCAACGCCCGGATGGCGGCACTTATTATCTTCGCACCAAAACCATTGAAGCGGATGGCTTTGAAGGACCCTGGGGACCACCGCAAGCGATCGATATCCCCTATGCTAATCCCTATTGGATGCTATTGCCATTCGCACCGCTAATTGATCTATTAATATGATTCAGTGGTCACAGAAGATTTATCGCGGCACATTTCTGTTGCGCGTATTTCTACTGCTTTCAGGTGTAGGAGCCCTGTCTTATTTTGATACGCTGGAGCGAATTGATGCGGTTTTTTATGACCGGCTCTCGGCGGTACGGCACGATGCTCCCGACAATCATATCGTCATTGTTGCGATTGATGAGAACAGTCTGCGGATCTTAGGACGTTGGCCTTGGTCAAGAAGTGTTCACGCGGAGCTCATCAATCGTCTTCAGAGTGTCGGCAGCCGTGTGATCGCGCTTGATTTATTGTTCGCGGAACCACAGGAAAGTGATTTTTATGCGGATGAGTTGCTTGCATCAGCAATGGCGCACCATGGTCCGGTCATTTTACCGGTAGCCCCGGCTGAGAGCGGTTTTGAGCACGTCTTCTTGGTTGAACCGCTTAGTATCTTTCGTAAGCATGCAATTCTGGGGCATGCCGATATCGAATTGGATAGTGACGGCGTGGCTCGCCGTATTTTCCTGAAGGCAGGCATCGATCAGTCTTCATGGCCGGCTCTGGGGCTGGCAATTGCGGATTACGCGAAAACCCGATCGGCTACGGATAGCCATCAATCTCTCTCCGATTACGGCATTACAGCAGCCGGGCGTTGGGTCCGGACGCAGGAAATGCTAATACCTTATGCCGGACCGCCTGGCAGCTTTCAACAATTGTCGTATATTCAAGTATTGTCTGATGATCAGGTATTGGCTGGTTTAAAAGATAAAATCGTGCTGATCGGTATGACAGCTACCGGCTTGGGAACGAGATTTGCGACACCGGTTTCTCCGATTAACCGGCAACCTATGAGCGGCATTGAATGGCATGCAAATGTTGTAAATATGCTGTTACATGATCGTGCCATCACACCGTTTCCCAACCTCGTGGCAAGTATTATCTCAGCCGCGTGGGTGTTGATGATCTTGCTTGTGGCCGGTGTTTATTTACGTGATATTTCCGTTCTCTCATTATTGGCGATGCTAATGCTCGGATTGTTGCTGGTCTGGCTTTCATTGAGCCACTTGTGTATCTGGTTTCCTCCGGCAGCGGCCATGCTCGGCACGATTTCGATTTATCCATTGCTCAACTGGAAGAGAATTAACGAATTCATGCATTCGTTGTTTGAAACCAAAGTTCAATCCAGCGCTGCATTGGAATCGGTAGGGGACGGCGTCATCACGACCGATGCGCACGATCATATTATTTATATGAACAAGGGTGCGGAAAAGATTCTCAGGATGCCCTTGAATGTTGTACAAGGTGTTTTACTGACCAAACTGATGCGATTGAGTCGAATGCACGATAGCGCTTTAGTGGAATCGGACGATTTTGAATTGCCGCTACCTGCCCCCGATGCCAGTTCGATGCAATGCTATATAAAAACATCCGACAACGACAAACGCGCGGTTCGCATTACCCGGCATGCACTGCGCGATGAGCATGATACCCTGATCGGCTATGTGGTGGCATTGGCGGATATCACCGATACCGTTGAATTAACGAAGCAGATCGCTTACCAGGCAAGTTACGACAGTTTGACCAAATTGCCCAACCGGGTTTTGTTAGTGGCTCGATTTGAAGAATTGGCGGCGGCTCCGGTCAATCATATGATTACCGTTTTTTTTGTAGCATTGGATGGTTTTAAAAAGGTAAACGATGCATTAGGTCATCGTGCCGGTGACGAATTATTAAAAATGGTTTCACGGCGGCTTGTCGATACCGCGGGATCAGATGCTATCGTGGCGCGTTGGGGAGGTGATGAATTTGTATTATTGTTCAACTCGCTGAATAAAAAAGAAAACGCATTTCAGATGGCGCAGAGGATTCTTGAAGCAATCCGGCAGAAATTTCATTTGCTTGATCAGGATATCTTTGTAACTGTAAGTATCGGCATTAGTTTTTTTCCGGACAATGGCGTCAATTGCGAAGAAGTTCTGGAGCGTGCCAGTACCGCAATTCACCGGGTGAAAAATGAAGGGGGCAACAATTTCGGATCTTACTCAACCGAATCTTCGGTGGCATGGACGCGAGACCGGTTGGTGTTGGAAAAGGAATTACGGACAGCCTTGAATGGCGATGAGTTGCTGGTGTTATATCAACCGATTGTCGATGTATATCAGCGGCGTATTGTACGTTTGGAAGCATTGGTGCGGTGGCCGCACCCGAGCCGGGGTGAATTATCTCCGAGCGAATTTGTTCCGTTGGCGGAAAGCGTTGGGTTAATGGGACAATTGGGAGAAAAAGTGTTACGGACGGCGTGCCTGGATGTTCAGCAATTATTACTCGCCGGGCGAGCGATTCATGTTTCTGTCAATGTGCATCCTCATCAATTGTTGCATGGTAACTTTGTGCATACATTGTCACAGGTATTAATCGAAACGAAATTTCCGCCCGCTTCATTGATACTCGAAGTTACAGAATCAGCTGTTGTTTGTGATTTAGGGCGGGCTTCGGAAATTTTGACGCGAATTCGGGCACTGGGTGTTTTGATCGCGCTCGATGATTTTGGTACCGGGTATTCTTCATTGACGCTGTTGCGGGAATTGCCGATCGATATTTTGAAAATCGACAAATCGTTTATCCGGGCCTTGGATCAGAATCTCAATGATTTAACAATTGTCCAGGCCATCATCGGCTTGGGAGGAAACCTTGGATTGGCGATTGTCGCGGAAGGCGTTGAATCGGAAAGGCAAGTGCGGATATTGCTCGATAATCATTGTTATTTGCAGCAGGGTTACTATTTCAGCCGCCCGGTACCGTTTGATGCGATGATGCAACTGCTCAGCGAGGCGGACCAGCCTAACCCGGTTTCTATTGAAAGATTATGCGGCTTGCTTGAAGTAAAACAATGATTCCACGATCAAGAAGGTGCGATATTGCAATAATGCTGCAGAAGCAGTTGCTGCGCCGAACGCAGTTTTGCAGTGCCGGGTTTCAAATGTTTGTACGAACCATCGCTTTGTAACAGCCAGGCTTGCGTGTTATCCGATAAATAATTTAATAAGCCATAATCCAGCACCGTATCGCTGGTGCGTTTTTCTTCAATGGGAAAACAAACTTCCACGCGGTAATGAAGATTGCGTGTCATCCAGTCGGCGCTGGAGCAAAAAACCAATTCTTCGCCGCTATTATGAAAGTAATAGACGCGGGTATGCTCCAGGAACCGTCCGACGATGGAACGGACGGTAATATTCTCGGATACGCCTTTGACGCCGGGACGAAGGCAGCAAACGCCGCGGATGATCAAGTCAATTTTGACATTTGCTTGCGATGCTTTATAGAGCGCGGCAATGATTTCCGGGTCGACCAGCGCATTCATTTTGGCGATGATCCAAGCTTTTTTCCCCTCCTTTGCAGCGTTGATTTCTTTTTCGATAAAAGTGAAGATACCTTTGTGCAAGGTAAAAGGGGATTGCAATAATTTTTTTAACTTACCGGCGCGTCCTAATCCGGTTAACTGATGAAACAGTTTATTGACATCTTCACCGATGGCTTTATCACAGGTCAGCAAGCCATAATCGGTATAGATCCGGGCAGTGCGGGCATGATAGTTACCGGTGCCCAAATGAACATAGCGGCGCAAGGTTCGCCCTTCTCTTCTCACGACCAGAATCATTTTGGCGTGTGTTTTATAGTTAACTACACCGTAAACAACATGTGCGCCGGCCTGTTGCAGTTCGCTTGCCAATTCGATATTGGCTTCTTCGTCAAAGCGCGCGCGCAACTCCACCACGACGGTCACTTCCTTCCCAGCGCGGGCCGCACCTTTCAGGATCTCAACGATCACCGAGTCGGCGCCGGTACGGTAGAGTGTTTGCTTGATCGACAAGACGTTGGGGTCGGCGGCTGCTTGGCGCAAAAAATCAATGACTGGCGCAAACGATTGGAAAGGGTGATGCAATAGGATATCGCCATTATGCAATACATCGAAGATATTATTATTTTTTAGCAGGCGTTTTGGAATATCAGGCGTAAAGGCGGCGAATTTCAATTCCGGGCGATCGACCAAATCGCAGATAGCGAGCAATCGCCCCAAGTTAACGGGGCCAGTGACTTGATAGAGATCGTCGGGTTGCAGGTCAAATTTTTGTAACAGAAAGTGACTCAGGTTATCCGGACAATTGTCGGCGACTTCCAACCGTACTGCATCGCTGAACCGGCGCGACGGTAGTTCACCTTCCAGAGCGCGTAGCAAATCGTCAATTTCTTCATCGTCGATAAACAAATCACTGTTGCGCGTGACTTTGAATTGGTAACAGCCGGTGACATTCATACCCGGAAACAAATCACGGACGTGCGCATGAATAATCGATGACAACATTACAAAATCATGATTGCCGCCACTCAATTTTGCCGGAACATGAATAATCCGCGGCAATGAACGCGGCGCTTGCACGATGGCCAATCCCGAATCCCTGCCGAAAGCATCCTTGCCTTCCAGCGAGATGATGAAATACAGATTCTTGTTCAGAACGCGCGGAAATGGATGCGCCGGATCGAGGCCGATCGGACTCAGTACCGGTAATACTTCGTTTTTGAAGTAGCGCTGCATCCAGCGGCCGATTTGAGGTTTCCATTTCGAACGGCGCAGCAACCGGATATTGTCCTTAGCCAGTGCGGGGATGATCATGTCATTCCACACGCTGTATTGTTCTTCGACAAAATGGTGCGCGGTTTCGCTGACGCGCGCCAATACTTCCGCGGGTGACAGATTGTCGGCACCCGTTTGGGTTAAGCCGTATTTCACTTGCTGCTTCAATCCGGCTACGCGGATTTCAAAGAATTCATCCAGATTAGTACTGGCGATGCATAAAAAACGTAACCGCTCGAGTAACGGTAAACTATCGTCTTTGACTTGCTCGATAACACGGCGATTGAATTCCAGCAGACTGAGTTCACGATTAATATATAGCGATGCATTTTTTAGATCGATTGCCTCCATAGGGGGCGATGATTGCTCGGGTGGAGTTGCAATAGGCGCTGCCGTATTTCTCATTTGTTATTGTTTAGGCGTTAGTTTGAGTAGTTTGCCGTTTTCTTCATCGGTCAGCAAATATAGCGCGCCATCGGGACCTTGTTCGATATCGCGGAAGCGGACCGTATTCAATAACAGCTTTTCTTCATTGCGGATTTTATCGTTATCCAATGTTAACCGGGCGATGTGCCGGCCTACCAGTGCGCCGACAAATAAACCGCCGCGCCATCCAGGAAACAGGTTGCCGTTGTAAAACACCATGCCGGATGGCGCAATCGATGGGGTCCAATGATAAATCGGCTCCTCGAAACCTTGCCCGGCATGCTCATCCTTTATGGGCGTTAAATCGTAATGCGTGCCGTAGCTGGCTTTAGGCCAGCCGTAATTTTTACCGGGTTCGGGGATATTGATTTCATCGCCGCCTTTGGGGCCATGCTCGTGGATCCACAGTGCACCGGTTTTGGGATTGATCGCGGCACCTTGCACACTGCGGTGACCGTATGACCATATTTCGGGTTTTGCTTTGGGGTCGTTGACAAACGGATTGTCGGCGGGAATCGAGCCATCGGGACGGATGCGAATGATTTTTCCAAAATAATTATCGGTTTTTTGTGCTTCTTCCAGATAATTACCCCGATCTCCCAAGGTAATAAACAAATTGCCATCCGGTGCAAATACCAGCCGTGAACCAAAATGCACGCCACCTTCGGTTTTGGGCAATTGCCTGAAGATGACTTTCAAATTTTCCAAGCTGCCATCTTTTAATTCCGCGCGAGCGACTGCAGTGCTCGCTTTAAATCCTTCCGGTTCGGCGTACGACAGATAGATTATCCGATTTTTTGCAAATTCCGGATCCAGTGCAACATCCAGTAATCCGCCTTGTTGTTGCACAAATACCGCGGGGACGCCTTTGATAGGCTCGGATATATGTCCGTCCGGTGCAATGATACGCAAGCGCCCAACTTTCTCCGTCACCAACACCTGGCCGTCCGGCATGAACGCCATGCCCCACGGGAATTGCAATCCTTCGGCGACCAAACGAACATCAAACTCGGTTTGGATGCGTTGAGCGTTTGCATTGGATAAAAATAAACCGGAGGCTGGCAGCAATAGTAGCAATAAAGCCGCGAATTTATGAATCATTGTGTTCCTTTGTATGCGTCACAGTGGTTATGTGGTTAACAATGTAACATTCCTCTGCGGCGTGCTCAACACTTGCCACAAGATAAGTTGATCTGTGAAAGTGCCGCTCAAACCGGTAAGAATGAACCTCGATTACTTTTTGCTGCAAAAATTGTAGACAACACCGTTGCGATTTCTCAGAATGAGCAGGGTAGCAACAATACATTGCAGTATTTCGTGAGGGGGCTTCTTCATTAAAAACTATGAGCAAAAGCAGATACAAGAATTTATAGTCTGAATATCCCGTTATATATTTTTGTGGAAGTTATGTAGAATAAATAGTCTGGGTGCAATGACTATAACCATGTCTGTTTTGATTCTATTAACCGTGGGTTAAGTATCAAAATATCAGAAACACTGTGTACGCGTATTTATTTGAAATTGAAGCATGAAGATTCAGTCAATTTTATGATAGTGTGCATCGGGCAATTATCATTTTGTAATTAATTTTTATAAGGGAGAGTTTTATGAGTATGGAAAGTGAAGTGAGAATGAGATTTGGAGGTTTTTGGAACTCCCTCATTTTACTCATTGTGATTATTATTTGCCTGCGCTTTTCAAGTCTTGAATTTGCAGATGAAAGTTTAACCAAACGGATCTTTTGTGCATTACACCTATTTTTAGGATGTATTGCTGCAGGTTTCTTACTGGGGATTTTTAAAATATTCCTCGCATTCTCCAATCAAACTTATACCCGCGCGCCTGCGTCAGCAAATTTCGTATTAGGCCTCAAATATGGAATCGTTGCCGGTGGAACACTAATTCTGATCGTAGGAATGCTGCAATTGGATAACTTCTTGGGAGTCTTTCAACCGATTATCACAAGTTTAATAGCAAAGTTAACTGCTATTTTTGCATAACATGAATCAGGCCAATCGAATACCGATTGGCCTCCTGATCCAAGAGTTTCATGCTATTACACTCATTACTCAAACCTGCGAATTTTCTCCGCCATTACCCGAAGGATTGGTGAATTGGTCGTTTAGACTTTGAATGTAATCGTTGGCTTCATTGATGACTTCATCAATCGTTTGTTGCGTGGTTTCATTCCAACCGGAAGGCCCCTTCAGGAACATTGGCCGTATTGCCGCGGTGCTTTTGTTGAAAGCTTGCATAAATTGTTTATAAGTATCTTGATCGTTACCTAATTCGCTAGCCAATTTCTTCAACAAACTATTTGCAACCGCACGGCGGATAGAAAAATGGATATAGAGGATCGTGATGACCAGCAAGGCCGCGATGACAATGGACGCAGTATCATGCTGTTGCAGTTTCTCTTGAAACATCGGTAATAAATTCCAGGAATCCGTCATATGTAAACCGGTTCCGGCTAGTAATACCAATGAGATGAAAGCTAAACTGTCAAAGAGCATCACTTTGCTTTTCCATCTGTTCAACATATCGGAAAGCTTAACAACAAAATGATTCTTGATACTCTTAGCTGTTTGCTCAAGCTTACCGACGATGCGGTACGAACGTTCGACTTCAATTTGGCGAATGCGCGCGTTGATATCAGCCATATCCTCTTCGCGTTTTTTCTCAAAACGTTGACGAATATGCGGATTGGCGATCGGAACGGCAGCACTGGGATTATAAATCCGATAAAAACGACCAGTAACCAAACCGACCTCCGCTAAGGAGCGTTGCCAAGCCGATACAACCTCTTCAGGATTGTCTTCTTGGGCAGTGACATCGATCTGATTCAGGATATACAGAAATTTGTTGGCGTCGGCACGGCTTACACTGGCTGAAACCAGGTACGCCAACGTGTCCTGCATGGCCTTCGGTTCCGGGTGGCGAGCATCAAAAAAGACCAGAACCAGATCGGATAAATTGATGATGTGCTGCGTTAGGCGCAATGTAGACGCGCGTTGATTATCAGCGTCGAAACCCGGAGAATCGATCAGGATTTTTCCACGAAGGTTTTCCGAAGGACAGGTTTTAAGCTGCAAGTAAGCATCAATTCGTTCTTGCCCGGCTTCAGAAATTTCTTCGATACTGCGGCTGATCTGAAAAAAAGGAAAACGCGGATCGGCATCCAATGCAATACCTGGAAGGGTTTTCGCTTCATTGTGCCGGCTGTAGCAAATTACCGTAAATTTATCATCGACAGCTTGGTTCCCGGTACGTTGCAACGGAACATCCAGATATGAATTGATGTAAGTTGATTTACCAGCGGAAAATGTTCCCAAGACCGCAATCATCGGCCACCATGTCACAAAAGTTGCATACGATTGATCTTTTTCAAGCAATCCCATACTGTGGCCTACATAATCCATTTTACGGAAGCTTTTGACTGCATTGGCCAGCGTCGGATTATCCGGATGCTCGTCAGTCAGATGTTTTTGTAAGCTTTTTAAGTATTTATTAATTTGTGATGAGCTTTGTGACATAACGATCCCTTTTATTTTCTAAAGATATATTTCATGAACATTGAGTAAATAATGCGACATGCGTGTTTGCAGTTAAAACATCAAAGTCGATATCGCTGATAACTTAAATAACCACGAATATTGGCCAGTCATTGGAAAAACAATCACTAAAAAACCCGATGGATTTTATCAAGACAATGTTGGCTTGCCAATCAATGGTGTTGCATAGATTTATGGTAGCTATGTGCTTAATGATATTATCATAGCCAATTTAATAAGAACCAAATTTTGGATAATAGCGTGTTCCAAAATAGCGCTTACCGGATAAAAAGAAAAACATTCGTATGAAATTAAATCAATGGGTAAGGGAAACTTCAAACCATGACAGTCGATAGCGATCAAGAACGAAGCACCGCACGTTTCGCACATGTGGCACGGTATATTCTAATCGGCTTTCTGACAGTTGCGCCCTTGTGGGTTACATGGCTGGTGTTTGATTTTTTATTAAACTTATTGGCAAGCATCGGTGATCCGCTACTAAAAGGAATGGCGCGCGCAGTGCGCCCATTCTCTGATACGACTGCCAGTTGGTTGCTGGACTCGAATTTTCAGCATGCTGTTGCCGCATTGCTGACGATCGCGAGCTTGTATGGCATCGGCTTGCTGGCTTCTTTTGTTATTGGGAAAAAAGTAATCGGCATTTACGAAAATATCTTGGCACGATTGCCTCTAGTCCAAACAATTTACGGCGCGACCAAGCGCTTTTTGCACACCATCAGCCAACCGCCAGTGACCGGCCAGCGGGTGGTATTAATCAGTTTTCCTTCGTCGGAAATGAAAGCTGTCGGTTTTATTACCAAAATCATGCGGGATAAAGACAACGGAAAACAATTAGCCGCTGTCTATGTGCCGACTTCACCGAATCCGACATCCGGTTATATTGAAATCCTGCCAATGGACCATGTGATATTGACCGATTGGACCACCGAAGAAGCGATGACATTCGTTGTAACAGGTGGCACCAATGCACCCGAAAATGTGCGTTTTTCGCAAAAACCAAAACGACAAGAGCAAACAGTTCCTGAGTGACAGCCTCAATCTTCGGAGTCTCTGATTGGCTTAAACCGGTAGCGAATAGGGTAGTGATTGAAATTCCAATACCGGACCTTGAGTTGAAAGACAATGAATTTCATTGGCATCGATACTGCTTAGTTGCACGACTGCTAACGCATCAAATCCACCGTGTGGCGAAGGCTCAGCATTCACGATATTTCCGCTTAGTTGATCATTCATATCCATACTATAGAGTGCATCGCCGGCTGCTATCGTTTCAGTGGTTGCTATGTGGACTAATCGCATGCGCCGTTTAAGTTTTCCTAAATACTGGGTACGTGCAACGATTTCTTGTCCTGGATAGCAGCCTTTTTTAAAACTAACGCCGCCGATTGCATCGAGATTAATCATCTGCGGCAAAAACATTTCCTGTGTTTCAGGCAGGATATTTGGAATTCCAGCTCGAATCTCCAACCAATTCCAGCAATTGGCCCCCACTGGCCTGGCGTGCTGGCTGAGTTGATTCCATGTTGCCTGAGCATTTTCTATAGTGGTTATAATCTCTGCGCGATTCTGTGAGAGATAAAGCGCACTGAATTTTTCAGAGTGCTGAAGTTGCATCGGATAGGCAAAATCATTAACCGAATTTTCGATATCGCGTATCAATGTAATCGCATTTGCACCGGCAATGCCGAAACGTATCCATGTATCGCTGCAGTTCGTGATTTTAACTTTGGCACGCAATACATAAAGCGATAATCGTTTCTGGACAGCGCTCAGCAAGCTGGCAGGTAATTGCATGAATAAATCATTCTCGCGTTGCCACACAATGAAATTTGCCAACACCCTGCCTTTGGGAGTGCAATAACTACCGTAGTTTGCTGCATTCAAGCCAATTTCACGGATATCGCAACTGAGTTGATTCTGCAGAAATGCTTGGGCATCGTCACCGGAAAATTGCAGAAGGCCCCAGTGCGATAAATCAGTCATCACGGTTGTTGTTTCAGCAGCCAGAAGTTCAGCGGAAAAATTGCCGAAATCGAACACGCAATGATTCTTGATGATAGCTTGCCGATCAAGTAAGTGGTTTTGCCATTCAGTGTTCATAAAATATTGGTAATGAATAATTTGAGCAGATTATACGATAAAGAAATTGACTAAAATGAGGATCAGATTCGCATGGAAATTGATTGATGACAGATTCCTTTCGTGATTTTCGTTATGACTACTTTAACCATTCAACGCAAGCCATCGTATGTACTTGCAGTGATTTTACTAACCGCACATGTGGTTTCAGCTATTTTGTTATGGCTATTGCCGATATTTTGGATTATCAAAAGTATGGTTTCTATTCTGATCATCATCAGCCTTGTCTATTACCTGCGCAAAGATGCCTTGCTGTTAGCGAAGAACGCAGTGACTGAACTAACTTTGACCGAAAAAAACCAATGCACGATGACCACTCGATCAAATGCGATAATTATCTGTACCATCTTGAATAATAGTTTTGTGGCGCCTTATTTGACTGTTTTGGTTCTGCAACCGGAAGGAAATTTTTTTGCTGATAGTATCGTAATCCTGCCGGATGGTATCGATGCGGAAGCCTACCGGCAACTTCGTGTGTGGTTACGCTGGAAGTGAAAACCAATTACATGAAAGAAAATTTGATTGATTGTCGCATGCGATTAGTCAAATAATGACCGAAATAAGCTTAGATGCTTAATCACAGCTTCACTACCGGATATTGATCATTATTGTCTTCCTATAATTCATGCACGTACGTATCACTTATGAACATGACAGTTGAAAAAATTTTTACGATGATGTTTCTACTGTTCTTCTTAACTGGTTGTAAAACAATGATGGCTACCAATCAGCAGCCGTATATTGATGTTAAGTTAATCGGTGTTTGGTCTGGAGAATTTTTGGAGACAGGGGGCTTGTTAAAACGTTGGACGCAGATACGAAATGCCGATGGTTCGTATACGGTCGACTTTAGTTTCACTGGTCCGAATGGTGAGAGCACATATTTCACCGAATCGGGGCGATGGTGGGTCGAGAAAGGGTTGTTTCACGAAATTTCATTACCCGACATGAAATTCCCCGACAAATACCGCTACTCATTCAAAGAAAAGGATTGTGTTTGGTTTGACTTGACTGAAAGTGATGGATTCGCTGAAGAGTCGGGTAGTTATCTATTTAGGGAATGTCTGATAGCGGATTCACCACCGGTAATCATCAATAATCCTATTTGAGTGATGTGAACATGGGCGAGAAGTTGCTCAGAAGAACTCAGGAGATTCTCGCCATCGAGTTTTAAAAATGAACATAATGGCGAAAAAATGCATGTCAGCGCATCTGTGATTCGACAAAAACAGTTTCCCGATTGAATTCATCCCATATATAAGCGGGTTTAACAAAAGGGGTCGTAGGGATCAAGAAAGTAGCAATATCAAAAGCCCCGCTTAATGAACGCCCGACCGCATTCGCTATCCCTGTTAAGAAACCGATAGTCATGCCATGAACGACACCATCGCGATTACCGACGATGGTAATCGCTTTCGGAATTTCCACAACGCCTGTTGCTGCATTGGCGAGACCGTTACCAAGTTTATCCATGACTTTATCGGGGTATTGTTCGGCAAATACCAATTGCGGTGCAGTTAACGAGATTATGAACGCAATCAGTAGGGTTTGAAGCAATTTGGCCATAGCTAATCCTTATATTTCAAATAATGGTTAATTAAAGATGACTGAGATCGGATAGTGTGTGGTGCTAGTAATTCCAATCATTTTTTATTCCCTTGTTGGGCGGACTGTTTCAAAATCCCAATAATTTTTTCAACCTCACGTTCGATCTGGTTTTCCGGGTAACCCTGGTTCTGCAAGTCAGTTCTAATTCGGTAAGCTATTTCAAGCACGAGCAAGTCCTCGATATTTTTGTCACCTTGTTTAAGCGCTTCTTGGAATTCCGTTTGGAAGCGACTGATCGCATTCAGCATAGGGCCATTATTGATTTCCAAACCGGATAAGATGGAATCCAATTCATACTTCAGATTTTCAGAAATAACCGGTTGAATTGACGGGATTGCCGACTCTGGCTGATACGGCATATATTTGGGTATTGAAACCGAGACAATAATCAAAGCTACTCCTGAGCCAATTGTCATTAATACAAATTGCCAAAGCTTATATTCTTTACCCCGTAAATTTATTGTTTTGATACGCTTTGCACCAAGCCGCGCTTGGACAATTATTCCCGCAAAAAACAAAATGGCACCAAGCGCCATGATAATAGGTACGATCGGATGCACAATGTTACTCCTACATTATTATTTTAAAATGGAATTCAATAAACGCATTACCAGCATTTTTTAAATTGCAGATTATATCTGATTCAGCATCGATAATTTTCTGAGTATTTTAACGCATTATCAAAAGGGGTTACTGTTTGTTCAATATTCCGAGAGTCATTTACGGAATAAACGATCAAAGATTCCTTCAAGTAAATGAGCGCTTATACCGGCGACGATTCTATCGTGGTGGCGGTGGTGGCGGATTACCAGGTGGTGGCGGTGGCGGGGTGTAATTAGAAGACGGCGGTGTGAGGTTTTTCGTGCGATTCGCAGGTGGATCTTCAGTAATTCGACCGGCTACCGGAACGCGATGGCCCTTGGCGTACATGCACTGGATATAGCCAATATCATAACGCTGCTGGTTGACATAAGCGGATGTGCTGGCAGTGCCGGAACCAACCAATCCGCCTGCTACCAATCCCGTGCCAGCACCAATAGCGGCTCCACCGCCGCCAGCAATTGCAGCACCAGCGGCTGCTCCAAGACCGGCACCGATGGCTGCGCTCTCAATACCGCTTGATTGCGCTGCATGGCGCGGCGAAACACCGCCTACTTGTTCGTACGCATATCTGCGACATTCGTAATCATCATACCGGAATTGCTCAAAACTTTTTCCGGTTCCCGGCAATGTCATTACACTGGGCCCTGTTGGCAATTGCACACATGCAGCCAATAAATATGCGATACAAAGCGTGAATAACGGTTTGATTGCTTTCATTTGGAATTTTCTCTCAAAATTATTGTGCGTTGGGCCGGAGAACGACTTGTAACCACTTTCCAGCATATTTCTGAACAACGGGATAGTAACCTTCTGAGCTCTTACAATGATACCAGCAGTTAATTTCAGATTGTGCATTGATAGTTTCGCGTAGCTATCTATAAGAGGCTGTGAGCCTGCAGGTTAAGCCATTATGCATTTTTCATTTGAATCGCTGTTTATATGAATTGCCCGGTATCCCAACGGATTCTACAGGTAATTTATGCCTGCACGGAGTCTTGGTATACAATACACACGAAATTTTAGGCAAGGTATCTGACCGGTATTATTTTTTGTAAGTTCCATTGTTTACACATTCAATTCTGATGGCTTGATGCCCTGATTTCGATGGTGCACGAAGTAGGTCTGACCAATAGAAGCCGTATCATCGTTATGCAAAATTTCCATCGAAGGCTAATATGGTCCGGTGATTTTATTATTATATTTTTAGGAGAAAATTAGAATGTCGCAAAAACACCCGGTTATCGCCGTTACCGGATCTTCAGGTGCAGGCACCTCAACGGTAAAGACCAGTTTTGAACATATTTTTCGCCGCCAAAAGCTCAATGCAGTTGTTATCGAAGGCGATAGTTTTCATCGGTACGATCGTGAGGCGATGAAGCAAGCCGTGGCGGAATCAGAAAAAAATAACGGACGTCCGATCAGCCACTTTGGGCCGGAGGCCAACGAATTTGAAAAATTAGAAGCGTTGTTTAAAGAATACGGTGAAAAAGGAACGGGTCAAAAGCGTTTGTATCTTCATAACGAAGAAGAAGCCGAACCTTGGCAACAAAAACCAGGAACATTCACACCTTGGTCGTCCATTCCAACGGGTTCCGATTTATTGTTTTACGAAGGTTTGCATGGCGGTGCTAAAAGTGATACCGCGGATGTTGCGAAATATGTGGATTTGCTAGTCGGCGTGGTACCTATCGTCAACTTGGAATGGATTCAAAAAATCTATCGTGATACCAGTGCACGTGGATATTCCGCAGAAGCGGTGACGCATACCATTTTGCGCCGCATGCATGATTATGTGCATTACATCACGCCGCAATTTTCCCGCACGCATATTAATTTTCAGCGGGTACCAACCGTCGATACGTCCAATCCATTTATAGCCAGAGAAATTCCGACATTGGATGAAAGCTTGGTGGTCATTCGTTTCAGATATCCTGAAATGGCCGACTTTCCTTTCCTGCTAAGGATGATCCACGATTCGTTTATGTCACGTCCCAATACGATCGTTGTGCCCGGTGGAAAAATGGGCATGGCAATCGAATTGATACTGACGCCGCTGATTCTGGATATTGTCGCAAAAAGCAGAGCATAGTCGTCTTGACGAAATTCCGGTTAATTCATGAATTACGATAAATTGAAATTTTCAATTTATCGGATTCTGAATTAATCAATGCGGCGAAATCCAGATTATTAGTTTTTTCAGATCGAACCTGAAATTAATCGAAATATACAAGCTGCATGACTTCCTTACTTACGGATCTTAATCCACAGCAGCTGGAAGCGATTACGCTGCCATATCAGTCCGTCTTGGTGTTGGCGGGCGCAGGCAGTGGCAAAACACGCGTGTTAACGACGCGAATTGCGTATTTGATTCAATCCGGCCAAGCCAACCCTCATAGTATTCTGGCGGTGACTTTTACCAATAAAGCCGCTAAGGAAATGCTGACTCGAATTACTGCGATGTTGCCAATTAACCCGCGCGGAATGTGGATTGGAACATTTCATGGGCTCTGTCATCGCATGTTGCGGGCACACTTTCAAGACGCCGGATTGCCGCAAGCATTCCAAATTCTCGATTCTGCCGATCAATTGACGTTGATCAAAAGAATCCTGAAAGATTTGCAAGCCGATGACAAGAAGTTCCCGCCACGCCAAGTGCAATGGTTTATCAATAATGCCAAGGAAGCCGGGTTGCGTGCTGCGTATGTAATCGTCGAAGATACTTTTTCTCGCCGTATGTTAGAGTTTTATCAAATGTACGAGCAGCAATGTCAGAGAGAAGGCGCGGTTGATTTTGCGGAGTTGTTATTACGCAGTTACGAATTGCTTACTCGCAATGAGCCGCTGCGCCAGCACTATCGCGCACGATTCCGCCATATTCTGATCGATGAGTTTCAAGATACCAACCAATTGCAATACAAGTGGCTGAAACTGCTCGCCGGAGCGGAAACCGATCATGCGGCTGCGGTTTTTGCAGTAGGCGATGACGATCAAAGTATCTATGCCTTTCGTGGCGCCTATAGCGGTAATATGAAAGATTTTGAGCGTGATTTCGGTATTTCCACGGTGATCAAGCTCGAGCAGAATTACCGCTCGCACGGTTATATATTGGACGCGGCCAATGCCTTGATTGAACACAATAGCGAACGTCTCGGCAAGAATCTGTGGACTTCGGAAGGAAGAGGCGAACCGCTGCGGGTATACAACGCACCGAATGATTTTGATGAAGCCGCTTTTATCGTAGATGAAGTCAAAGCATTGCAAACGGAAGGCATTACATTATCTGAAATCGCTTTGCTGTATCGCTCCAATGCCCAATCCAGGGTATTGGAGCATAGTTTGTTTAACGCTGGAATATCTTACCGGGTGTACGGTGGAATGCGATTTTTCGATCGTCAGGAAATCAAACACGCACTGGCTTACTTACGCCTAATTGCCAATCCGGATGACGATAGCGCATTATTGCGAGTGATTAATTTTCCGGCACGCGGCATTGGTGCCAGAAGTTTGGAGCAATTGCTGGATGACGCAAAAGCACAAAGCATCAGCCTATGGCAAGCGGCTCTCAGAAAAAGCGGTGGCGAAACGGAGATTCTGCAGAAACCTTCAGAAGCAGTGAAAGGCATTGCTGGTTTTGCGCGGATGATTTTGCGAATGCGCCAAAATTGCGCCGCCTTGCCGTTACCTCAGATTATTGAGCACATGCTGACTCACAGCGAATTATCTTCGTATTACGCTAAAGAGCGGGAAGGTGCTGAACGATTGGAAAACTTGCACGAACTTATTAATGCCGCGACCAGTTTCGTGCATGAAGCGGAAAATGACAGCCTCATGGAATTTCTGGCGCATGCATCATTGGAGGCGGGCGAGCATCAAGCGGGTAGCGGACAGGACGCCTTGCAGCTGATGACGATTCATGCCGCCAAGGGATTGGAGTTTCATAGTGTTTTTCTGAGCGGACTGGAAGAAGGGTTATTCCCTCACGAAAATAGTCTCAATGAGACAAACGGTCTCGCGGAAGAAAGACGCCTGATGTATGTTGCCATGACTCGTGCACGTCGCCGCTTGTATTTAAGTTTTGCCCAAAGCCGTTTGCTTCATGGTCAAACACGATACAACATCGCTTCCCGATTTTTGGATGAAATACCGCAAGATTCTTTGAAATGGTTGAAATCCCTACCACATAATAATTTTGGCGTTTCGTTAAAGAAAACTGGCAATTCTTCAAGCCTGTCATCCTTTCCCGGATTTACAAACCATCATCAAAAAAATTTGACCGGTATTCCTTGGAAAATCGGGCAGAGTGTATTGCATGACAAGTTTGGAGCCGGTGTGATTATCGATTACGAAGGTAGTGGCAGCGATACCCGCGTGCAAGTTAAATTTACACAAGCAGGCACAAAGTGGTTGCTGACGTCGCTTGCAAAATTGACGGCATTATAATTCAACCGGTTAATCCAACAAATGAGGTGAATCATGCTTAAAGCGGTATTAATGGATTTAATGAAACGTATACCCGGGAAAGCCAGCCCGGAATGGCCTTCCGGTGAACCCTTCACGTTGGCGTTTGCGCATGGCACCATGTCGGTCGAGGTGTATGCGCCTAAGGATGTAGATATCCAGACACCGCATGATCAAGATGAATTGTATTTCATTCACTCTGGTTGCGGCGAAATCGTAGTGGCCGGTGAACGCCATTCGTTTGAACCTGGAATGGTGTTTTTTGTAGCGGCCCATGCAGAGCATCGCTTTGAGAATTTCACTCCGGATTTTGTCACCTGGGTCGTATTTTGGGGTCCGAAAGGCGGTGAATAATTTGAATAAAATTTTTTAAGAAGCTATTGATGCTGAAATTTTATGGTTATAAAAAATGTGATAGTTGCCGGAAAGCGGAGCGGTTTTTGCAACAAGCCGGCATCACCTATCAATTCATCGATATTACCGGGAATCCGCCGAACGCCGCCGAGCTTGCCGAGATTGTTTTGCATGCGAATATTCCTCTCAATAAATTCTTTAATACCAGCGGTTTACAATATCGCGAATTAAGCATTAAAGAACGATTGCCGACATTGTCCGATCATCAAAAATTAAATTTGCTGGCCAGCAATGGCCGTTTGATCAAGAGACCGCTTATTACGGATGGACGCCGCGCAACTGTGGGGTTTGATGATGAGCATTTTGCCGCAGTATGGTTGTGAAGTTATCGGCTGGCGTTGTCGCTTTCTAACCGGTTGCCGGGTATCTCATTGCTACCGCTTTCGCTGCGATTATTAATCAAGCTTGCGCTTTAGCGCTCATGCTTGTACTCTTCTATTCAAAGCCAATTTTAATAAGGCTAATCAATAACCAACCGGATTCGGCAGGAGGTGAAATTGAGTGATCAGCGTTTCTTAGTGCGTAAAGCAGCGGTACTTGGAGCCGGTGTAATGGGCGCACAAATTGCGGCGCATTTGGTGAATGCGAATATCGAAACATTATTGTTCGAGTTGCCGGGTGACGCGGATAATCTCAATAGTAACGTGATTAAAGCGGTGGAGAAACTCAAAAAACAAGAACCTGCGCCGCTATCGGTTAAAAATAAAGCATCCTGCATTCAGCCGGCCAACTACGATCAGCATCTCGAATTGCTTAAGGAATGCGATCTGGTTATAGAAGCGATCGCGGAACGCATGGATTGGAAACGCGATTTGTATGTCAAAATCGCCCCCTTTCTTGGCGAACATACCGTATTCGCTAGCAATACTTCAGGGCTGTCAATCAATCAGCTCGCTGAAGCATTTCCGGAAAACTTGCGTCATCGCTTTTGCGGTATTCATTTTTTCAACCCCCCTCGCTATATGCATTTGGTTGAATTAATACCTTGCCATGTCAGCGATGCAGTCATGCTGGATCACTTAGAAGAATTTCTTGTGACCTATCTAGGGAAAGGAGTGATTCGGGCGAAAGACACTCCCAATTTTATCGCGAACCGTATTGGCGTATTTTCATTGCTGGCTACGATGCATCACAGCCGCTCATTCGATTTTGGCTTCGACTTGGTCGATGCCCTGACTGGCGTATTGATCGGCCGCCCCAAAAGCGCAACGTTTCGTACTGTTGACGTCGTGGGATTGGATACTTTGGCGCACGTCATCCACACAATGCGCGACGCGTTACCGGAAGATCCGTGGCACCGGTATTTTGAGGTTCCGGATTGGTTGCAAGGATTAATCGAAATAGGAGCGCTTGGGGAAAAAGTCAAACGCGGTGTGTATCAAAAAATTAAAAACGAGATTCATGTTTTGGATCGGGCCACTAAAGAATATCGTTTGTCTGGTGCGGATGTCGACGACGATCTTAAGCGTTTGTTGAAATATAGCAACCCGCCCGAAAAATTTGCCGCACTGCGTAATAATCAACAACCGCAGGCACAATTTTTGTGGTCGATATTTCGCGATTTGTTTCATTATTGTGCGATACAGCTTGAATCAATCGCTGATAATGCGCGCGACCTGGATTTGGCAATGCGCTGGGGATTCGGCTGGAACCAGGGGCCTTTCGAAATTTGGCAAGCTGCCGGATGGAAGCAAATCGCTTTATGGATTCAGGAAGACATCGATGCAGGAAAAAGTATGGCGCAAGTGCCGTTGCCGCAATGGGTTATGGCGATTGCTAATAGCGACGGGCTACAAGGTGTTCATTCCAAGCAAGGATCGTTTGCACCCGCTGCCGGTAAACTCCATGCACGGTCACAATTGCCGGTTTATCGGCGTCAGCTTTTTCCCGATCGGCTGATTGGCGAGGATACAACGTATGGTGAAACCATATTTGAAACTGATGCGGTGAGGTTATGGCACAGCGGCGACAGGATCGCCGTGCTCAGTTTTAAAAGCAAAATGCATACGATCGGTATCGATGTGTTGGAAGGTATTCAACAAGCGATTAAAGAAGCCGAACAAAACTGGCGGGCTTTGGTGATTTGGCAAACAGAGCCGCCTTTCTCCGCCGGTGCGAATTTACAAAAAGCTGCAGAAAAACCCAAACCCGAAACGCAATCAGGCAATGCGCCACCGGCTCCGCCTCAACCGCCCACAGCTTTTCAGATGTTACTGAAGAAATTGAGAAGAACGACCCAGGCTGCGGTTCTTCAAGTTGCACGCGAGCTGGATATGGCGGATGTATTGATGGCGAAAAAATTGGCAGAAGTCGAGGAAATGATCAAGCAATTTCAACAAACTTCGCAAATGTTGCGTTATTCAACGATACCGACGGTTGCTGCCGTGGATGGATTGGCGCTTGGTGGCGGCTGTGAGTTTGTTATGCATTGTGATCGCGCCGTCGCAACCATGGAAAGTTATATCGGATTGGTGGAAACAGGGGTTGGATTATTACCGGCAGGCGGCGGCTGCAAAGAATTGGCCATGAGATCCGCGCAAGTCGCCAGAGACGGCGATCCATTTCCGCATTTGAAATATTACTTCCAAACGGTTGCTATGGCTGAATTGGCGAGAAGCGCGGAGCAAGCCAAAGAGCTCGGATACTTACGTTTTGCCGACACCATCATCATGCATCGCTTTGAATTGTTGTATGTGGCGAAGGCTCAGGCGTTGGCGATAGCGGAGGCGGGTTATCGGCCTCCATTACCGATGCGCGAAATCCCGGTCGCGGGCAATACCGGCATTGCAACCATCCAGAGCCAATTGGTTAACATGCGCGAAGGTGGATTTATTTCCGAGCATGACAATTTGATCGCCAATAAAGTAGCTTACGTGATGTGCGGTGGCGATCTGACACCTGGCAGTTTGGTTGATGAAGATTGGCTCCTGGATCTGGAGCGTGCTGCTTTCATGGAGTTATTGGCAACCGAGAAAACACAAGCACGAATCGAATACACACTTAAAACCGGCAAGCCGTTGAGAAACTGATATCACGATTCACGGAGATCTTATGACAAAACAAACTCAAGAAGCTTACATTGTTGCTACTACACGCACACCGGTTGGTAAAGCGCCGCGTGGCATGTTTAAAAATGTACGGCCTGACGATATGTTGGTCCACGTATTGCAGACCGTGATGAAACAATGTGAAGGATTGGATCCTGCCGCAATTGATGATGTGATTGTTGGCTGTGCCATGCCGGAAGCGGAGCAGGGTATTAATGTCGCGCGCGTGGCGCTGTTGCTGGCGGGTTTGCCCAATAGCGTGGCCGGTATGACAGTCAATCGTTTTTGCGCTTCCGGCTTGCAATCCGTGGCATTGGCTGCTGATCGCATTCGCCTGGGCGAAGCCGATGTCATGATTGCCGGCGGTACTGAAAGTATGAGCATGGTACCGATGATGGGTAATAAAGTGGCGATGAACCCCATGATGTTTCAACACGAAGAAAATGTGGCTATTGCTTATGGCATGGGAATGACAGCTGAGAAAGTGGCTGAACAATGGAATGTATCGCGCGAAGATCAGGACGAATTTGCGCTAACCAGCCATCAACGAGCGATCAAGGCAATCACAACCGGTGAATTCAGAGATGAAATCGCTCCGTATGCGGTCGATGAAAAACGCCCCGATTTGATGACGCATACCATACGGGAAGAAATTGCCGTCAAAGATACCGACGAAGGACCGCGTGCGGATACTAGTTTGGAAGCATTGGCAAAATTGCGTCCGGTTTTTGCCGCCAAAGGCTCAGTAACCGCTGGCAATAGTTCACAAATGTCGGATGGTGCGGGAGCGGTAGTGTTGATGAGTGAAGCCGCGTTGAAACGTTTCAATCTGACCCCGCTTGGCCGCTTTGTAGGGTTTTCGGTAGCCGGTGTGCCGCCGGAAATTATGGGGATCGGCCCCATTAGAGCCATTCCAAAAGTATTAAAACAAACCGGCATCAAGCAGGATGATCTGGATTGGATTGAATTGAATGAAGCATTTGCCGCACAAAGCCTTGCCGTCATCCGTGATTTGAATCTGGATCGCAATAAAGTTAATCCGCTTGGCGGCGCTATTGCACTGGGGCATCCACTCGGAGCTACCGGTTCTATTCGCGTTGCAACCTTACTACATGGTCTCAGGCGTCATCACAAAAAATATGGCATGGTTACCATGTGCATTGGTAGCGGCATGGGTGCAGCAGGTATTTTTGAGGCTTTATAAACCTGCTGTACGGTAGACGGTAATTATTCTTCCGTTTGCTGAGCAGCTTGGTGCTGCTGCCGGTGTTTCTCGTTGCAAAAATAATGATCTTTGTCGGCAATTGCTTCATGACGCGGGATACGCAGATGGCATTGAGCGCATTCCACCAGTTCATCCAGTTCTTTTAGCGGATTCTCGGAAGAAGTTTCGGCTTCGGTTTTTTTGTTACTCTCACGAGCATCCGATTCTTTCGCTACGTGACTCCAATTGGCTTTCTGGAAATCCGGCTGGGTATCCGCATTTTTAAAGCGAATAGGTTCTCCTAGAAAAATATCTTTATAACTCACATAAATCGACGCAAAAATCGTGGGAATCAATACGACCAATCCGACGCCATACGGCATGACGCTGATAATAGTCAAGATAATAAGAATGACACCATAAATTTGAAATGGAATGATATTTTTCAAACATGCAAAAAAACTTTTTTGCATTGCCGGAATCGGTTCAACATTATGAAAAACAACCAATAACGGAGAAAACCAGGAAGCCATCATCAGCGGAATGGAGAGCGTTAACGCAAGCAATATCGATGTCAGAAAGCTGCTCATAACACCCATCAATTCAGTTTCATCAACTCTTTTGCCATAGAGCATCATGTCGGTCATTTGTGACCCGCCGATTAGCATGACCAAACCGATAATCAATACTTGCCCAATGAGATAGATACCCCCGATAGTAATTAATGGCGCAACATTACTCTTAAACGCCGCGAATAGATGCGCGATTTCAAGCGGTTTACCTTGTTCCATATCTTTACAACCCAGCATGATTCCAGCAAGAAAAATCGGTGAAACTAATGTAAAGATGAATTGCCCCAGCAGAGGGATCAATGCAATGGTCACAGCAATAAGCATCAATGTAAAGCAGACAAACACCCAAGCGAGCGGTGCTTTTGCGAAAAGATAGAAGCCGCTTAATATCCATTGCAGTCCTTGTTTCGCATTAACTTGGTGAATTTCCATTATATGTCTCCAATAAATTTCGACGGCAAGTTCTTGAGCAATCTGCTCAGGTCTTCCAAAATTGCTTTAGTTTTTCAGGAGCCGCGGCATAATTCTTCAGGATTTCCCGGAAGTGCGCTGGATCCTTTGCGTGCGTTAATTCGCCGGGGCGCGGTAAATGAAAATCATATAATCGTGAAATCCAAAAACGTAAAGCACCGGCACGCAACATTGCAGGCCAAAGATCAAATTCATGATCTGTAAGCGGACGAAAAGCATCATAGGCTTTTATGAGCGATAGTGTTCTTGTTTTATCTAAAACTTTATTTTCCGTCATGCACCAATCGTTAACGGTAATCGCTAAATCGTATAGTAAAACATCATTGCATGCGAAATAGAAATCAATGACGCCTCCGATGCGTTGTTCGACAAATAAAATATTATCGCGGAATAGATCCGCGTGAATAACGCCACTCGGCAGGTTTTTAGTGTGCAATGTCGCTTGGAATTCTAATTCGCTTTTTAGTAATAATTTTTCCGCTTCGGATAAAAATGGAGCGATTTCAAGTGCTTTGGCCTGCCACCAACTGAGTCCCCGGGGATTTTGCATGTGACCGTCATAAAATCTACCGGATATATGCATTTTCGCCAACACGCCACCAACCGCAGCACAGTGTTCGGGAGTTGGTGATAATACCGATTGCCCGGACAAACAAGTCACCAAAGTGGCGGGCTTACCATTCAAAATGCTTAACAGTTGTTGATCCATCCGTGGAATCGGAGCAGGACAAGGAATGCCGCGTTGCGCCAAGAACGCCATCAGATTTAGATAATAAGGTAATTCCGCACAGGTTAATTTCTCAAATAATGTTAATACATATTTGCCTTCTGTCGTCGTTACAAAATAGTTAGTGTTTTCGATACCGGAAGATATGCCTTGCAAAAGAATAAGTTGACCAAGTGCGTAATCTTTTAGCCAAACCGCAAGCTGGCTATCCGTAACAGGAGTAAAAACAGACATGGATTAGTTGAATAAAAGAGCGGGGCTATAAAAAAACAAAAGATTATTTAATTACAAATAGTTGAAAAATATTTTTTAACTAGAATTTTAATATCTGCCACATGGGTGGACTGACATCAATACCTGCCTCGCCAGGATGGTTGTGGTAATCACGCGCGGTATTTTTTTTCAAATAGTACGGAGGTCCAATGCGAGGTATGACTTTAATCATCAACAATTCTCCATTGACACGATGCTCTTCAATAATATTTTCTCCACGTTTAATGATGGTAACTTGCGTTTCCAATTCGGGATCCATTGGAATATCCGGCAGATCTGGCGGTGGATCCTCCAACTCCTCTGGTAACTCGGGAGGTTCGGGTAAAGGAATCAGGTTTTCCGGGTGTGATGGTTTTTTCGCTTGCTTAGGCTGTTCGGACTGCACCATGCTAGGCATGGTAATGCCCATTAGCAGTAATATTAAAATAAATTGATGCAAGTGCATGTCAGTCGCCGTTAAGTCCAGATATACCGGATATTTTACCTAAAATTGTTCATATAAGTTATAAATTGAGCTGAATTTCTTTTTCTGCGGCTGTGGGTTCGAATCCGCTGGTTTCATAATATTGAAAGATTGCCTTGACCACTTGATCCGGCTCATCGATGACCTGAATTAAATTCATATCGTCCGCGGAGATGAACCCCTCTGTAATCAATGCATTCTTAAACCAATCCAATAATCCGCGCCAGAATTCCGTATAAACCAGAATAATTGGCATTTTCCGAGTTTTTCCTGTTTGAACAAGCGTCAAAGCTTCCATCAACTCATCCAAGGTACCGAATCCTCCCGGGAGAACCACATAGGCGGTTGCAAATTTGACAAACATATATTTACGCGCAAAAAAGTGCCGGAAAGTTTGACTGATATCTTGATAGGCATTGCGGTTTTGTTCGTGCGGTAATTGAATATTGAGGCCGATGCTGGGGGATTTTCCATAATAAGCGCCTTTATTAGCGGCTTCCATGATTCCGGGGCCGCCGCCGGAAATCACCGCGAACCCGGCGTCTGAAAGTTGTTTCGCAATTTGCTCGGCTAATTGATAGTGCGGATTGTCGGGATGAGTCCGGGCGCTGCCAAAAATACTGACAGCAGGTTGAATTGTGTCGAGACGTTCCGTTCCTTCGACGAATTCTGCCATAATCCCAAACAATCGCCATGATTCTTTGGCTGACCAGGGTTTCTCGACTGACATTTGAGTGCTCAGTTTATCTCGTAGACTCATAGGAAAATGATAAGAATGAAAACATTATTGTTGGTTGACGGTTCATCGTATTTGTATCGCGCATTTCATGCATTGCCGGATTTGCGTAATCGCCATAATGAACCGACCGGTGCCATTCATGGTGTGCTCAATATGTTGAGACGTTTACACAAAGACTACCACGCGGATTATAGCGCGTGTGTTTTTGATGCAAAAGGCAAAACATTCCGAGATGAACTTTATCCGGACTATAAAGCACATCGACCAGCCATGCCACATGATTTGGCGGTTCAGATCGAATCATTGCATGCGTGTATACGCGCAATGGGATGGCCGATGTTGATCGTTGATGGCGTTGAAGCTGATGATGTCATCGGTACATTGGCCAAGCAAGCGGCTGCAGCCAATATGCGCTGCATCATTTCAACCGGAGATAAAGATATTGCGCAATTGGTTAATCCGCAGATTACATTAGTCAATACGATGACGAACGAGGTATTGGATGAAGCCAATGTGCTTGCAAAATTTGGAGTACCTCCTGAGCGTATCCTGGATTATCTGATGCTAGTGGGCGATGCGTCCGATAGTGTTCCCGGTGTGCAAAAAGTTGGACCCAAAACAGCGGTTAAGTGGCTTACGCAATATGGATCGTTGACGAATTTGATTACGCATGCTGATGAAATCAAAGGCGTAATCGGCGACAATTTACGTAACACATTGGATTGGTTCGATACAGCACGCCAGCTGATTACGATCAAATGCGACGTGAAACTACCGGTTAAAATCACCGATCTTGCGTTGCAACCCCAAGATACTGAAGCGCTAATCCGCCTTTATGAAAAACTGGATATGAAAGCTTCGTTGCGGGAATTGAAGCAGCAGATCGGTTCTCATCAGGCAAATCCGGAAGATTCCAGTCATCATTCCCCTGCGGGTATTGATTGCGTCAGCAGTGATTCCACGTCAGTTAATTCAGGGAACTATCAGACTATTTTGTCGGAAACGGAGTTGGATACGTGGCTTAAACGATTGGAAGCTGCTTCGCTGGTTGCGCTGGATACCGAAACAACCGGTCTCGATCCTATGCAAGCAAAGCTTGTAGGCATATCGTTTTCAACAGAAACGCACCATACGGGATATCTGCCTCTGATGCATAACTACACCGGTATGCCGACGCAATTACCGCTTGATTGGGCGTTGCAGAAGCTGAAACCTTGGCTGGAAGACGTCTCCCAGGCTAAATTAGGGCAGAATATCAAGTACGATAAGCATATCTTTGCAAATCATGGCATTCAATTGAATGGAATTGCGCACGACACCTTATTGCAGTCGTATGTGCTGGAATCGCATCAACCGCACAATATGGATAGCTTGGCGATGCGACACTTAGATATTAAAACAACCAGTTATGACGATGTTACTGGGAAAGGCGTCAATCGTATCGGTTTCGATCAAGTTGCCGTTGATAATGCGACACAATATGCTGGTGAAGATGCGGATATTACGCTACGCCTGCACCAGGCGTTATATCCGAATATCCAACTGAATGATCGCTTAAGCGACATTTACCACAACATTGAGATGCCCATTCTCAGTGTGTTGTTTGAAATTGAACGTAACGGCGTATTACTTGATTATCGATTACTGCAAAAACAAAGCCACGAGTTAGGTGAGAAACTTCATGCATTGGAAGTGCAAGCACATGCGATCGCTGAGCAACCTTTCAATCTTAATTCCCCTAAGCAAATCCAAGACATTTTGTTTAATCAGCTTAAATTGCCGGTTATCAAAAAAACGCCGACCGGCGTACCTTCAACCGATGAAGATGTGTTGCAACAACTGGCGCTCGATTATCCATTACCTAAATTGCTACTCAATTACCGCAGTTTAGCAAAATTAAAATCCACCTATACCGATAAGCTGCCATTAATGAAGAACCCTGCTACCGGTCGGGTACATACCAACTATGCGCAAGCGGTCGCTGTAACGGGCCGCCTGGCAAGTTCGGATCCGAATTTGCAGAATATCCCGGTGCGAACAGTGGAAGGCCGCAGAATTCGTGAAGCATTTATAGCCCCCCCAAATCATCGAATCATATCTGCTGATTATTCGCAAATAGAATTGCGCATAATGGCGCATATTTCTCAAGACGAAGGTTTATTGAAAGCTTTTGCAGCCGGTGAAGACATACACAAAGCAACTGCGGCTGAAGTGTTGGGGATAATGCCGGATCAAGTCGATCAAGAACAGCGCCGGTATGCAAAAGTCATTAACTTCGGACTCATTTACGGTATGTCGGAATTCGGATTGGCGTCACAACTCGGTGTTGAACGCAGTGTGGCCCGGGCTTATATGGAGCGCTACTTCGCTCGATATCCTGCAGTAGAACGATACATGCAGCAAACTCGGGAAAAAGCGAGAAAATTAGGCTACGTCGAAACAGTGCTAGGGCGCAGGCTATGGTTACCTGAGATTAATCACGCCAATGGCAATCGCAGGCAAGGTGCGGAGCGGGCTGCGATTAATGCGCCCATGCAAGGAACCGCGGCTGATATTATTAAGCTTGCAATGATCTCAGTACGTAATTGGCTGCTTCAAAATAAATTACGCAGCAAGCTTATCATGCAAGTTCATGATGAATTGGTCTTAGAAGTCCCCGACGATGAAGTTGAGTTAATAACCGGAAGGCTACCTGAGCTAATGGGCAACGTATTAACGCTGAGCGTACCATTGCGCATTGAAGTGGGAGTTGGAGATAATTGGGAACAGGCGCATTAGTTATCATGCCGCGATACGCCTATTCCTTGCAATTATCAGATCATTCGCGCGTTTCTATTTGAATTAGCGGTTCTGTTGAAGTTTCAACAGTTGATTTGGTTTTTTTTCTCGGTCTTTTAGGTATCACGACTTCTTCAGAAACCATTTCCACCTTATCGGGCGGAGTTTCAATCATTACAAGCCCGGATTCAGAAAAATCGGGAAGTTTTTTACTAGCATGCATCACAGTTACATTTTCTTTAGCCGCTTCAACAGCCGGCAGTACCGGGTCAATGGTCAGGCTATTATCCGCTAACTCCTTGCGCGTTTTAGACGTGCTGACAGTTTTGTCAGGCCCGATTGGTGGTGGCGCCTCTTCTTTATCGACGTGAGCATCATTAACCGCAGAAACTTGATTGTTCGTTGGTTCGGTTAAATCATCATTTTTGGGTGTTTTGCTGACGCTATCGAATTGCTCGCGGGCTTTAGTAGTACGGTTACGGCGAGTTCGTTTGCGATCACCGGTTTTTATATTGATGTTATCAGCGCCATCCACTGATTTTTCTGATGTAGTGCTGCTATCCACTGATATATCATCAGCCGGCGTCTCATTACGTTGCCGTGCGGATTTACTACTCTTCTTCAGCTCGGTGATGTTGTTATCATCGCTATCAAGCTCGATGACTGTGACATTATCCTGATTCAATAGATTGTTTTCGGGTTCATTCTGTTTTGACTGCCGATGTCCCGTTGCATCTTTATTGCGATCACTGCGTATACGTCCGCCACGGCGACCTCTTGAGCGCCCGCGTTCTGTTGTCGTTCTCGGCTTGTCGATTTCGGTTGGTTGTTTTTCCTCTAAATTAATTCTTGTTTCTTCAATGTTTGCAGGTTTGAACCAGCTGAAAAATTTATCCAGAAGGGATGTGTCACGCGGTCTTCCTTCTCTAATCGGCGCTGGTTGAGCGGGTGTTATGCCTTGAACGGCAGCTTGCGGTCGCGTCGGCTTACTCTTCTGTTCAATTGCAATTGCCTGATTCTCATCAGTGCTTTTCTCAACCATCTTATAGCTGGCAACGGATTCGTTAGCTTTAACATCTTCATGACGAATACGGGTCACCGTGTAATTAGGGGTTTCAATATGTATATTAGGAACCAAAACGATATTGATTTTCTGACGTACCTCAATATCGTATATTTCCGGTCTCTTTTCATTAAGCAGATAGGTTGCCACATCGACCGGTAATTGAACGTGCAAAGCGAATGTATTTTCTTTCATCGCTTCTTCTTGAATAATTCTGAGTACATGCAGCGCAGATGAGTCGGTGCCACGAATAAAACCAGTACCTTGACAACGTGGACATGGAATATAGTTGCTTTCACCTAGGGAAGGGCGAAGACGCTGGCGGGACAGTTCCAGCAACCCAAAACGGGAAATCTTGCCAACCTGGATGCGTGCACGATCCTGACGTAATGCCTCATGTAAACGCGCTTCAACTTCACGCTGATTTCGCTGCACGTCCATATCGATAAAGTCGATAACGATTAGTCCGCCTAAATCACGTAACCTCAGTTGCCGGGCGATTTCATCAGCTGCCTCAAGATTCGTATTGAGTGCGGTATGTTCGATATCCAACCCACGAATTGCGCGCGCTGAATTGACATCAACGGAAACCAAAGCTTCGGTATGGTCAATAACGATTGATCCTCCCGAAGGAAGCGGGACCTGCCTGGAGTAGGCGGTCTCGATCTGATGTTCAATCTGAAAACGCGAAAACAATGGCACATCATCGTGATAGAACTTTAGGCGATCCACATTGGCCGGCATCACATGCGCCATGAATTGACTGGCTTGCTCAAAAATATCGCGACTGTCAATCAAGATTTCACCGATTTCTTGATTAAAATAATCACGAATTGCTCGAATTACTAAACTACTTTCTTGGTAAATCAGGAAAACACCGCTTTGGCTATTGGCAGCTTCTTCAATCGCATACCAAAGTTGTGTCAAGTAATTCAGATCCCATTGAAGTTCTTCCGCGCTCCGGCCAATGCCAGCAGTTCGAGCAATGATACTCATGCCATCCGGGACTTCAAGTTGAGCGATCACATCGCGTAAATCATTACGCTCGTCGCCGGTAATTCGACGCGACACGCCACCGCTATTCGGATTGTTGGGGATTAATACCAGATATCGGCCAGCAAGAGAGATATAGGTGGTAAGTGCGGCGCCTTTATTGCCTCGTTCATCTTTATCAACCTGGACGATCAGTTCCTGGCCTTCTTGCAAAAGATCTTGGACACGCCCCGTTGCAGTAACATTTTCTGCGAAACAAGAAGGTGCGATTTCCTTAAAGGGTAAGAACCCGTGACGCTCGCAACCATAATCCACAAACGCAGCTTCTAAACTTGGTTCAATTCGCGTAATAACAGCTTTGTATATATTACTTTTGCGTTGTTCCTTACTGACTGACTCAATATCAAGATCAACTAGAAGTTGACCATTTACAATTGCAACCCGTAATTCTTCAGGTTGGGTTGCATTAAATAACATTCTTTTCATTTCCAAACCTTACGTGTTCAATTTATTAATTTCCTAATCCCAATTTGAAGGGAAAGATTTTTTATGTACGTGGATTTTAATGACGAGGTCTGGGTGTTGTATTTTACCTAAATTTATCAATTATATAATTCTTTTTTTTAATGTGTTTTAATATGTTAACTAATTTCTTTGAAGTGTGTTGCAATACCAATTAATTTCTGGAGTTCCGTTAATTTTTGTTATATTGTCGATTAGCTTCGAGTAAGGTAACAGATTTTACATAAAGTTCCAAATACAACCTAGTTTTTCAGCAATATTTATGGATTTAGCTACTCAATCGATAAATATATTAATTAAACTTTAAATATAATGTTGATGTGCATTTTCGGACTTTCTCCAGCGTGTTAATTTTTACAGAAAGAAAGCTAAAAAGAAATAAAAAATTTGCCCCACCGCTAATAAAATTTTCTTATCATTTTGAACGATCATCGCACGACAATTTTGAATCCTGACAATTCATTAACAGCAGTCTGTAAAGAATATATTGAGGAATCAGGAAATGATCAGAGAATTGACAATTTCCTGTTTAAGCGGTTAAAAAATATTCCTAAGAGTCATGTCTATCAATTGCTCAGGAGTGGTCAAATCCGCGTTAACGGAAAAAGAGTAACCGCAAAATATCGCTTGCAGCTCGGTGATCTGTTACGTATTCCGCCAATTATCAACACTACAAGTAAAGAAGCTAGATCACAAACTACAATCAATCCCCAAAAAAAATATTCATTTTCGATTTTGCATGAAGACGATGTACTGTTGGTTATCAATAAGCCCAGCGGCATGGCGGTTCACGGTGGAAGCGGTATTAGTTTTGGAGTAATCGAACAAATACGAGCGCAAAACCCGACTTGGAAGTTTCTTGAACTCGTGCATCGATTGGATAGAGAGACATCCGGTGTGTTACTTATCGCAAAAAAAAGAAATGCATTGGTTGAACTTCATCGGCAAATCCGTGAAGGATTGATGGAGAAACATTATTCAGTCATGGTCAAAGGAGAATGGCGGAACGCCAAACAACACGTCAAGTTAGCGCTCAACAAATATGTAACAGCAAGCGGTGAGCGTCGTGTGGCGATTTCATCAGTAGGGCAGTCGGATAGTAAACAGGCGCATACGATATTCAGCCTCCGGAAAACGTGGAAATCATTCAGTTTATTGGATGCTGAAATTAAAACCGGACGCACTCATCAAATACGGGTACATTTGGCGCACCTTGGCTATCCCATTCTCGGTGATGATAAATACGGCGATTTTGAGATCAACAAACAACTGAGCAAAGCAACCAGCCCATATCAGTTGACGCGCATGTTCCTGCATGCACGCACGCTGAAAATAATCCACCCGGCTTCAGGAATTGCCATGACATTGGAGGCGCCGCTACCGGAGGATCTGCAGAAATTTACCGAGTCTTTAGATAAACCAGAAACACTTGCAGAGAAAGCAAGCAAACGAACGCCAGATGCTATAATCAGAACTCAGGGTTGATCTGGTTTGATGGCGATTTTATCGGTATTGAGCATGGTTTGTAATACCTCCCAAACGTTTTCCGCAATCATTTTCTGCGCCGTTTCATTTGGATGAATTCCATCATTTTGAAAAAAATCATGGTTATGACCAAATCCTGCCAACAGGAATGGAATTAATTTTATTTGATATTTCTCAGCTAATTGCGGGAAAACTGCTTGGAACTTTTTCGTGTAAGTTGCACCATAGTTGGGTGGTAATTGCATGCCGACAAGCAACACCGATGCATTCGTTTGCGAACACTTCTCAATGATAGTCGCCAGATTCTCATAAATGGATTTAATGGTTGCACCGCGTAATCCATCATTGGCCCCCAGTTCCAGGATAACGATCTCGGGCCGATGATTTTCAAGTGCTTGCTCAATCCGATTGCGCCCCCCCAGGGATGTTTCGCCACTGACACTGGCATTAATGATTTGATAGTTCGCATGTTGCGATTGCAGCCGTTGCGATAATAGATTAACCCAACCGGCTTCTACCGGTATGCCATAGCTCGTTGATAAGCTATCGCCAAAAATCATGACTGTTTTGCTGACTGCCACCGCAGGAGCAAAAAAAGAAATAACAATCAATAAAATAAACAGGAATTTTTTTTTCATGTCAATTGATAACCAAAGTAAACAACTTGTTCTTCGTACCGATGCGCTTACTAAACAAGTGACAACCGGTGAGCAGCAATTGACCATTTTGCACGATATCAATTTGCAAATCATGTCAGGTGACGCCGTCGCTATTATAGGTGCATCCGGATCCGGTAAGTCGACTTTATTAGGTTTGCTGGCTGGATTGGATTTGCCGACATCCGGGAAAGTTCATCTGAATTCGGTTGATATCTTTGCATTGGACGAAGATGATCGAGCCGCGCTGCGCGGCAAAATAATGGGGTTTGTTTTTCAATCGTTTCAATTATTGCCGGCTTTAACAGCATTGGAAAATGTGATGCTACCGCTTGAATTGGCGCGTACTCCTGATGCGGAAACACCGGCAAAGCGCTTACTGGAGCGCGTGGGATTAGGGCAACGTTTGAATCATTATCCCAAACAACTATCCGGAGGGGAGCAGCAACGAGTGGCGATTGCACGGGCCTTTGCAACGAATCCAAGATTATTGCTAGCCGATGAGCCGACGGGTAACCTGGATTCGGCAAACGGTACTCAGATTATTGAATTAATGTTCGAACTCAATCGCGAACATGGCACAACCTTAGTTTTAGTCACGCATGACGAAGCATTATCACGGCGTTGCTCGCGTCAAATACGCTTGGTTGATGGTCGGCTGATCCATTAATGACCAATGCACGATCTTAATCATCATTCGAGTTATCAACATCATCATGTATCAAATTAAATTACCTTTTCAAATGATGTATCGCGATTGGCGCGCGGGCGAGCTGAATGTGCTGTTATTAGCGCTGATCATTGCAGTAAGCGGCATGGTCACGGTCGGTTTTTTCGCGGAGCGAGTAGAGTTGGCGCTCGCTCGTGAAAGCAATCAGCTTCTGGGAGCGGATTTGTTGCTCATTTCCAGTAAACCGATTCCCGAGCAATTTGCCGAAGAAGCCAATCAGCTGAATCTCAAGATTTCATGGCTGACTAAATTTCCCAGCATGATTTCCAATGGTGAAGGTAATCTTTTAACACAGATAAAAGCGGTTACCGAAGGTTATCCATTGCGTGGGCGCGTTCATTTATCCAAACGATCACCCGGCGGCTCTGTTTCGCAACCGCAGCTACAAACAGCGAATGGAATTCCACCACGAGGCACCATTTGGATTGATGAGAAAGTCATGACGCAACTCGAGTTGCAACGCGGGGATATTGTCGATGTCGGCGCCGCCCAGTTGACCGTAACTGAGTTGATCGCACGCGAACCGGATCACTCGGTTGGATTTATCAATATGGGCGCACGCGCCATGATAAATGCCGACGATCTGGAAGCAACCGGCTTGATCCAGGAAGGCAGCCGTGCATCTTACCAAATGCTGATCGCCGGTGAAATCGATTCCGTGAAGCAATTTCGTGACTGGGCAAAGAAGCGGTTGGCTAATTATCAACGATTGGAAGGCATTCGCGATGCGCGACCCGAAATCAAAGCGGCATTGCAGCGCGCGGAGAAATTTCTAAGCTTGACCGCGCTTGCCAGTGTCGTGTTGGCCGCAGCAGCGATTGCATTAGCGGTACGCCGTTTTACGCAGCGGCATCTGGATGGGTGCGCCGTAATGCGCAGCCTGGGCGCCAGTCAAAATCAATTGCTGTTCTTATATCTGGTTTATTTCATCGGATTTGGCCTGATCGCCAGCGGCATCGGCTGTTTGATCGGTTTTGGCGCGCAGCAAGCTTTAACGCATTGGCTGACGGATATTGTCGAAACGGACTTGCCATGGCCGAGCGGCTTGCCGGTATTGCAAGGGTTGCTGATTGGGTTGGTATTGCTGCTAGGTTTTGCTTTGCCGCCCGTGCTTAATCTGCGTAGCGTTCCAGCCTTGCGAGTGTTGCGGCGCGATGTCGGGTTATCGAATTTTCATAGCATTGCGGGTTACTTATTGGGTTTGGTGGCGTTATCGTTGTTGTTCATCTGGAAAGCGCAAGACCTGAAATTGGGTCTTTATGTCGTCATCGGTTTTGCTGCTGCCATCGTCATTTTCGGTTGTCTCGGCTGGTTACTGATTGGTATTCTGGCAAGCATCAGGCACCAAGCCGGTGGCGCTTGGCGTTATGGTTTGGCCAGCATCCGTCGCCGCTCGGTCTCCAGTATTTTGCAGGCGGTTGCGCTCGGATTAGGATTAATGGCATTGCTGATTTTGACCCTGATTCAAGATGATCTGGTTAAAGATTGGCACGCCAGCTTGCCTCCGGAAGCGCCGAACCATTTTTTGGTGAATATCCAAGCCGATCAACTGCAGCCATTGCAAGAATTTTTTCAACACCATGCCATGGAACAACCGGCGATGGCTCCCATGGTTCGTGGTCGCCTGGTGCAGATTAATGGTAAAAAAGTATCCACGAAAAATTATTCCGATGATTTGCACGCTGAACGTCATATCCGGCGCGAATTTAATTTATCCTGGACCAGCGAACTGTCGCTCGACAACCAAATCGTGCAGGGTGCTTGGTGGCAAGGTGACAACATTGAACCTGAATTATCCATTGAAGAAGGAATTGCAGCCACCATACGCGTCAAATTAGGCGATGTATTGACTTTTGACATTGCAGGCAGCCACTTCACCGCGAAAATCACCAGCATCCGGAAAGTCGACTGGGATACTTTCCGGGTCAATTTCTTTGTGCTGGTGCCGCCCGGATTGCTGGAAAACTATTCGGCAAGTTATATCACCAGCTTTTATGTGCCGCCATCCGATCTTGCAGTTATTCATGATCTGGTCCGAGCTTTTCCTAATATTCTGGTTGTCGATGTTGCATTGGTGATCCGGCAGGTACAACAGATGATTCAACAAGTTTCCCAAGCAATCGAATTTGTATTTGTATTCACGGTATTGGCTGGTTTCGCCGTATTATATGCCGCGATTGCCGCCACGCAGGATGAGCGCATTCAAGAGGCGGCGATTTTTCGCGCATTGGGCGCCAAACGTGAACAGTTGTCTCGGGCTTGGGCCGCGGAATTTGCGATACTCGGCGGCTTAGCGGGATTATTCGCATCCGCCGGCGCGACCGCAATGGGGTTTGCCATCGGTAAGCATATTTTGCATCTCGAATATACGTTCAATCCTTGGATTTGGGTGGTGGGTATTTCAACCGGCGTTATCGGTGTCTTAATCGCCGGTTTGCTGGGCACACGCTCGGCATTGTCGACTCCGCCATTATTGACGCTGCGAAAACTTGGGTAACCCGATGACAGCTTTGCCAGTCCCGAAATTTAAGGCGCTTCCGCCGCTGAGTCTGTATATCCACATACCATGGTGCTTGAAAAAATGTCCGTACTGCGACTTCAATTCGCATGAAATCCGGGAGCAGGGCAGCCAAGCATTAGAAGACACTTATGTGAAAGCGCTGATCAAAGACCTCGAAGCGGCGCTGCCGGATATTTGGGGAAGGCGATTAACTACCATTTTTTTCGGGGGAGGCACCCCCAGCCTTTTTAGTGCGAATGCAATCGATACCCTGTTAACAACCATCCGCATGCTGCTACCGCTGGAACATTTTGCGGAAATCACGCTGGAAGCTAACCCTGGAACCTTTGAAGCGCAAAAATTCGCCGATTTTCGCAAAGCCGGCATTAGCCGTCTGTCCATTGGTATCCAAAGTTTTAACCGGCAACATCTGCAAGCGCTGGGGCGCGTGCATGACGATCAGGAAGCATATCGTGCGGTCGAAATCGCCATGAAAAATTTCGACAATATCAACCTCGATCTGATGTACGCATTACCCCGGCAATCGCTGCAGGAAGCGCAACAAGATATCGAAACGGCGTGTACTTTAGGTGTCACGCATATTTCCGCCTATCATCTAACATTGGAACCCAATACGCTATTTTACCGCTATCCGCCAAAACTCCCGGATGACGAGCAAGCGGCACAAATGCAAGAAATTATCGAATTAACCACTGCCAATCATCAGTACCGGAATTATGAAACTTCGGCATTTGCATTGAACGGCAAAGAATCCCGACATAATTTGAATTACTGGTTGTTCGGCGATTATCTCGGCATCGGTGCCGGTGCGCACAGCAAAATCAGCTTTGCCGATAAAATCGTACGCCAAATGCGCTATAAACAACCCAAAGAATACCTTGCCAAAGCGCATGCCGGCGAATCGCTGGTTCAGTCACAGCACGAATTGACGATCGGCGATCGAGGTTTTGAGTTCATGATGAACGCGCTCCGGCTATCCGGCGGCTTTGACACGGTTTTATTTCAGGAACGAACCGGGTTGCCGATCGCTGCCGTGCAACAGCAGCTTGAAGAAGCCGAGCATCGCGGCTTGCTCGTGCACGATCATCTCCGCATCAAGCCGACTATACTCGGGCGGCGTTTTCTCAACGATTTACTGCAAATCTTTCTACCTGAAAAAAATCCTGTTGGATAATGCGCTAAAATCGCAGCCTCGATTTTTCCATTCAGGGTAAACACGATGGCGTATATCAAACCGGAAGAAATCATTGAAAACATGCTGCAAGCAGGTGCTAAGAAAGCTGACCTGCCGGTCAAGCAATTGCTGATTCGCGGATTTCTCTCAGGCGCTTTTTTGGGTTATGCGACGACCTTGGCAATCTTAACGGCGACACAAACCGGCTGGGGAATCGCGGGCGCCATGGTTTTTCCAATCGGATTCGTGATGATCGTACTGCTTGGACTGGAGCTTGCAACCGGCAATTTCGCGCTGATCCCCATCGCTGTTAAAGACCGCCGGACGACATTTTCGCTGCTACTCAAAAACTGGACCTGGGTTCTAATCGGCAATCTCGCCGGCAGCGTTGCGTATGCTTATTTGTATTGCATCGTCGCCACCAAAATGGGCTCCATCGACCCGGCTACCATACCGGCTTTACAACGAACGATCACCATTGCTGAAGCTAAAACGCTCGAATACGCGAAACTCGGTTTTGACGGCACCATCACCGCATTTACCAGTGCCATGCTGTGCAATTGGATGGTTACACTGGGCGCCGTCATGTCGTTCACCTCAACCGCCACCATCGGCAAAATCGCCGCCATGTGGTTACCGATCATGACGTTCTTCGGTTTAGGCTACGAACACGCAATCGTCAACATGTTCGTAATCCCCACTGGTATCCTGCTAGGTGCGGATATTACCATTGTAGACTGGTGGCTTTGGAACGGCATCCCGGTAATCGCAGGCAATCTGTTCGGTGGTATGTTGTTTACTGGTTTTTTGCTGTATTGGAGTTATGGGAGAGCTACTAATTAAGCTAGAATAGCTCGCCACATCAAACGAATTTCTGGAAAGAACATTCTCATTTCGATAAAAAACTACCACGATGAAAAAAATGCTTATTCGCACCAGTATTAGCGCAACACTGATCATCCAATTAACCGGATGCATAGCGCCGCCAGTCGCTGGAATTCCCGTTGCACCAGGAATACCGCCTGGCGTTGTGTATGTAGCGCCTACCTATGTCAGCCCAGGTTCTGGGTATTTATGGAACTACAACATTAATTATGGCTGGGGATGGCACCATCCGAGAAACGGATGGCATCGAGGCTGGAGATAACCTGTTAAACAGATGGTCTTGTCACGTGCTATTTACTACTTGCTGATTGGTATTCAGGTAAGCTTACCACGAGACACGAGGGTATATACGAAAATCGGAATATCACGACATCTGGAAGTGTGTAAGCGGGGATACTCGGATACTCAACAGAAAACTAATCACGGATGACCCACCGTTGGCCGGAAAGCAAACTTTCCGCTTTGCTAAACAAAACCTCACTGCTGAAAGCTCAAGGGTCGCGCCGCCGACCAGCGCGAAGGGTATGCCCCGTAAAGGGCATGCTGCCCGATTCCTATAATACAGTCTTTCTTTATCCTGACTTCTTTTTATTGCTAAACAGTTTTTGAGAGATTTCTTGTTCTTTATGGCTCGCCAAAGCGGGCAAAACCGGTAACTGGAATTTAGTTATATTTTTCAACAGTGTTGCTAAGATATAATGGTCTGCAATTGATTTAGCATACTACGAATCATGATCTACAGAACTGCATACCGTTCCTTTTAGGATGATATACAGTTAGCAAACGGGCTAATATCATAGTTTTATTGCTCCTCATTTTGGAATATGGTATATACGGAAACTATATAATTACTTGTTATATGTTGGTGCACACAATTAAAGGATTCTCCAATGAGTACTGAGGTATGGATTACACTAGTTTCATTAAAAAAGACATCAAGCTTTTCTTTAACGGGTCATCCTGATGAAATTGGCGGACATATACTAGAAGTACTTCACGTGTTTGGTGCGGAAATTGACAGGGATAACTTTAAAATAACAATAACTTCTCTTTTAGAAAATACTGAACCATTAAGAAAGCGCGTTAATGGATACGTTTCTAAGCATCGAGGTCACTCTCCAGTCATAAATAAACTAAATGACTTCTTTCGATTGCTTGATGATAATGAAAAATTCTACTTATTACCTGGAATAAAAGAGCTTACTCAAAAACAAGAAATGGATACTCGCATCGAGCTTTTATCTCATGTAAGGGGTGATATAAACCTTACTTACATTCAGGAGAAGTTCTCTGAAACATTTGATGACTTTCTTGATAAGTACTCAATAGAAGGGAAAATTTCCGATAAAAAGATAAAAGTAGGGGAAGGGCTGAAAAGTAATCGAGTTTGTCGCTTTTGCAATAACACAAGAGATAAGGTAACTAGCTTTTCTCAGGAAGCACATGCCATATCTGAATCATTAGGAAATAAAACCGTTATATTTAATGAGGAATGTGATGGTTGCAACAAATACTTCTCTGAAACAATAGAGCGGGACATAGATACATATCTGAAAACCTTGACAACCTTTTTCAAGGTGCAGAATAAGGATAACAAAGTTCCTAAAATAAAAGGAAAAAATTTCGAATTCTCTCATAATCCAACAGGTGTAGGTCCAGACCACATATTAATGTACAAGCCTTCTGGCGACGATGAGGGTCGCGATAAATCAACTCCCCCTAAAATAATCCCTCTTGAGTTTAATGCCAAAGTGAAAATGCAAAACATATATAAAGCACTTGTTAAGTTTTCACTTAGCGTTATCGATAATGATGATATTAATAAGTTCGGCAAAACGATAAGCTGGATATCAAGCGATTTTTTCTACAAAAAACTTCCTAAAATCGCATTGCTGAAATCCTATCATGGTTTCTCAAAAGGAGCCGAGCTTAAAGTCTATTTAAGAAAAGATGATGACGCTCGACTCCCTTTTGCTGTAGGCGAGTTTCAATTTACGTTTTTAAAGTATGTTTTCATCATTCCAACGTTCGACGATGACGAATATGATTTTACCGAAAATGATAACTATGAGTATTTCTGGAGTTTTTTTAAGTTTTACCATCTTGAAAAGAACTGGGATTATCAGTGTTTTTCAAATTCAGAAGCGAAGGACTTTGTCTTTAATATGATCTTAGATATGAAACCATATAACAATCAAAATCAGTCGGACGCATAAATGCGCCGCTGTTTTGGGCGTTAGGCAGCTATGAAAATCGCCGACCACATTAGGCACTCGCTCGAAGCTTGCGACAGCAGAGACCTTGATAAAGCGATGCTATTCGCGTGCTTGGCAGTCGACGGCACTGCAAAGAAGATGTATCCGCAGATCGACAAGGGTGGAGAGAGATTCAGGAAGTTCATTGTTGAGCACCTCGACATCATCGAGCTGATGCATGGCGGCCTAGACCTTCAAGAGACAGTCTTCCCATTCAAGGACAGTAAAGGAAACGTTGGCATCAAGTTCCAAGACATCGTCTACGAGAAATTTCGCTGCAATCTTGCCCACGGCAACGAACTGCCGGATGGATATGGAGTGACGATCAAGGTTCAGGATGGTATTCAGCAGTTCATGATCGACATTAAAAACCAGTCGATGACTTTGCCAGAGAGCGCAATCTACGCTCTCGGACTCCCGTGCGTTCTCGCGCCTGCAAATGCGGATCAAAGGATCGGGAGCAATTCTTACCACTATCGCGATCCAATCAATCACTACGTTGTTGATCACTGGTGGGGGAACGTCGAGTGCGCCAGAAGGATCATGGATTTCGAAAATCAGGTTAAGGTCAAAATGGACTTTTCGAATGTTTGGCCGTCAGCCTAAGCTGCCTAACATTTCGTTCGAGAGGGACGCTACGCCGGCAAGCCGGCTTCGCGCCCCTCAACTCAAACGTTACACATAAATTTGCCATCTATGTAATATTCCTAGCCAATATGCAAGCTCGCATGTACCCATTTAAGTAACATACATGGACGCCCACATTTGCCAAGCTTTCAATCAATGATAAGTCGAAGGTAAAGATTGCAGCCATACATTCGGATTTTTAGTGAAGCTGTTGCTTCTATCCCTGATGGAATCCGCTGAGTAGCTCCTAATCACGGGGGCGCACTTTATATGCTGTGTTACTTACAGGTTTTTCTACTCACGGTCTTACCAGTATCGCCATCATTTCATAATTGCCTGTGCAATCGTAGAATTCCTTAATAATTCGTTGTTACTCAGATTTTATTCAACCGCCTCGATTATATGTTGGCAACGATAGTTGCCGAAGTATAAGCGGGGTGGAATGTCTGGTTGTTGGCCAGGAGTGCCCAAGCGATCCGAGCATTCTTGTTCGCCAGAGCAACCGCTGCTACATTTTTGTTACGCCGAGTCATCAACTTTCTCAACCAGCTCTCTGGCTTTGCCTTGTTCTCGGCAAATCGAATCACGGCTCTTGCTCCGTGGATTAGCAGTGTTCTGAGATAAGTATCGCCGCGCTTGCTGATGCCCAATAGATTCTGTTTGCCTCCACTGGAATGTTGCCTGGGAACCAATCCCATCCATGCAGATAATTGACGACCACTCTTAAATTCCTTGGCTTTCCCTATTGTTGCCACAATTGCACTGGCCGTGAGCGGGCCTATTCCAGGAATCTCCGCCAGTTTACTACTAGCCTCGTTCTCACGGTGCCACAACTGGATCTGCTTCTCCAATTCAACTACTTGGCGATCTATTTCCCTCAGGTTCTCTGTCAATCGTTCCAGTAACTTCCGCATCACGCCAGGCAAGTTGTTCTCACTATCCTCCAGTATTTCCGGCATTCGCTTCATGATCGAATGTATCCCCTGTGGCATCACGATTCCAAACTCTGAAAGCAATCCTCGTATCTGGTTCGATTGCGCAGTTCTCGCCTTCACAAATCCCTGTCTGGCACGATGTACCGATAGAATGGCCTGTTGCTCTATGTTCTTGATTGGCACAAAACGCATGTTGGGTCGGCTCACAGCTTCACAGATTGCTTCCGCATCTGCCATATCGTGCTTGTTTGTCTTTACGTAGGGTTTGACAAACTGAGGCGACATAAGCTTAACAGTATGTCCAAATTCACTCAGTTTTCTCGCCCAATAATGTGAACTACCGCATGCTTCAATACCAATCATGTCAATCAACACCTAAAATTTACCAGGTATCAACATCCAAAAGTTACCAGTTGAAGGTAGTAAAATTCAGTTGTTGAGTGCGTTATTACGGTGTTTAAATCGATAGGAATCGTTACCGGTTTCGAGGATGTCACAGTGATGGGTGATGTGGTCGAGTAAGGCGGTGGTCATTTTTTCATCGCCAAAAACTTGCACCCATTCAGCAAAGTCGAGATTTGTAGTAATGATCAGAGAAGTCTTTTCGTACAGTTGACTGATGAGGTGAAACAGCAAAGCACCGCCGGACTCTGGGAAAGGCAGATAGCCCAGTTCATCAAGAATGACGGCGTCGATCTGGATGAGTCGCTTGGCAAGCGAGCCGGACTTGCCCAACTGTTTTTCTTTTTCCAACAAGTTGACCAGGTCAACGGCATTATAGAACCGCACACGTTTTTCCTGGTGAATAGCTGAAACTGCCAAGGCGATTGCCAGATGGGTTTTGCCGGTTCCGGTGCCACCGACAAAGATGAGGTTGTTTGCCTGCTCCATGAAATCGCCGCTGGCCAGTTGCTCAATACGTTCTCTGGTCAACGGGTTTTCTGCCCAGTCGAAGTGGATCAGGTCGCGGTGATGAGGAAATCTGGCGGCATGCAGCTGATAGTTCAAACTGCGCGCCTTGCGATCTGTCTGTTCAGCGGCAATCAACCGATCCAGCCAGACTTCAGGCATCACCGACTTCTGGCGGAAATTACCTTCAGCTTGCCATTCCTGCCAGGCAGCAGCCATGCCATGCAGATGGAGCGCTTTGAGCTGCGCGTAACGGTCAGTGATCATTGCGCAACCTCCACAAACTGTCATAGCGACTACAGTCGGCTTTCGGTTCGGTCTGCAGTCTGGGCACGGATAACGCGCTTAATCGTTTGGGGCGTGCTGTTTCGCTTAAACGGCGCATTTCATTCATGACAATGGCGGCAGCAATAATGCCGGTTTGCAGGGTTAAATCACAGGCAACTTCGAGTGTTTCAAACCCGGTGTCGCCCAGCGCTCTGGCCATCAGCAATAATTCGACAAATGCCCTGTCGCCTTTGTCCTGCTTCAGAATGCGGTCGCGAACCACTCGAATGGATACCGGCAAATCCCACTGTTGGAATGGCGCCCCATGGCGTAGTGCGCCAGGCTTCTTTTCCAGTACCGGCAGATAATGCCAGGGATCGCAAATCAGTTGACCGCGGCCATAACAACGTGCGTGTTCGGCAACAACTCGATTCTGTGCAACGATCCGTAACCGGTCTGCCGTTATCCGCACCGAAACAACACGATTCGACCATTCTGCTGGTACGCTGTAGCGGTTATGATCAGCCTTGATCAGATACGTGCTGGAAACCCGCATGGTCTTTTCAACATAGCCGTCAAATACGGCTTTGACAGGAATGAGTAACGGTTGTTCTTCTGCAAAGCAGTCGGCAATGCTGCGCCCAATCTGTTCCGGATGTTTGCGTTGCGACAGTTCCTCACAGCGCAGTGCCAGCCAGGCATTTAACTCAACAAAGTCCTTGAAGCGCGGGGTAGGTGTAAACAGCCATTGAATCGCCCCGGGTTTTCCGGAGATAAAATGATTTGAGAGGAGGGAAAGATGAA
>NZ_JAHBZY010000006.1 GCF_019635155.1 Nitrosomonas sp. | reverse complement strand
CACTCCTGTTATTTTCTGGGGGGATTACCATTCCGCTATGCCGTCATTTTAAGGAATGTAGACTGAGAAATTAAATCAACATCCCCAGAAAAAATCTGCTTGACCTTCCCATGGTGGGAAGAATCATGATGAAAACCTCAGAGAGGTTATGCCAGCAAAGTGATCGACTGGTCACATTACAGAGACCATCGTGTTGGCTGTTTTACTCGCCTTCTTTCCGGGTAATGCGCATACAATGTTACCGATTCTACATAATGCCACCCGATTAGGAGACACACGATGACACTACTCAAACGGATTCTGACCCTGCTAATTTTGTTATTGACCGGATCGGTTTTCGCCGATGGAGAACATCACCGTGCGGGTGGCTTCGATCAGGAAAAGCTCGGCAAAGTTAACTTTCCGGTTTCCTGCATGCCTGCTGCACAGACACAATTCAACCAGGCCGTGGCGATGCTGCATTCGTTCTGGTACGACGAAGCCGAAAGAACCTTCCGCCAGGTCACCGTCACCGATCCTCAATGCGCCATGGGCTATTGGGGCATTGCCATGAGTCTCTACCAGCAATTGTGGGCCACGACTCCAAATCCTGGCGAATTACAACAAGGGCGGGATACCATCCAGCAAGCACAGTCATTAAATGTTCAAACCGCGCGTGAGAAAGCCTATTTGGAAGCTGCCGCAACATTGTATCCGGCGAACGCCAGCAGCGATTACAGCGCCCGGAAACTGGCGTATGAACAAGCGATGCAGCGCATCGTCGCAGAATTTCCGGACGATCATGAAGCGGCGGTGTTTTATGCGCTGGCGCTGATTTCAAATGCTTCGCCGAATGACAAAACCTTTGCCAGGCAAAAACAAGCGCTGCAATTGCTGCAGCGTATCTTGAAGGACGAACCGCAACACCCCGGTGTCGCGCACTACATCATTCACAGCAGCGATTACCCGGAACTAGCGGAACTTGGACTCGATGCCGCCCGGGGGTATACGAAAATCGCCCCCGCCGTGCCGCATGCCCTGCACATGCCATCGCATATCTTTATCCGCCTCGGCCAATGGCCGGATGCAGCACAGTCCAATTGGGTGGCGTACGAGACTGCACAAGAACACGCACGGTTGAACGCTTCGGATAATCACTGGGATCAGCGCTTTCACTTCATGGATTATCTGCTGTACGCATATTTACAAATGGCTGAAACCGATAAAGCCCGGCAGATTGTGCAACAACTGCAAACCATTCATAACGCGCAACCGCAAAATACCACGGTTGCCTATGCTTATGCCGCCATCCCGGCACGTTACGCGGTCGAGCGCGGTGACTGGTACGAGGCGGCAAAACTGAACATCCAGCCAATGGATTTCCCGTGGCAACGATTCGGCTGGTGCGAAGCGATTATCCATTTTGCCAAGGGCGTCGGCGCCGCCAGAACTGGTAACCTCGCCGACGCGAAAAACAGCTTGAAACGTCTGGAAGCATTGCGCGATAGAGACCGCTCCGCTGATAAAAACTACACCGCCGATCAAATCGAAATTCAGCGCTTGGCGGTTGCCGCCTGGATCGCGGTTGCCGAAAATCGACCCGCAGAAGCATTGCGATGGATGCGCGCATCCGCCGATCTGGAAGACTCGACCGAGAAAGACAACGTCACCCCCGGCGTCATCATTCCTGCACGGGAGTTGCTCGGCGAATTACTGCTGATGCTGAACCAGCCTGCGGCCGCACTGAAGGAACTGGAAGCCTCGCTGCAGCGCACTCCAAACCGCCGCAATGCGCTCTATCGCGCAGCCCAAGCGGCGAGAGAAGCCGGTAACGAGTTAAAAATAATTCGCTATGAGCAGCAACTGCATGAATTGACGCAAACCGGTCATTCGCATTGACCAATAAGCGGCTTTTACAAATTTGATCTACCAAATTCAGACATCGCCGATAGTGAACATCGAATTTCAGGCGGGTAGTGATGGTGAAGGCGATTCCGCTGCGATGGATGACGCGTACACAGGTAAGGTGTCATTAAGCGTAGCGCAATGCACCATGCGATGAAACATGCGACGGACGATGGCGGATCGCTGCATTAATTTGCTTGATGTGCGAAATGGGAAAATCGTTCGGGCGCTCGGAACAAGCAATCGAGTCTGACCCTTTTGGTACCACTTTTGGTACCAACCGACGGCGAAGCCGTGCCTCGTACGCGGCCTGTTCATCTGGGGAGGGTGGATTGTGCTCTTCACTCATAGGGCATAACGATTGAGTTAAGCCGTCCTGCGAAAGCAGCGGCGGCGAGTGCTAGCGTAGTGCAAAGCACGAGCCGACGGCAAGTGCGAGCTTAAGCGTATCTCGGTGATAGCGCTTGACCTCGTCTAGCGTGGTGCCGTCGAGAATGATGGTGTCCCCGACGACGCTTGCGATCCCTGGTCTATGCATTGATGTATAGCTAGAGGGGTGGTTCCAGTTGTTCACAAGTAGGTCGGCCCATTCTCGATCTGGACGGCAAGAAAGCTTGAATGGAACACGGTACAGGGCGCTGCCCGCCGTTCCATCCATGCGGGGAGTTGTCACTTGGTCAGCAATAACGCCTTCGATCCGGATGTCTTGCGTCTCGACTTCTTTTTCTTGGTGGGGCACGGCTGGACGGGGTTGCACAGTTGAGAAAGGCTTTCCAATGGGCGGAGGAGTGTTTCTGACGCCATGCATCGTTACCAAGAGATCACCGTAGTTCTCTTCGGAGTACGGAGATGCCGATAGGTCGATGAAGTACTTACCACGCAGCCAAGTTGGAGCTGAATCAGACCAAGAGCCTTCCCTAAGGATGGGGATAAATTTCCGATGATTGGCTGTTCCCAAGACTTCGGACGTCATGATGTCGCCCTCGTACCCGACGCCGCCTTGCCTATTGTCTGATTTTTGCTTGTACTTGGGCGTGCACACGATCAGAACGTAGTCGTTTGAGCGGATAGCGCTTTCCATGAAAGCGGGAAGCTGATCACCTGGTATTGCATTCCATTGGTCGATGGCTGTCTCGATTCCATCCGCTCGAAGTCGAGTTGCGAACTCACGAACCCATGTGCGGTGATCTTCGTCTTCCCACGAGTAAGAAATGAACGCTTTTGGCACTGGGTTCCCCTGATGGTAAGTGCGCCGTCTAACGCCCGGCTCTGCGGCTGGAAAAAGTGGAGGCGAAGCTGGAGCTTTTACCAGTCCGACAGCAGCCGTTTGTTAGCACATTTATATGTCCCATATTTCACCATTAAATAGCTGCTCGCTTATCTTTGGAGGATTCGCTCTGACTTTTGGATGATTTGCCAAAATTTGTCTTAATGTTCGGACTGAGTCATAGGCATTTACAACAATTTCTCTCTGCTTTTTGAATAGCTCCTGATCGAAAGAATCGAGGTTGACTTTGTGAGCTGGTTTTTGACGGAGCATCCTCACCTTTCTAAAGGTTTTCATCATTTCTTCAATTGGTGTCGGGTCTGCAGGCTTGAAATATTTATTAACCCACGCTTCAAGGATTTGTATAGTGCCTTTAGGCTTTACGACGATTTTTCCATCGCCCCTCTCTTCCTCATCCTCCAGCTCCACATCGTCTTCAAAGAATTTTTTGTTGATGTTGTCGGACATCATTTTATCCAATAGCAGCATAAAGTTATTAAATTCAGCTTGTGTAGGGCGCAAAAGAAAGCCAAACTCTTTGGGCGTTTCTTCATCGTAGCTATTTCGAAAGAGGGCAGGCTTTCCGATCAAGGCACTCATTTCATTGATGATTTTTAATTCTTGAGTAAATGCTCTGAAAATGGACATTCGAGTGCCCCACGAACCCAATATACTTGAAGCGTAATAATCAGGGTGTAGCTTAATATCTCCTTTTACTTCCTTTGCTGCCCAAACCTTCTGATGCTCAGGACTGAGATTCCCTAGGTATCGCAAAAATACTGCGACATATCTGTTTAGATCATCGTCGTAGGCAAAGCCAAATGTTTGAAGCAGTACCTGATCATGTTCTGGGACACTATCAGACTCAAAATATTCATCAGTGATGCATATTTGTCCATGGATGAAGTCAGTGTTATATGAATAGCGAGGATCGTTTCGGTAATATTCCAAAACTGACAAATCAAAAGTTCTAAAGTCGAGTTGACCAGCACCTTTGGCGAGCTCCATTTCGTAGGGTGCTTCACTATATGCGGCTAATTTCTCCGAGCTAGCCAGCTTTTTTTCATGAGGGTATAGGCATGTGTGACCAGGGTATTCTGCGGCATCGAATCCCTCAAGTACTTTATCTTTTGGAATTTTTGAAAAAGCTCTTATATGAGGGTTACCCTCAAAGCGAGCAGTCAAGATTTCATCTTCGATAGCCTGCCGAATCGAAGCTTTAAAAGCTTCATCGTTAATGTCAAAGATGCCTTCCAATCCATAAATTGGCATTCCATTGAAGTCGCCTGATGAAAAATACTTTTCTTCTACAACTGAGTATAGTTCTTCGATCATCTTATTATTCCGATACTTCCTTGGGTGCTAACTACAATTAGACGTCCGAAATGACGCAATATATTACGTCATAAATTAAATCTAACACGAAGCGATTCATAGTATCTCTTTATTTTTCAGACTTAACGATTGATTTAGCTGTCACGCTATCAGTTTTTAGATCCACCATAGCGTGAATAGCTTGACAGAAAAAATGCAAAACAGAACCAAACCTTGCAATTAATATAACGTGTGCTCAAGAATTTTGAGTCGTAATTTACAGCGAATACTCGATACGCCGTATTCGCATCGTGAACAAGCCAAGCACTTTTTTAGTTGCTTGTATCAACAACATTCTTTGCCGTCGCGTCGTACAAACTTCCAGCAGCGTATTTATGAATGATGCTGGCAATCAAGGTTTGATACGGCATGCCTTGTTCCATCGCCCGTCTTTGAATTGCCGTCAGATCTCTGCCGGAAATCCTGATGTTGATCCGTTTGTCTTTTTTGAATGTTTGCGCTGCCGCTGCCTCGATCATTTTTTTGCGCGACGGCGTCAATCCGGATTGAAATTCATCCGACTCGAAAGCTTCGAGCAACGCTTTTTCTTCCAACTCCAGCTTTGTTTTTTTCATCGTTTGTCACCAAAGTATTGTTTTGTCGCCTTTCGGCTAGGGATGATTGTTTTAAGGAATATTTCTTCTTCGTTTTCCACATAAGGAACCAAATAAACATATTCACCGATCGAGACTACAAAAATCCGTTGCTGCGGATACTTATCCTTATTTGGATGGAACATATCGTCCAGTAATCCACCCGATTGAAGTGAAAAAATGACGCTCTCAAATGAAATATTTCTTTCTTCGATAAGCTTGCGATTTTTGTCAGCATCCCAGTTGATCGGCTTCATGTGGAAAACTATAGCACAATTGTGTGCCTATTGCCCTCAACTTTGATGCTACCGCCAAATTTGAATAATCGGTTCTATTGGTCATGGGATATGCTGCAATACTTGATAGCTCATGATCCCGGGAATTTAACTGACAGCTTAACCCGGAAACCACAAAGTTAATACCGATCGCTCAAACTCCCGGCAGGCTGAAACCATTGCGATAAATTTTCTTTGTAAAATTCTCGTATTGTTTATAATGAAAAGCATGAAAGCACATAACTACAAATGGCTATTGGTCTTTTTCATGCTATGGCTCCCGGTGCAGGGTGCCGTCGCGGCCATTTTGTCGGTATGTGTGCAAGAAACCAAATTCGATCATCCGCGTGCCGCCATCGACAACTCGCATCATCACGATGGCTGCCACAAGCAAGCGGCTGAGAATACAACCGATCATTGGCTGGATAGTCTGCCGTGCGACGATACTTCTTGTAATGCTTACAGCAGCACGCCAATTGTTTCCAGCACCGCGCCACCGGTGACTGCTCATGCGATTTCTGCAATTACTCCTTATGAATCCGGCTTCACTTCTTTTGTACCGGATCAACCGCAACACCCTCCTCTGATCGTTTCCTTGTAACAGCTCGCCGGTCGTTCAGGCGAAAGACAATGAGTTAATTCGCATTCATTCCGTGCATTCTTTATGTCACGGAAAATGCAGCGCAGCGATGATCACTGGTTTTGGTGCATCATTGGCAGAATCGATCAAATGATGGTCAGGAGGCAAACATGTTCCTTCCAATTAAGGATAAATACCAGCAACTGCAAAATTTCATTCGGTGGTTGAGATGAACCGCACCGCGCTGGTGTTTTTATTGTGGATTGCTACCGCATCGATCGCGCAAGCCCAAGAGCAAAACATCCTCCCTGACGGCACGGGGTCTCGCGTTTTTTCACCGTTGATCACGGAGGCCACGGATGCCGCTTTGGTGGTGCATGATGTGCCGTTGATGTCCGATCTAATCGCGGAAACCTTGGCAAACAATCCCGAAATCCGTGCGGCAGCGCAGGAGCGAGAAGCCGCGCAGCAGCGCATCGCCCCGGCCGGCGCGCTGGACGACCCGCAAGTCGAGATCGGCGTGTTGTATATGCCGATTGCCGCATCGCCGTTCCGTACCGAGGATATGACGATGAAAATGATCGGCTTGGCGCAGACATTGCCTTTTCCGGGCAAGCGCGATCTGCGCGAAGCGGTGGCCAGCAAGGATGCAGAGGCCATTGAATTCGGTTATCAGGAAACCGTTAACCGCGTCGTACACGACCTCAAAACCGCGTATTTCGATTCTGGGTTAACGCTAGAACTGATCAAGCTGGTCGAGAAAAACAAGCAAACGCTCGAGCATTTCTTACGCATCGCGGAACAGCGTTATCAAGTCGGGCAAGGCAGCCAGGCGGATGTATTAAAAGCGCAAACACAAGTATCGCGCATGACGGACCGGTTGATCGACCTCGGACGCGAACAGCGCATATTCGAATCGAATTTGCTGCGTGCGCTGGGACGCGGTTTCGGCAGCCAAGCGCCGGTGCCGTCGCAGGTACAGCTTTATCACGAACCGGCGCTGAAATTCGAGGCGCTGTATCAAGCTGCTTTGATTCAACGTCCGCGTTTGCTGGCGCTGGCAAGTCTGATCGCGCGCAGCGACAAGGTACTGGAGCTGGCGAAAAAAGATTATTACCCCGACTTCACGCCGCGGGTGATGTACGGGCAGCGCGATAGCCGCTTGGACGGAACCGGACGCGCCGATGAAGTCAGTTTCACCGTGACCATGAATCTGCCGGTGTGGCGCAAGAGCAAACTGGAGCCGCGCGTTTCCGAAGCACTGGCGCTGCGCGATCAGGCGATGAGCCTGCACCAAGCGCAAATCAACGAAATCGCCGCCACGTTGCGGCAACAATTGGCAATCGCCGAACAAAGCTATAAATCGGCGCAACTGTATCAATCGACCATCCTGCCGCAAGCACGGCTGACCGTCGAATCGTCACTGGCGGCTTATAAAGTCAACCGTGTCGACTTCCTGACCTTGCTCGACAATCAGATGACGGTGTTCGATTACGAAACCAGTCTGGTCACTGCAGTCGCCACCTACCACAAATCGCTGGCCGAAATCGAACTGCTGGTCGGTAAGCGTCACGACAAGCACCGGTAAGGGAGATCATCATGAAATCAACAGCTAAAATTTTGCTGACTGTTTCAACCATGGCAGCCTTGCTGTTTGCCGGTTATTGGCTGGGCAGCACGCAATCGCAAAATGCCGCAAACGGCGATGCCGCGCACACGGAAAAAAGCAGAAAGATTCTGTACTACCGCAATCCGATGGGATTGCCGGATACGTCGCCGGTGCCGAAAAAAGACCCGATGGGCATGGACTATCTGCCGGTTTACGAAGGCGAGGAACAACCATCCGGCGACCCCGGCTGGGTAAGTATCAGTCCCGATAAAGTGCAAAAACTCGGGGTGCGCACCGAGACTACGGCGATGCGCGAACTGATGCGCACAGTGCGCGCGGTAGCGACGGTGCAAACCGACGAGCGCCGGCAATTCACATTGGTGACGAAGTTCGAAGGCTGGATACAGCGGCTATATGTCAATACCACCGGTCAAGTAGTGAAAAAGGGCGATGCATTGATGGATGTATACAGCCCCGACTTGATAACCGCACAGCAGGAATATCTGATTGCGCTGAAAGGTCTGCAATCGACCGCCGACGGTACACCCGACGTGCGCCAGGCAATGCAACGCCTGGTGGAAAGCGCGTTGCAGCGGCTGCGCAACCTGGATATCGCGGAAACCGAGATACGCCGCCTGCAACGTGAAGGCCAGGTGCAGCAATACCTGACGCTGCGCTCCAAAGCCGACGGCGTGGTGCTGGAAAAGATGGCGGTCGAAGGCCAACGCTTCATGCCCGGCGATACCTTGTACCAGATCGCCGATTTGTCGCAGGTGTGGCTGCTGGCCGATGTGTTCGAGCAGGATCTGGGCATGATCCACACCGGACAATCGGCGACGGTGCGCGTCGACGCCTATCCCAGTAACGTGTTCAACGGCGAAGTGGCGTTCATTTATCCGTCGATCACCCCGGAAACGCGAACTGCGGTAGTGCGCATCGTATTACCCAACCCAAATGGTTTATTGAAACCGGCGATGTACGCGCGCGTCGAGTTCGCTTCCTCGCATAGCAAGGACAAGGTGCTGACGGTGCCGGATTCCGCCGTACTCGATACCGGCACCCGGCGCGTGGTGCTGGTCGAACGCGGCGCTGGCTTGTTTGAACCGCGCACGGTCAAACTCGGCTTCCATGCCGACGGCTACGCCGAAGTGCTGGGCGGATTGCGTCTCGGCGAAGCGGTCGTGGTCAAGGCGAATTTCCTGATCGACGCGGAAAGCAATTTCAAAAGCGCGCTGAGCGGCTTCGGCCACAGCAGTTTTGAAGCGGTGGCGCACGAACACGATGCTGCCGGATCGCACGCCGGTGAACCCCCCCGCGCCACGCATCGCGGCGAAGGTCTGATCCGCGCGCTGGATTTCGTGCACGGCGTGGTTACATTGGCGCACGAACCGATCGCCAGTTTGAACTGGCCTGCGATGACGATGGATTTCCGCGTGCTCGAACCGTCGCTGTTGTCAGCGTTCAAACCGGGGCAGCACATCGTTTTTGAGATGGCGGAAGAATCCGCTGGCGAATTCGTGCTGGTGCATATCGAAGCCGTCGAAGCGCATCACGATCATTCAGCCCATTGAGCGAGGACAATCATGCTGAAAACAATTATTGCATGGTCGATCCGGCATGTGTTTCTGGTGCTGCTCGGCACAGCTTTTATCGTCGGCTGGGGGATTTATTCGCTATGGAAAATGCCGGTCGATGCGATTCCCGATCTGTCCGACGTGCAAGTCATCATTTATACCGAATATCCCGGTCAGGCGCCGCAAGTGGTCGAAGATCAGGTCACTTATCCGTTGACCACGGCGATGCTCGCGGTACCACGCGCCAAGGTAGTGCGCGGCTTGTCGGCGTTCGGCGTGTCGTTCATTTATGTCATTTTCGAGGACGGCACTGATATTTATTGGGCGCGTTCGCGCGTGCTCGAATACCTGAGTTTCGCCGCCAACCAGTTGCCGCGCGACGTGCGTCCGGCGCTCGGGCCTGATGCCACCGGCGTCGGCTGGATTTATCAGTACGTGGTGCAAGGCAAAGAGCACACGTTCGACGAATTGCGCACGTTGCAGGATTGGTTCTTGCGCTATCAACTCACCACCACCGAGGGCGTATCGGAAATCGCCAGCGTCGGTGGCTTCGTCAAAACCTACCAAATCACCGTCGATCCGCGACGCCTGCAAGCCTACAACATTCCGCTGAAACGCATCACCGAAGTCATTGCCGCCAGCAACCGCGACGTCGGCGGACGCGTGATCGAATTGACCGAAACCGAATATATGGTTCGCGGGCGCGGCTATTTGCGAGGCATCGCCGATCTGGAAAACCTGGTTGTCAACGCGCATCAAGGCATGCCAGTTTTGCTGCGCGATGTTGCCCGGGTCGAATTGGCCCCGAGCGAGCGGCGCGGCATTACCGAACTGAACGGTGAAGGCGAAGCGGTCTCCGGTATTGCAGTAGCTCGCTACGGCGAAAACGCGCTGGACGTGATTCACAATCTCGAGCAGAAACTCGAGCAAATCCGTACCGGCTTGCCGGACAACGTGTCGGTGGAATCGGTGTACAACCGCTCGGAACTGATTCATCGCGCCATCGAAACGTTGCGCGAAGTGTTCATCGAACAAATCGTCATCATCGCGCTGGTGTGCGCAATTTTTCTGATGCATGTGCGCAGCGCCCTGGTCGCGATCATCATGCTGCCGATCGGCGTGTTGATTGCGTTCATCGCGATGACGTATCTGGGCATCAATTCCAACATCATGAGCCTGGCCGGTATCGCGCTGGCAATTGCGGAAATGACCGACGCCGCAATCGTGATGGTGGAAAACGCACACAAGCATCTGGCGCGCGCCGGGCCCGGGGAATCGCGCATCCGCGCGGTGATCGCGTCATGCCAGGAAGTCGGGCCATCGCTGTTTTTCAGCCTGCTGATCATCACCGTGTCGTTTCTGCCGGTGTTTGCGCTGGAAGCGCAGGAAGGCCGCATGTTCCAGCCGCTCGCGTATACCAAAACCTTTGCCATGGCGGGCGCGGCGTTATTGTCGATTACTCTGGTGCCGGTATTGATCTTGCTGTTGATCCGAGGGCGCATTCCACGCGAGGAAGATAACCTGCTCGGACGCTTCATGATCCGCAGTTATCAACCATTGGTCGGCTGGGTGTTGCGTTGGAAAAAATCGATTGTGGTGATTGCGCTCGGCGTGCTGGCCGCGACGGTTTATCCGGCGATGCGGTTGGGCAGCGAATTCATGCCAACCTTGAACGAAGGCACTTTGCTGTACATGCCCGTGACCCTGCCCGGTATTTCCGTGACCAAAGCGGCGGAAACCATGCAGACGCAAAATAAGCTCATCATGAGCTTTCCCGAAGTCGCGTCGGTGTTTGGCAAAGCAGGCCGCGCCGATACTGCCACCGATCCAGCACCGTTGGAGATGACCGAAACCATCATCAACTTGAAACCGGAAAGCGCTTGGCGACCCGGCATGACCATCGACAAGCTGATCGCCGAACTCGACCAGGCGTTGCAAATCCCCGGCGTGGCTAACGCCTGGACCATGCCGATCAAAAACCGCATCGACATGCTCGCGACCGGCATCCGCACGCCGGTCGGCATCAAAGTGTTCGGCAACGATTTGAACCAGATCGAAACCATTGCCAAGCAGATCGAAGCGGTGGTCAAAACCGTGCCCGGCACCACCAGCGCGTATGCGGAGCGTATCACCGGCGGCTATTACCTCGACATCGAACCCGATCGCATGGCGCTGGCGCGCTACGGCCTGACCGCCGGCGATCTGCTCGACGTGGTATCGGTCGCACTCGGCGGCGAAGTGATCACCACCACAGTGGAAGGCCGCGAGCGTTTCGACGTCGCCATCCGCTATCCGCGTGAACTGCGCAGTGATCCGCAAGCCATTGCCACGCAAGTGCTGGTGCCCGCGATGGGCGGCACCATGATTCCGCTCGGGCAGCTCGCCGCTGTCAAGCTGACGCAAGGCCCACCCAGCATCCGCACCGAAAACGCATTGTTGTCGGCGTATATCTTCATCGACATCCGTGACCGCGACATCGGCGGCTACATCGCCGACGCGCAGCAAGCGGTGCGCGAGCAGGTGCAATTTCCGCAAGGCTATTACGCCACCTGGAGCGGGCAGTTCGAGTACATGGAACGCGCCACCGAAAAACTCAAACTCGTTGTGCCGCTGACCATCGCATTGGTGTTTTTGTTGGTGTATCTGAACTTTGGCCGTTTGACCGAGACGCTGATCGTGATGCTGTCGGTGCCGTTCTCGCTGGTCGGCGGCATTTGGTTGATGTATTGGCTAGACTACAACTTGAGCATTGCCGCGGTGGTCGGCTTCATCGGCCTGATCGGCATCGCCGCCGAATCCGGCATGGTGATGCTGGCTTTCATCGACCAGGCACTGACCACCATCGCGCGGCAACGCAAAGCAATGGCAGAGCAACTTGCGTTATCGGATTTGTACGACGCCGTGATTCAAGGCGCCGTATACCGCATCCGCCCGGTGATGATGACCATCGCCGGTAGCGTGATCGGCCTGCTGCCAGTCATGCTCAGCACCGGCTCCGGCTCCGAAATCATGCGCCGCATCGCCGCCCCAATGGTCGGCGGCATGGTCTCGGCGACGATCCTGACGCTGATCATTTTCCCGGCGGTGTATGCGGTAGTGAAGGGGATTTCGTTGCGGCAGGTGGAGCGGAAAAGAAGGTAATAGAAGGGTGAATAAGCGTAGCGCCATCCACCGAAGATTATGTGTTGCCAGTATGGCATGGGCATGTCAATTGTAAGGTTCGGTACTGACTGCTTCTTGAAGTGCATAGAACCGGAGTAATCGCGTAGAAAGTCGCGAAGAATGCATATGTGATTTTCAGAAACTAACAAGTAATTATACAGTTTCTGTATATCTACCATATTCCAGAATAAGGAGCAATAAAACTGTAATATTAGCCCGATTTGCTAACTGTATATCATCCTAAAATGGAATAATATACAACTCCGGAGATCATGACATGCTTGTTTTGCCATGGGATTTAACCAAAAAATTTCAAACTTTGTTAGCGCAAGCGGGTATTCCGATTAATGAGCGTCCTTATTATCAGAAATGGCTACGTTACTATCTCGATTTTTGCCATAAATATCAATTGGAATCCTCTGAAAAACGTCACTTCCCGTCTTTTGATGAGAAGCTGCGCAGCAAGAATCAGTCAGAAATGCAGCGACAGCAAGCCAGACAAGCTATAGCGCTCTACTATAGAAGCATAATCGGTCATCAATGCACCGATCAAAGAAACCTGAACGAAGTGATACCTGAAACTAACTTGCAAGAAGGAAATGTACATTTAAACCAAAGCGCTATGTCGGTAAAGGAAGCCCGAAACATTTTGCCGGCCTACGCAGTCAACCAGCAACACATAACGACTAATGCCGAGGAATCGAATACAGCCGATCCTTACAGTGGAATTCTTTCCGATAAGGCAACCGATTCAAGTTCATTGAAATTATCGAATGCCAGCTGGGTTTGGGTTTACGATCGCCTTAATTCGGCTATTAAAATAAGACACTATTCCCCCAAGACTTTACAAGCCTATAAAATTTGGACACACAAATTCCAAACATTTACTAAAAGTAAGGATGCCCGTTTAGTGACAATGGACGATGTAAAAGACTTTTTGAGCTTTCTTGCAGTAGAGAAAAAAGTAGCCGCGTCTAGTCAGAATCAGGCATTTAATGCCTTGTTGTTCTTGTTTAAACATGTACTCGAAAAGGAATTTGGCAAAGTTGAGGGAGTAGTTCGAGCCAAACGCCGACCTTATATTCCTGTGGTTTTATCTAGGAATGAAGTTGATCGTATCGTTAAACATCTTGAGTATCCGTATGATTTGGTCGTCAAATTATTGTACGGCTGCGGTTTGCGGTTGTTTGAGTGTCTGAAATTGCGGATTCAGGACGTGAATATAGAAATGAAGGTACTGACCATTCATGATGGCAAAGGACAGAAGGATCGCACACTCCCTTTGCCGTTGGTTTTGCTTTCTGACTTGGAAGCGCAGCGAGAAAGCGTTATGCGATTACATCAAGAAGATTTGGCAGCCGGATACGCTGGTACTTTTTTACCCAATGCTTTGTCCGAAAAGTACAAAAATGCCCCCAAGGAGCTTGTTTGGCAGTGGTTGTTTCCGGCAAAAACCTTGACCTTGATTCCTGGCACCCAGGAATACCGACGCTATCATCTGCATGAAACCCATGTGCAAAAGGCAATTAAACAAGCGGTACGAAAGAGTCATATTCCAAAACGAGCCTCAGCCCATACCTTTCGCCACAGTTTTGCCAGTCATTTATTGCAGGCAAATTATGATATTCGCACAATCCAGGAATTACTGGGGCACAGCGATTTGAAGACAACAATGATCTATACGCATACCGTACAAAGCGTGACGATTAAACAGGCTAAAAGCCCATTGGATTTTAATAAAAACGAAATTGAATAGAGTATGAAAACGGAACGATATATTTATATTGCGAATTTATTGCAGTCAAGTCGCGTACAGTTATTAACAGAACTCCAAGGCGGCTACGCCGCAAAAGCGCCGCCGCAATCGCTGACGCTCCTCTGCGGGCGCTTTGCGCTCATTTCTTCAGTTACTTCCATGTTAACTGCACATCTTTCAATATGCCATTGATGCAATCGTGTCAGTAGTTGGACGGTATCAGTTTCAACGCCACAAATCTTTTTCCCAATTGGGTCGCCATACTTGCCTCGCTCCTTCGAGTCGATTTTCATCAGTTTGATGGGATTGTCTTTGCGTTTAGTAGTCACACCACCCATCAGCTGAATGAATTGCCACCAGTGCCCCTGATCGGCTGCTTGTCTTGCTTGCTCCAGAATGCCTTTGGGTGCATCGTGGATTCTTCTAAGCTCTCGCCAAATACTGACGGGTGCGCCACCAATCTGCTGGAATTGCCGGATACTCCAAGTCGATGCCCAAGCTTCGACTCTTTCAGCGGCTTCCTGTATCGGGCTGCCGTCGATGTCATTCTCCAAACCGTAGCCGTCAATGTTTTTTGAAATGTACTTGGCGATGTAACCTACTGCTGAACCTTTACTTTTATCGATGGGGACTGCTTTGAAGCGGTGTTGCTGTGCGCCGGGTTCGTCGCCATCGGTTTGCAAGGCATAGTGCCGCATGATTTCTCTGACTTTCTCAGTTTGTTCGGACGGCATAAATAACAATATGTGCCAGTGCGGCGTGCCGTCGTGCTGCGGTTCAGCGATGCGGAATCCGTAAACGGGCAGGCTGCTTCGTTTGAGTTTTGCGCGGATTCGTGACCAGACTTTATTCAGATACTTTTGCGCTTGCTTTGGCGTCATACCATCGTGTTTGAGATTGTGCTCACCGCTGCCGGAATGCCGGGCATGCATTCTGGACGGGCAGGTGATGGTATAGAATTCTCCAGTATGGCCCAATTCATTGGCGATGTATTCAAAGCCGTAAATACGCACCATCAATTCACTGCGCCGGATGCGGGGATTGGCCAGACCTAACTCTGCCAGTTCGCTCAGCGTGAAACATTGGCCGAGTTCATTGGTTGCCAATAATCCATCGAGAACGCGGCGGATGCGTTTTTTCTGTTCCCTGCGCCTTGTCAGAGTTTCATCGCTGACATAGCGGCTGGCGCGTTCATGCACCAATCCGATGCGAATGGCGTCTTGTTCCAGTTTTTGTGCATGAATCTTACGCAACCGTTGCAGCCACCAGATGTCATCGGTCAAGCGGGTATAGATGCCGGTCGTTGTTATATCAGGATCTTCAAACAATGACAGCTCGATTTCGTACTTTTGCGCCCGGCGCAACATCCGGGAAACAGCATATTCCAAATTCCGGTAAATACGGCTGACTTGCTGCATTTCCTTGACGATATTTTTTGCCAGATCGTTCAGGTCATCATCGCTGGCATTCAGGGGAATGCTGTTTTTAGTGATTGTCCCGTAAGCCTCCAGCAAGCCAAGGTTAGCTTGTTGCCTGCCGTCGAAGATGTAAGCTTCTTTGTAATCATCAGCAACTATTCCGGCAAACCGTTTGGGCAGTTGCCGGAATATTGGGGCGCGCCATCGTTTATCATTGCCGTCCGGTTCACCGAGAAAACTTAATATGCCTTCGGCGATGCGTTCACCGGGACTGAGCAATTCTTGGGGTTGATGTACTGACGTGTGCATACACACCTCAGTACTGGCTGGTTGAATAATGGGTGCAAGATTCAATATAGGCGAGCAGATCGCTATGGCGATAGCGAACTGCCCGGCTGCCTACTTTGATGAATGGCACCCGCGCCCCGGCCCAGCGGTCTCGTTCCAGGAATGCGGTGCTAACACCTAAGATTTGTGCGGCTTGTTTAGTAGTGAGTAAAGGGGTTTGCATGGTTGACCTCGTTAGTTAAAAAATACGAGATCAATTTGCGACAACTAAAACGACAATAAAAGACACTAAAAAAATAGATATATATCTATTTTTTTAGGAATAATTACGTTTTTCTATTCCTTTGATTTTGTTGGTGCTCCTGGCAATTGTGCAGATTCTGACGCAACAATCCGCACTAAATTTTTAAATGGCTTAGGAGAAAAAGTGGATGAATAACCAAATTGCTGCATAATAGGATGGCTTCGCATTTCCTCATAACTTAGATTTGGATTAATCTTCCATAGTTGTTTTGCCAATTCGATACAAACTATTCGCTGTCTGCGCCGTTTTGATATTTTGTCGTACCAGCTATTATTCTCGTCATCAGGATCAACCAATTCATACTCTGCTTGATCGGTTGCTATTAATTTTTTATGAGACCAGCAAGGCGGAGGATCGAGTAGTGAATCTGAGCACCAATTCATTACTTCATTTCTTTTCACATAAAGATTATCCAGATAATCCTTATCAAACTCATTCTTTCCTAAGCAGTTTAAAAATTTGATGTCGTGATAAAAATCAAAAATCATCGACAAAAAAGAGTCATCCCGGAAAATTTTTAATCCCTTCCATCTTGCCGATATTTCCCTGCCAGCCATAGCAAGCATTAAGCGATGAATGGCAGTTCTTAGGTCGGGTGAGATTTCGTTTGGATCGGTTTTGTCTGAATCTGCGCTTATCCAGTTATGCGCCAATTGCCAAACAGTTTTAAAGTCAGGATTGTTTTTAATATACATAACCATTTAATCAGCGTTATAAGTCATTAGAATAGTTGACGGCGCAATGTATTGCGCTCTTAAGAAGAAATGATTGCTGACTTATCATATTAATTGCCACCCGAAGGTTGGTTTTGCATGAAGGATGCGGTATTGTGACTTAGCCTGAGAATGGCAAATGCGTTACTGTGTGAGGTATTCAAGAATCTAAAGACAAAAAACTTCAATCCTTCGTCGGTATTGTCTTGGGTAGCAGCAGCCTGTCAAGGGTAAGCCGCTTCGCGGTGGCTGTATTTACGCAGCGATTTCTTTTAACACATCAGGGCGGCGCTCAGCAATTGCAATCAGTGTTTTGGCTGCACCGCTGGGTTGACGACGACCTTGTTCCCATTCTTGTAATGTGCGTACCGATACGCCCAGCAGTTTGGCAAACTCAGCTTGAGATAAACCCGTTTTTTTACGTGCCGATATGACGGGCGACATAACAGCATGCACCTTCCCTGCTGTCATCTGGCGTACGGATTCCAGTAATTCAGCCTCTAAGTCCCGGCTGTTTTCCCATGCTTCCAGTTCTTCATCGGTTAAAGGTTTTCTCGATTTCATGTTTCATTTCCTTCAAAGTTTTAGCGCTGATTGAATCCAGTTTGCTTTTTGCATAGATAAAAACCAAGCAAATCTGACCATTTGCTAGACGATTAAAATAAATGACGCGCACACCGCCGGATTTCCCCGAGCCTGAGCGACTCCAGCGTACTTTGCGCATACCGCCGGAGCCTTTGACTATATCGCCCGCTTCGGGGTTTTCGGTGATGAACGTTATAAATTCATCATACGCTTGATCTGTCCAATAAGAAGGCCACAGGCGCTCAAAGATTTCAGTTTCGACAATGGTATACACAATTGGTTTATACGTCAATGACGGATTTTGTAGAGTTGCGCGATTTCTTTCTGGGTAAATCGGTGACCGTGGCAGTCGGCTTATAACTAGCGCACTTGAGGATATAGTCAGTAATTTTCTGCATCGGGTCTCGCAACCGTTCCACATCGGCAATAATGTAACCGGCCGTGATGTCATTGTTCATTTTGTGATTGGCTAACCGTTTGACGGCATAAGCGGATATATCAAGACTTTCGGCAATTGTCATGAAGGTACGGCGCAAATCATGAATCGTAAACGTTACACCGGATTCCTTGATAACTTTGGCCATTTGTTTGCGCTGCTCGGTTATATGCCCTTGCCCGTTTGAACGCTGGAAAACATAATCATTCACTGCATTAGTTTTTCTTTGCTGCAAAAAATCGTGGAGAAAATCCGATAATGGCAGAGTATGATCCAAGTGATTCTTGGTATCGGTGACTTTCAGGGTTTTAGCATGCAGATCGACATTATCCCAGGTCATGCTTGCTGCTTCTTCTCGTCTCAATCCGGTAAAAAGCACCAACAGCAAATAATCACGGATTGTTTCCCGGTTCTGACTTTTGATATCGTTTTTCAAATTCATGACAGCTTGAAACCAGGGTTTTAGTTCATGCGGTTTAATCACCGTTTGACGGCGCTCGACCCGATACCAGGCGCGGGTTTGCGATAAGCGCTTGACTGGATTATCCTGAATCAATGCTTGTCCTTTACTATCTTCATATTGTCCGGCGGCAAAGTTAAAGAGCGCACGCAAAAAACGCATGGTCAAATTAGATTGCGCTTGGCTGTTTTGCCCAAGTTCGGCATGCCGTTTAGCAATCATGTCTTTGGTGATGTCAGCAATCGCCTTATCGTTCCAATCCTCCAGATAAGTACCCATGATGCGTTTGTAATCATAAATAGTACGCGGTTTAAGTGCTTTCCGGGCGACCAAAAAATCCTGGAATACATGCTGCAAAGTCATGCTTCGGGTTTTCTGTTCTCGTACTTGATCATTGGGATTGATACCTTTCGACATCAGGAGCAGCAATTCTCTTGCTTGGTTTCGCGCTTGTTCAGCCGTATAAATCCCGTGTTTACCAATGCTTACTCGAACGGTTTTACCGTTTACTTTGCTTTCAGCGATATAAACTTTGCTGGTAGCACCAACACGCAAACCGAATCCTTTAATTTCACTATCACGGTAAAAAGCTTGTCCGTTCTCAGGATACGGAATGGAATCGATAAATGTTTTTGTGAGCTTCTGCGGCATCTTGATCTCCAGTCTACTAATTCCGCTTTCAGAGCCTACTATTCAAATTAGTAGACCTATAGTAGACCAGAAAATTAAAACGGCGTCAAAACTAAAGTGGGAAATTCAAACAACAATAACTTATAGATATTTATAATAAACATTATATTACAGTTATATTAAAACAATTTAATGCTTATTAAAGTAAGGTAAAATTGTTGCAAAAAGTGAATATTATAGAACTGTTAATCCGCAGGTCCCAGGTTCGAGCCCTGGTCGGGGAGCCATTTCGGTACAAAACTGGGCACTCTTTCAAGAGAGTGCTTTTTTGTTTCTTCTACAGCGTGAGCAAGCGCAGAATAACTGCCGGTAATCTCCGCTTGATTGTCCTTGATGCGAATTTCACTCACCAGAAGTTTTAGATATTCCTTACCGAATCCGCTTTTTCTGTCGAGTAGCTTGGTTCGTAGCGCTTTGGTAAAAGCTTCAAGCTGATTCTGCTTGATTTCCGGCAATTGTTGCTGACGGCGGTATCCGGCAACTTGAATCAATAATTCCTGCTTTCTTGCATTCAATTTGTGAGATCGTTCCTGAAGTGAAGAATTCAACGGCAAGAAACCTTTTTCAACGGCTTCATAAAGCCGGTCAGTGGCGGTCTTGATTTCATCCAGCTCCTTGGTCAGCTTCTTCAATCCTTCATCCTGGCTTTCCTGTGCAGCTTTAATCTGCTTTTTCATGTCGGACAGCATAATCTTGACCCGTTCAGGATCAAATACTTTGTCCGCCAACGCGGTAAGAATCAGCTTATCGAGTTTATCCATCGGAATGCTTCGCCCGTCGCACAACTTGTTACCCTTGCTAATGCGGGTATTGCATTTGTAATAGCGATAACGCCCGCCTTTTCCCGTTACCAGCGTCATGCTGGCACCGCAGCAACCACATTTGAGCAAACCGGTTAATAAAGTTGGTGAGTTGGTTATTCTTGGCGGTACTTTTGAAGGCGCACGGCTTGCTTTACGTGCTTGCACAACTTCAAATAGTGATTGCTCAATGATCGGCTCCACCGCCATACGCACCCATTCGCTTTCCGGTTTGAATTTCTGATTCTTGGCGTCGCGCTTGTTAAAAATGAATTCACCCTGATAAGTCGGATTGGAAAGGATTTCATGTATCCGGTTGCGCGCAAATTGTTTTCCTCTTTGCGTGAATCCGCGCTCATTCAGGTAAACAGCAATTTGCTTTGCACCCATCGATTGGCCAAGGTGGCCGTTCAGGTATAGGTCGAAGATTTTGCGAACGGTAGCCGCTTCATGTTCATCGATGGTCAGGCGTTTCTTTTTCTTCCCCTTGATGCTGATGGTTTCAACTTCGATGGTTTTATAGCCAAAGGGAGGACGCGAACCGTTGAAATAACCTTGCCGGGTGTTTTCTTTCATCGCGCGCAAGGTGTGTTTGCTGTTTTCCTTGCTTTGGTATTCATCAAAGAAACTCAATAGCTTTCGTGTGAATTCTCCGCTGGGATCATCGCTCGTTTGTTGGGTAATGGAAATCAGTTTGACATCGACTTTTCTTAGGTCACGTTCATATAGGCCAAATTCCAGTGAATTGCGGAAAAAGCGAGATAGACTATGCACAACAATAGCATCGTAGGGGCTTGGCTTGAGCATGGCATCAGCAATCATTTGCTGAAATACCGGTCTTTTATCGTCGGTTGCGGATGCGCCCGGCTCGACGTATTCCATAATTACGGTGTAACCGTTGGCCTTGCACCAATCACGCATTTGCCGCAACTGATCGGGAATCGATAAATCCTTTTCCGCTTGCTTGACCGTGGAAACGCGAGCATAGAGCGCTATCCGCATGTTCTTTACTCCTTGTTGGATTCAGCCTGAATTGCGATTTCTTTCAGAATTTCAGGCAGGAAAGACTTTATCAAGCGCAATTCCCCAGCTTGGATAGTTTGCTCCTGAAAGTCAGGGTTAAAATCTATCACAAATTCTAAATTGTCGGGTTCGTTCACGCATTATGGCACCTCCTTTTTTGCATGATCTATTCCTGCCCGTTCCTGTCCTGCTTCCGATCTTCGGCATAAAGCCTTGCCAATTCCTTTTCCAATCCATTCTTACCGAAGATATTGAGAAAAATTTTACGAAATGCTTCAAACTGCGATTGCGGCAAAGAACTCTGCGCCAGCAGCAGGGTTTCATTCTTGCTTTGATCGAGCCGCTTCAGAATCTCTTGCAGCGCTACCATTTGCCAAGCCTCATTTCTGTTACGCGTTCTTCAACGTCGCACGACCAAGACAAGGGGTTATGAACATGCCGAACGACCATGCTTAGGAGTGCTTGGGCTTCCATGACGGAAATCTTGTCCTTGCCGTGCTGTAAACATTGAATGGCAGCCATGCGCTTGAGATAACCGTATACGCTGATTGCGATGCGCATCTTGCGTTCTTCAAGCAGTGCGTTCATGTCGAGTTCGTTTAAGGTATCCAATCCTTCCAGAATTTCGATCTTCGCAACTTGCTCTATCAAATCCTGCCATAGCGGATGCAATGCCCAGCGGGAGCGGTTGCTGTCATCTTCTTTAATGCGCAGCGTGGTATGTTCATTGACCAAAAGCTGTAAAAGCTTGCCTTGGCGGTGTTGAAGGTCAGCAAAGGTTTGAATGCCGCAACTGCGTAATGAGCCTTTACGCACCTGCCATTCGATGCGCCATACATCGTGATCGATTTCCCATAGCTTGTAGAACCAGGTTTTCGAACTTGTTTCGTTGATCTCATCGCATTTGTTATAAATCCGCAGCCTAATTTCACCTTCACCAAAAGAGAAAGTCTGAATTTTGCGGTTCTTGCGGTGCTGGTTATCCTTACAAGCAGTCGAGACGAAACTATCTTCATCAAAATCTAGGTTTGGCAGGAAGTAATCAAAGGTGAAATCCACGCGAGACAATCGCTCCGGTTCATAGCTGCTCAGCCCTACCGATTTCGCCCAATCCAAAAAGCGCTGATGCAAGGCTTGTATGCCCTGATGCCATAGCGCCACGCTGCGAAACGTAACAAAGAACGAAGGTTTGTTGAATTCACCGAATTGGATGCTAAACGATTCGTTTTCGATCAGGAAGGGATAACCGCTCGCCGTACCGTGTGAAGCCAGCAGGAATTCTTCATTGCCCAGCCTGATAGGCTTTTGCTTGCGCATCTTTAATTGGCGTAGTGCTTCTTTCTCCACCGCTAGTTGCTCAAAATCAAGCAGGCAACCATGACTGAATGCGAGGTAATACGCGCATTCGATGGTGTCATAGCCGCTGAGCAATAGGCGATACATGGAACAAGCTCTATTCTGCTGACTTTGGTTTTCGCAAAGCTTCATAAAGACTAGGCGGGTCTTCATTACCCATTTCCCGCTCAATTTCGCGGTAATGCTTGTCTGCTAATTTCCAAAACATGGCTTCCGGGCCAGCATCAAGGTGAATTTCTTCTCCGGTTTCGTGATCGGTGCCTACATACTTACCTTGTACATATGGAAGACCGGCAAGAAATTCGTCTATAGCACTTGAAAGCAGATCGCCCACAATTTCGGTTTTAGTCCGACTAGGGTACATCTCGCACAATGCGGCGATTTTTGCAGCCACATGCACCGGCAATCGGAATGAATACTGTTTGCTGGTTAAACGAGTGTTATCTGGTGCAGACCATACACTATGAAGGGTAGATGATTTCATGATTTCCTCAGATGTTAATATGAATGTTATATTGAACTTTCATTAATAAGTTAAATAACCTTCCATATGCCGTCAATAGTATAGTTGTCCTGCATGCAAGCGCGCATAACTCCACAGGTACCCCCGCTCTTAGGCGTATGGTGCGCCGGCGGCGCCCCCTATGGATTTATGCGCTTGCCGTGTATCATGGCTCCCAGCAGCGCCGCCTCGCCTGCGCCCCCGTCCTCACGCCCGGTTGCTCGCACAGGCGGCTTTAGGGATATTTAACTGATTGCCTTAAAGGCAGAAAACCTTTATATTCAGCGACTGATTACTAAAGTATGTATTTGTAGCCCCCCGTGTTACTTGGACGGGGGAAAACAAGATGGTGCACATATTTCATGTTAGGAACATTTGAGAGTTTATCAATTGCACCCAACGACAATTAGGGCTATTCTGCAATTGAATAAGAATTTTTGTTTTTGGACATGGCGCGCTTTTTCATTAGGTTTTTATACCTTAGGAAAATCACATGAAGAATCTAAGATTATTTTGTTTCATAGGGTTTGTACTTCTCGTTAGCGGCACAACACAACTTCGAGCTAATCCGATCCTGGAAGTCATCAATATTGATTCCATCCTTGCCCGCCATGATGTAGGAAATGCTCTTGGCTTGGCCTTTAGGGCAGACTTTCAAAAAGACATGATCTATCTTGGTCATGGATCAGATGCCCTAGGAAGCTTTATCTACACGTTGGATGATCATGGTAATTTTATTAACGAACTCGACTTCGGAGCCGCCTATTCATCCAGCAATGTTATCAATTCTCTGAATTACGACAGAAGCAGTAAGCACCTATGGGTTAGCACTACTGTCATTGTAGGCAGCGACTACACGGATCACTTTGTGGAAATTGATCCCAGCACCGCAAAAATTTACAACGATCTACAAATTGACCACCTAGATTCTGCATATGTTAGAAACGATGGTATCTGGACAACTCTGTTTGAAGAAGACGTGATTCGTCACTATGATTTGAATGGAGTATTTATTGGCGATATATCTGTTGCTGATATTTTTCCGGGATTCCCTGGCCCTAGTGGTTTAGCTTCAGCACCTGATGGTGGTTTTTACATAATTGATCACTTCGGGCAGAGAATTGTTGAAATTGATATTGCAGGCCACGAAATAGGCGTAGCATCAACTGCTTTCTTAGGTGGTAGAGCTTTTGCGATCGACTCTGACATAGATACACATCGTATTTTCTTGCAAGTCGGCAATGATGAGATATATGTTCTATCTACCGAATTTATTACAGCGGTGCCAGAGGCAGATACATGGGTGATGCTGCTAGTAGGACTGGGATTCGTTGGAATGGCAGTGAAACGACAGCGAAAGCGTGTATGGATTCGTTACGCCTAACTCGGTATTCAAACATACTGCTGCACCGCCATTTAGCTTCATTCATGTTAGCCGCATATTATATGAAATATAAAACTGAAATCTTAATAAACCAGTTACCAGATTTATCCGCTTTGGTGAGCCAATTCAGTACAATGAAACTGTTTTTATCAAGAAGCTACTTTGCATGAGCATCTAGTCTCTGCAGTGCAAGGCGATACCCCATCGCATTAATACTTTCAAAGAGAGCAGAGCAGCAGTACATCCATCCTTCCAATATTCCTTGGCATTTTCAATATCTTCAATATCTTGACTTTGGCTGTCTTTGTCGCCGCCGGATACGCGCCCTGATTCGCTGCTGGTTCTTTTTGTCTTGTAAGTTATTATCCAATTGTAATAAGTCTCACAGCCGTTTTCATCTGCATAGATAATGATTTGCTTAAGTCCAAACAAAATTTCAGCACCAAATTATTACTGATAAATAACATTATTGTGGAATAACCAGCCGTCCACATGAATTCCGTCAGGATCGTGGTGCGTCCAATGGATCACGCCACCTTTGTCATTCCATTCATATTCACCGGAAAACTCAATTTGGTCATACAAGGCTAATTCATCAATCCTTGGTGCTAGATCGATGTTGTGAGAGATTAATAACGTCTGGCCGGATTTTAGTGCAATGATAAACCTTTGGTGGCGGTCCCCGTTACGATCATCCGCCAATAAGGAAATTACAGTTCCAGTTCCATGAACCTGTACATTGCTTCGGTTTTCCGTAAATAAGGCGGCCAATAAGGTATCCCCATCCGGTTCTAATGTGACAAAATCAGAAATAACACCGGCTTTCAATAATCCATTAAAGATATCGCCATACACATAGACATCAAGATCTTTGGTTCCAATATAGATATTGGTATCAGGATAATATCGCACTAAATATCCATTCAATGCGATGGTTTTTATTTCAGTGGAATTGAAAAATATCGGAAAGGATTTTTCAGCAAAATCAAATAGCTTATTACTATTAGTCAAAAAATTTTCTGCGAATGATATTGATGGAATTAATAACCCAAAAAGCAAAATAAATCTCATAACAAAATATCACTCCCAAAATGACTTCTCACGTTCTCTTGAAAAACCACATGAATATTGAATTTTTGAAAAAGATACAGGACAAGACCGCTGGTACGTTAATTACGACACGAATCTAATAGTTCTGAATAAATTGACACAGCAGCTTCGCTCTTTGTATAAAAAAATAATGCCAATTGTGGAAGGGGAATACTGAACATGAAATACATTGAGATAGTAGTTGAGGCAAGTAGTATCAACAAAGTTTTGGAAATCGCAAAAGAACATGAAGCTTCAGATTTACGCCTCGGTGTAATGGGAGACGATGGAATGCAATTGATAAGGCTACTTGTAACTGACGATAAGATTCAATCTGTATTGGATTCATTGCAGTCCGCCCTTCGGACTCAGCCATCCACTTGGATTATAGTCTTACCTATAGAAATTTCACTACCTATGCCGTCGAAAAGTGATAGTAAGGAAGAAGACTCAGCAATTGAAACAAGAGAAGCCATTTACAAAGAAGTTGAAAAAAATGCGGCACTAAATATCAATTTTGTTGTATTAATTGTGTTAGCGACAATCGTTGTTGCGATAGGATTAATCGAGAATAATGTAGCCGTAGTAATTGGTGGAATGGTAATTGCGCCATTACTTGGGTCAAATCTTGCCTTTGGTCTCGGTACAGCCTTAGGCGATTTTTCCTTAATGCGGAAGTCAATTTTAACTTTCCTTGTCGGAATCACGCTAGCAATAGCATTGTCTGTTGTGATCGGCGCTTTTTGGCCACTTAATACCGCAAGCCCCGAGCTTGTTCTGCGCACAAAAGTCGGATTGGATTCCTTTCCCTTAGCGCTTGCATCTGGTGCAGCTGCAGCTCTATCCTTAACAGCGAAGCTATCGAGCGTCCTAGTCGGAGTAATGGTAGCAGTCGCACTGCTACCACCAGCGGTAACACTAGGCCTTATGCTGGGTCTTGGAGATATCAATCATGCTTTCAATGCGGGTTTACTGTTAACCATCAATGTAGTATGCATCAACTTGGCAACGAAGATAGTCCTTCTCATAAAAGGCGTTCATCCGCATACTTGGTACAAAACAAAGAAAGCAAAACGAGCGATAATCATATATATCCTCGCATGGTTCGTAACATTAACCATTCTTATTCTTGTCGTTTATCACGCTTTTCATTAATAACTTGACCTTACAAACTTTTATAAAACCAATAGATCTACCAGAAAATGTGATCCATGTACTCTCTCTGCCTGCACATACACAGGATATTTATTGGGAAGCATTTAATCACGCATGGCGAGAATATGCGAGCCCTGAAGAACGTTATGACAATGCCTCACAGGAAGAAACAACACATAAATTGGCATGGACAGCAATGAAGAAAAAATATAAAAAACCGGGTGATGAGTGAACTGCAAAAGAATGATAATTTTAGGTCATACGGAGAAACTGGTGCAATAATCTCCCAATAACCTTGCTATAAGCTGGTTAAGTTTAAAAATAAAATCCGCTTCTTAGAAATAATGAATCGAGCCAAAACAGACGAAATGATGCATTTTTAACTCAGCCGAGGAAAACTTTATGCTTGTGACATTTACAACCGATGCTTATGCTGATATCCCTATGTTTAGAGATATTGCACTTACTATGCTCAAAATGATGGGACACAGCGCGACTGTACCCGGCGTCATCCTGGCGGCGGATGTTCCCGCGGCGCTGAATCGATTAAAGATCGCTATAAGCGCAGAAAAGGAATCGACATCCGTTGAGAATGAGAGTGAAAATGAACCAATAGTGAGTATACATGCAAGAGCGCTGCCTTTGATTGATCTACTTACTGCTGCCGCAAAAGAAAAATGTGATGTTATGTGGAAATAACGTGAGAATGTCGAGAGCTAATCAATATGAGGCAGAAACAGAAAAAATGAAAAAAGTCGCTTAACCGGGGTGTCCGGTTTTACTTGACCACGTCATAACAGCTTGATAGCTTAATTCCTTTACCACACTTTAGGAGAATCCCATGAATCACTTCATTAGATTATTCTTTGTATCGTTTTTGACCTTAGCAATGCTGACCGCTATAGGATGTGGATCAACTCAGAAGCAAGAGGGAACAGGAGAGTATTTTGATGATACTGTCATTACTACGAAAGTAAAAGCAGCCATATTGAATGAACCAACGCTAAAGTCTACTGAAATCAATGTTGAAACCTTCAAGGGTGTGGTTCAGTTAAGTGGTTTCGTAAGCTCCTCAGCCAGTATCAACAAAGCGATTGAAGTGGCGCGTGGGGTCGCCGGAGTCAAGTCGGTCAAGAATAGCATGCATCTAAAGTAACCTAGAAAACCGCAACAGAGTAATCATTTTCAGAGACCTTTGCACGGTTACTACGCGACACGATAATCGCGTTAAAAATTCGCAAAAAATGCTCATTTACCCCGTGTAAACTCCGCTTTTCCGCAATTTTTTGCCTTATTCCAGTGCCGCTCATGACACCGTGCAAAAGTCTCTTTCATTCAGTATTTTTCGTGAAGAGTGATTTAAGTTGGCTACCGCACAAATTTATCCGTTTTGGTGAGTCAACAGCTCTATACAAAATATAGGCTATAAGAACCGCATGCACGGTTTGATGAGAGAGGATAGGGAAAACCTGTTCTCTACTCTATCCTTTGGTGAATAAAGATGATTCAAGAATCATGCCCGCCCCTACAAAAATGGGAGCGGGCATGTCGGGAACGCCCGGCTAGGGATTCGCAATGGCCAATGATAGCAGTTGCGAAGTAATTGAACTGGTGTCAACGGGAGGTGGATTGGTATTGGTTAAGACAACTACGGTGATGCCATTAACCACGTCAATACGTATATGCGAGTCGGATCCTTGATTATCGCCACCCTTGCTTGCTTGGGTAACGCCGGAATTGATCTGCCAACCGTTAGCCTGACCATTCTTAGTACCGCCGCTCCATAGTATGTCTCGCGTTGCTTGTGGGAAGTATCGATTTCTTAACACGCCATCACCAAATCGGGCCAAATCGAGCGCAGAGGATTCCATTCCACTGCCGCCAGCCTTCCAGCTGACATTTTCAAAACTGCTTTTACTGACCTTGTTTGCACCAGAGTTAATCGTAGCGTGTTCGCCAGTGGCGTCCGGGCTTGAGCGTTTTTCCACTCGCAGGGTATCGAGGCCCAACGGATCAGCAATGCGGGTTTTGACTAGATTTGAGAAACTGGAGCCGCCCTTTGCTTCCAAAGCCGTTGCAGCAATGGTAAAGCCATGAGTCGAGTAATTATGTGTGCCCGGAGTACAACCGGAGATAATCCACGAGTTTGTCTTGATTTTACCGGATAAATGATTATTCAAGGCATCCTTCGCTGTTGCGTATTCGACTTGCGTAGCGTTGTCATCCAGACCATCACTGGTATAGTGTTTCACACAACCCATGTTACCCAACAACTGCCGTACCGTGTGCTGATGCTTTGTGCCCAAGCCATTAACCAGGGTATTTGTTTTGACATCCAGGTTAATTATACCGGCCTCTTCCATATCATAGGCCAGTGTGCCCGTAACCGCTTTTGCCACAGAAGCAAGGCGATAGATCGTTCCACTGTGCGCTTTTAGATTATTTTCTTTATCCGCAAATCCGGCGCCGCCAAGGAAAACAATCTTACCGTTGCGTATAATGGCTGCGCCAACACCAGGAATCTGAGCGTCTGCAGCATAGTCTTCGAGGATTTTCTCAGCCTTGCTTCGACCTTTCCAGTCATAACGGCTATCATTTTCGCGCCAAACCGCAGCATACTGTGTTCCACCACCACTTTTAGCCGGACAAATCTCTATATCAATGACGCGCATGCCCTGGTCGCGATATTTTAGCCAATTATTACGCAAGTCGATTGCGGACATCTCACGTAATGCGGCCCAGGCTCTTCCAGACTCATTCTTTTCCCATACAGCTGCATAATTTAATTTACCATCGCGTTTATAACAATCCAGCTCTGCTACACGATAACCTTTGTTTTTATATTCAGCAAACTTCTCGCCGTAGGAATCCGGGGTCATATCACGGAGCTCGACCCAGTTGATATTGGCTTTATTCTCAAGCCATATGACGGAGTAATACATGGTTTTTCCGACTTCAACAGCATCAATATCAATCGGCCGATACTTGGTCTTATATTGCGCAAACTCTTTCGAGAACTCTTCACTGGTAAGATTACGTCGCGATACCCAATCCAGATTTTCCTTGTTTTCGACCATTACCAGAGAATAACGCAATTCACCATTAATTAACTCGGCGTCTTGATCGATTGGGCGGTATCCTTTCTTCTTATACTCTTCCCATTTGTTATGAAATTCATCACTGGTCAGCTTACGATAGCTCGCCCAACCGCGATTGTCGGTATTCTTTTGCCATACACCAGAAAATGTCGTGCCATTGTTATCAGTTTCGATATCAATAGGAAGATAACCGGCCTTCTTGTAGTCATCCCAAGCCGCATGATACTCAGAATCAGACAAACCATATCGAAACTTCCATTCCAACGAATCAGGATCATCAAAACCTGTTGCCTGAATAGTCCCGCTGAGTATGCAGGTCATCAAAAAAACTGAGAGTTTACTGACCAGCTGTAAATTGGATTGTATGTTCATGTCGCCATTCTCCTTTATCGAGATATTGAAAAATAGTAAGACTTTTCGATCAAACTAAAAGGGATTTTAAGTTCAGCAATAGAATAGTCCTGTGAGAAATATCACAAATAGGGTTCTTTAGGCGCTGCCAGGCTGGGGTTGTCCCAAAACATGGCTTAAAATACATATATTTAGAGGATAATCCAGAAATCACCTGGAATCCGGAAGCATTTCGTCTATTGTACGAACTATCCGTGCACCCATTAGAATTCTCCAACCAGTTCCAGCCATAACCATTGCCAAATGATCCGGAAATGGATATAAATTGTTCCAATTATCGGTTTTAACCGGTTTGACAAGCTAATCCGGTACATAACCGTTCTTTTTCCCTAAAGGCGCATTTTATCTACTGATTTCTCTCATCTACTAATGCATAACGTATGCAGTCATTATGAACAGAATGATCGGGTATTCCGCTGGCTGGATCTTGATGCGTGCAAGCTAAGTTCCGGTCTGAAAAATCCATGGACCGGCGGTTACAGCGGCTTCGCATACTAATATGCCGGAATCGGTATTTTCACCATTCAAGTATCGTGTTTTCAGTATTCTGTGGCTAGCCACGCTGATTTCAAATATCGGTACATGGATGTTCAATGTCACTTCCGGCTGGATGATGACAGAGCTATCATCTTCACCTTTAATGGTTTCATTGGTGCAAGCGGCAACGGCATTACCAATTTTCCTGTTCGCCTTACCGGCGGGCGTGCTCGGAGATCTTTTCGATCGCCGCAAGCTGTTATTCTGGACGCAGATTTTCCTGGCAGCTTTGCTTCTCATTTTTACCGCGTTGCTTTGGGTGGGAATTACCAACCCCTGGCTGCTACTGGCATTCACTTTCTCGATCGGCGTCGGAACCGCTTTTGCGTCGCCGGCCTGGCAAGCGATCGTGCCGGGCCTCATTCCGCGGAATGAGCTGGCATCCGCCATTGTCTGGAACGGCGTGAGTATGAATATCGCCCGCGCCATCGGCCCCGCGTTGGGCGGCTTTATTCTGGCAGCGGCAGGGGCAATCGCGACGGTGTTTATCGATGCCCTCTCCTATCTTGCGGTCGCGGCGGCTTTGCTATGGTGGCGCGTTACCGCATCCCGGACAGATACGTTGCCACGCGAGCATTTAAGTGGCGCGATGCGCGCAGGCATCCGTTTTGCGCTGCATAGCAAACCATTGCGCTACACTCTGATCCGCGCGCTTGCTTTTTTCACCTGCGCGTCAGCTTACTGGGCATTACTCCCGATCGTAGCAAAAGAATCGCTACAAGGCGGCCCCGGCCTCTATGGCGTTTTATTGACCGCACTGGGACTCGGCGCGGTCACGGGCGCATTTTTACTTCCGCTTATGAGAAGACGATGGCATGCAAATACTAATCTGACACTGGCGACAATCGGCGCAGCGCTCTGCTTAACTATGTTTGCGCTCGGCCAGCACATGGTCACCGGCATAGTGGCGGGGTTTATCGGCGGCGTGTCATGGATCGTTGCGGTTTCGACATTGAACTTCTCGGCGCAAGTAGCGTTGCCCGATTGGGTTCGCGCGCGCGGACTGTCCATTTACCAGATGGCGGTTTTTGGCGCCATGGCTGCCGGATCTATAGGATGGGGACAAGTAACAATCATGAGTAATCTTTCGTCGGCCTTGCTGGCTTCGGGATTGTTGGCGATTGTGTTGATTCTGGCCACCCGTCGCTTCAAACTAAATTTGGGCGAACATCATGACCATACGCCCTCGGGACACTGGGCGGAACCGGTACCGGTAACGTTGATATCGCATGATAGCGGCCCGGTATTGGTCACGCTGGAATATCGAATCGCTGATGCCGATCGCGACAAATTTTTTAAGCTGATCCGGGAAATGGAAACAATCCGCCGCCGGGACGGCGCTATTCAATGGGGATATTTTGAAGATGTCGCAGATCATGGGCGTTTCCTCGAAATGTTCATCGTAGAATCCTGGATCGCACATCTGCGTCAGCATAAGCGGGTCTCCGCAACCGATAAACTGCTGCAAGATGAAATTTCCGCTTTGCACCAAGGAACAACACCCCCGCGGGTAACACATGCCGTAACACCGCAACTTGAAGGACAGCAGCCCACGGTTCCGAAAACTCATTACGATATTTAACGGGCGTTATTCCGCACCAGGCAATCACCAGCTTTTGTTCTTGCCTTTCGCTAGGAAAAGCTTCAATCATTGACGTCGCAGCTTGCATCGCCACCACCTAATAAAATTGCGGTCACGGCCTGTTTTCACGGTACCCGGATCTTGAACTACGCGAACACAGAAACATTGCCGGAACACACGTGGACACGGTTTCCACCAGGAGTGTGGTATTCTTCGGGCATCATTTTTTAAGAAACTGGAGATTATTTCGATGAAAAACACTTCGAAAAAGTTTGCAATGGGCGTTTACACCATTATCTTGTCCGGCCACTTCCACTTTGCCGTTGCCGAAATAAGCAACGATACCGAGACTTTATTGAATTGGGCTGAAAATACCTATCCCGGATATTTTCCGAATCATCAAGCGACACAAAGCATCGAACCCTGGCTATTCCGCTATTACCCGGATACCGGCATTTATGCAGGTGTGAACAAAAACGACAACAACGTTTACGTCATGGGCGGGCCGTGGGGCGGCAACCCAACCATCGTTTCGCCGTTAGCGGATTTAATCACCCAGATCAACAACTCCGGCGGCAGCGGCAGCATTCCGGCGTGTAACACCGCCAGCGCGCCCACCGGATTAACCTATACCCAAAGCGGCAATGTCGTCAACGTGACCACCAACGGCAACTGCATCGAACTGCCAACCAACAACAGCTTATGCCAGACACCGCAGCAAACTACTGCATCCGGGATATCGGTGCTGACATCGACCAATGTGATTTCCTCGGCGATCAACGGCATCACCATTTCAATCCCCGGGATTCCCAATCCGTTTGAATCGCTCGTCAGCAACTTCACCAACAGCAAACATTGCACCATCAATGCGCCCGCTGAAGCGGCCAACTTGATTGTCAATTCCGATACTTGCTTCGACATCACCAACTCGTTCGGCAGCCTGCCGGAAGGTATCCCGGGCGTCACCATCACCCCGCCGGTGACCTTTGCGTTCAAAGACACCGTCACCAGTCAAACCGTCGCCGATTGCTTCGCGACCGACGCGGAGTCGATCTACGATGCTTTCACCAATGAAACCTGGGTCAAGCAAGACGGCAGTTTCGTTAAAATCGATTGATTTAATGACTGTTCAATAAACATCCGGATTGCCCGCAAATTTGCAATCCGGAGCCATTCATTGCAGCCCTGCAAATTTGGTCAGTACGTGCCCTCCACAAGAACTCCGGCAACTCCCAAAGTGTCGAAATTCTGTCAAAATTAAGTAGCCGAGAAAAACCATGAAAACAATTTTTGCGGCAATCGCCGGTTTATTATGTGTTCTGACAGCCTTTGCAATGGAGAAAAACGTGACACCGATTAATCAAACTAACACTATCAAAACGGATTACATCGTCCTCGGCATGGGATGTTTCTGGGGCGCGGAAAAGCGCATGAGTGAGATTCCGGGCGTGATTGATGTCGAGAGCGGCTATGCCGGCGGCGATTTGCCCGGCGTGGGGTATCAGCAGATTCTGAATCATGAGCGGCTGTTGCTGGCGGGTCGAACTACGGCGCGCAATCATGCCGAAGTGATCAAGGTGACTTTCGATCCTGCGCAAGTACCATTGGAAACCGTGCTGGCCAAGTTCTGGGAGAATCACAATCCGACGCAAGGCGACCGCCAGGGCAACGATATCGGCAGCAATTACCGCAGCGCGATTTATTATCACGGCGAAGCGCAGAAAGAACTGGCGCTATCGACGCAGCAAACATATCAACAAGCGCTCAGCACCGCCGAATATGGCGCGATCACGACCGAAATCCTACCGTTAAAGAACTACATCACTGCCGAGGAATACCACCAGGATTACTTGCAGAAAAACCCGAATGGCTACTGCGGCCTGGGCGGTACGGGTGTAAAATATCCGGTGCCCAGCGGGCAAACGGCAACACAAACCGCATCCGGTAGCGAACTTACCGAACCACTGAACGGCAAGGATTTAAATTTCGCGCAGCAACTGGTAATTTTTGAAGCCGAACATTGCGAATATTGCAAGCTGTTCGATAAGGAAGTACTCAGTCAATGGCAAGCAGCCGTGCCGGTGGCAACAACGATGAACACCAATCCGCCAACCGGATGGTCGCTGGAAAAACCGCTGTTCGCGACACCGACTATCGTATTGTTCAGAAACGGTAAGGAAGCCGCCCGTTACACCGGTTACAACGGGGAGAAAACCAACTTCTGGAAATGGCTGGGGTTTCAGTTATTGACGCCGGAGCAGCAGAAAATCGCGTTCGAGCAAGGTACCGAACCACCGTTCACCGCGTCCAATCTGGATGAAAAACGTCCTGGAACATTTATCGACCCGATCACCGGCGCACCGCTTTTTCTGAGTCAAGCCAAATTTAACAGCGGCACCGGCTGGCCCAGTTTCTTCGACCCCATCAAGGGTTCGGTGACTTACCACGATGACGACTCGCACGGCATGCAACGCATCGAAGTGCGCAGCGCCAGCTCCGGTATTCACCTCGGCCACGTCTTCGACGACGGCCCGCCGCCGAGCCATAAGCGCTACTGCATCAACGGTAACGTACTAAAGTTCGTTCCGGATTGACGGACCGGCGGAATCGCATCGTCCGTCCGTCATTCAAATAAACTCACACTTTCGGCCCCAGTCGGCGCTCGTCCCACAACGGCACGCCAAACACATCGTGAATGAAGTAATAAGCCACCGGCACGCCGAGCACCATGCCCCACATGCCGGTAGTGTGGTAGGCCACCAGCAGGATGATCAACACCAGTACCGGATTCAGTTTCAGATGCTTACCGTAGATCAGCGGATTCAGACCATACGCCTCGATGATATGAATGATGGTAATCATCAACACTACCGCCAGCGCCAGCATCAGCCCGCCGGTGTTCAACGCGACCAGCACCATCGGCGTCGTCGAAATAAATACGCCGAGAACCGGAATGAAACTGCAAACGAACACAATCAGCGACAGGAATGCGACTGACGGAATGCCAAGAATCATTAATCCGATCAACGTCAAGAAGGTATTGACGCAGGCAATCATCGCTTGCGCCTGGATCGCGCGCCCGACCACGTAAGCAAAGCGAATGACCGGTTGCGCGGTTTCCTGGTAAAAATCCCGCAAGCGTGAATCGTGCAAGCTTTTCATCAAGCCGCCGAGGCGGATATTATCGAATAAAATCAAAAAACTGAATAATAGCGCCAGCAATACGGTACCAATCCCGGTATAAAGCTGGTTGATCAGCTTGGGAAAATGCTCGCCGACTTTATCCAGTTGCTTGGATGCCAGAAAATTCATCAACAGCTCGGCTTCCTTGTCGTAGTATTTTCGTATTTTTTCATGCGTCGCTTCAGTAAGTTCCTCTTCGAGCATATGCTCCGGATCGACGTCGCTGGCAAGATAAATCGATTTCTTGAATGCATTCAGTTCAGTATCAATCGCTTGCAGCGCCTGCTCATCCAGCATGCTTCGCATATAGCCGTGCAGTGAACGTTCGATCCCAGGATACTTACTGCCGATATCGCGTTCCAATTCGATCAGTTTTAATTGCACTTCGTCAAAATTGTTCAGAAAGCGATTCGCTTCGCCAATCACATTGGGTGTCACATAGCGGAAGAAACTCACCACCACGATCAGAAAAAAAATATAAACCAATATCAGTGACAGACGATAAGGCATTTTCAAGCGGCTCTGCCCCATCCGCACCAGCGGCGTGGCAATGAAAGCAAGCACGAATGTAATAAAAATCAATCCGAAAAAATCACTCAGGGTCCACAGTAAACTGATTAGAATCAACCAAATGATGATACGCCGGTTAGCTTCGTAAAAGTCGTTAAAACTGAATGACATATTTGAATTCTTTAAATAATTGGCACTACAACATTGAATATGGATTAACACCAGCGCATGCGCTATCCGATATCATACGATCAAAACGAAGCCGTTGCTTGATTTCGCTCAAATCGAAGTATAAACGAGATAATTCCATCGCCGCCAGTGACAGTGGCAGCGAGTGGATATGAAATGTATTTTCGTTTGCTGCAAGAAAACTCAGGATCATTTACAGGCAGGTAGGTAGATTGAAATAAGCATTGAGTATTTCATAAGGTGTAAGAATTTCTAGTGTTGTTTAAAGTATTACTTGTTTTGAGCCAGATAACTGGTAATCAGATTGCGGTAATTCGGAAGATGGTTCGATAAAAGCGCACCCAGCCCCTCAACATCGTTACGCCAGTCTCTGTGCAGTTCACTCGCCACACTGAACCAGTTCATCAGTTGCACGCCAGCCGCCGCCATTCGGGCCCATGCCGCATGTCGGGTGACCTCGTTAAACGTGCCTGAAGCATCCGTAACCACAAAGACCTCATAACCGGCTTCAATAGCTGATAACGCAGGAAACGCAACGCACACATCGGTAACGACACCTGCAATAATCAGTTGCTTACGCCCGGTTTTTTCAATCGCTTTGACAAAGTCTTCGTTGTCCCATGCGTTAATTTGACCAGGCCGCGGAATATACGGCGCATCCGGAAATATTTCTTTTAACTCAGGTACCAGCGGTCCATTCGGGCCGTCTTCAAAACTGGTTGTGAGAATTGTTGGAAGATTGAAGAACTTGGCAATGTCTGCAAGCGCCAACACATTGTTCTTGAATTCTCCCGGCGAGAAATCCTGCACCAATGAAATCAATCCTGATTGATGATCGACCAGCAGACATACTGCGTTATCTTTCGAAAGACGGTTGTATTTAAAAGTATTACTCATTATTGCTCCTATATAGCGTTAATAAATCTATTGGATAGTATTTCTCTTTTCTATAAGGTTCGTGAACAACCGGCCACATGTACTACGATGCCAGATGTCCCATTTTTCCGCTCTGATAATCTATTTTTGCTTGACGGATTTCCTCTGCGGTATTCATTACAAAAGGACCGCTGCCGGCGATCGGTTCGTCTAAAGGGCGGCCGCTTAGCAACAACGCCGTGGTGTCTTGTTCACTATTGAAACGAATATAATCACCCTGTTGGTCGAAAATGGCGACTTCCGCCTCTCTGATGAAATTGGACTCATTAATGCTCACCGAGCCCTTCAGGATTGCTAATACTGCACTATGGCCTTCTGTCAATGTAAGAGTAATGGTCTGCCCTCCGGGTATACGCATATCCCAGACATGAATCGGTGAAAACGTCTTGGCTGGTCCTTTTACGCCATTAAATTCACCGGCAATGACACGAACGGTTCCTTGATTGCCGGGTAACGGCACAGCAGGTATCTGGCAATCTAAAATGCTCTGATAACGCGGTTGAGACATTTTATACTTCGCCGGTAAATTGACCCACAACTGCACCATCTCGAAAGGGCCGCCTTTTCGTGCATAGTCTTGCCCATGAAATTCCTCGTGCACAATGCCTGACGCCGCAGTCATCCATTGCACATCACCGGGGCCGATCTTGCCGCCGCCTCCTGAGCTATCGCGATGTTCAACTTCACCGCTGTAAACAATCGTGACCGTTTCAAAACCACGATGCGGGTGCTCTCCGACACCAAGACGATCGTCAGTGGGCGGAAAATCGACAGGGCCTGCATAGTCGAATAGCAAAAATGGACTGATCTGAGGTCCGATTTCTGAATAGTTAAATAGTGAGCGCACAGGGAATCCATTACCGACCCAATGGCTTGCCGCATTGCGTTGAATACGCTGCAATTTCTTAGCAGTGATACCCGGATTATCGACATTCATAGCTAATCTCCTGGTTGAGCTTTCGATGACAGCTATACTATTATCGCTAAGCGCTCAAGTTTTTATTGACTTTACAAGACTAAGAGCTTACTGATTTTTATATCAACTGAGAACTAGGATTTTCCAGAAAATAGTGTTCTGGAATACAGAACGATGAAACACAAATTTCACAATATCATTGCTTTTCAGTATGCCGTTGAGACCGGCAGCATCAGTGCTGCAGCGCATGCATCTGTCGAAATCGATTGTCAGTCAGCGCATTAAAGATTTGGAAGCTGTGCTGGGTGTGAAATTGCTGCACCGCTCTACATGCGGCGTAACGGTTACCGATAAAGGTGCTATTTTTTATCAGCATACGCGCACCATCATGCTGCAGCTGGACCGGGCTTCAGAGGAGCTGGCCGAACAGGAAAACAGATTATGCGCACAGATCTATCCAGGGAAGGTATGATTTGGGGGTTCACATTGGAAGGCTGCATGACTCTTCCCTCATTGCCCGCAGACTCGCGGTCAGCAGACGTGTGATGTGCTGCAGTCCCGCATACGCGCAAAATGCCGGATTGCCCGTTTCAATTGATGATCTTGCTAACCACACGTGTATCAGTTACGCAAATGTGCCTTCAAATGAAATTTGGCAATTTGAACCGGTAGAACCCACTAATACACCACGCTCTTTGACGGTGCGCAGCCGCATCGTTACGAGTAATGATGAAACAGTCCGGGATACCGCTATTGCCGGACTTGGCATCGCTATACTGCCGGTATTCGTCGCTGCGCAGGCGCTTTCGAAAGGCCAGCTTATCGATATATTGCCAGACGAGCACCCTGTTGCAGATACAATTTATGCGATCTATCCGCAATCCCGCTATATTCCAATTAAAGTCAACGCTATCATTAATTATTTACGTACGGCGTTCCGCGAAGATCCAGCCTGGAACGGACTTGAATCTTAAATACCGGCTATATGTTATGTCTTTGAATAATATTGAATAATCATAATCACAAAGGAGAGTCATGTGGTAAAAATCCTCGGCATTTCGGGCAGTCTGCGCGATCGTTCATACAATACCGCTTTATTGCGCGCCGCCCGTGAGATATTGAACGGTGACGCTGTGCTGGATATTGCAACGCTCCACGATATTCCGCTTTATAACGAAGATATTGAATCTATTGAAGGCATTCCCCAGGCTGTGGTCGCCCTTCAAGAAAAGCTTGTATTAGCTGACGGCGTGTTACTGGCGACGCCTGAATACAATAACTCCATACCCGGTGTATTAAAAAATGCGATCGACTGGTTATCCCGTCCGCCCAAAGAAATTCCCCGTATTTTCAGAGACCGTCCGATTGCAGTCATCGGCGCGACAATGGGAGGGTTTGGCACGGTATTATCGCAAAATGCCTTGTTGCCCGTTCTGAGGAGGCTTGGCATGCGGCCTTGGTTCGGCGAGCAAATGATGGTATCAAAAGCACATAATGTCTTTGACGAAACTGGAAAAATCACAGATGCTGTTATCAATCAGCAATTGGAAAAATTCCTTACCGGCTATATCCATTTTATCCAAGCCAACAATAGGGTGAAATCAATATAAAAAATCCCCATCCAATAGGCCGATGAATCGCTATTTGTTATCGCTAGATACGAAAGCATTACATTCGTGCCTCTTCCTTAATCTCAAATGATTATAAAATCTCCGCAGGATCTTCGTATGATTGAGAAATTCGGATAGTATCCGCGCTTTTGATTGCTTACTGTATTTACTGATCCAGATCATGAACTCAACAAACCATCCGAAGGGTTTGTATCTTTTGTTTTTTACTGAAATGTGGGAGCGTTTCAGTTACTACGGCATGCGCGCCATTTTCACTTTGTTCATGATCAAGGCATTGCTGTTCGACAAAGCATACGCCTCGGAAATTTATGGCAGTTATATCGGTTTGGTTTATTTGACACCGTTGATCGGTGGCTATGTCGCCGACCGCTATTGGGGTAACCGCCGGACCATTTTTGTGGGTGGCGTCTTAATGGCGGCAGGTCATTTTTGCATGTTTTTATCGGCTTCGAATTTCGATCAACTATCCGTAGCGCAACCGTTGCTATTCCTAGGCTTGGGACTGCTAATCTTCGGTAACGGCTTTTTCAAGCCGAACATCTCGACCATGGTCGGGCAACTTTATCCTGAAGGCGACAAACGGGTTGATGCCGCTTTCACCATTTTTTACATGGGTATCAATCTCGGTGCATTTTTCGCACCGCTGGTGTGCGGCGGCTTTGGCGATACCGGCAATCCGGCGGATTTCAAGTGGGGTTTTCTCGCCGCTTCTATTGGAATGATCATCAGCATTGCTTCGTTCGAGCTGCTCAAAAATAGATATATCGTCACACCCGATGGCATCGGTATCGGTCTGGTGCCTCGGAAGAAAGCAGCCAATGATAATCACAGCCGCACATCGCGAGCACTATTATCACAAACGCTGATTTGGGTTAGCGTTTCGTTACTGTTATTTTCCGGATTTTATTATCTAACCGGCTCCGGCATTATCGGATCCGGTATTTTTACCATCAGTATTATCGGTCCGGCAGCGATCATTACCGACAAGACATTGACATCTATCGAGAAACAACGAATCGCAGTCATTTATATCCTGGCTTTTTTCGTGATCTTTTTCTGGGCGGCCTTTGAGCAAGCAGGGGCATCGTTAACTTTTTTTGCTGAAGAACAAACTGATAGAAGTTTCTCAGGAGCAGAAATTCCCGCGAGTTTTTTTCAGTCCATCAATGCGGTTCTGATTGTAGTATTGGCACCGCTGTTTGCGATTCTCTGGACATTTCTAGGTCAACGTAATTTGGAACCCTCTTCGCCCACCAAACATGCGCTTGGACTTTTGTTTTTATCCATTGGTTATCTGGTGATCGCTTTGGGTGTCAAAGAACTGGACCCGGCCATCAAAGTCAGCATGATGTGGCTATTCAGCTTGTATCTATTGCACACTATCGGGGAATTGTGCTTATCGCCAATCGGCTTAGCGATGGTGGTAAAACTGGCGCCTGCCCAATTTGCGTCATTGCTGATGGGCGTATGGTTTTTATCGCTGGCGGCAGCCAGTAAATTGGCCGGTATTTTAAGCGCCTTGTATCCTGACCCAACCGCAGCCGTAACGCCCAGCTTTCTGGGTTTCGAAATTACGAACTTATACGAATTCTTTATGATCTTCGTAGCTTTATCCGGCATTGCATCTTTAATTTTGTTTATGCTCAGCAAAACACTACAAAAAATGATGCACCACGTGCAATAACGCGACACACATCCATTCAGCTTGTGGAAAATGCCGAAAAATTCCCGTCTCGGCTCAAAAAACTGTCAATCTATTTACATTTAATCAATAGATTGCGACTGATCACAGAACCCGACTGAGAAATATAGCCTACGGAAGAAGTTCTCGAGCTGTCATTAAGCTCGCGCAATGCTCCGGAGAAAGAAACGATATTGCCAGCCTGATCAAGGATATGATAACCGCGAACACCGCAGATCTCGCCTGCTTTCTCGAGGCAGTCGCTATAGTTCTTCCCGCTACCGCTGCAGTTGACGTTATGCCCCTTGGTTCCATCCGCAAGAAATATCTCTCTCGATGTCACGCACCCCGACAACAGCATTATAAAAATCGCAGAAACAAAAAATATCCGATGCATAAGATCCTTTCTCGTAATATTTACCCGAGCAACTCAGAAGTGGAGTTTACTACAATCCGCATCCAATCATCATTGTTTGCATTTATACGATCATAATGTAAGAATCCATCTGTCCAAGCGATTTCCGGAACAACGATTTTTTCTATGCGTTCTATTTCAGAAGATTTAGTAAAATCTCACGGATAAACAAAACCGTTTTCAGCAAGTACAGTGCTGGAAATCATCGCCAACACGAAGCTGCTGCATTATCACCCCCACCCTAACAGAAAAAACCAGATTAAAGAATGAAAAAAATAATACTCGCACTCACATTTGCTTTAATCAGCACCGAAACACTTGCACAATGGACCCTTATCGGTGAAAGTCCCGATAAGGGCGGCTATACAGCCTACGTTGATCTTGCTTCCATCCGGAAAGCAGGTAACAGGGTAAAAATGTGGATTCTTTTCGACTATAAAACCGAACAGAGAACGCTAGGAGCTAATTATTTTTCTGAGAAAATCAGGCGCGAATTTGATTGCGAGGAAGAGCAGATGAGAAAGCTTGCTTTCTCATTTTTCAGTTGGAATATGGAAAAAGGCGACCTCGTTCGTTCCTATAGCCAACCACAGAAGTGGGAGAAGATTCAAGACAACAGTATGGACGAGAAAGAATGGCAACTAGCATGCAGTAAAAATCAAACGATTATTCAGTAGCAAAGGGCTTGATACTGAGAAGAAAACTTGCCGGTAGGAAGAACATGCAAAAATTCGGAAGACTTCTAAAACATCCCTGTTAAAAATAACGACACAGAAAAAAATACTGATAACTGTCAGATCGAATCTGAGCTCATGCAGTTTAAGGCATTAAAAATTAATCTTTCTTGATAATCGCCACTTCATTAGCCACGTCATTATCATCGTAGCGTACCAAGAAAGCCATCTCGTCTCCATTGAAGGTTATTTCTGTCGGCGTACCGACAAGTTCCCATAACCCCAGTGTAACAACACTAGCCGCGCCATGGAAAAAAGCCCTTCCCGCCTTTGCACCGGTGCTATAGCCTTGAACAAATTTAAAAATTTCGTATCTCTGGCCATCCTTATATTCACTAATAACCGGGGCGCCAAACTCGGAAATCAGAACCATTCTCGAAACCCCTTCCTTAAGTAAGCTGATATCTTTCTTTTCCGGTTGCTTGGCAGCCATAAACACCGAGCACGCTGAAATCATGCCGATCAGTGCTATAAGTACCAACACATCGCAAACTTTCTTTATTGTACTGACCATTGTTCCTAATATTCCCCTATCCCTTGTCTCGACAACTTGAAAATTACATTGCAGAATTGATTATCAAAATCACACAAAATCAAGTTTTTCAGTAAAACCACTCGAAGCGATTTTTTCCAAATATCTTCTGGCTTTTTCGCTGACGCCCGCACCATGCTTTAAATAACTTTCCGCAGCTTGTTTAGGTGAGTAATCGCTCACCGCATAACCTTGATTGACAACTTCTTGCAGAGATAATCGAGTAACCGTCAGCTTTCCTGTACCTAATTTAATCACAAGAACGTCTTTACCGCTTGTTGCCACAATGATCGCGGTATTCCGGTGCTGATTAATAATTACACTTGGTTGCATGCTTCGTCATTCTCATAAATCAATCGTCAGCATAGTTTACACGATACCTTAATCGTCCCCTCTGTAAGTAACTTTAAATGATCGATCAGCACGCTTCAAGCAGTCTGCATTTCTTGACAAAACGCACAGCATCTCTATAATCCACCCTTTGTTTCTGAAGTGACATAGATCTTTCAGTAACTCCATCATGCGGGAATAGCTCAGTGGTAGAGCACAACCTTGCCAAGGTTGGGGTCGCGAGTTCGAGCCTCGTTTCCCGCTCCATTTTCCATAGAGAAAATGGTTCTTGTAATCTTGTAAGATAGTTTTGTCGGAAACCGCATAGACTCTATAGATTTTTCTTTAGAGCTACAAAAATTTAATAAGCTATGCAAAATGGCGGGGTGGCAGAGTGGTCATGCAGCGGCCTGCAAAGCCGTCTACGCCGGTTCGATTCCGACCCCCGCCTCCATTCTTTGCCCGGGTGGTGAAATTGGTAGACACAAGGGACTTAAAATCCCTCGGGCCTAATACGCCCGTGCCGGTTCGATTCCGGCTCCGGGCACCAATTCCCAATATCAGAAGTTTCATACCGCTCAACTTATTTGTATCTCATCGCCCTAAAAAATTGATCGTATCAATGAGTGATGTTTAATATTCAAAAATACGGCTTCATCTTACCGAAATACCTTCAACACGAAAAAACATCCATCTGTAACTCAATCCTTAATTTATCATCCTATTTTCATTCGTATTTTTTTATTATTCACAAAATCTGTGGATAACATTGTGAATAATTACTTCATAAAAACAGTAAGTCACCCAATAAACAAAGCTTTTTTAGATTGACTATTTACTTAGCACATTAATTATTCCATACATATCATATGGTTGATAATCACCTTTCACTTAAATCAGAAGACTGAAAATAGCCTTTGTTATTTCTCATAACTGTGGATTATTTGAAATGTCAAGAAAAAAACCCATGACCTTTGATAACTCAGGAATTAACTCTGAAGAATCTCCGACTATAAACTTTTAATTCTCAATTCCGATAATTGATGCAGCTAGAGATCAATACAATTGATCCGATTCTTTAAAAACTATTTCAATCATCTAAGACACCCATGCCAAAATTACGCCTGAAAATTATCACACCGAGATCAAAAAAATATACAGCGCAAACAAACAATTTTCTTCCAAATTGTAAACGATACATCCAGCAAAAAATCAACAAGCTTATCGATAGTGACGCTCTTCCTTTAATCATTGCACCTTCTATTTTTATTCTCATCACCGCACTTGAATGGTGGTACTGGTATCTCGAAATACCAACACCTTCTCCAGTCTTCCTGACAGTGATTGCTCTTTTCATTGGAGCCTACTGTGTTTATAAATTATTTTGGCAAAGAAAAAATACAGATCAATCAGGTCAACCACACTCCACCATCAACCAGCGCACAAGGTTGCATTAAAACCAATAGCTCACGCCTAACCAACAACTTCTCCAAGTTGTTAGTGGATCAGGTTATACTGATACCGTTCAGCTATTTGAAACAATCCAAAAAATGCACAAAAAAGTGTATTACAACAGCGCCTGCCCTATCTGCAAAGCAGGGATAGAAAGTCAGCGTCAACATCTTGAACAATGCGGGGTTGATGATATTGAGTGGATTGATATACATACCAACCCAACAGCTGCCTCGGAAGTGGACAGCTCCCTGGAACAAATTCGCGAGCGATTACACCTTAAAGACAGTAATGGTGCACTTAATATCGGGATAGACGCGTTCATTCATCTTTGGCGGCAATCCCCCAATCAACGCTGGCTGGCAAAGATTTTACAAATTCCGGTGATAAAGCTACTAGCTCAAGCTTCTTATAATTGCTTCGCAAAATTGTTATACCGCTGGAATCGGCTATTGAAGCACTGGTAGCACTGGGGCTACAACACCATTCTCCAGGCTAAATTCTCCCCGGCATAAAGCGGTATTAAGCGTTCGCCAGCAAACTCAAAATACTGCGGGACTATCCATTGTTTTTTCTGCAAAGTAATAGTCTCTTGATTTCGCGGCAATCGATAAAAATCAGCCCCATGAAAGCTGGCGAAAGATTCCAATCTGTCTAAGGCGCCAGCTTGCTCAAATGCCACTGCATAAAACTCGATTGCGGCATGCGCGGTAAAAATCCCGGCGCAACCACAAGCATTCTCTTTACTCGACAGCGAGTGCGGCGCACTATCTGTGCCCAGGAAAAATTTTGGACTACCGCTTGTAGCTGCATTCAACAAAGCAAGGCGATGAATCTCGCGCTTCAGTACCGGCAAACAATAATGATGCGGACGAATTCCACCCTGAAAAATCGCATTACGGTTCAGCAATAGATGATGCGCGGTAATCGTGGCTGCAATAGGATGTGAAGACTCATCGACGAATTGAACCGCCTCGTGTGTAGTGACGTGCTCAAAAACAATACGTAAACGGGGAAAACGTTGAGTCAACGGCGACAATACCCGATCGATAAAAACTTTCTCGCGGTCAAAAACATCGACATCGGAATCTGTTACTTCGCCATGCACCAGTAACGGCAGATCTTGTGCTTCCATCGCTTCCAACACAGCATTGCATTTAATGATATCAGTCACACCGGCATCCGAGTTCGTTGTTGCCCCCGCCGGGTATAGCTTCACTGCATGCACCACACCACTTTCCTTAGCCCGGATAATTTCTGCAACCGGGGTATTGTCGGTCAGGTACAACGTCATCAAAGGTTTAAATCGGGATCCTAATGCAACGGGCAATGCCGCCAGAATACGCTGCCGATACGCCAGTGCCTGATCGACAGAAACAATTGGCGGCCGTAAGTTGGGCATGACAATAGCGCGAGCAAATTGCTTTGCCGTATGCGGCAATACAGCGCGCATTTGCTCACCGTCGCGCAAGTGTAAGTGCCAATCGTCGGGCCGGGTAATGGTAAGATTCGTCAAGTTCGATTCCGGGCAGTAGCAGTATTAATCAGTTTCATTATAACGTACGCAAGGCTAAAACCCAGGTTCGCCGGTTGATTTTAAATCCAATGCCAATTGATACAACGCATTTTTGTTTTCACCGGTAATTTCCGCAGCCAGCTTCACCGATTGTTTGAGCGGCAGTTCCGCGAGCAAGCATGACAAGGTATGTCGGGCATGCTCACTGATGTCGGATTTCTCCAGCATTTCCGCACCTGACAACAGCAACACAAACTCGCCCCTTTGCTGGTTTATATCTGCTTGCAGCCAAGCAAGTGCCTCTCCCAATGTTCCACAAAAAATTGTCTCAAACAACTTGGTCAGTTCCCGGGCTATGGTTATTTTCCTCTTTTCATCAAAGATTTCGATCATATCGGTTATACATTCCAGAATACGATGCGGCGCCTCGTAAAATATCACCGTAAATTGATATGACTTTATTTCGGTTAATGCACGTTTGCGTAACCCGGTTTTCGTCGGCAAAAAACCGTAAAATAAAAAATGTGGATTGTTAATACCCGCTGCGGATAGCGCACAAATGGCCGCACTGGCGCCCGGAACCGGAATAACCCGATGGCCGGCTTCGCGCACATGTTGCACCAGAATCGCACCGGGATCGGAAATGGCCGGTGTGCCGGCGTCGGTTACCAATGCGATACTTCCACCGGCTTGCAATCGCGACAATATTTTTTCTGCGACCGCACTTTCATTATGCTGATGCAAACGAATCCATTTTGCTGTGATGTGATGCTTCGCTAATAAATGCTCGGAATTCTGCACATGCTCCGCAGCAATTGCATCCACTCCCGCCAGTACCTCCAAAGCACGCAAGCTAATATCGCTTAAATTTCCTATTGGGGTGGCAACCACATATAATGCACTCTTTTCAAGCATCATTTTCATCCATGGCACGTTTCTTTTCGATTTTCCTGGCATTGCTTCTGGCAATATACGGCAACCAGGCAGTATTGGCCACCGATCAAGAAGACTCACCGCTGTCAGGCATAGCCGCCGGACCCGTGATTGTGTCCCATATTGCGTTGATATTACCGTTGGAATCCCCGGCATTTGCGGGGGCGGCAAATGTCGTTAAAGAAGGGTTTGAAGTCGCCGCACAACGCGGGCAAGGATTACCGCTCACTATCCGGTTATACTCAACCAGCGACGAACCGCTCGATATTCTCATGAATTATCATCATGCGCTCGCTTCCGGTGCGGTATTCGTGGTTGGCCCGCTCACCCGGGACGGTGTTTCCGCCATCGCATCCAGCCAAACTTTGGCGGTTCCGACACTCACATTGAACACGGTTGATACTCATCTAACCTTACCGGAGAATCTTTATCTCTTCGGTTTACAAACAGACACAGAAGCCAATCAAATTGCCGAATTGGCGTTCTTAAGCGGCAGAAATCATGCCATCGTCATCGGAGATGACAGCGCCTTATCCGGACGATTACAAAATGCTTTCATGCAGCGATGGCAAGACGAATACAACCATACTGCACAATCATATCGTTATACCGATAGTTCGGTGCTTCTGCAGCAGCTACGAGACTTAACCGCTGGAGAAGAGCGATTGGTTTTTCTTGCCCTGGATGCGGAAAAATCGCGCATTGTCCGCGCTTATCTCGATCCCGAAGCTCCGGTCTATGCCACTTCACAAATTTTTACCGGTTTCGATAATTTTCTCCTCAATAACGATTTAGAGGGCATTCGATTTCTCGATATGCCATGGCTGTTACAGCCCGATCACCCCGCTGTAATGGCTTACCGCCATACCGGCAACCCCAGAAGTACTGAAATGGAGCGCCTCTATGCCTTGGGTATCGATGCTTTTCGTTTAATGATCAACTTACTGCAAGTACATTCAGCCAATCAGATTACATTAGACGGTGTAACCGGGAACATTCGTTTTAACCCGCCCAATTTATTCGTGCGCGAACCCATCCCGGCGCAATTTAAGCAAGGTAAAGTGCAGCTCATCACGACATCCGGGAATAGCAGCGAAGATGAAAGGCAGTGATGCCGAGAAAATCGCCATTGCTTTTTTGCAGCGGCAACAACTGGTGCTTCTCGCGCAAAATTACCGCTGCCGCTTTGGAGAAATTGACCTGATCATGCGCGACCATGATGCATTGGTGTTTATCGAAGTCCGTATGCGCTCGAATGAAGCATTCGGAGGCGCCGCTGCCAGCATCACACCAATCAAACAAGCCAAATTGCTGCGCACCGCCCGGCATTATCTGGCGCAAATCAACAGTGAACCTCCTTGCCGGTTTGATGCGCTGCTGCTGTCGGGTGATGATGGCAGAAAAATCGAATGGATTAAGAATGCGTTTGGCGAATAATGCGTTTACAACCAGCTCGGATTGAACCGGGATAGTATCAAACCATTACCAGATTCATTCAGATCATTAGCGAACAAGCCGCGCTAACGGGTGTCAGCAAAGCGGACATCAAAGCGATTGTCAAAGCACTGGAACAAAATCGTGCCGGTATCCGCAACAAATAAGAATTCTCCCGCGATAGCAAACCCGCTGCTTGCGGCGGGACCGCTGTTACAAGCTACTTCATAGAATGCAAACCGATCATGTTGCCTTCGGTGTCACGGATCAACGCGATGAACCCATACTGACCGATCGGCATTTTATCCCGCACTATTTCCCCGCCCGAAGAAGTTACACGAGCAGCTTCGATGGCGCAATCGGCGCACGAAAAATAAACCAGCACGCAATTGCCGCCTGACGGTCCATCTGCCATCTTGACCAATGCACCGGATGCGCCCATGGCATTTTCGATCATCGGAAAACTCCAAAGCTCGACGGACATATCCGCAGGCGTCGGTAAGCACTCGAGCTTGATTTGAAAAACCGACTCATAGAATCGTTTAGCCCGCACCATATCCTGCACATAGATTTCAAACCAACCGACTGGATTACGGCTCATCAATGCATCTCCTTGTCTTTAATCTTAAGCCAGGAATTCACAGCCACACCATTAAACCCATTTCCAACGGATGAGTCAGCAGCGAATGATACGGGTATACACGAATAAAATATTCCTGCTTGCCGCACAATTCGGGAGTTAGCTTGAGTTCAAACAAGTGTTCGCCGGAATCCAGCATGCCTGTAAAGGTGAATTGAAAATGTTTGAAATTGCTTAACCGGGTTGTCTTGAACCGTCGGCAAATCAACAGTTCGACCACCACATCGTCGGGAGCCAGATTGTTCAATTTCGCGGCTACCCTGAAACTCAAAGTTTCGTCAAAGCAGATGCGCTCACAAGGCGTATCCAAGCGTCTCAAAGAAACTCCGGTCCAACCCTGTTTTATTTTAGTTTTCCAAGCTGCGATATTCTTCGCGTTTGCATAATCCTGAGCGGCATATAACGTACCTTGACGACTGGCGGGCTTATAAAATTTCGTGACATATTCATCTACCATGCGGGTTGCGTTATAACACGGCAACAACGACAGCATCGAATGCTTCGCCATCTTCACCCATCCAGGCGAATAACCCAGCTTACCGTAGTTGTAATACAAAGGAATCACCTGATCTTGCAGAATCTCATACAAAGCGCGGCTTTCTTCTTTATCCCGCAGAATGCCTTCCATGTCTTGAGGACCCGGCTTGATCGCCCAGCCATTTTTGCCGTCGTAGCCTTCCCCCCACCAACCATCCAGCACACTTAAATTAATCGCGCCGTTGATCCCTGCTTTCATACCGGATGTACCGCTTGCTTCCAACGGATAAATCGGATTGTTAAGCCAGACATCGACACCGGCGACCAGCCGACGGGCTAAGCGCAAATCGTAACCCTCGATCAACAGCAGCCGTCCTTCAAACTCCGGAAAACTGGCAACCTGGCTAATGCGCCGAATTAGGTCCTGCCCCGGCACGTCAGCGGGATGAGCCTTGCCGGCAAAAATCAGCAATACGGGACGATCCTGGTCGAGAATGATTTTCCGTAACCAATCGAGATTCTCAAACAATAACGTGGCGCGCTTATAGGTTGCAAAACGGCGGGCGAATCCAAGCGTCAGTATGTTGGGATTAATCGGATCGACAAATTTCAACAACCGGTCGAGATGCGCCTCCGATCCGCGGTTACGGGTATTCTGATCGGTAATGCGCGAGCGGATGCCGTAAAACATTTGTGACTTTAACGACTGCCGCACGCTCCAGAACAAATGATCGGGAATTGCATCGATCCGCGACCAGTACTCGGTATCGCACATTTTATTGCGCCATTCATAGCCCAAATAACGGTCAAACAAATCCGCCCACTCTTGCGCCAGAAAAGTCGGCACGTGCACGCCATTCGTGACATAAGTTATCGGATTTTCTTCCGGCTCAATTTGCGGCCATAAATCCCGGCAAATATCCGCGGATACGCCCCCGTGTATTTTGCTGACACCATTGTGCGTTCGCGAGCCGTGGATTGCTAACGCAGTCATGTTGAAATCGGCGCTTCCAGGCACATGACCGAGCGCCATGAAATCATCATAAGAAATATTCAGGCTGCGATAAAAGCTATCGAAATAGGATTGCATCATATCCGGGCTAAAATGGTCATGTCCGGCAGGCACGGCGGTATGCGTGGTGAAAACCGTGTTAACCGCCACGCTTTCCAGAGCACTGGCAAAATCCAATCCTTGCTGCACCAGATTATAAATACGCTCCAGGATCATAAACGCCGCGTGCCCCTCGTTGATATGCCATACCGTCGGCTCAATGCCAAGCGCGCGCAGCGTCCGCACGCCTCCCATGCCCAGGATGATCTCTTGTTCGATCCGCATCGTTTTGTCGCCGCCATACAGGTTATGCGTGATATAGCGATCCTGCGGCGAGTTTTCCGGCAAATCGGTATCCAATAGATACAACATGACATGACCGATCCTTGCTTGCCATATTTTGGCAATCACCTTGCGATGCGGTAACGGTACTTCGATGTGAACACTGGAACCATCCGGATGCAACACCGGGTTAACCGGAAGATCCTCAAAATCAGCCAATGTATACGTAACCTGCTGGTTTCCCTGGCTATCGATCGTTTGGAAGAAATAGCCTTGACGATACAGTAAGCCGATCGCTACAAACGGCAAATGCAAATCGCTCGCGGCCTTACAGTGATCGCCCGCCAATATGCCCAAGCCGCCCGAATAAATGGGCAAGCTTTCGTGAAAACCGAATTCAAAACAGAAATAAGCAACTTGATCCTGCGAACCTAATCCATCGGCGCCATTCTGAACAGACGGCGTATCATGATAAGAATCATACGTCGACAGAATACTGTTATACGAAGCCAGAAAAACCCGGTCTTCGGTCGCCCGTATCAAAGCGAATTCGTCGACGCGTTTCAAAAACGCTTTGGGATTGTGGCCGACCGCTTCCCATAAATGCGGATCAAGCCGGGAAAAAAGTGTACGGGTAGCGCGATCCCAGCTATACCAAAGATTATTGGCCAATTCTTCCAGACGCTTAAGCCGGGGTGGAATCTTAGGATTTACAGTGACGGTAAAAGCAGTTCGCGGAAACATTCGAGTTCTCCAAAACTAAAAATAATGATCGGCAATCGTCAAGTTTATCGCATATCGGCAACCAAGCCACCATCGGCTTGATTAACCAGCGCGATTAAGCAAGCGCTGCGCTTCTTGTTGCGCGCCTGACAAACCTGCTTGCGGATTGGTGATGATATGCACCGGAATCTCGCGCAGCAATGCGGAGAATCGTCCTTTAGCGCAAAATGCCCTGATAAAACCGCCCGAACACAGCACGTCGGCAATTTTCGGCGCAATTCCGCCGGCAAGATAAACGCCGCCGCGGCATAACCCGGCGAGCGCCAGATTACCGGCATACGCGCCATAAATCTCAGCAAACAGTTCCAGCGATTGAATCGCCACCGGATGATGATGAATCAGAGCCAGTGACGTAATGGCCGCGCCGCTATCCTCCCCGAGTTCGATCGGGTTCGAATGAAAATTCTCAGCATCGTTTTCTTGCAGAAATTTAAAAATATTTGTCAATCCCGATCCGGATAATATCCGCTCAACCGATACATGACTCAATCGCTGGTGGAGCGCTTCCAATAACTGAATCTGCAGCGAATCAACCGGCGCAAAATCAATATGCCCCGCTTCCGTGGGCAGTGCGTGATAACGGTCATGCAACCAAGCCAGCCAGGCCACTCCCATGCCGGTTCCCGCACCCAACACAACGCGCATGGCCCGCGGGTGCGCTTGCCCGGCTTGCAAAGTCAGCAAATCGCTGGACGGCATATGTTCGATCGCCACGGCAACCGCTTCAAAATCGTTGAGCAGTTTCACCATGGGAATTGAAAATTCCGACGAAAGATCCTCACTGCTAAGCTGCCACGGCAAATTCGTCAGTTTCGCCTGCTGTTCTACAATCGGCCCCGCCACTGCAAAACAAGCCACATGGGGTTGACCGGAAATCCCGGCTTGATTCAGAAAGTCTTTCAGGATTTCGGAGAAGGTTTTAAAGTCCGCGCTATGATAGCGTTGAATCAAGCGCTCCTGGCCGTTGCCTTCGGTTATTTCGACCAATTGCAAAATGGTTTTGGTGCCGCCAATATCACCGCAAATCAGTTTTTTATTCACGCAAATTTTAATCCGACAGTTAATCAAGACGCATTGTTCATCGAACAAAGAATTCTTTCGGACATACAAAATAGCATTTATTTACCGACATGTTTTTATTGTCTTTGCTGAAGTTTGACATACAATTAGTCGCGACAGACAGTATTTTTTAATTGACGAGATGGTAAATTCATTGATCATCGCCGCAACCAATACCGCAGAATTAGCACTTTTACCCGCGATGGCCACGCGGCACGGCTGCATTACCGGCGCAACCGGCACCGGCAAAACCGTGACGCTGCAAAAAATGGCGGAAAGCTTTTCCAGCATCGGCGTACCGGTTTTTATGGCCGACATTAAAGGCGACCTGACAGGCATCAGCAAACCCGGGGTGCTGTCTGACAAACTGAAAACGCGCTTGGAAAAATTGCAACTGGATGAACCAAGCTGGCAAGGCTTTCCGGTAACATTATGGGATGTGCTGCAGGAAAGCGGCCATCCGCTACGCGCGACAATTTCCGATATGGGGCCACTGCTGCTCTCACGCCTGCTGAACTTGAACGAAACACAGGAAGGCGTTCTGACGCTGATTTTCAGAGTAGCCGACGATCAAGGCTTGTTATTGCTCGACTTGAAGGATTTGCGCGCCTTGCTTCAGTTTGCCGGAGATAACGCGGATACGTTTAAAACCCGATACGGCAATGTCTCGCCCGCTTCGATCGGCGCAATCCAGCGAGCCTTGCTGCAAATTGAGGCACAGGGTGGCGATCGATTCTTTGGTGAACCGATGCTCGCTATCGAAGATTTAATGCAAACCATCGATGGCCAAGGCGTCATCAATATCCTGGCCGCTGAAAAATTACTCAATTCGCCACGGCTGTACAGTTGCTTCCTGTTATGGTTGTTATCCGAGTTATACGATCATCTGCCGGAATGCGGCGATCGCGACAAACCCAAGTTGGTATTCTTCTTTGACGAAGCGCATCTGCTTTTCAACATGGCCTCGCCTGCGCTATTGGAAAAAATCGAGCAAGTGGTACGCCTGATCCGTTCAAAAGGAGTCGGTATCTATTTCGTCACGCAAAATCCGCTGGATATCCCGCAAAAAATATTGGCGCAACTCGGTAATCGCATCCAGCATGCATTGCGTGCATTTACACCACGCGATCAAAAAGCGGTCACTATCATCGCCGAAACCATGCGGCCCAATCCGCACTTGAACATCAAACAAGCAATTCTGGAACTCTCCGTCGGTGAAGCGTTAGTCTCGTTTCTCGATACCGGCGGCACACCGGCTATCACGCAGCGCGCTTTCATATTGCCGCCTGTCAGCCAGATCGGTCCCATCTCAACGCAAGAACGCGTACAATTGATGCAATCCTCGCTTGTAGCCGGTGTGTATGAGCAAGCCGTTGACCGGGAAAGCGCCTTTGAATTGTTGCAAAAACGAGCCGGTATCGGGCATCCTGCTGCCGATTCGCCTGGAACCACGGATTCGCAGGATTCGAAGAACTCTGCAACCAATACCTTTTGGCCCGATCTGAGCGATCTATTATTGGGATCAACCGGCAAACGCGGCGGGCGGCGGGAAGGAATGATCGACGCATTCGCAAAAAGCGCCGCCCGTTCCGTCGGCTCATCAATCGCACGTGAAATCACTCGCGGCTTACTTGGCTCGATGCTCGGACGAAAACGGCGCTAACCCTTTTCCATTCACTTATTACCGCGCTCCTCTATGATCAACCTCACCGTACAACTACTCGCAACGCAATTGAATCAACACTTTCGCCGTATTTACAACCTCAACGAAGATGTGGTGGTGGTATCCAATTTGCTGGAACTGGATGGCACCGTCGCCACCAATGTCAGCAACAAACTGGTCATTTTTCTGGTCAATATCGAGAAGGATGCGGTTCCGTTCCGCAATGTCAACCTCCACGAAGTCGGCGATCGCGAGGTACAAAACAGCCTACCGCTCTATTTCAACATCTACTTGATGATGACGGCCAATTTCACCGGTAACAACTATCCTGAAGCATTAAAATTCCTGTCCAGCACCATCAGTTTTTTTCAGAAAAACCACGTGATCAATCAGCAATCGGTGCCTGAACTGGATTCACGTATCGAAAAACTGATTCTGGATATCGAGAATCTTTCCATTCAGGACTTAAGCAATTTGTGGGGCGCCCTGGGCGGCAAATATCTCCCTTCGATTGTCTATCGCGTCCGCATGGTTGCTTTCGACGCCGAGGATATCGTGGGCCGCACCGCGGTTGTTGGCGAACCGAAACCGCTGGTTAAATAATCGTGACGTAAAAATTTATGGATTGATCAGACTATGGGTGCTTACCGTCCGCTCTTCAGTATCACCATTGAACATGACTATTTCTCAGGTCACGGCTGCAAAATGCTCGAATTCGTTCCCACCGGCCCCTGCACCGCGTCGCTGCGCAATGCAGGTCTGCTGCTCAAATCTTCCGAAAGCGGTGTAGCGGTCTATTTTGACCATGACACTATCGATATTCTGCGCCTTCATGCCGCCGACAACCTGACATTGACTTTCAAGGTTTTTTCCAAGGACCCCAACTTCCTGCGCTATACGGTACCGGGCGCACCACCCGATCAATCGATACTTTTTTTCGATAACCGGATAATCACGCCGGATGCAGCAGGTAAACAATTGCTGCATCGTGGCACAAACGTTGCGGAAGATTCATGGATGGACATGGCGATCGATCCGTTGGCAAGCATTCTGGATCGTAAAGATCTGTTCGTAAAGCCGGTGTTCATCGTGCAAATGAATATTGATGCCAATGCGCAAGGATTGTGCTCCGATCAAGTGGATGAAGCCGCGCGTAAATTTTTCATCCGTTTCGGCGCCAACCGGACGTTCTGGAATTATTATATTCTCGGCGAACTGTCCAAACGCGCAATCTACATCACCGACTTGGATAACACCGTGCAATTCAAATCCATCGGCAACGTCACATTGCCGGGGCAACGCGAAGCACTTGTGCTGCAATCGTCCGCCGCCATTCCGATGCAAGAGCACTCGCGCCATCGCTTGCAACTCAGAGAATCCGGAAACATGGGCGACAAAGTGCTGATCAAGCGCCTGCCGAATGCCAGCATCGAGCAGACCTTCAGCGAGATCGTCGATGGCAAGATGGAAAATGTATCGGAAATTTTTGTAAACTAAGAATCAACCGGGATCGCAGCTTTTCCCCGCCGCCGCGCATGATACCGTTCCAGCCATTTCAGCAACCGTTGCGGCGCATGCGCACGCTTCCAAGCACCAGCTGCGTATTTATTCGCTTCCGGCCAGGTCGGATAAGCATGAATGGTGCTCAGTATCTTGTTTAAACCCAATCCATGCTTCATTGCCAGCACAAATTCCGCCAGTAAATCGCTGGCATGCCTGCTGACGATACTGACACCGAGAATGCGATCGCTGCCCGGTATGGTCAGTACTTTGACAAAACCATACGCGGCTTCATCAGCGATGGCGCGATCCAATTCCGAGAGATCAAAATGCGTTACTTCGTAGGCAATATGCCGCGCTTGCGCTTCCTTTTCCGACAAACCGGCGCGTGCGACTTCCGGATCGGTGAAAGTCACCCATGGAATCACGGAATAATCAACCTTGAAGCGTTTGATCGAACCGAACAACGCATTCACCGAGGCGTACCACGCCTGATGCGCGGCGGTGTGCGTGAACTGGTAAGGCCCGGCGGCATCACCGCATACGACAATATTGGGATAAACAGTCTGCAACCAACCATTGGTTTCGATTGTGCGCTGTGGGGAAATCGCAATGCCGAGCTGCTCCAGGCCGAAACCTTCGGTACGCGCAACCCGGCCAACCGCGCACAATAATGCGTCAAACGGCAATTTCATTTCCTCGCCGTCTTGCTTGCGTACCGTCAAGAATTGTTCGTCGCCCTGCTGCACGCAGCACACCGTCTCGGTATGCGTCAGCAGAGTTACGCCATCGGCTTGTAATGCCGTTTTAACCAGCGCCACGGCATCGGCATCTTCACGCGGCAACAAATCGCTGCGGATAATCTGCGTGACATTGCAGTCCAGCCGCGCGAAAGCCTGCGCCAATTCGCAACCGACCGGACCACCGCCGAGTACGATTAATCGCTGCGGCCGCTCGGTCAATGCCCAGATGGTATCGGAAGTGTAGTAACGTATGGCTTGCAACCCGGGAATATCCGGCACCAGCGGACGCGCGCCGGTAGCAATGACGATCGCACGCGTGGTCAGCGTTTGACCGTTCACTTCCACCGCCCACGGCGATACGATGGTTGCATTGCCGTGCAACACTTCCACGCCGAGATTAGTGTAACGCTCCACTGAATCATGGGGCTCGACAGTTTTGACGACACGTTGCACCCGCGCCATTACCTCCGCAAAGTCATAAGTCATACCGGCTTGTTGAATTCCCAGCGAAGCGGCGTTTCTTGCTTGCTGCAGAAATGTAGCGGTACGAATCAGCGCTTTAGACGGCACGCAACCGTAATTGAGGCAGTCGCCACCCATTTTATGACGTTCGATCAATGTCACCTTGGCGCGCACCGCAGCGGCAACATAGGCACTGACCAACCCTGCGGCGCCGGCGCCGATCACCACCAAATTCCGGTCAAACTGCACGGGCTTAGGCCAACGCGCATACAACCGGCGGGTTTTAACCAACTCGATACCCCAGCGCGCCAGCCATGGAAACAACGCCAGCAACGTAAATGACATGATCATCATCGGCGACATCACATCCGACAATTGGTTGATGGCTGCCAATTGCGTACCCGCATTCACATACACGACGGTTCCGGCGAACATACCGATCAAACTGACCCAGAAATAAGTGATGCTGGGCAAAACGGTCAACCCCATCAGCAGATTGATCAGAAAGAATGGAAAAACCGGCGCCAGCCGCAGAGAAAATAAATAGAATATGCCATCGCGTTCCAAGCCCTTGTTGATCGTTGCCAAGCGGTCGCCGAAACGCCGCTGCACGGCATCGCGCAACAAATACCGCGCCATCCAGAACGCCAATGTGGCGCCAATGGTGGCCGAGATTAGAACCACCGGCACTCCGATCCATACGCCGAACAAGGCGCCACCGGCCAGACTCAGCACCGCTGCTCCGGGAAACGACAAGGCCGCCATCGCAATATAGATAACTGAGAAGCTACCGATTATCGCAAACGGATCGTCCCGATACGCCTGCTGCAAGATTTCACGGTGTTCTGCAAGCATTTGCAGCGTGAAGAAGCGCCCCCCATCGAAAATAAAAAACAAACCGGTCAGTAAGCCCAGAAGAATCAGCGCCCACCCACGGTGTCCCATCATTCAACGTTTCATTTCACTGCAAGTCGCGCCGAACTGAAAACAGCTATAGCAGCGGTGATGTTTCATACTGACCGGTACTTGCAGGCTTTGCGCCAGTGTTTCCCCTAACGCGTAATCGGCATCGTCGTCGACCAGCGTGCACGCATACACCTTACATTTCCCGCTGTTTTTCACCACCATACGGCTGAAAGCGCACATAAATCCGCGGCGCGTTTTTTCAGTCTGGTAATCAACCATGCAACTTTGGGTGATCTGCGGCGCGGTGACCGTGATACCCGGCGGATAAAATTCGGGAAACTCCATGCGCGGCAGATCCGACGGCAAACCGGCGCCGCGAAAAACCTCCGCAAAACATTTCGCAACTTTCGACGCCGGCATCCCGGCAATCCTCTGACTCGCGACCGATACGCCGAAACCCATGGCATGCAATGCGTTCAATCCATCCAGCGCCATTGAAAACATTCCTTCCCCGCGATTTTTATCATGCTGTTCCGCCAAAAAATGATCGAGACTGATGCGAAAATGCAACGGTTGCGGACATTCGAGCAAAGCATGCAATTGCGGCAAGCGCTTTATCAAGGGTTCGGTGGCGTTGGTCAATACCATGCAGGGCCGATGCCGCAGCGCATAATCCAGGATGCGAATCAAATCTTTGTTTACAAACGGTTCGCCGCCGGTAAAGGAAAACTGCCTGATGCCCAGCGTCAAAGCTTCGTCGATATAAGGCCTGGCATCGTCAAAACGCATCAATTGCAAGCGGTCGTCGCCGGGCTTGGAGCCCTCCAGGCAAAAAGGGCACGATAAATTACAGGCCGTACCGGTATGAAACCACAGTTCTTCCAATACATGAGCGCGAATAAAACCGCGCGGCTTTTCATCGGCCGTTACATACCAGGACTTGGAACGCGAAGGCTGACCGCCGCCAACCGGAAAATCGGTCGCTTCCATATTCAGCAACACCCGCCTTTCTGTTCTTCCGTCACGGCTTCGTTAAATGGGATGCCCATGCCGCAACCGGGAAAAATACCAAAATGCCGGTCGAAATCTCCGTAAAAATCAAAATGCTTAATAAAGCGCGTATCGTGCAGCATGCGCCAGGTATTGCCGCACACCGGAAATTGTCGACCGGTTTCGATAAGATGATGTTTATCCAACCGGAAAGCATGCGCGTGATGCGGAATGGTGCCGTGATACACCACGGATTGCCCGTGATCTTCACAAGCCAATTCCAGATCCCGCAGTTTAAACAATCGATAAGTCGCTGAATAAAAGTTGATATTTCCAGTCCGTTCAATCAGTGCCGGATTATCGATCGTGATCGGGCGGTCATCGACCAAGCGCGGATCAGTAAAACCACTGCTGCGCGCCAATTGCAAAAAATCGTTCCAGTACAATGCACCGCTCAGACATTCGCCATATAACACCGGGTCGCGCATCAATTCCACCGGAATACGGCGGTCGCTATAAACATCGGAAAAATATAATTCACCGCCCGGCTTCAGCACCCGGAACGCTTCGCGCAATACCGCCGCTTTATCCGTTGCCAGATTGATGACGCAATTCGATACGATCAAGTCCACACTGGCATCGGCCAGCTCAAGTTCGTCCAGGCGTTCGATATCGCCATGCAGAAAACAAACGTTACCGCGCTTATAACCGAATGCTTTTTGATGAAACTTCTCGTGCCGGTGCGCAATCACCAATTGCTCTTCGGTCATATCCACCCCGATCACTTGCCCCTTTTCCCCAACCAATTGCGACAGCACGTATACATCGCGTCCCGCACCGCAACCTAGATCGAGAATCGTCAATCCTTCCAGCAGCTCCGGCAGCACCAAGCCACAACCGTAATAGCGCATCCGCACTTCGACATGCACCCGCGCCAGCAACGGTTTAACAAAATGCGGCAGAGCGTCATCGGTGCAACACGCGTTGGTCTGCAAATCCCGGTTGTCTTTCAGTGTTTCGCTATAATATTTTTGCACCACTTCCCGCATGATGATCCTTTCAATTGAGCATTTTCATCATTATGTCATTCACAAGTCATTTTTAGAATGATAATGTGCGACTAAATCCTGCGGCGCCGCTCCTCTCATGAATTTCAATGCCAACAGGCGATTATTCAGACTGCGCCGCCACCAGCCATCCCGTTGCCAGCGGCGCGAATCGACAAAAATCGGCTCCGGCAACGCTGCAAATGGACCTAACCGCCGCGCTGCGCGTACTAGAGGCGCTTCCTCAAACAACGGCCACGGTGCATGACCGCCCACCTGGCGATAAACCGACCGCAGCATGAAAATTCCTTGATCACCGTAGGGTACGCCAAAACGGCAGCGCAGCGCAATTGCCGGTTCCAGAACCCAAGCCGGCCAAGCGCGCGGACTGGCAAAACGGAAGCGGAAATAACCGCCGATCGCGCCGCGTTGAATCGCCATTGTCATCGCCAACAATGGATCGGCTGATAGCTGCGCATCGGCGTGCAGAAACCATAGCACATCACCCTGAGCTTGCGCCGCACCGATACCAAGTTGCAGTCCACGACACGGCTCGCTTAGCAACCGAGCGGCTGCCGCTTGCTCGCAAAGCTGCGCACAACGGCGACTGCCCGCCGCATCGACAACAATGATTTCACCGGGTTGATGCGGTAACCGCCGCAATTGCTCCAGCAAACGCGCCAATGGCTCCTCATCGCGGTAGCACGGGATCACGACGCTGAATTTAAGCATCACGACCATCCCGATTTGAAAGAATGCCGTTTACCTGCAGCAGCAATGCGCGTCGCGCGGGCCGCGGATCCTGCCGCAACGAAGTTGCCAGCCTCACAACATCGCACCATTCGTCAACATCGGAACCGTGACCAATCGCGCTTACCGAATTCCCCGCCTGCCGGCAAAGCCCGATCAACGATTCTCCCAACCGATTCGAGCTCCATGGCAAATTTGATAAATCCGGCCAAGGCCGGCGATTCGCCATCAACACCACGCCGCCATCAGCTGCAGGAATCAACGCCACATCCGTGTGCTGCAATGCATCCCGGGCCATTGCATAATCGTCTGCAAGCAACCCCGGCGCATCGCTGCCGATAAAAAACAAATGTTGCATGCCTTGCAACCGCAGCGTTTGATCCAATGCGTTCAACCGTTGCCCAAGATTTCCCGCTATTTGCGGCACGATTGTCACTCTTGAAGCATGAGGAATCGATAACGAACGCGCCCAATCCGAATCCTCCGCATGCGCAGGTGCAATTACCACCGGCCCCGGCCAATCGGCCGCATCTTCCAATGCGCACATCAGTAGCGCTTCCGCGATCTGATACGTTTTTTTCCGCCCCAGTTTCGCGGCCAGTCGTTGCTTGCCAACGCCAGGTGCAGGCCGCTTACAGACCAAAACGAGCGTCACTTCATTCATGACGGATACTTGCAATTTAGAAAAATGTCATTAAACTAAAAAACGGTTAATTACTTTAAACATCGCCTATTTCCTTCAAAACAGCATGGTTTTATCAGCTTTCTCACCGATTATGCTGCATTCCGGTCAGTAAAAGCGACTTTTGTCCCGATTGGGTATCGCCTGAAAAATGCATGGCGTTATAATACCGGTCAAACTAATGAAAGAAGAACTGTCAAAAATTACTATATGCCACAACCTTTATTCCAAAGAACACCTTTGCTAGATGGCGACGACATCAACCTCAAACGTGAAGAAATCCGCAGTTATTTCCATACCACGCTGGATCGCTACGAGCAACTTTTTGAAACATTGCGCACTGACGAAGCGTACTATAAAAAATCCATTTCGCTACGTCACCCGCTGATTTTTTATCTGGGCCACACCGCGACTTTTTTCGTCAACAAGCTGATTCTCGCCGGGTTGATCAGTGAGCGCATCAATCCGCGATTGGAATCGATTTTCGCCGTCGGTGTCGATGAAATGAGCTGGGACGATCTCGACAGCACGCATTACGATTGGCCGACAGTCGGCGAAGTACGCGCTTATCGCAATGCCATGCGCGCCGCGGTCGACAAACTGATTACCGTGATGCCGCTGGCTTTACCGATCACCTGGGAGAGTTCTTGGTGGCCGATTGTGATGGGTATCGAGCACGAGCGCATTCACTTGGAAACCTCGTCGGTATTGATCCGACAGCATGCCTTGCATTTCGTGCAACCGCACCCCGATTGGCAGCCGTGCCGGAAATCCGGCGCCGCACCGCAGAATTCACTGGTGCCGGTTGCCGCTGGAACGGTTACACTGCATAAAACCAAAACCAATCAGCAGCATTACGGCTGGGATAACGAATACGGCCTGCACACCGCCGACGTCGCCGCTTTTCAGGCAAGCAAATATTTAGTCAGCAATCAGGAATTTCTGGCGTTCGTCGAAGCCGGCGGCTACCGCAGCGACAGCTATTGGCTGGAAGAAGGTCGCTCGTGGCGGCAATTCACGCAAGCCGAGCACCCGGCGTTTTGGGTTAAAAAAGGTGATGACTGGTTGTTGCGTTTGATGACGGAAGAAGTACCGATGCCGTGGGATTGGCCGGTGGAAGTCAATTACCATGAAGCGAAAGCATTTTGTAATTGGAAAGCCGCAACCACCAAGCAGCCGGTCAGGCTGCCGACCGAGGACGAATGGTACCGATTGTACGATGTTGCAGGGCTTTGCGAAGTGCCGTTCGAGCGCAAAGCGACCGGCAATCTTCATCTGGATTATTATGCATCGAGCTGTCCGGTCACTGAGTTTGCGCACGGCGAGTTTTTTGATATCGTCGGTAATGCCTGGCAATGGACCGAAACACCGACATATCCATTCGAAGGCTTCGACGTGCACCCGTTGTACGATGACTTCACCACGCCGACGTTCGACAACCAGCATAATCTGATCAAAGGCGGTTCGTGGATCGCCTGCGGCAACGAATCGATCCGCAGCTCACGCTACGCGTTCCGCCGACATTTCTTCCAGCACGCCGGTTTCCGCTATGTGGTTTCGGACGCTCCGGCGACATTGCCAAGTTCCAATTACGAAACCGACAAATTACTGTCGGAATACGCCGAATTTCACTACGGCGACACTTATTTCGACGTGCCGAATTTCTCCAAAGCGCTGGCGGAAATCGCCATCGCCGCGATGGGCGACCGGCCTAAACGCACCGCATTGGATTTGGGCTGCGCCTCCGGCCGCTCGACCTTCGAGCTGGCGAGAGTGTTCGATCACGTCACCGGCGTCGATTTCTCCGCGCGCTTTATCGGCCAAGGCGTGCAACTGGCGCAGCAAGGTATCCTGCGCTACACCCTGACCGACGAAGGCGAGCTGGTGTCGTACAAGGAACGCACGCTGAGCAATCTGGGATTGGATCACGTCAAGAACAAGGTCGAGTTTTTCCAGGGCGACGCCTGCAATCTGAAGCCGATCTTCACCGGCTACGACCTGATTCTCGCCGCTAACCTGATCGACCGCTTGTACGATCCGGCCAAATTGCTCAACAGCATCCACACCCGCATCAATCTCGGAGGATTGTTGATGATCACGTCGCCGTATACTTGGCTCACCGAACACACCAAAAAAGAAGCGTGGATCGGCGGCTTCAAGCGCGACGGCGAGAATTTCACCACGCTCGACGGCTTGAAAGAAATGCTCGGCAAGCACTTCCGCTTGATTCAAGGTCCGCAAGCGGTGCCGTTCGTGATCCGCGAAACCAAGCGCAAATTCCAGCACACGCTGGCGGAAGTCACGATCTGGGAGCGCATCGCTTGAACGACGCGTTCGATTTCGACCGGGAAATCGATCGCACAGGCACGCACAGCGTCAAATACGACAACCGCCTTGCAGTATTTGGCAAGGCCGACGTCATCCCCGCGTGGGTAGCGGACATGGACTTCGCCACCCCGCCCGCCGTCACGCACGCGCTGACCGAGCGTGCGCAGCACCCGATCTACGGCTACACATTGTTTCCCGATAGCCTGTTCGACGCGCTGATCAATTGGCTGCAACGGCGGCATGGCTGGACTGTGCAACGCGAATGGATCGTAATGTGCCCCGGCGTGGTGCCATCGATCAACGCCGCCGTGATGGCGCTGACGCAACCGGGTGACGCCATCATCATACAGCCGCCGGTGTATTTCCCGTTTTTCTCCGCCGCCACGCAAACCGGCCGCGAGCTGATCCAAAACCCGCTGCGGCTCAACAGCGGCCGCTACACCATCGACTTCGACCACCTGGAACACTGCGCCCGGCAAGCCAAATTCCTGCTGCTGTGTTCGCCGCACAACCCGGTCGGACGCGTGTGGTCGCCGGATGAACTGGAACGGTTGCTGCAACTCGCCGCAAAGCACGATCTGGTGGTTTTCTCCGACGAAATCCACCACGACCTGCTCTATCCCGGCCAGCAACACCACGTGCTCGCCGCGCGGGCAACCGATCAACACGCCGTCATCACCGCCGTCGCACCGAGCAAAACCTTCAACATCCCAGGGCTGAATCTGTCAGCGTTAATCATTCCCGACAAAACGATGCGCAACGCCATCAATCAGGTTTTCAACAGCCTGCACGTCAGCGCCTCTAACCCGTTCAGCGTCACCGCCTTCGAAGCCGCCTACCGCGGCGGCGAAGCCTGGCTGGAAGCGCTACGTAGCTATCTGCACGACACCCGCGATGCCGTCGAATCGTATCTCGCTGAGCACTTACCGGAAATCAAAGTCATCCCAGCCGAAGGCACCTACCTGCTCTGGCTCGACTGCCGCGCGATGAACCTGACCGACGCCGAACTCAAGCACTTCTTCATCCATGAAGCCGGTGTCGGCCTGAATCCGGGCGTGCAATTCGGCCAGGAAGGCAGCGGGTTTATGCGGGTGAATATTGGAGCACCGAGGAAAACGGTGTTACGGGTGTTGGAAAATATCAAACGGGCTATGCGTCGATAACATCATGCCACCCAGCTTGTGGAACTAAATGAGTTTAATATGATGATAATCAGGCAGATAAATTTGGTAAATATATTCATAAAGAGGGGGATACAATGAACATCACCGTATTAGATTTCATTGATCACACAATTGATTACGTCATTTCGGACGTCTAATTCTAGTTAACTCACCAAAAATGGAGATCATATGAAGCCGGAAGATGGAATCGACTCTGAATTCGACTACGAAGACGAAGCTGCAAACAATGATGTAGATGCATTAGATGAAGGTGAGCTCAATCCAGCAGCATCCCCATACAAGAAAGTCGTGCTTGATAAAGCTGATAGGAGTCTTTCTGAGCTTCATAGGTGGTATAAGTCAGGTCGGATTATTATCGATCCCGAGTGGCAAAGAAACTATGTTTGGGATATATCAAGAGCATCAAAACTCATTGAGTCATTTTTGTTAGATATCCCTGTTCCTGTCGTCTATCTTGCTAAGACAGACTCAGGAAAATATGAAGTGATAGACGGTCTTCAGAGATTGACTTCAGTTTTTAACTTTTTTGATAACAAATACAAACTACAAAAACTTGACCTTCTTAATGAGTACAAAGGGAAATCTTATCAGGATCTTCCAAATGAAATTCAAAATAAACTGGAAGATTCTATATTGCGTTCATTTGAGCTTTCAGATAGCCACGGAGATATTCATTTTGTTGTCTTCGAAAGACTTAACACCGGTGGAATTAAGCTCAATGACATGGAAATAAGAAACTGTCTTTACAGAGGGTCGCTGAACTCTCTCATAAAAGACTTGGGCAGGAACGAGAATTTCAAGAGGGCCGTAAATCAGAAGAATTTTGAAAAGCGTATGCAAGACAGAGCCTTGATTCTAAGGTTCTTAGCTTTCTATGAGCGAACACATCTTAAATGCGCCTCTGGATTAAAGCGATTTTTGAACGAGTTTCTTGACACCTATAAAGATGCCAACGATGAAAAAATTGAGGAGTATCGTAAAATCTTTGAAAAATGCATGAAAGCATGTTTGACTGTATTTGGGGAAAACTCATTCAGACTGAAAAGTGACATTGCGAAACCTGGAAAATTTAGCTCAGGTGAGTGGGCCACAAGACCAAATGCAGCAATTTTTCAAGTCATAGCAACTTCGTTCTGCAGGTATGATCTTGGGCAAGTCACCCAGAAAGCGGATGGCATATATGAGTCATACTTGGATTTGATAAATAGTGATCCTGTTTGGGTTGATAGAGTTCGACGAGCAACAGGTGAATCGACCAGACTAAAGTATGTTTTTGATACATGGTTTAAAAGACTTGATGAAATAATGGAAGACAGTGAACCTCAGGATGTAAAAAGAGCTTTCTCTCGACAACTCAAAAAGGAAATGTTTGAAGCAAACCCAACTTGCTCAATCTGCGGGAACAAAATATCTCTTATTGATGATGCAACAATAGATCACGACAATAGATACTGGCTCGGTGGCAAAACTATACCTGAGAATGCAAATCTCACTCACCGATTATGCAACCTAAAAAAGGGCTAACAAGACGTTGCACTCGGACGGTAATTAATGCCTACTTCTATGTTTTATGGGATTCTTATCCTAATGTACTTTTACGACAACAAGAAACAGAACATCCCGCATGTCCATGCCGAGTACGGTGACTACCAAGCTACGATTGCGATTGAAGATGGTGCGCATCCGCAAAAATGAAATTGGTATAAGCCTGGATTGAAATTCACCGGGATGAGTTGATGGCGGATTGGAAGCTGGCGATCTTGGACGAACCGTTGTTTAAAATCGAACCGTTGCGATAGAAAAACCATGGACAAAATCACAAAAGCTGTTCCCTTGTAAGATTACCGGATTGAGATTTTGACGAGCAGCGGGGTTTCCGGGATTTTTGATGTAAAACCCTATTTGAATGGCAACGCTTTCGAGGAACTCGCAAATGAATCATATTTTCGCGGGGTCCACCCGGCACATCATAGCATCGCTTGGCCGCACGGACAGGACTTCAGCGCCGATACGATTATCTGGAATATTCAAAATCAATTGGAGTTGAGAACCTGAAATGCGCCAGATATCAGTAAAATTACCGGGTGAATTGATCGCTGCACTGGATGAAGAAGCCGCAAAATTGCATCGCGCGCGTGTCGATGTGATCAGAGAGGCTGTCGAATATTATCTCGGCGATTTTGAAGCTATTTCCCGTGCCGCAGAAGTTTTGTGCGATCCGGCTGATCCGGTATTGGATTGGGAATACCGCAAAGCATGAGTTACTCCGTCAGCATTAAGCAGAGCGCGCTTAAGTCATTAAAAAACATAACCTATGCGGATCGGATTCGCATTATCGAAGCAATTGATCAACTCAAAACAAACCCGGCAGCGGTGGCGTGCTCAAAGAGAATATCCAGACTACGCCGTATTCGCATCGGTTTGTATTGCGTTGTATACGAAGTGCATGATGCACAATTGACGGTATTGGTTATTCGCATCGGCCATCACCGCGATGGTTTATCGATAAATTCCTTTATGCGCACGAGAATCTCAATATGGCAAATCGAAGCAACACATAAATCTGAGAAAGAAATTTAAGGCATCAATTCTGATGCCCTGGTCTGAAGCTTAATCTATCATCTCAGTACTGACCTGGTCAGTACCTTGCACAAATGGAAATATCAAACCCATAATCGGTTACCACATATCGCAACCGGACAAAAACCCTAATTTCCGGTTATTATGCTATCCATCTGCGCAGCAAGGTTCTTAGCAAGATTTACAAGTGATTCGGAGTCTTCCAGTCCATCGAGAAATCGCTGAGGAATACCGGCCAAACCCACCTGGGCGCCAACCAGTGCACCGGTGAGAATCGCACGCGCTTGATTCTGGCCTCCGCCATTGACGGCATGCAGTACCGCGGATTCAAAATCGTTCCGGAAACGAGCGGCAAGATAATACGCGGCGGGCAGTTGATGATAAATGGCGCACGGCATGCCGTAAACGATCGACACTTTCCAAGCCGGTTCAATACGAATATCCGCATCCGCTGCCGCTTGCGCCATATAAGACGGTGTCAGCAATGCATCCGGCGATGCAAAACGCCCGGCGCGCGGTGGATCGGGATCGCCCGGGCGCGGCGGGTGCAAATCGTCGAAGGTTACGGCATGAAAGGGAAGTTTCCCGGTTTTCACCAGTTTCATCAATTTTCCGGACAATGCCGTATCCAAAGCATGCCCTTGCAACAGCATACTCAATACGGCGGCATAAGCCACTGTCATGGAAATCACCGTATCGTCGATTTGCGTCAAGCGGGTATTGTTCGCCACCGCGATAGCGAGTTCCGCCGGTTGAAATGCATAACGAACAGCAATCGCCAACGTACGTTCGATGGCCTCAGTGGTGTCCGCATGCCCTCCGGTCTTGCTCCACGGCAATTTCTGCTCTACCCGGCAGCGCCACGCATGACGAATCGATTGACTGGTATAACCGCCCGGCCCGCCCATCGGAGTACCATCGAGTAACGGAAACAGTTCTTCATCCAGCCGGCGGCAAAAATCGGCTTCATTGTATTCACCGCGTTCAACGAGGGAACGCACCATGTGTGTGAGAATGATGCCTGACTGAGAGAGTTGGCCCGCTTTGCGTCCGCTGTGGTAGCGCCCCGGTTTGGGATCGGTATAGGTGGTGATCCATTCCCCGTAATCACGCCGTAGTTCGGCGAGATCGTAATACCAATGAGGACCGAGCCCCAAAGCGTCGCCGATAAAAGCACCCATAATGGTACCCGCGGCACGTTCTTGAATGATCGTATGTGACATGACGCACCTCCTGAGTTATCAAATGTTAGTCAGGACGTTGCCGGAAGTGAGCTCGAATTGTTTTCCCGGAGACTCAGTTTTATGAGACGGCAAGCAATATGAACTACTATTACTTAGGAATTCGTTTGTAAGCGCTCTTATCGTTCTCAATCAACGCATACGCCGAATGATTATGAATCGACTCGAAATTTTCCGATTCGACCACATAAGCATCGACGCGGTCATCGTGATTGAGCATCTCAGCAATGTCTCTGACGATATCTTCAACGAACTTGGGATTGTCGTACGCCCGCTCGGTTACATACTTTTCGTCAGGGCGTTTCAGCAAGCCGTACAGCTCACAGGAAGCATTCATTTCGGCAATACGGATAATGTCTTCGATCCACACAAAACTGTTGGTGCGTACCGAAATCGTCACATGCGAGCGCTGGTTATGCGCACCGTAATCGGATATTTTCTTCGAACACGGACAAAGGCTGGTAACCGGAACGACCACTTTCATGGTGAACAGGTATTCATTATTTTTAATTTCACCGATAAAGGTCACTTCATAATCCAGCAAGCTTTTTACTTTCGAGACAGGCGCCGATTTATTGATGAAATAAGGAAACGTCATTTCAATATGACCGGAGTCCGTTTCCAATCGCTCGATCATTTCCCGCAAAATCAATTGAAAAGACTCCACTGATATTTCCCGTTCGTGACCGTTTAGAATCTCGACAAAACGGGACATGTGCGTTCCCTTGAAGTTATGCGGCAAATTCACATACATGTTAAAAACCGCGATGGTATGTTGCACACCGTCGCTTTTATCCGCCACAATCACAGGATGCCGTATGGCTTTGATCCCCACCCGGTCAATTGCAATACGCCGGGTATCGGGTGAGCTTTGTACATCGGCAATCGGCAAATCTATTTCTTTATTCATGTTTATCTCCTGTACGACAAGACCGGATTCATTTACCGCCGAATCTGATGATCCACCGATCCCGGTAAAGTTATGCAAACATTATTGCTCGCACTGATTGAACGATTCCATTCTTGTCTAATCCGCAGTCCGCCAGCATTTGCGCATGCTCGCCTTGATCGATGAAAACATCCGGCAAGCCAAGCTGTAAGACCTTGACAGTGATTCCTTGGTTGTTGAGCGATTCCATCACCGCACCGCCCGCACCGCCCAACACGGTATTTTCTTCCACCGTTACCAGTAACTCATGGCTGCTTGCTAACGACGCCACCAGATCATCGTCCAGTGGCTTGATGAAACGCATATTGGCAACGGTTGCATTCAATTCTTCCGCAGCTTGCAAGCAGGGCGCCAACAAGCTGCCAAACGCCAGCAATGCGATTTTCACGCCTTCACGGCGGATTTCACCCCGCCCAATCGGCAATGCTTTCATTTCCTTTTGAACATTGACACCCGGTCCGGTTCCGCGCGGATAACGAACCGCCGATGGCGTATCCAATTGAAATGCAGTATACAACATCTGCCGGCACTCGTTTTCGTCAGCGGGCGCCATCACCGTCATGTTAGGAATGCAGCGTAAATAGGATAAGTCAAAACTTCCGGCATGCGTCGGTCCGTCCGCACCGACCAAGCCAGCCCGGTCAATCGCAAATACCACCGGCAAGTTCTGAATCGCAACATCATGGATCAATTGATCGTAGGCACGCTGCAAAAAGGTCGAATAAATCGCCACCACCGGCTTCAGTCCATCACAAGCCGCTCCTGCGGCAAAAGTTACAGCGTGCTGTTCGGCAATGCCGACATCAAAATAGCGGTCAGGGTACTCCTGAGAAAAACGCACCAGCCCGGAACCTTCCCGCATCGCCGGCGTAATTCCGATTAAGCGGGAATCCTGCGCCGCCATATCGCACAACCAATCGCCAAATATCTGGGTATACGCCGGTTTGCCACCCGCTTTTGCGACTATTCCTTTTTTCGGATCGAATTTACCGACACCGTGGTACAAAATCGGATCTTCTTCCGCTACCTTGTACCCGGCGCCCTTGCGCGTCACTACATGCAGAAACTGCGGACCATCCAGCTCCTTGATGTTATTCAGTGTAGTAACCAGCACATCCAGATCGTGACCGTCGATCGGACCGATATAGTTGAATCCGAATTCTTCAAACAAGGTACCCGGGGTCACCATTCCTTTGACGTGCTCTTCCGCGCGCTTGGCCAGCTCCAACACCGGTGGCACGACACCCAGCACTTTCTCGCCGGCGCGCCGGGCGGTCGCATAAAACTTTCCCGACATCAGCTTGGCCAGATAATTATTCAAGGCACCAACCGGCCGGGAAATCGACATATCGTTGTCATTCAAAATGACCAGTAAGTTGGCATCCATCACACCGGCGTTATTAAGCGCTTCAAACGCCATCCCGGCGCTCATGGCGCCGTCACCGATGATAGCGATCGCACGCCGGTTGGTCTTGTTTAAACGAGCCGCTACCGCCATTCCCAACGCGGCACTGATGGAGGTGCTGGAATGCGCGGTGCCGAATGCATCGTACTCGCTTTCATCGCGACGGGGAAACCCGGCGATTCCGCCGTGCATGCGCAATTTGCTCATGCCTTCGCGCCGCCCTGTCAAAATTTTGTGCGCATAAGTCTGATGCCCGACATCCCACACCAATTGATCATACGGGGTATTGAAAACATAGTGCAGTGCGATCGTTAATTCGACAGTTCCTAAATTAGACGATAAATGACCACCGGTTTGCGCTACCGAATCAACTAAAAAGTCACGTAACTCATTGGCAAATTGCGGTAATTTTTTTTGATCCAGTTCACGTAATTGGGATGGTAAGTTAATGGTATCTAACAGTGGATACATTCAATGCCTGAAAATAAAAAGTGTGGAAAAAACAATTAGAATTTACGTTTAATAATAAAATCGGCGACTTGCCGCAATCTTAACGCAGCATCATCAAATTCATTAAGTGCTTGGTACGCATCGCGTTGGAGTTTCTCCGCCAATTCCCGGGCTTGACTGATACCCAGAATACTGACATAAGTCGGCTTGTTATTCACTGCATCTTTTCCGGCAGTTTTACCAAGCGTCGCAGTCGTCGCCTCGGAATCGAGCAAATCATCAACCACTTGAAAGGCCAAACCGACACATTTGGCAAAATGATCCAATTTAACCAATTGATCTTCGCGCAACAAACTACTGCAGCGCGCTCCCAGCATCACGGCGGCACGAATCAACGCGCCCGTTTTGTGTATATGCATGAATTCCAATTCCGGAAGGCTCAGCATTTTTCCGACGCTGTCCAAATCAAATGCTTGCCCTCCCGCCATACCTCGTGAACCGGAAGCTAATGCCAATTGCGCGATCATCTTCAGCTGCGTCTCTGCAGTATCAGCAATGCGTTTTTCCGCTAACAATTCAAAGGCAAGCGTTTGCAGACTATCCCCGGTCAGCAATGCAGTCGCTTCATCGAATTCAACATGGCAAGTAGGCTTTCCACGCCGCAGGACATCGTCATCCATACAGGGCAAATCATCATGCACCAATGAATAAGCATGAATCAGTTCCACCGCGGCGGCAACCGCCGTTACCCGTTCAACATCCGCTTCGGAAAGCTCTCCGGCTGCAAACGATAATAATGGCCGCACCCGTTTTCCACCGCCCAGTACCGAATAACGCATGGCTTTATGCAATCGTTCCGGTACACAGTCAACCGCTGGCAATCTTGCTTCCAGAAAGGTTTCAATCCTTGCTTGGCAGCGACTGGCCCAATTCTGAAAATCATTATTCATTGCTATCGGATTTCGATAAATCTTTCAACATGCCGGCTTCCAGTATGCGCACTTGCTGTTGCGCAGCCTGTAGCTTGTTCTGACAGTATTGCAGTAATTCTGCTCCTCGTTGATAGGCGGATAGCGATGCTTCCAAAGACATTTGTCCCGCTTCCATCGCTGTTACGATTTTCTCCAGTTCGGCTGACGCCGCTTCAAAACTTTCCGGTGGAGCCGAAACAGCCTGTTTAGATGATTTGGTCATAAAAATCACAAACCGGTCGATACTAAGGAAACACTGATATTTATTGTCTGTAGAAGCGAATTGCTGCGCCGGACGATACTCGAAAAATTGCCTATCACGTTGATAAGCTTCACTTCCTTCGATCCGTCCGCCTTGCACTTTTCTTGCCCGCCGGGTGATTCAGCGTTTCCCAAAATAAACCTAATAAAAATTGTTTTATAAAAAAAGGAAAATAACGCAATTAGCAGCATCAGGTCAATGCAATTTTAGGGAAACGCTGAATTTCGATGATTTATTCAACGGTAAAATTGTCAACGCTTCGGTTTAACGGATACCATTCCATTCGCAATATTGATACATGAAACTGACTATGGCAAGATACAGCTTTGAGACAGTATGAGCGGAAACAAATACTTTCACAAATCTTCCGAAGCCTTGTTTCTCAATCAGTAAATCGCTGGTCTCTTTACGTTTCCCGGGTAGAGATTCTTACCAATAGAATCCATTTTGTAACTTCTAACATTTATTGAGACGATCTTGAACGAAAACATTGATCAAATCGCAGCGTATTTCGAGAACGTACCGCTCTGGCCGTTTTTGATATTTGGCCTCTTAGGGATAGTGGCCTTTATGATTGACGTCATCAACCGCAAACGGCGCGCTTATGCAATCGAAAGCTTCCGCGCCACGATTGAGGAAGAGCTGGCGGACATGTATCCGGTGCATAAACGTTGGCCCAAAAATATCAATCACTACCTCACGGCCCGGTTACCGGAAATGCACCAGAATTTTGAAGTGCTTCGCGTTTTTATCCCTCAGAAACGCTTATCCGCATATAACACCGACTGGAATAATTTTCGGGACTTCTGCCGTAACATTACCGATGAAAAAATTGCCGCTGCCGAGCAAGACGCCGCGGATTCCAATCAATCTTCCAAAACTCAATCTGATCCGAAAGAAGTTTTTCATCAGCTTATATCGAATCTGATGAGGCATACCAATCTATAACCGTTTCTCTATTGCGCTTTTGCGGTATCAATCGATACATAAAAAAATCGATACCCAGTTAAGCGATCGGTTAAATGTTTCCAGCTCAATACATTTACATCAGTTAACAGTCCCTTTCTATCATGAGTCACATCGACGTTCCGGCCAGCTCTAAAATTACGGTTCGCCCGGTAATGACTTATCGCGATATGGGTCGATTTATCGATGTACCCTGGCATATTTATGCTGATGATCCCGTGTGGGTACCGCCGTTACGTCTCGAACGCCGCTTTCATTTCTCCCGTTTCAACCCGTATTTTAAACATGGTGAATGGCAAGGCTGGATTGCTTATCTGAATGATCAACCGGCAGGAAGGATCAGTGCGCAAATTGACACGTTGCACCAACAACGTTATGGCTCGGATAGTGGTCACTTTGGCTTGATGGAATGCATTGAAAACTCCGAAGTCTTCGCCGCGCTCATCATGCATGCGGAAGCATGGCTGGCATCGCGGGAAATCCGCCGGATCAGCGGTCCGTTTAATTTCTCGATCAATCAGGACTGCGGCATCCTGGTCGATGGGTTTGATACGCCGCCGGCCATTATGATGCCCCATTCCGCACGATGGTATGGCCGGTTACTCGAAGAACAAGGCTATCACCCGGCAAAAGATTTATTAGCTTATAAGATCAAAGTCGAGTTTGAAATACCGGCTGTCATACAATTGGTCATCAAGCGATTCTCTCCGCAGATCCGCATGCGGACCCTGCAACGCGATCGCTTTGACGAAGAAATGGAAACGTTGCGCAGCATTTTTAATGATGCATGGTCGGAAAACTGGGGGTTTATCCCTTTTACTCAGGAAGAATTTGCCGAGTTGGGCAGTAGTTTACGTTTATTGCTGCCGGATGATTTTATTCAGATTGCCGAAGTCGATGGTAAACCGGCGGCATTTATGGTGGGATTACCGAATTTGAACGAAGTATTAAAAGAATTAAACGGCAATCTTTTCCCCTTCGGCTGGCTCAAGCTTATCAACAGAATCAGAAACCGGCAAATCCGCTCCGGGCGCATCCCGCTGATGGGTGTCCGCAAACAATACCACAACACGCCGATCGGGCTGGCGTTAGCTTGTCTCGTCATCGACGCTCCCAGGCAAGCGGGTATCGCCAGAGGCATCGAGGAAGTTGAACTATCTTGGATATTGGAAGATAACGTAGCCATGCGCCACATCCTTGACCAAATCGGTAGCGAACAATACAAACGCTATCGTATTTACCAAAAAGTATTGTGAAATGACTAACAGGCCGTTGAGAAACGCTCTCGATGAAATCGATGCAAGGCAAAAGCAGGCAAGAATATGCAGTGTATAAATATTTTGAATCTGTCTCGAATTTTCATTCATCTTATCGAATCATGCTGCCATGAGGATCTATGAAACTCATTGAGCGATATGTCGCGCGTGAAATCATGCTGCCTTTCACGGTCGTGGCGCTTATCTTGGTCGGCTTGTTCGCCAGCTTCAGCAGCGCCCGGCTGCTGGCCGGAGGCGTAACAGAAACGTTGGGAATCGCCGCGTTGATCAAGCTGGTATTCCTCAAAACCCTCATCGCTCTGGAAGTATTGATCCCCATCGCACTCTATATCTCAGTCATCATCGGTCTTGGCAGGCTCAACAAAGATCACGAGTTGATTGTCATGCGCACCTTCGGATTGAGCGGTTCGCGCCTGGTGCTCATCGTTCTGACCGTAGCGATACCGGTCGGCATTTTGAGCGGCATGCTGTCGTCATATGTCCGTCCGTGGGCTTATGGTGAGAGCTACATTCTGGATGCGCAGGCGGAAGCGGAATTGAATACCAACCGTTTTCAAGCCGGCCGTTTTTACGGTAGCGAAAAATCCGGCAGAGTTGTCTATATGCGGACTAAGGACGAGTTCAGCAGGGAAATGCACAATATTTTTCATTTCACGAGAAAGCCGGACAGCAGTGAAATCGTATTCGCCAAAAAAGCTCATCAGATTCAGCCGACAGTACAAGAACCGAGGCCGCATATACAATTATTTGATGGCGTGGTCTATCAATTAACCAATGCGGTCACGGTGGATGATGTCATTCACTTCAAAAACATGACTTATTTTATCGATAACGACATGGTCGTGAATTACCGGCGCAAAGCCGCAGCAACCCGTACCTTGTGGGAATCGGATCAACCACGCGATATCGCGGAACTGCAATGGCGAATTTCCCGCCCTCTCGGAACCGTACTACTGGCTCTGATCGCAATGACATTTATCCGCCTCTCGCCGCGCCAGGATAAAACCGAACGAACTTATTTGCTTGCCGCTTTAATCTTCGCCGCCTACTACAACCTGACCGGATTGGCCAGAACCTGGGTGGAACAAGGTGTGGTCGGCAGCATGCCAGGAGTTTGGTGGTTGGAATTCATGCTGCTGAGCACCCTCGTCATTTATTGGCTGATCACAGCAAAAAACAAAAAATCGCCGCATCCATCATGATCCTTTATCGCTATATCGTTTATCAAGTAATAGCCGGTTTCGCAATCGCCACTGCGATTTTGTTACCGCTTTTCAGTTTTTTTGATTTATTGGATCAATTGGACGATGTCGGCAAAGGCACCTACCGCGTAAGCGATGCATTTCTCTATACCGTCATGCTGTTACCGCGCCGATTCATCCAAATCGCACCTTTCATTGCACTAATCGGTACCGTCATTGCGCTTGGGAAACTGGCCGTACATTCGGAATTGATTGCGATGCGGGTAGCCGGCCTGTCGCCCTTGCGTATTAGCCTTGCGCCATTAAGCATCGGGGTGGTGTTGTTACTTGGCGTCGCGATTCTGGAACAATTTGTAGCCCCTCAGTTACAACAAAGAGCAATCACTTACAGAGCGAATGCGTTGGAATTGACGGTTGAGCTTGGCAGGAATCTCGGGATTTGGACCCGGAACGAACACAGCATTTTGCGCATCGGTCAAATTGTCCATAACACGAGAGCCGCCGATATTGAAATCCTACAACTGGATTCGGATGGTTTTTTACAGACGCACACACTTGCACAATATGCGGATATCGTTGGTAACGACGTTTGGCAATTGAGCAATGCCATTATCCGCACGTTTAAAGATGATCAAATTACCGCCGCACGTGCCGACACCATCCACTGGAACTCGTTCGTCAAACCGGATGACATCGCCACGCTGACCAAACCGCCCGAAAGTTTGTCGCCGATCGAATTGGCAAAACATGTGGAATTCCTGCGAAGTACCGGTCAAGATGCGGATTCCTATGCGTTAGCGCTATGGCGAAAAATCGGCAGCGCCTTGATGACGATTGCGATGTTGCTGTTATCGATCCCGTTCGTGTTCGGATCGATCCGCACAGGCCTCAGCAACAAACTGGTATTCGCCACCCTGATCGGGATCACAGTTTATTTGCTCGACCAGATTATTGCCAATACCGGCTTGATCCTGCGCTTAAACGCCGCGTTCATTGCCTTAGTACCAAGCATTGTGATGATTCTGATCGCTGGCTTCTGGCTGCGGCGGACTTTTTAGCGATACGCTGTTATTGTTTCCGGAAAACATCTAAAATCGCAGAGTCTTGCGAGACTCGGCCTATTTTTACGGGATCGGGCGATCCAATCAGAATAACACCCTTGAGCTATCACACATGTCGACTTCAACCTACATTTACATTTTCGGAGAAGATACAGTCACCATTTGGGGATTAACAGGACGCGAGCGTTTGGCGCGGATGCTGAAACCTTACCCGCAGTTGATATTCATCGACGATGCCGAGAAAATTCCCGGCAGCGCTCAGGCATTGTTCCTGAATGCCAATTTCCTATTTGATGCGCGTGTATTGAAAGCCCTGCTCGATCTGGACAGAAAGGCTGCGCTATACAATGACGAAGGATGCCCGGCTGCGATATTGACCGACGGCAATTACGCACCGCAGTTATTGCGCAATCTCAACAACAATAAAGACCATAACTATAAATTCGCGTTGCTGACAATCCCGCGGATCGGTCTGAAAGATCTAAAAATCGATTTTCAGCAAAACCTGAAAAAGAAAGATCCGCCGTATATTCTGCCGGTCAGCCTGGAAAATAAACCGCTGCTTGAAAAAGAGCTGTTTTCCGGATCGTACAAAGGCGTTACCGATCTCATCACCAAATGGGTCTGGCCGCTGCCTGCGTTCTGGGCGACGCACTACTGCGTGCGCCGGGGCTGGCAGCCCAATCACGTCACCTACGCCAGCATCGTTTTCGCCGTGCTGGCGGGCGTCGCATTCTGGTACGGATTCTTCGGCACCGGTTTAATCATGGGTTGGTTCATGACCTTCCTCGATACCGTCGACGGCAAGCTGGCGCGCGTCACCGTCACCTCCAGTCGTCTCGGCGATGTATTGGATCATGGCCTGGATATCGTGCATCCGCCGCTATGGTATATCGCTTGGGGAGTTGGGCTGGCAGGCACAGCGACGCCTTTAACCGGGCTGGGCGTCTTGATGACATTGATGTTTCTCGGTTATGTCGGCGGCCGCTTGTGTGAAGGCGCGTTCCAGTTCGGTTTGGCGTCATTCGATCTATTTATCTGGACCAAGCTTGATTCGTTCAATCGCCTGATTACGGCAAGACGCAACCCGAATCTGCTGTTACTCAGCTACGGCTGGCTCACCGACCAGCCTGATTTCGGATTGTTGATGGTGGTCATCTGGCATCTGATCTCGACCGTATTCCTGCTTTGGCGTGTTGTTTCCGCCTGGAAAATCAAGCTGCAAGGCGGAGTCTTGAGATCCTGGTTGCAGGATATCGATCCGGCGCGCGATCGGGATATATTGGCCGTGAGAATCTTCACTCGCCCGCCGATCGAGTTGAAAAAACCGTTCCCGCTATCGTAACTTTGATTAACCTTTAATCAATCCTCATGACGCTGTCAACGCGCATCGACCGCCTGAAAACCGGAGCAGCCAAGATCGGATGTTTGCTGAACCCGATGGGTGGCCAGGTGCGTAAACGTGCAGCCGCCATCCGGCAAGCGCTGCACGCAATCCCGAATTTGATCGTGTGCGAAGCACAAGATGCCGCATCTTTCGAAACCGCTATTGCGCAATTGCTGCAAGCGGATATCGATCTGCTCGTGATCATCGCCGGTGACGGTACCACGCACGCGATTTTCGGTCATCTATTCGCGGCCCGCGTGCCCGCCGACTGGCCGCTAATCATGGTCGTACCCGGTGGCACCACCAACATGACGCCGCTGGATCTAGGCATGCGAGGCAAACCTGAGCCAATCATTCAGCGGCTACAGATGTATCTGCGCCAACCAATAGCGCCTCATTTGGTGCAACGCCCGGTATTGCATATCGCACAACCGGGTATGCCGCCGATTTACGGCATGTTCTTCGCCGTCGGCTTGGTCGCTCGCGGCGTTAAATTCTCACGCAGCCCGGTCAAGAAAATCGGAATCACCGGTGGCATTTTTACCGCGCTGATCATGCTGCGTTCACTGTTCGGCATGCTATTTGGCCGCCAGCAAAGTGCCTGGTCGCCGGTCACCCTGACGTTGACCGAAGCCAACGGCCGAACACACCGCGGCACTTACCTGTTCGCCTTGGTCAGCGCGCTGCACTGCCTGCTACTCAATATCCGCCCGTATTGGGGTACCGAGCCGGAACCGCTGCACGTCACCCTGGTCGATCAGCAGCACAAATGCTTGTGGCGTTCACTGTGGCCGCTGTTATCGGGTGGCGGCCATGTACTACAGGAAAAAGAGGGCTATTACAGTCATAATACCGCCCGTTTGACGATCGAAATGGACGACGAATATATTGTCGACGGCGAACTGTACCGCTCTGCTTCACCGCAATCGCCAATCACCATCGCCGCCACCGATCCGGTTACATTTTTGGTGTTATAGGAGCCATCATGACACTTGCATCCGCCACTCGCGAATCATTGCCCGCCGAATTGCTCGAAGCCGTTGCGGCGGAAAGCGATCAACCGGTTTCACCGGGCTTCGCGCCACTGATCGATGCATTGCTCCAGCGTTTTGGCGATTCGCTCGATGCCATCGTGCTATACGGTTCTTGCTTGCATTCCGCGATCAGTCTGGACGAAGGTATTGTCGATCTGTACGTGGTTGTCGACGACTACCGCAAAGCTTATCCCGAACGACATCTCGCCCTTTTCAATGCCTGGCTGCCGCCGAATGTGTTTTATCTGGAAGTGCCGCATCAGGGAAAAACTCTGCGCGCCAAATACGCGGTGATTTCCACCACCGATTTTGAAGCCGGTGCTCGCGAATGGTTTCATTCGTATATCTGGGCGCGCTTCGCGCAGCCGTCGCGACTACTGTTTGCGCGGGATAGCAACGTGCGCCAGCGGCTATACGCGGCAATGGCGCATTCGGTACTGACTTTTTTGCGATCCGGGGTACCGGCGCTTAAAGCCGGTCGCTACAATGTTGAGCAGCTTTGGACGCACTGTCTGTTATTGACCTATGCCGCTGAGTTGCGCGCCGAAAAAGCAGGCCGCGCCAATCATCTGGCGAATGCCAACTTGACCGCATTCACCCGCTTCACCGCTGCCGCTCACCCCTTACTGGCTGATATACTGGAGAAACAAACGGACGGCTACTACCGTTGCCTGACCGATGCGGCAACCCAAAAGCAGGCGTTATGGCGCTGGCGCGTGCGCCGCTGGCAAGGCCGGGTACTGTCGATTCTACGCCTGGCGAAAGCCACGCTGACTTTTGCCAACAGCGTCGACTACGCCGCCTGGAAAATCGAACGCCACACCGGCGTGCGCGTCGAAGTCACACCGTTGCTGCGCCGCCACCCGATTCTGTGGGGCTTGAAAGTCGCCAGCCGGCTCATACGGCGCGGCGTACTGCACTAACACATAATATAATGTGCTCACAACCAACGAAATCTTTAATTGGAGACATACCTTATGAATCATTTTGTTCGCTTATCCATTCTTCCGATCTTAATGATGCTCAGCGCCTGCACCACGATGTACCTCGAAGGATTGGAAAAAGTCGGTATCCCGAAGCGCGACGTAATGGTGTACCGCGTTGAAAAAGCCCGCGACACCCAGCAGGAAACCAAGGAACAATTCAAGTCGGCATTGGAACAATTCACCGCCGCCACCCATTTTCAAGGCGGTGATCTCGAAGCCACGTATAAACGTTTGAACGATGCGTATGAAGCCAGTCTCAGCAAAGCCGAAGAAGTCCGCAACCGCATCGAAGACATCGAAAGCGTATCGGAAGCCCTATTCACCGAATGGAAGCAGGAAATCACGCAGTACAGCAACGCTTCCTTACGGCAAAACAGTCAACGCAAACTCGAAGCCACGCAAGCGCACTACCATCAATTGATCACCTCGATGAAGCAAGCGGAAAGCAAAATTCAGCCGATTCTGACGGTATTCAACGATCAAGTCATGTACCTCAAACACAACCTCAACGCCCGTGCCATCGCATCATTGAAAGGCGAACTCGGCAACATCAAATCCGACGTGTCGGCGCTGATCGCCTCAATGGAGCGCTCGATCAACGAAGCTAATGCGTTTATCAGTACGATGGATAGCAACAAGTAATCCAGAAATCCGCTCCCGTTTTCAACTTGCGCTTCATACGAAGCGCATCGACAAATCCAACGCCTGGATGTTCTTAGTCAAACTGCCGATCGAAATCCGGTCGACGCCGGTTTCCGCGACTTGACGCACGTTTTCCAGGGTGATATTGCCGGAAGCTTCGAGGATCACCGGTGCTCCAGTCTGTTGACGGGTGAATGCGACGGCTTCGCTTAATTGCGCGGATGTGAAATTATCCAGCAATACCATGCGAGCATCGGCAGCCAGTGCTTCTTGTAATTCTTGCAGCGATTCCACTTCAATTTGGACAAACACACCCGGCGGTGCGATTTCCCGGGCTTTGTTTAACGCCGGTTGAATGCCTCCGGCGGCGATGATGTGATTTTCCTTGATCAGAATCCCGTCGTACAAGCCAATGCGGTGATTCACCCCACCGCCGCACATGACCGCGTATTTTTGCGCCAGCCGCAAACCCGGCAGCGTTTTGCGCGTATCGACAATCACTGCGCCGGTTTCGGCGATAGCATCGACAAACTGCCGGGCTTGCGTCGCCACGGCCGATAGCAATTGCAGAAAATTCAACGCGGAACGCTCCGCTGTCAACAACGCGCGGGCATTGCCACGGATCTTGCACAGTTCCTGTCCGGCCTGCACTCCATCGCTATCCTTGGCAAACCACTCGACCGTACTCGCCGGATCGAGCGACCGGAAACACGCCTCGAACCACTGTGTGCCGCATAACACCCCGTTTTCCCGGCTAATCACCGTAGCGGCTAACGCGGCTTCCTCCGGAATCAATGCAGCCGTCAGATCACCGCTGCCGATATCCTCTTGCAGCGCGCGTTGTACGTTGGCGCGAATTTCATCGTGTAAATCTTGCAATTTTTATCCCTTTGGACTGTCAGCCAGTGCATTATAGTGCACTCAAGTTATTCACTTACGTTCTTTGAACAGCTAGTATAGCGATTAGCCCGCGAAATAAGGAGACGACATGTCCGGCGCATTCGACTTTATCTTTTATAGTATCGCCACAATGCTGGGGGTGGCTCTTGTCGGTTTGATCGTCGTCTGGTTCATCCAGGACGTGACGCAAAAGAAACATTCGATTCTGCGCAATTATCCGGTCATTGGGCGTTTACGCTATTTCTTCGAGATTCAAGGCAAGTATTTCCGGCAATATTTTTTCGCCAATGACCGCGACGAAATGCCGTTCAATCGCGCCACCCGCGGTTGGATTTACAAGAATTCCAAGAATAAAGGCAGCTTGGTCGGTTTTGGTTCGACCAACGATTTGCGTCAGCCGGGTTCGATCATTTTTGTCAACGCCGCTTTCCCGATTCAGGAAGAAGATCAATTGCCGACACCGTCGCTGCGGATTGGCGAAGGTTATTGCACGCAACCGTTCGAGGCGAAATCAATCATCAATATCAGCGGCATGAGCTATGGTGCGATTTCAAAACCGGCGGTACGGGCGTTATCGCTCGGCGCGGCGCAGGCGGGTTGCTGGTTGAATACCGGCGAAGGCGGATTGTCGCCGTATCACATCGAGGGCGATTGCGATGTCATCATGCAGATCGGCACTGCAAAATACGGTATCCGCGACGAGCATGGCAATTTTTCACCACAACGCGCAAAAGAATTAAGCAAGGTGGTTAAGGCATTTGAAATCAAGTTATCGCAAGGCGCGAAACCCGGCAAGGGCGGTTTGCTGCCGGCCAGTAAGGTGCACGAGGAAATCGCGGCGATTCGCGGCATCCCGGTGCACCAGGATTCGATCAGCCCGAATCGCCATAAGGACATCAATAATATTGACGAATTGCTCGACAAAATTTGTTACATTCGTGAATTGACCGGACGTCCGGTCGGGATCAAGACGGCGATCGGCGGCTGGAATTTCATCAATGAATTATGCGACAGTATCAATCGCCGTGGATTGGAATACGCACCGGACTTTCTGACGATCGACGGCGGCGAAGGCGGCAGCGGCGCAGCACCGCAAACCTTGATGGATCATGTCAGCTTACCGATCGCGGAAGCGCTGCCACGCGTCGTCGATGCCTTGCTGCAATCCGATCTGAAGAAACGCATCATCGTCATCGCCGCCGGAAAATTGGTGACATCGGCGGAAGGTGCTTGGGCATTGTGCGCCGGTGCGGATTTTGTCAATACTGCGCGCGGTTTTATGTTTTCGCTCGGTTGCATCCAGGCGATGCGCTGCCATCTGAATACCTGTCCAACCGGCATCACGACCCACAACGAACGGCTGCAAAACGGCTTGGTCGTAGAAGAAAAATACCTGCGGGTTGCCAACTATGCTCGGAATGTTAATAAGGAAATCAATATGATCGCGCATTCGTGCGGACTTCGGCACGCACGGGAGTTTAAACGCGAACATATGCGTGTCGTCGAGAGCGCCGGTAAGAGCATCGCATTGAATATTTTGTATCCCTATCCGGAAGCCGCTAAGAAAAAAAACCCGGATTAATCCGCCCGTTATCGGTAACCGGCGAATCAGTCTTTTTTATCAAGAATCATCAAATAAGCTCGCATTAACACTTCATTTCGAGAATTAAAGGGGAAAAATCTATTAAATATATACTTAAGTAAAGTATTGAATTACCGATAATACATGCCATTAAATCGATATGAAATCTTTACTACAATAACCGGCAACCACACGCAATGCTTCGTTTCTTCATCAATCAAGATGACAAAAAAACATTTGTAATAAGTGGATTAACACTGACGACACTGATTTTTCTGGCTGGCCTCTCGGTCTATACTGTGATGCAACGGCAGATCGAAGCTATGACAGCCGCTGGTCTCGAAGCAACATTAGAGAATACCGTCAAGCTCATTGAAAATGAGATCACGCATTCAGTCGCAAATACCAGAGCCATTTCCACGCGAATTTTTTTGATCCAAAGTTTGGAAAAAGTGTATTCGAATGATTCCAGATCCGAAGGCATCGCAGGATTGCAGGAATCGGCGAAAAAGATACTTACAACGCACTTCTCAGGTATTAGCATCTACGATACCGAAGATAATCTGCTCTTAACCGCGGGTACAATTTCCAAGCATGCTACGCTTCCCGTCGAATTAAACACCCATTCGGAGGTTCACACCTTATTATTCTGGAATCAAGGGTTTGTGTTACAAAATTCCCTCCGGATTTTTAATAAAAACAATCAATTGGTCGGCCGCATAACCACCGAAGAACAGCTATCAGGCCTCACACGCATTTTCACCGATACGCCTCTGGTAGGTAAAACCGGGGATTTTTTACTTTGTGCTCCAGCAGCAAACAGTGACCTCGAAATGGATTGTTTTCTGCGTGCTTTTGACGGCAATCAATTTAAGCGGGTATCGCGCGTCATAAATAATAAGCCGCTACCGATTCATTTTGCTTTAAATGGTGAAACCGGTACGAAACTCCTTAAGGATTACCGGCAGGTTGATGTCGTCGCCGCACATGCGCCTGTCGCCTACGGACTTGGCGCCGCACTAAAGATTGATAAAAATGAACTCAATAACTACTTCACGCATCAAGTCAAGATAATTATCACTTATCTGACCCTGATTTTATTGTTCGGAATTGCGGTAATCCATTGGATGACAATGCCTTTTATCCAACGATCCATTAAACAAAAAGAATCCTATTTGAATGAACGATTAAAAGAAAATATTTGCCTGGAAAAAATTCGAAATTATCTGGCGCAAGATCAATGCATAGAAGAAACCTGTAAAAATATTCTAAGTTTCTTATTGTCAGTCTTCGAAACCCAAGAAATGGTCGTTGCCAAAATCAGTCTTGAGAATAAACAGATTACCACACCCGGATATCGAGAAAACCTGCCCAATACTATTGAAGCTGCAATTATCGCAAATGGCCAGCAGTGTGGATCATTGCAGTTGGCTTTCATGCACGAAGTTCCGCATGGATTGGTTTATCAGAAGAATCTGATCGGCACCATCGTTCACGACCTTGGCAGATGGTATGAGCGCAAAGAAGCCGAAAAACGCATCATTGAGATGGCAACTCACGATGCATTAACCGGTCTTCCGAATCGCAACTTGCTGCAGGACCGTGTCGAACAAGTATTGGTGCATGATACGCGGCGGCAACGGCAAATGGCGGTTCTATTTATCGATCTGGATCGTTTCAAAACGATTAATGATTCACTCGGGCATGATATCGGGGATTTATTGCTTAAAGCAGTCGCCAATCGATTAAAATTCTGTGTCCGTACCGAAGATACCGTAGCCCGCCAAGGCGGTGATGAATTTATTGTCGTGCTCAATTCCATCGCCGAATCGCTGGACGCCGCGAAAGTTGCTCAAAAAATCCTGGATTCTCTGATACAGCCATTTTATATCCATGGCAACGAGCTTCATATCGGCGGTAGCATCGGCATCGCGGTATTTCCCAATGATGGCAGCACCGCCGAAACGTTACTGAGAAACAGCGATGTCGCCATGTATCATGCCAAGGAAAATGGCCGTAACAATTACCAGTTCTTTACCGATGAGCTTAACAAGTCAGCATATGAAAGACACACTTTGAGCCTGGATCTGCGTTATGCGATGGAGCGGAACGAACTGATACTGCATTACCAACCCGTGATGGATATGCCCAATCATCATCTGTATGGACTCGAAGCGTTGTTGCGTTGGCGGCACCCGGTGCATCAATTGATATCACCTGACAAATTTATCAATCTGGCGGAAGAAACCGGATTGATTATTCCCATCGGCGAATGGGTTTTAAAAACCGTCTGCGTGCAAATTAAAGCATGGCAAAATCAAGGCTATTACGTACCCCGAATTGCGATTAATTTATCTGCACGGCAATTCCGCGATAAAGATCTCATTACCAATATCGCACAAATCCTCAGAGAAACCGGGGTGGATGCAAAATATATTTCGCTGGAAATTACAGAAAGCATGTTGATCGACAATATTGAGAAAGTAGTGGAAACGTTGAGCAGCCTGCATGCAATGGGATTACATATTTCCATTGACGATTTTGGAACCGGTTACTCGAGTCTCAGTTACTTGAAGAAATTCCCTATTCATACGCTTAAGATCGATCGATCTTTTGTACGCGACATCGTCACGGACAAAAATGATCGAACCATTGTTGCGGCGATTATTGCAATGGCGCATAGCCTTGAATTGGATGTCATCGCGGAAGGAATTGAAATAGAAGAGCAGTTAGCTTTCCTTACCGAACAAAAATGCAATCATTACCAAGGTTATTATTTCAGCAAACCGGTTCCAGCACTGGAAATCGAAAACATGCTCAAACCGGTTCTGCAAAAAACCAAAATTCGCGCTATCCATTCAATAATGTAATCCCCACTTGAAATTTCGCACCTTTCCCCCACGTAAGCATCAGTTACCTACGATGGGAGAATTTAATGCGTTTCGACAAGCTTACTACCAAATTCCAACAAGCATTTGCTGATGCACAAAGTATTGCAATCGGTCAAGATAGCCCAACTATCGAACCTCAACATCTGCTGTTGGCATTATTGCAACAAGAAGATGGCGGCACGCTATCCTTATTACAGCGTTCCGGCGTCAACACCGCACCTTTACTTGATAGCATCAAACAAAGCATTCAGCGTCTGCCAAAAGTAGAAAACTCCGGCGGAGAAATTACTATTTCCCGCACTCTGAATAATCTACTCAACTTGGCTGATAAAGAGGCACAGAAACGCAACGACCAATTTATCGCATCCGAGATGTTTCTGTTGGCGGCGTCACAAGACAAAGGTGAAGTCGGTACGTTGCTGAAACAACATGGTGTCAGTGCCTCCGCTTTGGAAAAAGCCATTAACACCGTACGGGGAGGAGAACAAGTCAGCAGCGCAGAAGCCGAAGGTAGCCGTGAAGCACTCAAAAAATATACCTTGGATCTTACCGAGCGGGCTCGGCAGGGAAAACTGGACCCGGTGATCGGACGCGACGATGAAATTCGCCGTGCCATTCAAGTGTTACAGCGTCGCACCAAAAATAATCCGGTGCTGATCGGAGAACCGGGTGTCGGTAAAACCGCTATTGTTGAAGGACTTGCCCAGCGCATCATTAACGGAGAAGTACCCGAAAGCCTTAAAGATAAACGTGTCCTTGTGCTAGATATGGCAGCGCTATTAGCGGGTGCAAAATATCGTGGGGAATTCGAAGAGCGTCTCAAGACCGTGCTGAAGGAACTTGCGCAAGACGAAGGAAAAACCATTGTATTCATCGATGAGCTACATACCATGGTAGGTGCCGGTAAAGCAGAGGGCGCCATGGATGCCGGCAACATGCTGAAGCCTGCTTTGGCGCGTGGCGAGTTGCATTGTATCGGGGCCACAACATTGGATGAGTATCGCAAGTATATTGAGAAAGACGCTGCGCTGGAACGGCGCTTTCAGAAAGTATTAGTGGAAGAACCAACGGTAGAAGCCACAATTGCGATACTTCGCGGTTTGCAGGAAAAATACGAGCTACACCATGGCGTGGAAATCACCGATCCGGCTATCGTCGCAGCGGCAGAGCTTTCTCATCGCTACATTACCGACCGTTTCCTGCCGGACAAAGCCATTGATCTGATCGATGAAGCAGCCGCACGCATCAAGATGGAAATCGATTCCAAGCCCGAGGTAATGGATAAACTGGATCGCCGCTTGATTCAGCTCAAGATCGAACGCGAAGCGGTGAAAAAAGAAAAGGATGAAGCTTCGCAAAAACGCCTGACACTGATCGAAGACGAAATTCAGAAACTTGAACGCGAATACGCCGACCTTGAAGAAGTATGGAAAATCGAGAAAGGTGCAGCGCAGGGTGCGGCCAGCATCAAGGAAGAGATTGATCACGTGAAAGCGGAAGTGATGAAATTCCAGCGGGAAGGCAAGTTGGACAGAGTGGCCGAATTGCAATACGGCAAACTTCCGCAGCTTGAGGCCAAATTGAAGGAAGCTGCGCAATACGAAGCTGAAGGCGGACAAAACAAGTTACTGCGCACCCAAGTCGGCGCCGAGGAAATTGCCGAGGTCGTGTCGCGTGCAACCGGCATCCCGGTAGCCAAAATGATGCAAGGTGAGCGTGAAAAATTGCTGCTCATGGAACAGAAACTGCATGAACGGGTAGTCGGACAGGATGAAGCGGTTCGATTGGTATCCGATGCAATTCGCCGGTCACGCGCTGGTTTATCCGATCCTAACAGGCCGTACGGATCATTCTTGTTTCTTGGTCCTACCGGCGTTGGTAAAACAGAGCTCTGTAAAGCGCTCGCGGGATTCTTGTTTGATTCCGAAGATCATTTGATCCGGATCGATATGTCAGAATTCATGGAGAAACACTCCGTTGCCCGCTTGATCGGTGCACCACCTGGATACGTCGGTTACGAAGAAGGCGGCTATTTAACCGAACTTGTCCGTAGAAAACCGTATTCGGTCATTCTGCTCGACGAGATAGAAAAAGCGCATCCGGATGTTTTTAATGTGTTATTGCAAGTGTTGGATGATGGACGGATGACTGATGGCCAAGGACGCACGGTCGATTTCAAGAATACCGTGATCGTAATGACTTCGAATCTGGGATCGCAGATGATTCAAGAAATGTCCGGCGGTGAATATCAGACGATAAAAAATGCAGTCATGAGCGAAGTCAAAACCTACTTCCGGCCGGAGTTTATTAACCGGATTGATGAGGTCGTGGTCTTCCATCCGCTGGATCAGAAACATATCCAATCAATTGCCAGAATACAGTTGCACAACTTGGAAACCAGGTTGGCCAAACTTGAAATGAAGCTGGAAGTTAGTGATGCGGCGTTATCGGCGATCTCACAAGCCGGTTTTGATCCGATATTTGGTGCGCGCCCTCTCAAACGAGCCATTCAGGCACAAATTGAGAATCCGCTCGCTAAAGAAATTCTGGAAGGTCATTTTGTTGCAAAAGACACGATCCGGGTTGATTTCAAAAATGACGCCATCAGCTTCACCAAGGAAACACAATAGATTATTATCTTCAATGACTTGTAATGACATATCAAATGATTGCCGCGCTACAGGCAAGCCATTGGTTTGCCTGGATAGCTCGTGAGGCTGCTTAATTAAGACCAGATTCGGGTAGAATGTATTTTTTTAACTGGGAAGCTTGTCATGTTTAAAGGTAGCTTGGTCGCTATCGTAACTCCCATGGATGAAGAAGGTGGGTTGGATTTGGATCATTTCCGCTCCCTTCTCGATTTCCACATTGAACAGGGTACCGATGGCGTGGTTGTGGTTGGCACCACAGGTGAATCACCGACTGTTGATTTTGAAGAACATCATTCGTTGATGCAGATTACAGTGGACCATGTTGCGGGGCGCATCCCGGTCATCGCGGGTACTGGCGCCAATTCAACACGTGAAGCTATCGACTTATCGATTCATGCTAAAAATGCGGGTGTTGATGCCTGCCTTTCGGTTGCGCCCTATTACAACAAGCCTACTCAGGAAGGACTCTATCAACATTTTAGAGCAATCGCCGAAGCGGTCGACATCCCACAAATTCTATACAATGTACCCGGCAGAACAGTTGCCGACATTCATAACGAAACCGCATTACGCTTGGCCCAAATTCCCAATATTATCGGGATCAAGGATGCAACCGGCGATATTGGCCGAGGCACCGAATTATTACTCAAAGCACCGCGCGGGTTTTCCATTTATAGCGGCGATGACGCCAGTGCATTGGCGCTGCTACTTTTAGGCGGGGCCGGTGTCATCTCGGTTACTGCCAATGTCGCGCCTCGTATGATGCATGATATGTGCACTGCGGCTCTATCGGGCGATCTCAATACTGCACGTGAAATAAACAACAAACTGTTACGCTTGCATATCGATCTATTTATTGAAGCGAACCCAATCCCGGTCAAATGGGCTGTTACACAAATGGGATTAATTGGTCATGGGATCCGTTTACCTCTAACGCCTCTATCCGAAAAATACCATCAACTTATCCGTCAAGCCATGCAATCAGCCAGTGTTCACGAATCAAAGAGGTAAGATGTTAAAAATGAATTGGCGCAATGTAATCGTAACATCTTCAGTATTGTCGCTTTCATTAATCCAAATAGGCTGCAAAACAATCGACCTGTTTCCGGATACCAAAACGATTGATTATAAATCGGCGGGACGATTACCTCCGCTGGATATTCCACCCGATCTGGTGCAACCGGCAGTCGACGAACGCTATTCAATCCCGGAACTTAGCTCATCCGGCAGTACCACTTTCTCTTCTTACAGTAGTGAACGCGGCGGACAACAAACAGCCGGTACGTCCAGTTTATTGCCATCATCGGTACAAAATGTACATATTGAGCGATCCGGAACACAGCGATGGTTGGTAGTACCACAATCTCCCGAACTCGTATGGCCGGTTGTAAAGGAATTTTGGCAGGAATTAGGTTTCTTGATCAAAATCGAGATTCCGGAAGCCGGAATTATGGAAACCGACTGGGCGGAAAATCGCGCAAAAATTCCTCAGGACCTCATTCGCTCTTTCATTTCCACTTTCTTGGATAGTATTTATTCCACCGCCGAGCGGGATAAATTCCGTACTCGCCTTGAACGCAGTGAGACGGGTAATACCGAAATCTATATTAGTCATCGTGGCATGATCGAAGTTTTGGAAGGCGGCAACCTCAATCGATCAATCTGGCAGCCCCGTCCGGCGGATCCTGATTTGGAAGCGGAAATGCTATCACGTTTAATGATACGCTTCGGAGTGGAAGAACAAAAAGCAAAACTGGAATTAACCACGGGTAGAAGTAGTACCTACGAACGCGCCTTTATTGACAATGAAGGAACTTCGTTGATTGTTTATGAAACGTTCGACAGATCGTGGCGGCGCGTTGGCTTGGCGCTTGATCGCATCGGCTTTACCGTAGAAGATCGTAATCGGGAAGAAGGTATATATTACGTACGTTTTGTTAGTCTCGACAAAGACAGTAAGAAAAAAGGCGATGATGAAGGGATTCTCTCAAATATCATGTTCTGGCGAAGCGGTGATAAAGACAATACAAAAGCTGCAAAATATCGCATCCATGTTCATAATGCCGGAACGAATTCAAGCAAGGTTACACTATCAAACGATGACGGATCGGCTGTAAATTCCGTCACAACCGCGCGGATTCTTAAGTTATTGCACGAACAGCTAAAATAAAAAACAATGTATCGATTCAGCGAGATAAGAAATAAAAAACCGCCTTGTTAGGCGGTTTTTTATTATGATGAGCGGCTTACTTCGCTATCAATTAATGTCCTGGTTTGCTTGTTCCACCATAAGGACGAGCATCCGCACCTTCTTTCAAGCAGTTGCCATTCGCATCGATTCCATGAGGACAGTCAGGATCTTCCCCGCGGAGGGCTCTTTCATAATTTTCTCTTTCAGTTTCAGGTAACGCTTGATTTTTTGCACCACCACACGCAGATAAGGTCAAGGCAAACAATGCAGCAGCCAGAAGTGAGTATTTCATTGTAAATTTTCCTTATAAAAGTTCTTAAAAGTTTTGCAGTATATAACGAATTTAAACAACCACCAAGCGTATTCATATGCTTAATGGAAAGTTACTCGGAAGATATCTGCTCTTAAGGATTACATCGCTTAGATAAGTAATATCTATTTAAATGACTTCCTTTTTTCTGCAAGTCCATTTTCAACTTCTGTACTCTAGGTTAAAAAGGAACTTCAAGAGTTTGATCGATATTAAATGTAATCAGAATCCTTACGTTTAAGCTATCGATCAACTGATCGCAAACTCTCAAAAAAGAGAGTTCGTGACTTTTGGGCTTATCAATTCTGTTTGTCCTGTTTATTTCAATTCTTCAGGCTCAGAATCTCTTGGTGCATAAGCTGATGGAGGCGGTTTATCCATCGGATAACCATCAAGACTTTTCTTTCCTTCACATGCACTTAAAGTCAATATCGCGAAAGCAAGCGCCACAAGTGAAAATCTCAGCATTTAATCTCCCATGTTTTCCATTTTGGTTTACGCCGATAGGATAATCGAACTTTCCGGATTATACAAATTTAACACTATGCCAATCATCCATTTGATGATACATCGCATCATCAATAAAATATTATAAGGAATTAATTCTTCAGATTAATGTAACCATTCATATACCATTGATAGAGGATTCCCCCGGTTTCATCATCCATGTTTTTGATCGCCGTCAATTCATAATTATCCGCAAGTTTTATTAATATCCGATACGCCTCGACACTCCCAGAAAAAACCTCACCATTGAGGAAAAATTTATTGCGAACACATAACATTCTACTTCTCAAATCAAGTTCTATACCGTTTTTACAAACTAATTGAATAAAATCACGCAACCGCATCGGCTCTGCAGGCTGCTCAAAAAAAACATGTGACTTTGGCTCCGAAAGATAAATTCCAAGAAAATCTTCTATATCATTCCGATTCCATTTAATTTTCCGCAGTATCATTTGTACCTGCGACAACATTGCTGCGCTCAAAATGGATGGATGGGATTGCAATTGCAGGTCAGGATCCGAATACCGCCCCTCCGCTGAAATCCGATCTTGCAGAAAAACCAGAAATTGCGTCAGCAACTCTTCATAACTGGGTGCACGAAAACCAATCGAATACGTCATGCAATCATCTTCCGCAATACCATTATGTGCGTACTTGGGAGGCAAGTAGAGCATATCGCCTGTTTCCAGCACCCATTCCTGCTCCAGATAAAAATTCTTCAGTATACGGAGCGGCGCATTCTCAACGAAAGCATCATCCAACTGAGCCGATACCTGCCAACGCCTTGATCCCTGCCCTTGTAATAAAAAAACATCGTAAGAATCAAAATGCGGCCCAATGCCGCCCCCCTTCGGTGCATAGCTCACCATCAAATCATCCAATCGCGCATGGGGAATAAAGCGAAACCTGGATAACAACTCCCGGGCCGATGGAAGAAAGTGATTCACATCCTGGACTAACAGAGTCCATTGTTTTTTGGGTAATCTTGTAAAATCCTGATCATTGAGCGGTCCATGTTTAAGCCGCCATTGACCGTTTTTCTGAACAACCAAACGTGATTGAGCATCTTCACAGCACGCCAGCGAAATCAACTCATCGCGCGACAGCAAACCTTTAAAACCGGGAAGTGCATTTCTTATCAATAGCGGCTGCTTATGCCAATAATCACGCAAAAAAACTTTCGGGGTCAAACCTCCGAGAGAAATCGTTTCCATCATTTAGTATTGAATCCCTTACAGTTTTTTATAATATTTTCAAACGAAGGCGCGCGGAATAACCCTAAACAAATTCTCAGCACCTTATAACAACTACAACCTCAGCTTCTCAATCCGGGTAAAGGCTCAGACTGCAATACAAACTGTAGCGCCACTCCATTATTACACCATCGTTCACCTCGTGGTGACGGTCCATCTTTAAACACGTGCCCTTGATGTCCGCCACAACGGGCGCAATGATATTCGGTACGTAAAAAGATTAATGAATAGTCACGCTTGGTTCCGATATGTCCGGCTATCGGCTGAGTAAAACTTGGCCATCCGGTGCCACTTTCATATTTATGCGCGCTCTCAAATAGTGGCAAATAACACGCGGCACAAATATAGGTGCCTTCCCGGTACTCGCCATTCAGCACGCTGCTGCCCGGTTCCTCGGTATGCTCCTCGAATAGCACCTGAAATGCCTCAGGCGATAAAATTTCACGCCATGCATGATGAGGTTTTTTTAGCGGCTGAACCGTCCCCTGTGCGATATCGCTTGCAAACACTCGAATAGGTAACCACGTCGATAAAATTGGTAGCACAGCAATCTGTTGAAGAAATGTGCGTCGTTTCATCCCAAGTTGCTCCTTGATAATTAACACGAATAAAGAACAATTCTACTGTACCCGGAACGAATTCATTTTACTGGAATAACCTCATTAAACCAGATAAACGAAATCGCCCGATTTCGTTTTACTCGCCATGCAGATTTATTTACAAATCCTGTATCATCACACTTTTGGATTTTTCCCTAGTTCACATGAAAATCACTTTTCTGGAATTTGAGCAGAATATTGCGGAATTTGAATCGAAAATCGAAGAATTACGCTTTGCGCAAAGCGATTCAGCGCTCGATATTTCAGCCGAAATCGCTCGTTTACAAGCCAAAAGCCTTTCTCTAACGAAAAATGTATACACCAAGCTGACGCCATGGCAAATTTCGCAAGTCGCGCGGCACCCGCAGCGGCCCTATACACTCGATTATATTGAGCATTTATTTACCGATTTTGAAGAGCTGCACGGCGACCGTAATTTTGCTGACGATCACGCCATTGCCGGCGGTTTGGCAAGATTCAACGGTCAAACCGTGATGGTGATCGGTCATCAGAAAGGACGAGATACCCGGGAAAAAATTTATCGCAACTTCGGTATGCCCAAACCGGAAGGCTATCGCAAAGCACTGCGCCTAATGCGCTTAGCTGAAAAATTTTCAATTCCGCTCATTACTTTTATCGATACTCCTGGCGCTTATCCCGGTATTGACGCTGAAGAACGCGGACAATCGGAAGCTATCGGCAAGAATCTATACGTTCTGGCAGAATTGCGTGTTCCAGTTATCTGCGTCATTATTGGCGAAGGCGGCTCAGGCGGTGCTTTGGCGGTCGCGGTCGGTGATGTCATTCACATGCTGCAGTATGCGACTTACTCGGTGATATCTCCCGAAGGCTGCGCATCCATTTTATGGAAAAGTGCCGACAAAGCGCCGGAAGCTGCGGAGATCATGGGCATTACCGCCGATCGGTTAAAAGCGGTGAATTTAATCGACAGCATCATCGCCGAACCCATAGGAGGCGCACACCGTGATTATCCGGCAATCATGCAATCCGTAAAAAATGTTTTACAAGAATCTCTGCGTAAACTCCAAGATCAACCCATTGAAACGCTGCTGGAGAGGCGCCTGGATCGGCTGATGACATATGGCGCATTTAAGGAAGTCAAAGTCGAATAGCTTGCTGTGTAATGTTCAAGAAGCACTACATGCACATATCAAACCCGATAGCCGATTAACCATTGCTTTAAGCGGTGGCGTTGATTCCGTTGTTTTGCTGCATTTGCTTTCCAAACTCTCCGGGAAAATACCTTTTTCACTCTATGCGGTTCATGTCAATCATGGCATCAGCCGCAACGCAATGCACTGGAGTCAGTTTTGTTGTAATCTTTGTCATCGCCATGGCATTTCCATTCATGTCGCATATTTGAAGATTCATAAAAAAACCGGCACCAGTCTCGAAGCCATCGCGCGGGAAGAACGTTATCGCGTATTCGATCAGATACCAACCGACTATATCGTATTGGCGCAGCATCTGGACGATCAAGCTGAAACACTTTTGTTGCAATTGCTACGCGGCGCCGGCATTAAAGGTTTGAGCGGCATGCCTTTGATTAGAAAACAATCCGCCGCATCCACTTCGCAGCTGCTGCGGCCGCTATTGAATGTCTCGCGAGAACAAATAGAAACGTACGCACGGCAAAATCAGCTTGATTGGATTCATGATGAGAGCAACGACGATATCGCAATCAATCGGAACTTCCTGCGCCATGAGATCTTCCCTGTTCTAAAAAAACGCTACCCGAGCTATGCCAAAACATTACTCCGTACCAGCCGTCACTTATCAGAAGCTTCTTTGCTACTTGATGAGTTGGCAGAAATCGATCATGACTATTGTCTGATCTCAGGTAAACTCTCCCTCGAAAATTTGCGAGCACTAAGCTATACTCGCGCCAAAAATCTTCTGCGTTATCACCTGTCTCGACACAATATTCCGCTTCCCAGTTCGGTAAAATTAGAAGATATTTTGCGGCAGTTGTTGTCAGCCCAAGTCGATCGTCAAATCCATATCCATTTTGGCCATGCTGAGATCCGTTGCTACCAAGGGCTCGTTCACGTTTTAACCAAACACGCTTCAGTCGCAACCCCACAGTACTGCCAATATTGCTGGCATGGAGAAGCGGAATTAACACTCGACCCTATAAAAAGCAAGATTATGTTTATGCGCATAAAAAACCAAGGCATTGATCAACAAAAAATAGCCAATGAACGGATTACAATACGAACACGGCAAGGCGGAGAGTATTTCAAACCCGCTTGCAATCGCCCCCGAAGAAACTTGAAGAATCTGTTACAGGAAGCATCCATACCACCCTGGCGGCGGCAAATCATGCCATTATTATTTTGTAATGAGCAACTTATATGGGTGCCGGGAATCGGTATCGATTGCGAATTCCAAGTAAAATCGAATGACATCGGAATAGTACCGATTTGGAATCATGAATAAAGATAGTACGATAGCAAGGCATCATACACTTCATCATAACCTTTAAGAAACCAACTTATTCTTCCAGGAAATTCGAATGATCATAATTACCGGAGGTGCCGGATTCATCGGTAGTAATTTTGTACTGGATTGGTTAGCACAATCCGACGAACCAATCATCAATCTCGACAAATTGACGTACGCCGGCAATTTGCAGAATCTATCATCCATATCCGAGGATTCGCGGCATATTTTCGTACAGGGCGATATCGGAGATACGCAACTGATATCGCGGCTTTTGAATGAACATCAACCGCGCGCGATCATCAACATGGCTGCGGAAAGTCACGTGGATCGCTCAATTCATGGACCGGAAGACTTTATTCAAACCAATATCCTTGGCACCTTCCGCCTGCTGGAGTCGGTCCGGTCTTATTGGTTTGGATTGGAATCCGGTTCCCGGGCCAATTTCCGTTTTCTGCATGTTTCCACCGATGAGGTGTACGGCACATTAGAGAAAAACGACCCGGCGTTTACCGAAACACACGGTTATCAACCCAACAGCCCCTACTCAGCCAGCAAAGCTTCCAGCGATCATTTAGTGCGCGCTTATTTCCATACCTACGGAATACCGGTACTGACAACCAACTGTTCAAATAATTACGGTCCTTTCCAGTTCCCGGAAAAATTGATCCCGCTAATGATTGCCAATGCGTTAGCGGGGAAATCGTTACCTGTATATGGGGATGGTTTGCAAATCCGCGATTGGTTGTATGTCACCGATCATTGCCGGGCTATCCGCCGCGTACTGGAGGCCGGCATACCCGGCGAAACCTACAACATCGGCGGTTGGAACGAAAAGGCCAATATCGAAATCGTACAAACGATTTGCGCATTATTAGAGGAATATCGCCCCGGTTCCAACTTCCAGCATTTGATTACCTATGTTAAAGACCGGCCAGGTCATGACCGGCGCTATGCGATTAATGCACAAAAAATAGAACGGGAATTGAATTGGAAACCGGCTGAGACCTTCGATACCGGGATTCGTAAAACCGTTGCTTGGTATTTGAATCATCCGCAGTGGATCGCGGATATCCAGACCGGTGCATACCGGACATGGCTGGAAAAAAACTATCACGGCCGACAATAGCATGAAAATTCTGTTGTTCGGCAAAAATGGTCAGGTCGGTTGGGAATTACAGCGCAGCCTGACACCGTTAGGCGATCTCATCGCGCTTAGTTCAAACAGTACCGATTATTGCGGCGATTTCCGCGATCTTTCCGGAATCCAACGCACCATTAGGACCTTAAAACCCAATATCATTGTCAATGCCGCCGCCTACACTGCAGTCGACAAAGCCGAACAGGAACCGGCACTGGCCCGTACTCTGAACGCCGAGGCACCTGGATTGCTGGCGCAAGAAGCCAGCCATTTAAACGCCCGGCTCGTCCACTACTCAACTGATTATGTGTTCAACGGCAGTGGCGATCGGCCGTTTGTTGAAACCGATCCTCCGGAGCCTTTGAATGTTTATGGTCAAACCAAGCTTGAAGGCGAGCAACACATCCACGCATCGGGCTGCTCGCATTTGATTTTTCGTACCAGCTGGGTCTATGCAACTTTCGGCAACAATTTTATAAAAACCATTCTGCGTCTGGCGCAGCAGCGTGATTCGCTCAAAATCGTAAACGACCAAATCGGGTCACCGACCGGCGCGGAATTGATTGCCGATATCACCGCATACGCGCTGCTGCCCGGGCGCCAACCACTGGCAAACGGCATCTATCATTTGACTGCAAACGGCTATACTTCTTGGTTTGAATACGCCCAGGTCATCCTGGCAGGAGCAGAAGCTTCAAACTATCCTCTGAAAGTTCACTCCGGCAGCTTGCAACCCATACCAACCAGCGAATTTCCACTACCCGCCCAGCGTCCGTTCAACTCCCGCCTGGATACCGGTAAACTGAAACAAGCGATGGGGTTGCAATTATCCGATTGGCAAACCGGTGTTCAACGCACATTGACGGAAATAATCAGTGGAAACTAGCCATTGATCGTCAGAAAGGTAAAATCAGGTGAAAAAGCAAGCATTCCAAGTCCGATTTCAACGCAACGTGACCAAATGCAATCATTTTTCAGAACGTCCCTAAACGAATCAAATCACTTGAGCGTCCAGAATCCGCCACTCTCAGACAATAAATTCAATGCAATTTGACTGAATCGTTTAGCAAATACATCCGACAATCCTTCACGCGGTGAAAAATCCACAAGGGTTTCCGCTTTGATCACTTCGCGGGCAACATAGTCCGCGCTACCCAGCGCATCCGCAAGCCCCAAATCGATGCTTCTCTGTCCAGTCCAAACAATTCCACTATACAATTCCGGCGCGTCTTTCAGGCGTTCCCCTCTGCCCGATTTCACAACGTGAATAAATTGCTCGTGTATCTCTCGCAACAAAGTGGCCGCATGCGCTTTTTGAGCCGGATCCAGCGGTGAAAAAGGATCGAGAAACCCTTTATTCTCACCGGCAGTCAATAACCGCCGTTCAACGCCCAGCTTCTCCAATGTGCCGGTAAAACCAAAACCATCCATCAAGACACCGATTGATCCGATCAAACTCGCTTTATCAACATAAATTTGATCCGCAGCAGCAGCCACATAATAACCACCGGATGCACAGATGTCACTGACCACTGCATAAACCGGAATTTCCGGATATTTAGCACGCAAGCGGCGAATCTCATCATTGATATGTCCCGCTTGAACAGGGCTTCCTCCGGGACTGTTAATGCGCAGAATCACGCCTTTAGTACTCTTGTCCTCAAACGCCGAACGCAAGCTCGCATTGATCTTGTCGGCGCTGCTCATACCATTGGGAACAATCATTCCCTCCAAGTCGATAATCGCCGTATGTTTCTCCGCGATCCGTACTTTTCCATCTTCGATCCAGCCCATCCCGACAAACAACAATATGAATAGATAACCGAACGTCAGTAATTTAAAAAATATCCCCCACCTACGGGCCCGCTGCTGTTCCCGCAAAGACGATAGCGCAAGATTTTCCAACAAATCTTTTTCCCAATTTTCTTTTTTTACTTCCGGTTCCGCCATAATGATAGTTCCACAAACCTTGGTTAACGAAGCTTGATTAACATACTGAGAAGAATAAGTGTATGTTTAATTGATCGATATGTTTCATATTTTTCGTTTATTTTATACCATTTCCTGTTTTGCCAGATTAAGAAACAAATGTCATTTTATGGATTTGTTTGGTATCTCATATTTTTTATAATAGATACAACCGGCTAACATTTAATTTCAGCGCCGCCCCGAATGGCTGGTTTATCACGATTTATCGTTGATGGCTGGTGTAAAGCAGAATGTCGGATAAAATAGTGGAACTGATCGAGTAGAATATGTGCGATCATTATTTAAACGCTTAAACTTTATGTTACGCAAAATTCTTATTGCCAATCGTGGTGAAATTGCGGTACGCATCATTCGCACCTGTGCTGAAATGGGCATCCGCTCGGTAGCCATCTATTCCGAAACAGACCGCTTTGCCCTGCATGTTAAAAAAGCGGACGAATCGTATTGCATCGGCAGTGAACCGATGGCGTGTTATCTCAATATTCATGCATTAGTCGATTTAGCATTAGCGATCGGTTGCGATGCGGTGCATCCGGGTTATGGATTCTTGTCCGAGAATGCGCAATTCGCGCGTGCATGCAAGGAACGTGGATTGATTTTCATCGGCCCCAAGCCGGAAGTGATCCATCGCATGGGCGATAAAACCGAAGCACGCAGCGCGATGATCGCTGCCGGCATACCGGTCACACCGGGATCGGACGGTAATTTGCATTCGATTGACGAGGCCTCGCAAGTTGCCGAAAAGATCGGTTATCCAGTAATGTTGAAAGCAACATCCGGCGGCGGCGGGCGCGGTATTCGCCGCTGCGACAACGCCGAGGAATTAAAACGCAATTACAGCCGGGTCATTTCCGAAGCGACCAAGGCCTTCGGTAGCGCCAATGTGTTTCTGGAAAAATGCGTCGTCAATCCGAAACATATCGAGGTGCAAGTACTGGCCGATCATCACGGCAATGTGATTCATCTGTACGAACGCGATTGCTCGATTCAACGCCGCAATCAAAAACTCATTGAAATTGCGCCATCACCACAGCTCGACGAAGCGCAACGCCAGTATCTCGGCGGTCTTGCGGTGATCGCGGCGAAATCGGTCGGCTATACCAACGCCGGAACCGTAGAATTTTTGCTCGACGATGATGGCCGGTTTTATTTTATGGAAATGAATACACGCGTGCAGGTCGAGCACACCATCACCGAAACCGTCACCGGCGTCGACATCGTCGAAGAACAAATCCGCGTTGCCGCCGGTTTACCGCTGCGATTCAAACAGGAAGAAATCGCGCGGCGCGGCTATGCGATCCAGTTTCGCATCAACGCCGAAGATCCGAAGAACAATTTCCTGCCGAGTTTTGGCCGTATTTCGCGCTATTACGCACCCGGCGGCCCGGGCGTACGCACCGATGCGGCGATTTACACCGGTTACGAAATTCCACCGTATTATGATTCGATGGTCGCGAAAGTTATTGTCAGCGCCTTAACCTGGGAAGATGTCATCAAGCGTGGCCAGCGCGCCTTGCGCGACATGGGATTGTTCGGCATCAAAACCACGATTCCGTATTATTTGAAGATTCTGAAACACCCGCAATTCCGCGCCGGCAAATTCAACACCGGTTTTGTCGAGCAAAACCCGAATCTCATCAATTATTCCGATAAACCCAGGCCGGAAGTGCTGGCAAGCGTCATCGCCGCGGTAGTCGCGTCGCACACCGGCTTATAGCATCCGGAATATCGGATAGCGAAGGAAAATCTATGCAAAAAGTTCATATCACCGATGTTATTTTGCGCGACGCGCACCAATCCTTGATCGCCACGCGCATGCGCACCGAAGACATGCTGCCGGCTTGCGCGATGCTGGACAAGATCGGTTATTGGTCGTTGGAATGCTGGGGGGGTGCCACTTTCGACGCGTGTCTGCGCTTCTTGAAAGAAGACCCATGGGAGCGCTTGAGCAAGCTCAAAGCCGCACTGCCGGATACACCGTTGCAAATGTTGTTGCGCGGACAGAATCTCCTCGGTTACCGGCATTATTCCGACGATGTGGTCCGCGCCTTCATCAACCGCGCCGCAGCCAACGGCATGGATGTATTCCGCATTTTCGACGCGCTCAACGATGTGCGTAACCTCAAAACCGCGATTGAAGCAACCAAGGAAACCGGCAAGCACGCGCAAGGCACGATCTGTTACACCACCAGCCCGGTGCACGATATCAACAGCTTCGTGTCCCTTGCCAAAGATCTGGCGGCTATGGGCTGTGATTCGATCGCCATCAAGGATATGGCCGGATTGTTAACGCCTTATGCTACCAGCGAGTTAGTCAAAGCATTGAAAGACACGATTGATTTACCGATTCACCTGCACTCGCACGCGACCGCCGGGTTGGCGGAAATGTGCCAGCTTAAAGCTATCGAAGCCGGTTGCCGGCATATCGACACCGCCCTATCATCCTGGTCGGGCGGCACCAGCCATCCGCCGACCGAAAGCCTGGTGATGGCATTGCAAGGCACGGACTATGACACCGGTTTGGATCCGCAAAGACTGCAAGAAGTGAACGATCACTTTGCGCAAGTACGTAAAAAGTATCATCGTTTCGAGAGCGAATTCACCGGCGTCGATACCCGCGTGCATGTATTCCAGGTACCCGGCGGCATGATCTCGAATCTGGCCAATCAATTGCAGGAACGCAACGCCCTGGATCGCATCAACGAAGTCTACGCGGAAATTCCGCGCGTGCGCAAAGACTTGGGTTATCCACCGCTGGTTACGCCGACTTCGCAAATCGTCGGCACGCAAGCCGTGCTGAACATACTCACCGGTAAACGCTACGAAACCATCACCAACGAAGTCAAACGCTACCTGCAGGGCGGCTACGGTAAAGCACCGGCGCCGATTGATACGAAACTGCAAAAACGCGCCATCGGCAAGGAAGAAATCATCGACTGCCGCCCCGCGGATTTGTTGAAACCGGAATTCGACAATCTGCGCCATGAAATCGGCCATTTGGCGCTCAACGATGAAGACGTGTTGAGCTATGCCATGTTCCCGGAAATTGGCAAGCAATTTCTGGAATTGCGCTCGACCGGCCATTTGGTTCCCGAACCGCTAGAAGTCACAACGACAGCAGCGGATGGTTTACAAAAAGCGCCCACCGAATTCAACGTAGCGTTGCACGGCGAGTCGTATCACGTCAAAGTCACCGGTACCGGTCCCAAGAATGACACGCTACGGCATTTTTATTTCATGGTCGACGGCATGCCGGAAGAAATCGTCGTCGAAACGCTCGATGAAATCGTGCTCGATGGCGGCACTCAAGGCGCCGTCAAAAGCACCATCGGCAGTAAACGCCGCAGCCCTTCCAATGAAGGCGACGTCGTTGTCAGCATGCCATGTAACATCCTCGACGTGCTCGTCAAAGTCGACCAAAAAGTTATAGCCGGGCAACCGATGTTAATCACCGAAGCGATGAAAATGGAAACCGAAATCACCGCTCCGATCAGCGGTATCGTCAAAGCCGTACACGTGATCAAAGGCGAATCAGTGAATCCGAACGAGGTGTTGATCGAGATTGTGGTGGGGTGACGATCGGCATTTATCGTCACCATATTCAACAATGCGTTATGTCATTGATTAAATAATAATTAATTAGAGTTCGTAAAGTCACTCCCAAACCGGAATACAAGTTGTTATATGCATAACCGGATTGTCCAAATAATGAAATCAGTCCCTGTGTTTTATCGCTGCATGATGGTGCGAATATGAATAGGGGAGCAACACCCGATCCTTTGTAAGACTTAACAATAGTTACTCCGATGACGGATGATTTTTTCGAAACCAATGTGGCGCAATTTAAACATGAATTTCCTTCTATCAGTGAAATCGATATTGCGAGCAAGAACTCTCTGTATTGTCAGGGTGAATCAAACTCGCATGTGTTTTGGATCAAAAGTGGAATCGTAAAGTTATCGTATCTGACAGTACAGGGAACTGAGGTCACTATCGCGTTAATTAAAAAGGGAGAAGTCCTGGGTTTTTTACCCAATCACCCCGAACCTCACACAATGGAAGAAACCGCACAAGCGATTGGAAATGTGCAATGTTATCAAATGTCGCATCACGATTTTAAGATTCTGCTGCTACAACACCCGCAATTGCTATGGCCTGTTTTTGAGAAAACTTACGCACGAAAGCAAAACATCGAACACAAACTCAGAACCATTTTAACGCAACCGGTCGAGATGCGCCTTGCAACAACGCTTTTGGAATTGGCTGACATGTTTGGAATAGAATGCTCGCATGGTTATGCATTGGAAATCCATTTAACGCAGCAAGATGTGGCGGATCTGATCGGTGCCAGCCGCTCAGTCGTCAGCACCCTACTAAACAATTTCAGAAGCAACGGCATACTTGACTATACCCGTGACCAGATCTGCATCAACGATACCGCACTCACTAACGCTTACCGCTCAAAATAACATCTATTCGCGCAATTGTGTTATGTAGCTAACAGACACCGCACCAATGCTGTATTACTGTGATATAGAGGGCAACCGCAGTGGTTGGCCGTTTTTCACACAGGAGCATTGGCATGACATTAATCTCACCGCGTATACATGGTTATCTCGATATTCTCACCGTATTTTTGTTTTCGCTGGCACCGACATTATTTGAACTGAATCAGCTACCTGCCTTATTAGCATATTGCCTGGCTGTCGTTCATTTGATGGTCACCCTAGCATCCGATTTTCCTTTAGGCATCGTGAAAATCATCCCATTCCCAATCCATGGATGGATTGAACGTATTGTCGGACCTACATTGGTTGCGATACCCTTTATTTTAGGTTTTTCCACCGATGAAATTGCGCGCAATTTTTATGTCGCCGCCGGAATCGTCATTATTGCGGTCGGGCTATTAACAGATTATCAGAACGAATCAAGCCAATAATCAATTCTAGTGGGATAAAAAGGTAATCTTCTTGATAAACGCCTCGGCGCCGCCTTGGGTATTGTTGGTATTGGCTTGAAAAGCGATCCCTGTAATCGGCGGCGTTTTAGTGTGCTTGAAAGTAGCGCGGAATTTTTCGTCGACTTCAAAATCGGTGGTAATGACCGTACCCGGACGATCGCCGGAAGCCACGCAAAAATACCGCCCGCCCTTTTTCCATAGCTTGCCCACATACATGCGATTCACTTCATCCGCTTTGCCGATAAAAGGACTCAAAAAATAGGGGGCTTCATAGACACCGAAAGGCAAACCGCTTGAAAGTTTTTCAGTTCCAAATGACAACATCACGGCAATGGGCACGCTGTTAATCCCTTCATTCCAATTGGCACCCTGTGGAGACTTATTCACGCCCCAAACGATTTCCACGCGCTTAACATTGTGAATAAAATTCTGTTGCTGCAGCTGCAACCCAAACAATCCGGCCATTTCACCGTCAGCGCTGATCACCAAGGCATCATTTTCAAATCTCGGGTTCAATTTTTTGGCATCCAACTGTAACTCGAATCCTCGTTCCTCCAGCCAGGAAATGGCGCTGCCATTCGACTTTCCAGAAAAATCGATGACGTGGACAATTTTTTCATCCGCAACGGCAAACGATGTCCAACACCACAGAAACAGGATGCCAAACAGATAAAGTTGATTAGAAAAGTGTTGATTCATTTACCGGGTAAGAAGATGCGCACGCGCCAACAGCGGCAAGACTTCAATTGATTGGTTTCATTACTAAAACGAGGACGTCATTGTATGTCTTTTGCCGTCACTTGCACAAGTCTATTCCGGTGAATCGCTGACTCTATGACCATGAGCCACTGCAAAAAATAGGACAAATGTACTAGAAAAAATCGGGAGTCATGAGCTATTGCATCCGCATAATCCGATGACTACCATCATGATTGGGAATGTGGGTTAATAAAGCAATACTTACAATCGCTTGTAATTGCGATAACAAATACATCACACCCGGCTCAACGAATTAGATGCATCGATTAACCAAAAAAATAATTGGGAGATTCCATGAATAAACTCAAATCAACTGTTATTGCAGCAGCGATAACCACCATATTCGCAGCGCCTGCCAGTGCGGCAGTCACTATTTTTTCCGATAATTTCGATAGCTACTCGCCATTGACACTCAATTGGACGCCGCCTGTTGCAAGCGGATGGACAGTTTCCAGCGGCACGGTTGATTTAATCGGAACCGGTTTCAACGATATTTTACCCGGCAATGGAAACTATATCGATTTGGATGGTAGCACCAGTAATAGCGGTGTTTTTGCCAATAGCGTCAATTTAATCAGTGGTGTTACCTATACACTGTCATTCGACTTGGCCGGCAGCCAGCGCGGCTCGACTGAAACCGTCGACATCAATTTCGGTACCGCCAGTACGTCGGTTACGTTAGGCGGTAGCGCCCCGCTGACAGCATATGATCTGAGTTTCACCCCGTCGGCTTCGGGTGTTTATGGCTTCAGCTTTGAGAATCTGGGTGGAGATAATGTCGGGCTATTGCTCGATAACGTATCGGTATCCGCCGTTCCGGAGCCTGAAACCTACGCGATGCTGCTCGCAGGCTTAGGAATGCTGGGTTTCATGCTGCGCAGTAGAAAAACAAACGCTTAATTCATTTTTTGTAACTCAGCCGGGAATCTTGCTCAATAGAGCCGGATTCCGGGTGGCAGTCAATTTCCAGTCACACCCGCTTACACAATTTTATCCATCCGGCATTGACCAAGAATCTCTCTGTGCGTTTCATTGTGGAGCAATTCCGAGAGGATTATGGCATTAACTGGTTTACTGAACAAATAACCCTGCACGATTTCACAGCCAAGGTTCCTCAGAATATCAAGTTGTTCCAGTTTCTCAACACCTTCAGCGATGATTCCATACCCCAGTTTCTGTGCCATTTCCACCATCGAGCCGATCAAAATAAACGTTTTGCTGTCGACCAGCATATCGTCAATAAAATATTTGTCGATTTTCAGATAATCCACTTTGAGATGCTTTAATGACGCAAAGGATGAATAACCGGCTCCGAAATCATCAATGGATAACAACACGCCCAAGTCTTTCAAGTCCTGGAAGATTGCAAGATTCCGCGGATCGGTTTGCACCACCCCTTCGGTCACTTCCAGTTCCAATTCAGCCGGAGCGATTCCGATTTCATCTATAATCCGTTTGATCAGTCGCACAAATGCGTTATCGAGAAAAAGACTGGGAGAAATATTGACCGCTACACGAAGCGAGCATAATCCTTGTTCCTTCCATGCGACCAGTTGATCGCACGCGGTTCGCAGCACCCATTCGGTCAGAGGTTTAATCATGCCAATCCTTTCAGCGGTAGCGATAAAATCGCTCGGCGGAACTTGACCCAATTGGGGATGAAGCCATCGGGATAGCGCTTCGACACCGAAAATTTCGCCACTTTCGATATTAATCTGAGGCTGAAAAACCAGCGATAACTGCTGTTTCTCAATCGCTTCCCTCAAACTCTGTTCGATTTGAAAACGATACTCCGCTTTATGGGTAAGCTCTGCCTGATAAAATGCATAATGATTTTTGCCATCGTCTTTGGCGGTGTAAAGCGAAATATCCGCCGCTTTCAACAAAGCCGACGAATCTTCTGCATCATCAGGAAAATAGGCGATCCCGATACTACAAGTCGGTGTCAGTTTCCTGGAATAAATTTCGATCGGTTGGGAAATTGCTTCAAGACAGCGTTTGGCCACATTAGCGGCATAATCTTGTTCTATTTCTTCGATCAGGATACAAAATTCATCGCCGCCCAGCCGCGCAACAAAATCGGACTCACGGCATGTGGCCACTAAACGCTGCGCCAGCGCTTGAAGCAGCAAATCACCGGCATCGTGCCCCAGACTGTCGTTCACACTTTTGAAATCATCCAGATCAATGTATAGCAGTCCGTAATGGCGGCCATGCCGAATGGAAGCTTTGGTGACTTCTTCCAGGTGCTGAATAAAAGAAGCGCGGCTGGCTAAGCCGGTCAATTCATCGGTATAAGCCAACCGGCGTATGCGCTTTTGCGCTTGATCGCGTTCCATCACGATTCCAGTCAACCTGGCTGCAGCAACAAGGTCTTTCAATTCCTGTTCATCGGGCAACGCCGGGTGGTCGTAATACATGCCAAACGCGCCCAGAACCTTTCCTTCGGAATTTCTAATCGGCTCGGACCAACAACAACGCATGCCATGCGGTAATGCGAAATGCTTGATTTTTTCCCATTTGGGATCGGTTTCAATGTTTTCCACCAGAACCCGCTGCCCCGTGAAAGTCGATGTGCCGCAGGATCCGACGCTCGGTCCGTTTTCCAAACCGTGAACAGCTTTACAATATTCTTTCGGCAAACTCGGCGCTCCGCCGTGCATCAGCTTGTTGCCGCTCAGTTCCAGCATCGAGCAACGCATTCCCGGATGCCGGGCTTCGTACATGAGCGCAATCGCATCGTAAATCTCAGATGCCGGACGGCCGATCGCGATCATTTCCAGTATCTCGGCTTGTTTGCTTTCGTAAGCCTCGGTTTCTTTACGTTCGGTAATATCGACGTGCGTTCCGACCAGGCGGAGCGGTTTACCGTCGAATTCACGGATTACTAAAAACGCCCGCGATAATACAAATACTTCATGCCCGTCTTTATGATGCATGCGCATTTCCACTTCGAAAGAATCTTTGCGGCCATCAATATAATCATGAGCCTTTCCCAGCACGACTTCCTTGTCATCCGGATGAACCAAGCGCGCCCACGTATTTAAATTATTCTCCAGTTCGCCTTCATCAAAACCCAGCATGCTCTTCCAGCGCGGCGAATAATAAACTTCATCCGTCTCCAGATTCCAATCCCAGAGCCCATCGTTAGCGCCTCGCATAGCCAAAGAAAATCGTTCTTCACTGACGTAAAGTTCATGGGTTCGTTTTTCTGTCATCAACTTGACTTCGGCAAGTTCGGAATGTAATTGCCGCAGTTCTTCTAGCAGTTGAGACTTTGTTCGATGAGCATTAACCATGATTCCCTCATAATATCAATTCCGTCACAATCATCCGTTTTTCCGGTTCTTTTTATTTTTCTTCGAGATCTTCTTTGAAATCTTATCAACAACCATCAATTTCTCATGCCCCAGCATCTCGATCAATCCTGCTTTATCAAGCGGTGAAATGACAATGGCTTTATCTTCGCCATAGATTATCTCCAAACGATCGAACGATAAAGCCGGGCTTGTTATCGCACTTTGCGTTTCTTGGATGGATATTATCGATTGAATCGGAATAATCCACGAAAACGGACCGCTGATAATTTTAAGATTTTCCTGATCGGCGATGTATCGGGTTGATGCCAAAATCCATAAAGGAAAACCGATACCGGCGATAATAATGACGGCAATCATCACATAATTGGCGGTTCCACCAATCTTAAGCATGACCGATACGCCCATCAGACAAGCGATAACCGACAGAATGAAGCAAACCAATATCCATCTGTCAATTTTAGATTTAAAAACATGCATGATTTAATAATTAATTTTATTTTGATGACATTATTATCCGCCGACGCCTTCCATAAAATCATGGTTATTGCCCGGAAACTCACACTCATAATACTACCTGGCAATTGCATTGAAACAAAACCATACTCAACTAATTTAGAAAACCGACGATTAGCGCGCACAGTAAATCAATCGATACTTCCCTAGCTTGAATAAATCCACGAAACAAGCGGTCAGATTAACCTAACTTATCAAAAAACCAAACAGTACGGTGAAACTGCGCGCATACAAAAACAAACCGTTTTCACGTATAATTCGATCTTCAATAGCCAGGGCTTTTTAGCGATTGTCCGGTCCTTTTTCCAGATCTTGTCAGTTTCCAAGGAGTTTTTGTGTCACAACGACCGCACGCCATCCTCGCACTTGCCGATGGAACAATTTTTCGTGGCGTGTCTATTGGTGTTGAAGGCATCAATACCGGTGAAGTGGCATTCAACACGGCAATGACCGGTTATCAGGAAATTTTAACCGATCCTTCTTATTGCCAACAAATCATCACCTTGACCTATCCGCATATTGGCAACACCGGCACCAATTTGGAAGATTATGAATCCGGTAACGTTAACAAGGTATATGCTGCCGGCCTGGTAATTCGCGATCTACCGCTCCTCGCGAGCAATTTCCGCAAAACCCATACGTTATCCGAGTTTCTTAAACATCAGAATGTTGTCGCAATTGCGGAAATCGACACCCGGAAATTGACGCGCATTCTGCGGGAAAAAGGCGCGCAATCCGGTTGTATCATGGCAGGATCCATTGACGAGGAACAAGCGCTTCAAGCTGCGAGAACATTCCCCGGGCTAGCCGGAATGGATCTCGCCAAAGTTGTCAGTTGTCGCCAGGCGTATTCCTGGACAGAAGGTGAATGGTCGCTCGAATCCGGTTTTCGGTCACGGGAAAATCCGGAATTTCATGTCGCCGCCTATGATTTCGGCATTAAACGCACCATTCTGCGCAAACTGGCGCAACGCGGATGCAAAGTAACCGTTTTACCCGCGCAAACATCGGCTGAAGAAATTCTCAAATTACAACCCGATGGGATTTTTCTTTCGAATGGCCCCGGTGATCCGGAACCATGTGGTTACGCCATCACCGCAACACAAACATTGTTGCGGAAAAACATTCCGATTTTTGGAATTTGCCTTGGTCATCAGTTGCTTGGACTTGCCAGCGGCGCACGCACCGTCAAGATGAAATTCGGTCATCATGGCGCCAATCACCCGGTCCAGGATCTCGCCACAGGAAAAGTGATCATCACTAGCCAAAATCACGGTTTCGCTGTCGATGCCGACACCTTGCCTGCCAATGTCCGTATTACTCACGTATCGCTATTCGATCGCAGTCTGCAGGGATTTGAACTGACCGATAAACCGGCTTTCTGCTTTCAAGGCCATCCGGAAGCCAGTCCGGGTCCGCATGAAGCCGATTATTTGTTCGATAAATTCATCGCTATGATGCAGCATTACAAAAACAATCTTCACGATCATCCTTAACAACATTCAGTATTCATCCAAAAATAAGTATGCCTAAACGTACCGACATTCAATCCATACTCATCATCGGTGCCGGTCCCATTATCATTGGTCAAGCTTGCGAGTTCGATTATTCCGGCGTGCAAGCCTGCAAGGCGCTGCGCGAAGAAGGCTATCGCATCATTCTGGTCAATTCGAATCCGGCAACCATCATGACGGACCCGGAAATGGCGGATGCAACCTATATCGAGCCCATTACTTGGACAATGCTGGAAAAAATCATCGCAATCGAACGTCCGCAAGCATTGCTGCCAACCATGGGCGGGCAAACGGCGTTGAATTGCGCGTTGGATCTGGTCAAACATGGCGTGCTGGAAAAATACGGCGTCGAGCTCATTGGCGCCTCGCGCGAAGCCATTGACATGGCTGAAGACCGGGAAAAATTTAAACAGGCGATGACGCGCATCGATTTAAATTCCGCTCGTTCCGCCGTGGCTCACAGCATGGAGGAAGCGCTGCAAGTGCAAGCGATGCTGGGATACCCGGTGATTATCCGTCCTTCATTTACGATGGGCGGCAGCGGAGGCGGCATTGCCTATAATCGCGAAGAGTTTCTGGATATTTGCGAGCGCGGCTTGAAAACTTCCCCTACCAAAGAATTATTGATCGAAGAATCTGTCATTGGCTGGAAAGAATTTGAAATGGAAGTCGTGCGTGACAAAAACGACAATTGCATCATTATCTGTTCCATCGAGAATCTCGACCCAATGGGCGTCCATACCGGCGACTCGATCACCGTCGCACCGGCACAAACGCTAACGGACAAAGAGTATCAACTCATGCGTAATGCTTCCATTGCGGTATTACGTGAAATCGGTGTGGAAACCGGCGGCTCCAATGTGCAATTTGCGATTAATCCGCACGATGGCCGCATGCTGGTTATCGAGATGAATCCGCGGGTGTCGCGTTCTTCCGCATTAGCGTCCAAAGCAACCGGTTTCCCGATCGCCAAAATAGCTGCAAAACTGGCCGTCGGCTTCACTTTGAACGAACTGGGAAACGATATTACCGGCGGCGTCACGCCGGCTTCGTTCGAACCGACCATAGATTATGTCGTCACCAAGGTGCCACGCTTCGCATTTGAGAAATTTCCGCAAACCAATGATCGGCTGACAACGCAAATGAAGTCCGTCGGGGAAGTGATGGCGATTGGCCGTACTTTCCAAGAGTCGCTGCAAAAAGCCCTGCGGGGATTGGAAACCGGTGTCGACGGCTTGGACGAGAAAACCGATAATCTGGAAACGATACGCTCCGAACTCGCCAATCCAGGTCCCGACCGGATTTGGTATATTGCCGATGCCTTCCGTTGCCAATTATCATTGGATGAAATTCACCAATTGACGCATATCGATCCTTGGTTCCTGGCGCAAATCGAAAACCTCATCCAGCAAGAACAAACAGTAAAAACCACCAAATTAACGGATCTGGACCGGCAAACCTTGCGTAAAATCAAACGCAGCGGCTTCTCCGACCGTCGTCTAGCAAAATTGCTCAATACCGACCAAACGGCTGTCCGCGCGCACCGCCATCTCCATAATCTGCATCCGGTTTATAAGCGCGTCGATACCTGTGCTGCCGAATTTGCAACCAGTACCGCGTACATGTATTCCACGTACGAAGACGAATGCGAATCCAATCCGACTGGCAAAAAGAAAATCATGGTATTGGGTGGCGGCCCTAACCGTATCGGTCAGGGCATCGAATTTGATTACTGCTGCGTTCATGCTGCGTTAGCATTACGTGAAGATGGCTTTGAAACCATCATGGTCAATTGTAATCCGGAGACGGTTTCAACCGATTACGATACCTCGGATCGCTTGTATTTTGAACCGCTGACGCTTGAGGATGTACTTGAAATCGTAGCTGTCGAAAAACCCGATGGCGTTATCGTGCAATATGGTGGTCAAACTCCGTTAAAACTTGCTCGAGATCTGGAAGCCAACGGCGTTCCGATTATCGGCACCAGCCCGGACATGATCGATTGTGCCGAAGATCGTGAGCGCTTCCAGCAAATGTTGCAACAATTAGGGTTGCATCAACCACCTAACCGTACCGCACGAAATCCTGAAGCCGCACTGATTGCCGCCGAGGAAATCGGCTACCCTCTGGTAGTCCGGCCCAGTTATGTTTTGGGTGGAAGAGCCATGGAAATCGTTCATGAGAAAGCCGATTTGGAGCGATACATGCGGGAGGCTGTGAAAGTCTCGAACGATTCGCCGGTATTGCTGGATCATTTCTTGACCAATGCCACCGAAGTGGATGTCGATGCTATTTACGATGGTGAGACCGTGCTTATCGGTGGAATCATGGAACATATCGAACAAGCCGGCGTTCACTCCGGTGATTCCGCTTGTTCTTTACCGACCTTCAATCTGGCGCCCGAGATTCTTGATGAGCTGCGCCGCGAAACGGCTGAAATGGCGCGAGCTTTAGATGTGCTGGGATTAATGAACGTCCAATTTGCCATCCAGGACGATACGGTTTATGTGCTCGAGGTCAATCCCAGAGCATCCCGGACAGTACCGTTCATTTCCAAAGCAACCGGTTTGCAGCTTGCCAAAATCGCAGCACGCTGTATGGTCGGCAAATCTTTGATCCACCAAGGCATTACCCAGGAAGTAATTCCTCAATACTTTTCAGTCAAAGAAGCTGTTTTTCCTTTTATTAAACTCCCCGGCGTTGATACCATATTGGGCCCCGAAATGAAGTCAACCGGAGAAGTCATGGGCATGGGCGCTACTTTTGCGGAAGCATTTGTTAAATCCCAGCTAGCTACCGACGTGCGCCTGCCGACTTCCGGAAAGATTTTTATCAGTGTACGGCAATCAGATAAACTACACGCCATTGAAATCGCACGAAGCCTTGCAGAACTTGGCTTCTCCCTTTATGCTACACGTGGTACTGCCGCAGTCATCACAGAAGCCGGAATTAACGTTAATATCATTAATAAAGTAGCGGAAGGCCGGCCCCACATTGTTGATATGATTAAAAATGGCGAAATCAGCTTGATTATCAATACAGTGAAAAATCACCGCAGCGCGATACGGGATTCTTATTCGATTCGCCATGCTGCACTTCAAGCGAAAGTAACTTACTATACAACGCTGGCAGGTGCGCGTGCCGCTTGTATGGGTATCACCGACAAACGTGAATTGCAAACATATAACTTGCAAAAATTGCATGTACAGCTTAAAACACAAGAGCACGTGTAATTCACTCCAGTACAATTAATCAGTAGATGAACATAAAAGGTAAGAAATTACAATGAGTACTATTCCATTAACGGTAGCGGGAGCGGAAGCCTTGCGCAAAGAACTGCATGAGATGAAAACGGTACATCGCCCTGCGGTTATTGCTGCAATTGCTGAAGCGCGTTCACATGGTGATCTTTCAGAAAATGCCGAATACGATGCTGCCAAGGAAAAACAAAGTTTTATTGAAGGACGTATCGCTGAACTGGAAAACAAACTCTCCAGCGCCCAAATCATTAACCCGGCGCTTATCAATGCAGATGGCGCTTGCGTTTTCGGCGCCACTGTCGAACTGGAGGATTTGCAAAACGGTGAAATAGTTACTTATCAAATCGTTGGAGACGACGAGGCGGATATCAAAGATGGAAAAATTTCTATCAGTTCTCCCATTTCACGAGCTTTGATCGGAAAATATGCTGGCGATATCGCAGAAGTTCAGGCACCAAGCGGTATTCGCGAATATGAAATACTGGATGTCAAATACATCTAAATGCCGATACGTTCATTCATTCTGAAAATCCCGCTTTCTACGTAAAGGCGGACGTTTCTTCTTGGAAGGTACACGTTCCAGTTTTTTCTCTATTTCTTCCGGTTTGGGGCGATAAATAACAAAAACTTTCCCCACATGTTGTACCGGCGCGGCATTGGTCAACTGGCATATCTCTTCCAGCACAACATCTCTGGCTGCGCGATCATCCACCTGAGCCTTAATTTTTATTAAGGCATGACTCGATAATGCGCGTTCAATTTCTCCAACAACGTTAGCGGACAATCCAGACTTCCCTATCATGACGATCGGATTTAATGCATGCGCTTGAGCTTTCAGTTCACGCCGCTGAGTTACTGTAATTGTTAGCATAAATCCCTTTTAAATTCATTAAACTCTTAGCTATCTGAGTTCATTGCGATGATCTCAGCTGCGGAAGTTTCTTCCGTTGGTTCAAACCATGCCAGATGCTGGTGTAATTTTACCACTTCTCCGACGATGATTAATGTAGGCGGAGTCAAATGCGCGTCTTCAGCCAGCTTCGGCAATGTCTGCAGCGTCCCGATAACAATTTTCTGTTTCTGCGTGGTGCCTTGCTGAATAATTGCGGCAGGCGTGGAATCAGGCAGACCGTGAATCATCAATTGCTGACAAAGCATTGGTAAACCGAGCAATCCCATATAAATGACAATGGTTTGATTCAGCCGCGCAAGCTGCGGCCAATCCAAATCGATTGTGCCATCTTTGAGATGACCGGTCACAAAAATACACGATTGCGCATAATCCCGATGTGTCAGTGGTATACCGACATAGGCCGCGACGCCTGAAGCCGCGGTGATTCCAGGTACTATTTGAAAGGGAATATGATGAGATGCCAAAGTTTCAATTTCTTCGCCACCACGGCCAAATATAAATGGATCACCGCCTTTCAAGCGCAGCACCCGCTTGCCTTCCCGGGCTAACCGGACCAGCAGTTGATTAATCGATTCCTGTTGCAAGGTATGCCGGTTACGCTCCTTACCGACATAAATACGAGTCGCATCACGGCGCACCATATTTAGAATCTCTGGAGAAACCAGTCGATCATAAACCACTACATCGGCTTGTTGCATCAAGCGCATGGCGCGAAATGTCAGTAAATCCGGACTACCCGGCCCTGCACCAACGAGATAGACTTCACCATACGGAGGGTTATTTCTTCCCTGTTCAAGAGATTGCAGCAAATATTCCTCTGCTGCTTTATCCTTTCCAGCCAATACCAACTCTGTCAGTTGCCCTTGCAAAACTTCTTCCCAGAATAAACGGCGCTTATCCGGATGCATAATCCGTTGCTTGACGTATTCACGGAATTTCCCGGCCATCGCAACGAGCCGCCCGTAGGCGGCAGGTATGATAGTTTCCAGTTGCGCACGTAACAGTCTAGTCAGTACCGGCGATTGTCCGCCACTGGATATGGCAATCAGTAAAGGAGATCGGTCAACAATGGACGGCATAATAAAAGTGCATAATTCCGGGTTATCCACGACATTGACTGGAATATGCAACTGCTGAGCAATTTCGGATACCTTCTGGTTCAATGCGTGATCGCTGGTAGCAGCGATGACCAATGTTTGATCGTGCAAATGCGCGGATTGGAAAAGCTCCGCACGATGTACGATGGTGCCTCGGGCAACAAGCTCAGTTAATGCGTCATTGATCTTCGGAGCTATTACAGAAACCTGCGCTCCTGCTTGTAGTAACAACATCACTTTGCGTACAGCAACTTCACCACCACCGACAACCAGGCAGGCTTTGTTTGTTATTTTTAAAAAAATGGGCAGAAAATCCATTGGCATCGCAGCATATTCGCTTTGAAAATAAGAAAAGAAGTACTGACCAATTCTAAGCCAATAGCAGCTCGCGAGTCGATCAGAACTTCCTTTCTTATTACTGAATACAGTGCCTAAAAATGATGTGCTATGACACGATTGTAACTGAGTTTATAAGCTGGATTCCAATTTCAGAATGTCTTCCAATCGTATATCGATTCCAGTTCCCTTGAATACAGTACCCAGTTTCTTTTTGTTCAAATGCTCGATATTGAGGTTATAAACTTCCTTGGAAAGCGGGAAATATTTCACTTCCGTTACCAGTTCCGTTGCATTCTTCATATAAAAGTTCACGAATTCATTCACTTCCGGTTTATCAGTTGATTTCGCGTTGATATATATAAATATCGGACGCGACAATGGTTTATAACTGTTATTTTCTACAGTCTCGGCCGAGGGAAGTACACCACCATTGCCGCTATCGATCGCTACAGCATCAATCTTATTGCTATTCTCGATATAGTACGCAAAACCAAAGAATCCGAGTGCATAAATGTCGCTCGCAACGCCCTGAACCAGCACATTATCATCTTCTGAAGCGGTATAGTCGCCACGACTTGACTTTGCTTTACCAACGATTGCTTCAGTAAAATACTCAAAGGTTCCGGAATCCGCACCCGGCCCATAAAGCTTAATTCTTTTGTCAGGCCAGGCTGGATTAATTTGATTCCAGTTTGTCACTTTACCTTGCGCCGCGGGTTCCCATATTTTTTTTAACTCTTCAACGGTAACGGTTTTGCTCCAGGTATTTTGGGGACTAACAACGACTGTTAAAGCATCGAAAGCAATGGGCATTTCGATAAATTGCACGCCTTCCCGTTTGCAAGCCTCCATTTCCAATTCTGTAATCGGACGGGAAGCATTCACAATATCAATTTCGTTACGGCAAAATTTCTTAAACCCTCCCCCCGTTCCTGAAATACCAACAGTAACCCGGATCGAACCTCGCTTAGCGATCTGAAAATCTTCCGCAACAGCTTCAGTAATCGGAAAAACAGTACTTGAGCCATCAATCTTTATGATCGGTGTCGCATTGACCACGACCGCATTGGTCGCACCTACTGACAGTGCAACTGCGAGAAAAAACCGCAGGTTTGAAAAATTAATCATTACTTCGCGCTCCATTTTATAGAAAGTATCGAACACCCCAAAAACGATGCGGTATCGTATTTCAGAATTGTTACAATATTATGACAATCTTCTGTTTTGTTAAAAAATTAAATGATTGCGGATCCCGCAAGAAACTTACTGATCGCATGAATTTGCAATGCCCGGTTTCCATAGAACATTCAGCCGGCGCATGCTTTTTGGATAACACCAGCAATGTGTTCCGACCAATAATTGACTTTCTGTTTGGATTTTCCTTCTACCATCACTCGAATGAGCGGCTCCGTTCCCGAAACGCGAATCAGCAAACGCCCTTCATCGCCCAGGTCGGCTTCAGCTTCTTTTCTTACCGCGCCGACCGCCTTATTTGTATTAAGATTGAATGATTTGGAAACTCTTACATTAATCAGACGCTGCGGAAATAAAACGACACCGCGCATATATTCTGCCAAAGTCTTGCGCGTATCACGAAGCGCATAAAGTACTTGTAGTGCTGAGATAATACCATCCCCTGTCGTATGCTTATCCATGCAAAGAATATGTCCTGAACTTTCTCCGCCAAGCTGCCATTTTTTTTCTCGCAACAATTCGTGAACATATCGATCGCCCACATTCGCTCTAAGAAACGGTATACGCAATTTATTAAACTGATGCTCGATTGCCAAATTGGTCATCAATGTGCCGACAACTCCCCCGTAGAGTATTTTCTTCTGCAAGCGGTGTTTGGCAATAATGTAAATTAATTGATCGCCATCATAAAGTCTGCCGAGTTTATCCACCATCATGACACGGTCACCATCACCATCCAATGCAATACCGAGATCTGCACGGTGCTGCTTGACAGCTTTCTGCAATGTCGCACAATGCGTAGCACCACACTCAAGATTAATATTCAGTCCGTTAGGCTGAACACCTATTGTGACGACATCGGCACCCAGCTCGTGCATAACGTGTCCGGCAATATGATACGCCGCTCCATGCGCGCAATCGACGACGATACGTAGTCCACGCAAATCCAAATGATAAGGAAAAGTGCTCTTGCAGAATTCGATATAACGACCGGCGGCGTCATCGATTCTTTGCACCTTTCCCAGTTGAATGGAAGGTTTGGTCTCAATCGGCGAGCTTAATTCAGCTTCAATCTTGTGTTCCATTTCATCTGGAAGTTTGCTACCGGATGCCGAAAAAAACTTCACACCATTATCTTCAAACAAATTATGTGAAGCCGAAATGACGATACCTGCCTGCAGCCGAAGTGCACGAATCAGGTAAGCAATGGCTGGAGTCGGCATTGGACCCGATAGAATGACATCCACTCCTGCGGCACATAATCCTGCTTCCAAGGCGGATTCAAGCATATAACCGGATACCCTCGTGTCCTTTCCAATCAGAACGGTTGGACGCTTGCCTTCCATTAAATGCCAATCTGCCGCTGCTAAAACTTTACCGGCAGAGTAGCCTAGATGCAGAATAAAATCCGGAGTAATGGGAAATTTACCTACCCGGCCTCTTATACCATCGGTTCCAAAATATTTCTTAGTCAATTTGATAAATATTCGGTAATTGGAAATAAATCCGGCTGCTGCTATTGGTTTGTGCCATCTTGCTGAATCATCGCCTGATAGATAGCCAACGCATCCTTGGTTGCTTTAACATCATGTACCCGCACAATTTTGGCACCTTTAATGACCGCAAGCAAGGCGGCTGCAATACTCTCGTGCTGTCGCTGGCTCACTTCATTTCCTGTAATAGCGCCCAACATGGATTTACGCGATAAACCCGCTAAAACAGGTATTCCCAATTCTGTAAATTTATCCAAATGATTCAATAATGTCAGATTATGCTGGAGTGTCTTGCCGAAACCAAATCCAGGATCGATCACCAATCGGTCTTTCGAAATCCCCCATGCGTTCGAAGTTTGGATGCGCTGTTGCAGAAATTCTTTTACTTCAGTCACAATATCCTGATATTTAGGGCCAATCTGCATATTTTGTGGCGTACCCTGCATATGCATCAGACAAATCTTTACCTGTGTATGCGAAGCTATGGCTTCCAGTGCATACGGACTACGAAGCGCATGCACGTCATTAATCATCTGAGCACCCGCTGCAATCGCACGCCGCATCACTTCGGGTTTGGAAGTATCAACAGAAATTGGAATATCCGTATTAGCGAGTGCTTCCAAAACGGGCATTATGCGCTTTAATTCTTCATCAACGTCAACTTGTTGACTCCCAGGTCTGGTAGATTCTCCACCGATATCAAGAATATCCGCACCTTCTGAAATCAGATAGTTGGCATGGGCTATGGCTTGCTGCGTGGAAAAATAAAGTCCGCCATCCGAAAAGGAATCGGGCGTTATGTTGACAACTCCCATTATCAATGGACGGTCTAGTGAGGGAAGTTGATCAAGCGAGAATGTCACAGCAGTGGTACAAACGTTAAGAAAATAAAAACGGGATACGATATTACATCGTATCCCGTATCATCAAATTATCAGCGGTTAATCAGCTTCTTTAACGACTTCATTCGGTGTTGGTTCGTTGCTTTGTTGTCCTTCGCTTTCCGCTGATGAAGCTTCACCATCCGTTGTTGAAGACATGGATTGTGGCGGTTTCGGCGGACGCGGAGTACGACCATCCATAATATCCTTGATCTGATCGCTGTCGATGGTTTCCCATTCCAGCAAAGCTTTAGCCATCACTTCGATTTTATCTTTATTTTCCTCGATCAGTTTTCGCGCCAATGCATATTGCTCATCAATGATCCGACGAACTTCCGTATCAACTTTCTGCATCGTTGATTCACTGACATTCTTATGCGTGGTAACTGAACGACCCAAGAAAACCTCGCCTTCATTCTCACCATAGACCATTGGACCCAGCGCATCCGACATACCCCAACGAGTAACCATTTGTCGGGCCATATCAGTTGCACGTTCAAAATCATTCGATGCACCAGTGGTCATCTGACTCATAAATACTTCTTCGGCAATGCGACCGGCAAGCATCATCGAGATCATTTGTAAAATTTGTTCACGTTCCATTCCGAAGCGATCTTCCTTAGGAAGGGTAAACGTAACTCCCAAAGCACGACCACGAGGAATAATGGTAACTTTATGCACCGGATCGTTTTTAGGCAGCAGATAACCGACCACCGCATGCCCGGATTCATGATAAGCAGTATTTCTACGTTCATGTTCAGGCATTACCGCGGAACGGCGTTCGGCTCCCAGGAAAATTTTATCTTTCGCACGCTCAAAATCTTCCATGTCAACCAGACGTTTGTTACTCCTCGCAGCAAACAGTGCCGCTTCATTAACCAGATTGGCCAAATCCGCGCCAGACATACCGGGTGTACCACGCGCTAAGACTTCCGCTTTCACATCCGGCGCAAGCGGTACTTTGCGCATATGCACTTGCAAAATTTGCTCACGGCCACGAATATCCGGCAGAGGTACAGTCACTTGCCTGTCAAACCGACCGGGACGCAGCAATGCTGGATCCAATACGTCCGGGCGATTGGTCGCCGCAATCACAATGACACCCATCGCACCTTCGAAACCATCCATTTCGACCAGTAACTGGTTCAGTGTTTGCTCACGCTCGTCATTACCACCACCTAAACCAGCCCCCCGTTGACGGCCGACCGCATCAATCTCATCGATAAAAATGATGCACGGTGCATGCTTTTTCGCTTGCTCAAACATATCCCGCACGCGCGATGCACCAACACCGACAAACATTTCAACAAAATCAGAACCTGAGATACTAAAAAATGGCACTCCCGCTTCACCCGCAATCGCGCGCGCAAGCAATGTCTTACCTGTACCCGGGCTGCCAACCATCAACACACCACGAGGAATACGTCCACCGAGTTTCTGAAACTTGGTAGGGTCGCGCAAGAATTCTACAAGTTCAGCAACTTCTTCCTTAGCTTCTTCACAACCGGCAACATCATTAAAAGTAATGGTATTGGCCGATTTATCGAGCATGCGGGCCTTACTTTTCCCAAATGAGAAAGCACCGCCATTACGCCCTCCGCCTTGCATTTGGCGCATGAAGAAAATCCATACTGCAATCAACAGCAACATTGGGAACCATGAGATGAAAATACTCATTAACATGGAAGGTTCTTCTTCAGGTTTGGCTTCAACAATTACACCCGCTTTGAGCAAATCGCTGACCATCCACGGATCGGAAGGTGCGTAAGTTGTAAAGCGCCTACCGTCCGATTTTGTACCTCTTAAGGTACGACCTTCAATCACAACCTTTGCGATTCTTCCTTGGTTCAACTCAGAAATGAACTGAGAATATTCCATAGGCACTTGTGCCGGTTGGCGAACACTGAATTGATTAAATACAGTCATCAACACTAGTGCAATTACCAGCCAAATGGCCATATTTTTAATTAGATTATTCAAGATAGCTCCTTGGTTTGCACCTTAACATCATTGATTAGTCATTCTAACTCTATTTAAAAATATAACAGAAAACTACTTGTTATGTTCAATAAATCCACTCTTACACAGTCATACTACTTTATTGTTACTGTTATTCCTAAGCAGATCCATTCATTCCTCAATAGGAATTATTATTTTTTCCCGAGACCCAACAAATATAGCTCATTGCTTCGATCGCGAGAGGCTTTCGGTTTCCGTATCATGACATTTTTGAATCCGATTCGCATATCACGAAGAAATTGATCAAAATCCCTTCCCTGGAAAACTTTGACTAAAAAGTTTCCGCTATAGTTCAGTTGTTCCAATGCAAAGGTTAATGCCAACTCTGCCAGATACATACTTCTCGCTTGATCGCTAATGGCAATACCGCTCATATTGGGCGCCATATCCGAAATAATCAGATCTGGGTGATATCCGTCAAGTCGTTTCCTTAATTCAATTAGCGCAACTTCTTCCGTAAAATCGCCTTGAATAAACTCCACACCTGGCAATGGCATCATTTCTAAAACATCTAGCGCTATCACTTTGCCTTGACGACCGACTTTTTGGCTGACAACCTGCGACCAGCTACCCGGCGTAGCACCCAAGTCAACTACAATCATCCCAGATTTCAAAATATGATCTCGTTCGGTAATCTCCAATAATTTGTAAGCCGCACGTGAACGATAGCCCTCCTTTCTTGCTTGTTTCACAAAAAAATCGTTAACATGCTCTTTCATCCAAGCTTTACTGGTTTTAGCTCGCTTCATCCGAAAAACTTACTGTATTTAGGTTTCAGATTCAAGAGTCTTTTAGAAATCACTCTTGCCTGCGTTAACAACATTTATCTACAAAATAAAAAAGCACTTTGTTAAAAACAAAAGTGCTTTTTCTAGCGGGTCTGGTTGGACTCGAACCAACGACCAAGGGATTATGAGACACAGCCTTATAGCCATCTATATATATTAAACAACAACTTAAAGCGCTTGCCACATATAAAATCATTGTCATACAACCCCAAATTAGGGGATTCACAAACAGGCGTGACACAAATTTGGCACAATCAACTTAACACTTTATTTGATTCTGTCATTGTAAACCTGGTTATGCTTCATGTCGCCAGTCGATTCTTAAGTCTTTGCATGAGATCCATCCGCTCATGCAAAATTGCCAAAATAATTGGCACCTCTTTGTTTTTTGGCTGCCAATAGAAAATATAATGATGTTCACAATGCGTAAACAATAAATCTGATCTGTTTTTTAGAAATACTCTTGGCGTAATATTTCCTTGAGCGATCTCTTGGAATCGCTTTAGCAGCAAGGTTTCGTAATGTTTTGCTTGCTCAATTCCCCACGTATTAACCGTATAACGCGCGATTGCTCTCAAATCTTCTTCAGCAAGAACAGTAAGTTCGTAACCAGGCATTACTTGGTACTTTCGCTATATGCTTCTTGAAAGATTTCTTCTACAGATTTCTTGCTGATTTTCCCAGCTCTAGCTGATTTAATACGTTCATCCAGAAGCGTTTCCAGTTCATTCAAAGCCATGTCTTCATCAGAAGATGTAGGTAGAATTTGAGCAAGCACATATTCTTTAATTGATTTTCCTTGTAAAGCAGCAACAGCCTTAATCTTCTGATGCTGCTCTGGTGTCAGGTCGATAGACAAGCGGCTCATGTTATTTCACCCTTTATCATTGAAGAGAAATGAATATAGTACATATGAAATACACAAATGTTCAAAAACAATGGCATTAATAAATTGCTAAAAATTGCACTTCAAATTTCAATTCATCAATAAAATTAGTGGCTTTACATGGCAATTTGTTTATTGGAAATGATTTTCAGTGATTTTTAAGATGATAGAGTCTGTTAATATTCGCGTTTATTATTTGTTATTTATTAAAAAATGCTATCCCACATTAACCGTAATCTCTTCAAAAATCCATGTGAGTTATATTTTGAATGTTTAGAAAAAGGCTACCATGATAAATAGTACACTCGAACGATTCCGGATTATTGGACTCCATGGGCGTAAAAACGTCGATATTACTATTAAAGAAAATACACTGATACTTGTCGGTGAGAATGGTTCAGGTAAAACAACTTTTCTTCGTATCCTGTTTCACTTCCTCTCTGGACGCTGGCTTTCATTAATTCAATTTCGTTTTGATTCTATTATAGCGACAATAAACGGTAGAGAACACAAAGTTTCTCACGAAGAAATTGTCAAAGCTTTCAAAGGAGTTGATCGCCGATACCTCGCTGAGTTACCCCCATCGATTCGACGTAGAGTCATGGAGCTTCTTGAAAAGGGAGATTTCGAAAGGGTTAGTATTGAGCTTGAACGTGCTGGCGAGCGCCTTGCCATACCACCAGCGATTTTAGTTAGACAAATGGAGTTTTTCGAAGAGTTTCCCAAAGGCTCCAAAAAGGAACTTCAAGAAACTATTAATCGTATTCATGAAGCAATTGGAGCCCAAGTTTTATATCTGCCAACCTACCGGCGTATTGAACGTGAATTGAACAGTATTTTTGAAGGTGTAGACCCAGATGACTTTCGGCGCCATAGAAACCGATTTCGCCAATCAGAAGCAGGAGAGGCTTACATTGAACTTGTTGAATTCGGCATGAAAGACGTTCAAGATGCAGTTGATCGCACATTAGAACGATTAAAAGAGTTCGCTCGTGAAAACTTGAATAATTTGACACTTAGGTACTTGGGTGATGTGATTGATCGAGAGTATCAGAATGTTGGAATGAAAGAGATAGCTAATGTTTCTGAAGACACTGTTAGAGCTGTACTTGACAGAATCCACGAAAGTATTCTTACAAAAACTCATAAGGATCATCTCTTTAGTTTCATTAGCTCAGCTCGTTCTGCTGATGCTCCTACTGAGGAACATGAGAAGATCATCTACCACTACTTTCTTAAATTGCTGGGATTCCAACAATCACTTCAAGAAAATGAAAAGCAGATTTCTGCATTCTGCGAATTGTGTTCAGAGTATATTGTAGATAAGCGTTTCGTCTACAACAGCTCAACATTTAGCTTTTCTATTATCCCTACAGACGAATTGCAGGTTGAGCGGTCGATTACACTGAGCGATCTTTCTTCAGGTGAAAAACAAATTGTTTCGCTCTTCAGCCATCTCTATTTATCAGGGCAACAAAATTTCTTTGTCCTAATTGACGAACCAGAGTTGTCGCTGTCAGTTCCTTGGCAGCGTCGTTTTCTTACCGACATTCGTTCTGGGCAGTTTTGCAAGGGTCTTGTTGCTGTCACGCATTCCCCTTTTATTTACGAGAACGAATTGCGGAACTATGCTTATTCTCTTGGTGAATTTGTAAGCATTTAAGGAACTAGAAATGTCAATGCTTCAAATTCATGCAGAAGCACTTGATAGCGAGATTGCTGCTTATCATGAATTTCTTCTACGTTACAAACCTAATGCTAATGTTGTTTACGGAATAATCGAAGGAAAAGAAGATCCGATGTTTTACCGAGGACTGATTGAGCATAAGTTGCCTGAAGGATGGGAAGTTGAGTTAATCCCAGCTGGTCGAAAAGACAATGTACTAAAAGTATTAGCTATCTTCAATTGGGAAAGATTTTCACGCAAGAGAATTTGTTTTTTTGTTGACCGAGATCTTTCAGATTTCCTTCAAGAATCGTCCATGGCTCCTGTGAATCTGTACATTACCGACAATTATTCCATTGAAAACAATGTAGCTAATTATGATGTTCTGAAACGACTTCTTGAAGAAATACTTAATATTAATAACCTTAATTCCCAAGAGGAGGATGCCATTAAGCAGCGATTTCTTTCTGCATTGGTATTTTTTCAAGAAGCAATGCTTTTAATAATGGTTCAAGTTATTCTTTGGAAACGCAATGGTATGCGGCCATGTTTAGATAGTATTCTTCCTAAAGACTTCTTCATTTTTTCTGATGGAAAAATAAGCCTAAAAGATAAATTTGCGACAGGTTTATCGCGATTACAACATGCTGCTAAATGCGTAAATTTGCCCGCTTCTGATCAGATTGAGTTATCTAAAGTAGAAAAAGAATTTCGTCAAAAAGGTAACGCTGGAAGATTCATTCGTGGAAAGTATCTTTTGTGGTTCATGGTTGAATTTGCTCAAGAAATTCATCGTTCCTTGCCGCTATTTTTTGCGAAATTCTCTACACCACCAAAGGTACGAATTACTATTGGTACTGGAAATGCGATGCCTATACTAGCTCCACGTGTCAGATGTCCAACCTCACTTCGCATTTTCTTGGAAAATACCTACGATCAGTACATTTACGAAAAGATTCATTCTTAATAGATTGGTGTGAGAACTCTTGTCAATACTCTGCATACATAATATATGCTCAACTAGACCATTACTAACTAGAACTTAAAGTTATAGTTGAGTCGAATTCTGCAAAATTATTGAACCTATGGTGTTGCTGATAGGAGTCGAACATACGACCTACTAAAACTGCAGTAAATAATCTAGCTTAATTGAAAAGAAACCGCTTCTCGGGTGCGCCGGTCGACCCGGCGCAAGGCCATGCCCATGAAACTGGGCATGCTGGCCGAACCCACTCTACTATCGTTTTTAACCTACACATCCTTTACTGAGTACGGTTTTGTGCTTCTAATAGAATGCAGTGAATCTTTAGTGCCAAAAAGGAGAGTACAATTCACCCCACTCTATATTGTTTTTTTTAAATACCATCATGACTGAAAACGAAATTGTAGAACATATTAAAACTCGTATTGAATTATATCGCGGCGATGTGATGAATCTTGAACATGCTATTGGATGCTTTTACATTGGCCGCCAATTAGGCTGGAAAATCATTCTTTTGATGCATGACAGAAAAAGTATTAAAAAATATGAACAGCTTTTGGATCTGGATTTCAGAGTGCATATGCCTGATATTGGGGTGCTCGCGCACAAGTCACTTGCCTGGAGAGCTGTTCAAAAGGTAAGCAGCTATTGGAAAGCTGTTAAGGGTGAAATTGCTAATATTCGCACTCCACAAGTAGATTAAGAAGTAATTTATCGTGGGGTGATTGACGCTCTGCATGTGCTTGTGTATAGTGCAGAGCATGAAACACCCCACGTATAAAACTTTTTGCAATTGTAATGATGCTAACAGCGATTCTTTCGCTGACGCGCGACTGTCCGAGCGCGCAGCGCAGGACAGCGCAGCGGACTGCGGCTATGATACCCCCCGTACGGTAATACGGGGGGAAAGTCCCACCGGAGAAAAAAATAAATCACAGGCGGCCTTAACTGACTGGCTGAATGTTTCCTTCCCTTTTCATCCAGAAAATAATAATCCATTAGAATTTTTTAAATCCTTTAGTGAGGCGACTAAGGGCATTTTGGGCGGAATGACCGACCAGCAGCGGGGGCTTCACGGTTGGCAATATTCCTTTCAATTCGATCATGGCTGCGTTTTATTCGCATACGGCGGCCAAAATAACACTGCTTTCCTGTCCCTACCCGGCGAAGGTTGCGCATTAATTTCTGATTGGCAATCTTTTGCTATATACCTGAGAGATCAACTTCGAGCGCGCATTACTCGCTGGGATGGCGCGGTGGATGATTTCAACGGCGTTCATTCTGTCGATATGGCCATTGAATTTTATATGCAAGGCCACTTTAAACACGGCGGCAGAGAACCGAAACTTACACAGCGTGGAAACTGGATTAAACCTGATGGCTCTGGCCGTAGTGTATATGTCGGTAATCGTAAAAATGGCAAGCTCATCAGGATTTATGAAAAAGGTAAGCAGTTAGGCGATCCATCCAGTCCTTGGGTACGCTGGGAAGTTGAACTTCATGCAAAAGATCGCGTTATTCCTTGGGAAGTTTTGCTGCATCCAGGTGAGTATGTTGCGGGTGCCTATCCTTGCCTATCCTGGGTATCTGATCGAGTCTCTCGCATCAATACGATTAAAGAACAAGATCGGATCAGCTATGAACGTTTGAAGCAGGTTGCCTCAACTGCTTATGGTGCACTGCTCAATGTCATGCTGCAACGCGAAGGCAGTGCGGAACTCATCGTAGAACAGCTAAAACGGCATGCCATTCCCCGGCGTCTTGCCGCTACAGATCATTACTTACGCACAAAGGGAAAATCCGATGAAATTTGAAGCGGATGATCTTGATTGGGCAATGGGTGAACTTGCAAATCTATTTGCTGATGCCAATCGGGTTGGTGTTCTCCCGCATCAGATTAATCCAAGTTTGTTTTATGAAGCATGGACAGTGTTGTGTTTTCAGCCGACTGAAGTTTCAACTCGCTGCCGTCAAACATTAATTTCGATGCTTACCTTTCCTTTATGGCAAGTTTCTAAAGAAGGTTATATCAAGAGAAATTTTGATTTTAACAATCCCAACAAACCCATGCGTTATGAAAACACTTTTACTCACTGAGGCTGCCAATTTTCTCAAGATGCACCCAGAAGAAGTGCGCCGTCGTGCAAAGTCTGGGAAATTACCCGGTGCAAAATTGGGTAAATGCTGGGTATTTATTCTTGATGATCTTGTTGAACACATCAGATCACAGTATTCTAGCCCTCGGCAAGCGTTGCGAGTGGTTTCAGAAAAGGAGGTAAACATATGCCACTCTACAAGCGCGGTAATACGTGGTGGATCGCGTTCACCACACCTGCAGGAGAGCGTGTTAGATGCTCTGCTGGCACAGCCGACAAAACCCAAGCGCAAGAGTACCACGACAAGTTAAAAGCTGAATCCTGGCGCATTCAGCGATTGGGGGAAAAACCGGAGCACACATGGGATGAAGCAGCATGTAAGTTTCTAATAGAAACACAGCACAAAGCTACTCATGAGCGCGATAAAGAAAAACTTCGATGGTTACAGCAATTCTTACGTAATAGGCAATTGCACGAAATTGATCGCGAATTAATTGATCACATTGCACATGCAAAAGCAAAGGATACAAGCCCATCAACGGCAAATCGCTATTTAGCGCTGATAAGGGCAATTCTGCGGAAAGCATGCCATGATTGGGAATGGATGGAAAAAATTCCAAAAATCAGGCTTTTCCCAGAACCTAAGCGCCGTATTCGGTGGTTAACTCCTGAGCAAGTAAAAAGATTACTTAATGAATTGCCACAACATCAGCAGGACATGATGATATTTGCTTTATCAACTGGCTTGAGACAATCAAACGTTATTAATCTGGAATGGAATCAGGTTGATCTTGAACGTAAGGCTGCATGGATTCATCCCGATCAAGCCAAAGCAAGAAAAGCAATTCATGTTCCACTTAATTCAGTTGCGATAACGGTGTTACTTCGGCAAGTCGGTAAGCATCAAAACAGGGTTTTTACATTTCGCGGCAACCCGATTGCATGGGTAAATACCCGTGCATGGAAATTAGCATTAAAACGAGCAGGGATAGAAAACTTTAGATGGCATGATCTGCGCCATACTTGGGCAAGCTGGTTAGCTCAACAGGGCACGCCCATGAATGTACTGCAGGAACTCGGTGGTTGGGAATCGGAAGAAATGGTGAGACGGTATGCACACCTATCGAAACCGCAACTCATGCAGCATGCCGAGCTGGTTTCTAATATCCTAGATAACACAATTTTGTCACATCAAAAAGAAAAAAGAGGCTAGAAATTAATCTAACCTCTTGATTTCTGGTGGGTCTGGTTGGACTCGAACCAACGACCAAGGGATTATGAGTCCCCTGCTCTAACCGACTGAGCTACAGACCCTAAACCTTTCACTAATTATTGCCAGTATCCAGAAAGCTCCGTAACCGTTCCGAACGTGCCGGGTGGCGCAGTTTACGCAATGCTTTTGCTTCGATTTGGCGAATGCGTTCACGGGTAACATCGAATTGTTTACCCACTTCTTCTAAGGTGTGGTCAGTGTTCATTTCTATACCGAAGCGCATACGCAACACCTTGGCCTCGCGAGGCGTCAACGAATCCAGTATATCCTTAGTCACCCCTCGTAAGCTCGCATAAACTGCAGCATCGGCAGGTGCCATCGTTGCAGAGTCTTCAATAAAATCACCCAAGTGTGAATCTTCATCGTCACCAATGGGTGTTTCCATCGAAATGGGTTCTTTCGAGATTTTAAGAATTTTTCGGATCTTTTCCTCCGGCATTTCCATTTTCTGCGCCAATACAGCCGGCTCTGGTTCTTGTCCAGTCTCTTGCAGAATCTGGCGTGAAATACGATTCATTTTGTTGATGGTTTCGATCATATGCACCGGTATCCGGATTGTCCTCGCTTGGTCGGCGATAGATCGTGTAATTGCTTGGCGTATCCACCAAGTCGCATAAGTTGAAAATTTGTAACCGCGGCGGTATTCGAATTTGTCAACCGCCTTCATCAGACCGATGTTCCCTTCTTGAATGAGATCAAGAAATTGCAGACCACGATTGGTGTACTTCTTAGCAATAGAAATAACCAAACGTAAATTCGCTTCTGTCATTTCACGTTTGGCTCTCCGTGCCTTTGCCTCGCCAGTCGACATTCTGCGATTGATCTCCTTGAGATCTTTGATTGGAATGCCGATCATATCCCGTAGCGCCAACAATTTCTGTTGCTCCTCGAGAATCGCGGGTTTATAGTGTTCAAGCGACTGGCTATATGGCTTTCCAGTATTGATTTCGTCAACTATCCAATCAAGATTGGTTTCATTTCCTGGGAAAGTTTTAATGAAATGATTTCTTGGCATCTTTGCTTTGGATACACACAAATCCATTATTCTTCGCTCGTAATTCCGCACATCGCCAACCAAATCACGTTGTGTATCACAAAGTTTCTCTACCATTTTTGCAGAAAAGCGGATGCCCATCAATTCCGATGAAATTTTTTCCTGCAAATCAAGGTACGCTTGATGATAAGAACCGTCCTTATTAAGCACCGTTTGCATCTCATAATAGATTTCTCGGATAACCGAAAAACGCTCTAGTGCATCCGCTTTTAACTTTAACAGATCAGCGCTCGCAATTGCAGAACCATCACCGTCATCTTCCTCTTCTTCGTCACTAAGATCGCTTGAAGCTAATTCTTGATCAAGTGATTCTTCCGAGAATTCTTCGTTGATGATTTCTTGCGCATTTGCGTCCAAGAGACCATCGACTACCTCATCAATACGAATGATATCTTTCTCGACCTCCGTAGCCAGATCAACAATCTTCCCAATAATAGGAGGGCAGGCTGAAATTGCTTGAATCATGTGCCGCAACCCGCCTTCTATGCGCTTTGCAATCTCAATTTCGCTTTCACGGGTGAGCAATCCAACCGAGCCCATTTCGCGCATATACATACGGACGGGGTCCGTTGTACGGCCAAATTCGGAGTCTACCGTCGAAAGCGCCGCTTCGGCTTCTTCCGCGACATCTTCATCGGCCACAGTTGTTGCTGCATCTGACATTAGCAATGTTTCAGCGTCAGGCGCTTCATCATGTACCGATATGCCCATGTCATTGATCATACTGATGATGCCTTCTATCTGTTCAGCATCAAGCATATCATCGGGCAAATGATCATTTATTTCTGCATACGTCAGATATCCACGTTCTTTCCCTAAGCCGATCAGCATTTTTAAACGCATGCGGCGTGCTTCAATATCTTGTGGTTGCGGATTACCACTTTCAATAGCTGAAATGGTTCCCACAGCGCCTAATTGATCTATTGCAGCATTTACTTTATTTTTCTTGGGTGTTCTTCCCCTTGGTTTCTTACCATCATTAGATTCAGCATTAATAAAATCGGACATTGTTGTTTGAGAAGCATCGCTGTTCACTTGCTTCGTGCCAGCGGAAAAAACCATTTCTGCGGCAACATCACTGTTTTCCACTTTCTCTACTGTCTTCTTATTAGTCACTTTTATTTTCTTTTCAGATTTTGCTGCTAATTTTTCAAGTTCTCCCTTCCCAATCATTTCCTTCCCGGAAATTTTTTCTTTCTTGGATGCTAAATTTTTAACAACTTCTTTATTTTCCGACCCGACCGCTTTCTTTGGCATATTGGATTCCCAATACATAATTTGTTAATAAGACGCTCAAAGTTTGGAATTGTATCAAAATTTGATACGACTAACACTATGTAACTGCTATTGCTGCTTAACTAATTGTTGCAACTCCATTTTTTCCTCATCGCTCAGCATATTCAACGACTTACTCTGTAATTCGGTTATCCGTTCCTTATACTGCATAAGTCTCAATTTTTTCAAGGTATCTGAAAATTCGGATTCGATAGCCGTTGAATGATTCCATTCCATAGTTTCGCACTCGATACTCTCCAGCAGCGTTTTATAGGGACTATCTTGAAAGTAGCTTGCTATTGAGAATACCGAGCTTTTTTCAATCAAATGTGGATGTGCATCAAAAAAAACAAACAATGCTTCCAAAGCAGCTGTTTCTTCATTTTTTTCATGCAATTTGACAAATAAATCCCGGTCAAGTTTAGTTACGTAGCTGGGGTCATACAGCAATATCCGGATCAATCGCCGATACAATGTGACCATCCGCTTTCTTTCATTATTTCCGACCTTCTTGACTTCGGAAACACGCTTAATCTGCAACAAAGCATCTAATTCTTTATCAGCAAGCTCACTCAGCTCCGCTAAACGCCGCTTCAAAATTAATGACAATGCCGGCGCCACTATTCGCTGCAATAATGGTTTCGCATCCTTAACTAATTTTGCGCGACCTTCACCGGTTTGCAGCTTTATTCCCGTACATAGTTCCTTAAAAAAAAATTCTGATAGAGGCATTGCCTGTGCGATTTGCTTCTCAAAAGATTCTTTTCCATATTGATTTACGTAACTATCCGGGTCAGCGCCTTCCGGTAAAAAAAGAAATCCCAGGTATTTACCATCCGTAAGCAATTCCAAGCTATTCTCCAGTGCTCGCCATGCCGCCTTTCTCCCCGCCCGATCACCATCAAAACAGAAAATAATATTATCCGTTTGACGTAACAATCTCTGCACATGAAAGCTGGTAGTCGCCGTACCCAAGGTAGCCACAACATTATCAACACCATGTTGTGACAGCGCGATCACATCCATGTATCCTTCCACAACGATTACGCAATTCGCCTCACGGATAGCACGGCGCGCCGAAAAAAAATTATACAGTTCTCGTCCTTTCTCGAACAAAGTTGTTTCGGGAGAATTCAGATATTTTGGCTCTTCCTGCGCAAGAACCCTTCCACCGAAACCGACAATTTGTCCTTTTTGATTAAGAATCGGAAACATAATTCGATCTCTGAAACGATCATATTGTTTGGCATCATCGTTAATAATGACCAAGCCTGCTTGCATCAATATCCTGCGAATTCTTTCAGAGGAGTAATCAGAAAAAACCGCCTCCAGATTCTGCCAAGCAGCGGGCGCATAACCAATGGCAAATCGCGCCGCAGTTTTTCCTGATATGCCACGTTTTTTAAGATAAAAAATCGCTTTCTCGGAAAGTTTGAGCTGCTCACGATAATAATGGGTTGCAATCTGCATGGCATTAATCAAGTCTTTCGAAACTATCACGTCACTCTCATGATCTTGGTTATTTCCCGGATCTTGCGATAGATCATTTGAAACAATATGCTTAGGAGAGTTGTCGTTCGACTGCAGAGGCACCTCCATTCCAGCATATCCCGCCAGACTCTGCACTGCCTCAACAAACCCTAAGCCATTGTACTCAATTATGAAATTGATTGCGTTACCGTGCGCACCACAACCAAAACAATGATAAAACTGTTTAGTCTGGCTGACTGTAAAAGAAGGGGTTTTCTCGTTATGAAACGGACAACAGGCAACGAAATTAGCGCCCGCTTTTTTCAAAGGAACATGACGATCAATCGTATCAACAATATCCACCCGATTGAGTAAGTCATGAATAAAAGACTGAGGAATCATTTCCTAGAGCTATAAAAAATGCTTAGCTCCAAGTATAAATAAGTTATGAGAACTGCGGTTATTTTAAATAAACGGGATGTCAGGATGATATTTTTGCTTTAATAAGCGCTGATACTTGTGCCATATCCGCCCGCCCGGCAAGTTTGGGCTTAAGAATGGCCATAACTTTCCCCATGTTTTGCATCCCCATGGCACCAGTTTCTGAAATAGCTGCAATAATCAAATTATTAATTTCAGATTCAGAGAACGGTTGCGGCATATAAGCACTTAAAATGGCGACTTCATCCTTCTCAATTTCTGCCAAATCGGAGCGTTCAGCCACTTCGTACTGTGCAATCGAATCCTTCCGCTGCTTAAGCATTTTTTCGATTACAGCAATCACTGTCGCATCGTCCAATGTGATACGTTCATCGACTTCGCGTTGTTTTATCGCTGCTTGAAGTAAACGAATCGTATCCCGCTGCTTCGTATTGCCTGCTCGCATTGCCAATTTCAAATCGTCGGAGATTCTTTCCTTCAAACTCATATATTGTTTTAACGTAAGCAGGTCACTTCTAATTCTAATGAAACATTCGGAACAGAATTATACGATAGCTTTATTTTACAATGTGTTCCGTTCCAGTTTATTATTTAAGATAACTTAATAAAGTTTAGGCGGTAGCAATTGACTACGCAAGCGCTTATAGTTTCTTTTTACAGCTGCTGCCAGTTTTCTTTTACGTTCCGCAGTCGGTTTTTCATAAAATTCGCGTGCGCGTAATTCTGTCAAAATCCCTGTTTTTTCTATAGAACGTTTGAAGCGACGCATAGCTACTTCGAATGGTTCATTTTCCTTAACTTTAATTGTTGTCATAAATAGGCAATACCCTCATATTGTAGATTGATAAATATAATTAACACCTGCTCATTGCCGCTCAAATAAACAAAGCGCAACAAAAGTCGGCAAGTATAACACTGTGAATTTGGTTATAAAAGACTTATTTACATCACTCGGAAACACAAACAATAATTGCTATGCGGTGCCAGAAAAAATCCAAAAACCGGATAGAAAAGAACAGTCACGAAACACTTCAGATGCCCGGCATGGGCATCAAAGCGACTGGCATCTTGGTGTGATTATTGCAAGAAATTTTGAATTCAATAGAAGAAATATGCACTTATCAATGATCATATTTCTTTTTTTAGCACTCACCGACTGGTGGCGAATCAGGGATTTGAACCCCGGACCAACGGATTATGATTCCGCTGCTCTAACCACTGAGCTAATTCGCCACATGCAAAACACAAGCCGGGCATTTTGCCCTTGGGATAATGTCTTGTCAAGACTAAGGATCTGACAAAGCAGTGGTATAATCCATCCCATGAAATTCGATCTGATAATTATTGGTGGCGGACTTGTTGGAGCCGGTCTGGCAGCGGCATTAAAAGATTGCGACTTAAAAATTGCTGTAGTTGAGCCCCATCTTGCTGCGGCGATACCTCGGAATGACAGCTGGGATAACCGGGTTTATGCAATCAGCCCGGGAAGCGCTGCTTTCTTACGAGCCATCGGCGCATGGCCGCTCATGGATGACGAACGCATCGCACCGGTGCATGAAATGTTAGTTTTCGGTGACGATAGCACTGCCCGCATTAATTTCAGCGCTTATGAAATTGGCATCCCGGAGCTGGCATTCATAATTGAAAACCGCCAACTGCAAGCAGCCGTATGGGAAGTTCTTCAATCCGCTAACGACAACATTCAAATATTTTGTCCTGCGAAATGTACCGCGATCCAATGGTTCGAATCGCACGTCGAAGTTCAGTTGGAAGATGGCAGACTGCTAGAAGCGGCATTACTGGTTGGAGCGGACGGCGTAAACTCCTGGGTGCGTCAACAAGCGGCAATTAATGTAACGAAGCATGCCTATCATCAGATCGGCGTGGTGGCCAATTTCAGTACCGAACAAGCACATCGTCAAATCGCGCATCAATGGTTTCGCCGGGATGGAATACTCGCCTTGTTACCGCTTCCCGATAAACGAGTATCGATGGTTTGGTCTACCATTGAAGATCATGCAGCTTTTCTAACCCAACTGTCAGCGGAAGAGTTGTGTCGGCGAGTGGAAGAAGCTTCGTCTCACACGCTTGGAAAGTTACAATTAATTACACCCCCGGTCGGATTTCCATTAAATTTTGTACACGTAGAGAAATTAACCAAACCACGCCTAGTACTGATCGGTGACGCTGCCCATGGTATCCACCCATTAGCCGGACAAGGCGTAAATCTGGGTTTGCGTGATACACGCGAATTAGCGGCAATACTCAAAGCATATAACCATACGGATTGCGGGGATCCGATGGTACTAAGACGTTACGAGCTAGCCCGCAAGGAGGACATTTTCGCTTTAGAAGTGGTGACCGATGGCTTACAAAAATTGTTTAACAATTCTAATCCGACCATGGCGCGTTTGCGCAATCTCGGACTCGAAATCACCGATCGGCTACCGCTGATTAAGAATCGATTAATGCAACACGCCCTGAACTAATCATTATTTTTAAACTGGAGTTATTATGGCAATGCACTTGAAGCTTTTCATTTATCTATTAATTTTAGGTGCTTTCTCAACAGCTGTACACGCCGATGAAGAAGCTTTGAGAAAAGCGATTGAACCTCATTTTGCCGGTCAGAAAATTGATAGCATCAAGAAAACTCCATTCATGGGTCTGTACGAAGTAGTGGTAGGCGATGAAGTTTTTTATACCGACGACAAAGCCGATTATTTTTTCTTTGGTCACGTGATCGATACTAAAACCCGTGTAAGTATGACGAACGAACGCATTCAGGAAATCAAAGCCGCTCGGCGCGTTCCTTTCGACACCTTACCGCTGCAATACGCGATCAAAGCGGTTAAAGGCGACGGCAGCCGGAAATTAGCGGTTTATACCGACCCTAATTGCCCGTATTGCAAACAATTGGAAAAAGAATTGTTGAACATTACCAATGTAACCGTCTATAACCTGTTGTATCCGGTACTGCGAGGTTCGATGGAATTATCAGCGAAAATCTGGTGCTCCAGCAATCCGATCAAAGCATGGGAAGATTTCATGCTGAGAAGCGTTGCACCATCGTCGAAAGATTGTGAAACACCGCTGGAAACCTTGGTTCAATCAGGTCGCGAAAATAAAGTATCGGGCACACCGACCCTGATTTTTGCGGATGGCTCGATTGTCGGTGGCATGATTCCGGCCGCAACAATCGAAGAAAAATTAAATAGCGCAGCTAAAAGCAAATAATCCTAAAAACAAGAAAGGCTTGATGAGAAAATCAGCAGGCCTTTTTTATTGCCGGGTCACCAGCGGAAATTGATAATCACGCGGCAACAGCACCCACATTTTTCCCGATTGCTTCATTTTACCTGCCTGATTTCCGGCTTCATGCCCAAAGCCCCAGAAAAAATCGGCGCGTACTCCACCCTTGATCGCGCCACCCACATCCTGAGCAACCATGAGGCGGTTCAATGGCTTATTGGTATTTGGCCAAGTCGTCGACAAAAACACCGGCGCTCCCTGCGGAATGGACTGCGGATCAATTGCGATACTGCGACCCGCGGTCAATGGCACACCCAATGCACCGACCGGCCCTGATAAATCGGACGGCAATTCACGGAAAAATACGTAACGCGCGTTTTGTTGCAACAGCTCCGGCAATTTCTTCGGGTTTTGCTGCCCCCACTGTTTAATCCCTTGCATGGAGGCTTTTTCGAGCGGCAATTCACCCTGCTCTACCAGAAGCTTACCAATCGAATTGTAGGGGTAGCCGTTTTGGTCCGCAAACCCTACTTTCATGATCTCCCCATTATCAAAAACGATTCGACCGGAACCTTGCACGTGCAGAAAAAATAACTCAACTTCATCCTCCACCCATAAGAGCTCGTAACCATCCAGCAGCTTCGGGTTATTCATGATGTCGGCGCGGGAATGGAAAGGAACCACTTTGCGTCCGTCCAATCGGCCGCGCAAACGCAAATCTTTTAACTCCGGATAAGCTGCACCCAAATCAATCGTCAATAGATCATCGGGAGCGGCATAGATCGGAAAACGGTAACGACTGGAAGGTTTGCGGCTACCTTTAAGCAACGGCTCGTAATAACCGGTCACCAATCCTTCTTCAGTAGTATCGGTATTGATAATTTGATAAGGCGTAAAATTAGCTTCAAAAAATTTTCTTACCGCCGCATTATCAGGTTGCTTAAGCAGCGATGCCTGCCGGCACGATTCCTTCCATGCCGGTTGCTTATTCAAAGCCAGACAACTTTTCTGAAATGCTCGCCAAGCTGGCAACAGATCATCATCCCGCCAGCCGGTCAACGCGGACCAGGCCACTTTCTTTTGAATGGACTTGGTAAACGGTTTGTCCAGAGGCAGTGCTGGCATCGCCGTTTCCGCAGGCTTACCGGGCGCTACCACAGGACTCACGGATTCAGTCGCGCATCCGGCCAACAGCGAGCATAGCAAAATAGCAAAACTTAATTGGTTTTTCATCGGATTTTGGTTAAAGTAGAAATCTCGTGAATTTTGATAACAAACTCTAAAAATGTGGTTACTCATAGTCGAAGCGGCAGTTGCATTGGGTCTTTTTCTTTTCATTATCTGGTGGACCATGTTTTCCGGCAAAAAAAAGAAAAAGGATGATGATCAAAACACATAATTCACAACGCTAAAACCGCCGGCATAAAACATAAAGCAAATATTCTTCGCCATTCATTAAACTACACCGGGTTCTCGATATCAATAAACTGATGGCGAATACCGAATTTTTGCGCGATATGATCGCCAACCGCTTGTACGCCGTAGCGCTCGGTTGCGTGATGTCCCGCCGCAATGAATGCAACACCCGATTCGCGAGCGATATGCACGTGCTGCTCGGAAATTTCACCGGTCAAATAAGCATCGACTCTCTGCCGGATAGCTGACTCAAAATAGCTTTGCGCAGCACCGGTGCACCAAGCGATTTGCCGGATCGTTTTCTCCGGGTCGCCGATAATCATGGGCTTACGCAACAAAGTTCGAGAAATTTTATGACTGAATGAATATAAGGTAACGGGTTGCGGCAATTCCCCGATAATTCCAACATCCTGTTCACCGAAACGGCCGGTCTCGATCAAACCCAATTTTTTCCCCAATAGCACGTTATTGCCCAAATGCGGATGCGCATCCAGCGGCAAATGATAGGCGAACAAATTGAGTTGCTGATTCAGCAGTAACGCAATGCGGCGGCTTTTCATGCCGGTGATGCGCATGTCTTCGCCACGCCAGAAATAGCCGTGATGCACGAGAATCGCATCCGCTTTAGCTGCAATCGCAGCTTGCAGCAAATCCAACGAAGCCGTGACACCGCTGATAATGGTTTGAATGTTACCGCGCCCTTCCACTTGCAAGCCATTTGGGCAATAATCATGAAAGCGGGAAATATCCAACAATTGATTCAAATGATTTTCCAGTTCATCTCGATGCATTAACGCTCTCCTTGGTGCATAAACTACTTTGCAGTAAATTGATTTTGGAGTAACCACACTGATGTACAGACTTTGGTTGATTTTTGCACAAACAGCAACAATTTTTCTGGCTATTTTTTTTACCGTATCGACGTTGCGGCCTGATTTACTGTCGTGGAGACCCCGCGGAGAAATCGTAACCATAAAGGAAGCGGTGCCTGTTGTAGAAACACCAAGACCGGATAGCTACTTTAATGCTGCGGAAGCGGCCATACCGTCGGTCGTCAATATTTTTACCAGCAAGGAAATCAAAGAGCCGCTCCACCCCTTGCTAAACGATCCATCGTTCCGCCGATTTTTTGGCGATCAATTCGAGTCACGGACACGTCGCACCTCCAGTCTGGGCTCCGGCGTCATCGTCAGCAATAATGGTTATATCCTGACCAATCACCACGTGATCGAAGCATCCGACGAAGTTGAAATCGCGCTGGTCGATGGCCGCAAAGCCAAAGCAAAATTAATCGGCTCGGATCCGGAAACCGATCTGGCAGTCCTCAAGACCGATTTAAAAAATCTGCCGGCAATCACATTCGGACAATCGCAGTACGTTAAAGTCGGCGATGTGGTGCTGGCCGTCGGCAATCCATTCGGTGTCGGTCAGAGCGTCACCATGGGGATCGTCAGCGCTTTAAGCAGAAGCCGGGTCGGCATCAATACTTTCGAAGACTTTATCCAAACCGACGCCGCCATCAATCCGGGTAATTCCGGAGGTGCGTTAACGGATACATCAGGGCACTTGATCGGCATCAACACCGCCATTTATTCCAGCAGTGGTGGTTCCCTGGGAATCGGTTTCGCGATTCCGGTCCATAACGCCCAGCAAATCATGGAACAAATCATACAGTCCGGTAGCGTCACGCGCGGCTGGTTAGGTGTGACCATGCAAGACATGACCCAGGAACTGGCTGAATCCTTCGGCTTAGCACAACCGGTGGGATCGTTAATCGCCAACACCCTCAAAGAAGGGCCCGCGGATCAGGCTGGAATCAAACCGGGCGATATCTTAACCGCTGTCGAGGGAAAACCGGTAAATAGCACATCGGAAATACTCAAAACGGTTGCAGCCTTAGAACCTGGAAAAACCGTAACGATTACGGTCATACGCAACAAACAGGAAAAATCCATCCCGGTCAAAGTCGGTGTCCGGCCTAAACAAAAATAACGCTATTCAAAAAACTTAAATAAGAAACTTCACAACCCTATGAAAAATCCACTACCGGCAACCGGTTTTTTGTCAGTCATCGCACAGTGGTTCAGCGCCAATATTCTGGCGCTTGGCCGTGAAATGCGATTGTCTTATTTACCGCCTTTGATGGTGTATGTCGCCGCTGGTATTTCCGGTTTGACCGGTATCGTCGGCACCTTCTACGTCAAGGAAAAGCTGGGATTATCCGCCGAATTTCTGGCTATGCTCGGATTCTGGATGATGCTGCCCTGGGCGCTCAAAATGCCGATGGGGCATTTGGTTGATTTGATATGGCGTTGGAAAAGCTTACTGGTGTATCTCGGCGCCAGTTTGATCATGCTGAGCTTGCTGATCATGATCGGCTTGCTGGGACACACGGAAGCGATGGCCGCCATCGCCCCTGTTGAAACTTGGTATGTCATTTCCGCGCTGCTGGCGCCCATCGGCTATGTTTTGCAGGATGTCGTGGCCGATGCCATGACTGTAGAAGCGGTACCGCGAGTCGATGAAAATGGCAATAAGCTGGATTTGGAAAAACGGAAACTGATGCATGTCACCATGCAAACCCTAGGCCGCGTCGCGATTATCGGTGGCGGTGTCCTGGTCTCTGTCGCCAATGTTTTTCTGCTGCGTGATGCAGGAGCATTGCCGGAAGCCGAAAAAGAAGCGGTATATTTGCTCGTTTACGAACTAGCGTTGATTATTCCGCTGATCTCCATTTTGGGTGTCGTATTCGCGTCCTGGTTGCATCGACAGGAGAGAAAACGGTTTCTAGCATTGGGTCACAGTTCGCAAGAAATCGACAAATTGCTGGCCGTTCATTCCGAATCGCCGTCAGTCAATTGGTGGATTCTTGGCGGCGGATTGGCTTTTACCATTATCTCGTTGAGCGTCGGTTTAAGCCGGATATCCGGTGGCGAGGAAATCATCTTTGCTATCTCCCTGACGATTATCCTCTTTCTGATGTGGCGTTTGACCGGGGAATTGGAGCCCGAAGCTCGTAACGTTCTGGTTGGCACCGCGGTCATGATTTTTATTTTCCGCGCTATTCCCGGCCCTGGTGCCGGTTCCACTTGGTGGATGATCGACGAATTGGGATTTGACCAGCAGTTTCTTGCCGTTCTATCGCTTGTCGGTGCCACCCTGACTTTATTTGGCATGTTCATTTTCCGCCGTTTTATGGCGGAACGATCGATCGCCTACATCATCGGTTTTCTGACCGTTGCCGGCACTTTTCTGTCTCTCCCGATCATCGGCATGTATTTTGGCTTGCACGAATGGACTGCAGCGATGACAGGCGGGGTGGTCGATGCTCGGTTTATCGCACTGATCGATACGGCATTGGAATCACCGTTGGGACAAATCGCAATGATTCCGATGTTGGCATGGATCGCCAATTCCGCACCGGAAAAACTCAAAGCCACCTTCTTCGCAGTAATGGCCTCTTTTACCAATCTGGCCTTATCGGCTTCGCAACTGGGCACGAAATATCTCAATCAGATCTACGAAGTCAAACGCGAAGTCAAGGACGCGGCGACCGGCCAAATCACCATACCCGCCGATTACAGCGAGCTCGGGCATTTGTTGATTACCGTTACGATTATTGGTTTTGTTTTGCCGTTGGTTACGATTCTAATCGTTAAGCATTCGCGCTTTCGTAATGCCTGACGATTTGCGGGCAACTCGATACAGTACTTTCCTTCTCATCAGTAAAGTCGCGCATAGATCTTTATCCGGGCGAATCACACCCGCAAGAATCGTCTTCCCGGTCCGCATCGCTCCAGGCAAGCTTGCGGTAATCGAAACCGTTTTCCAGCAAGGGTTTGATGATATCGAAGTACGGCGAAATATCGAAGTCGCGCGGTGTAAATAAGCTATGGTGGCGAATGTGATAGATCTCCGCATAGCAATCGGCATGCGTGGGATCCTTCGACCAGGTACGCTGAACCTCCGGCAGAATCGGGTACCGCACGGACTCGAATGCTTGCGCAATCAACGTTGAACAAATCGCACGCGTCGGATCACCGCTTCCGAGCGCCAGCAGGCGTCTGCGAAATCGAGTCGGCACCGGTGCTGTTGGCAACAGATAGCGCAACAAGTCAAAGATATGTTTAAGATCGTATTGGTGGCCCATGCGTGAAATCGCAAAATCAACGACCCGCTTGCGATCTTCAGTGCTCAGCCCGACCGGCCGGCAGATACGCGTGTGCATTTGCGCATAATGCGCCAAGGTGATGGCACGCACGCCTTCTTTCAAATCCGCTTCAATCAATACCTTTGGCAATTCCCACGGCGCACCGTGCGGCAAAACATCTCCGATATACAATGCGGCATGCGACCAGGTCGATTGCGTCAGATATTTGATAGCAACACTGATGCGGGTATCGCCTTCGACCAGCAATACATCGCCCGGTTGAAGCGTTGTCGCTAATTGTTCCTGGTTGACTGTCGCCACCTGAACATTCTGCCGCACCGGTTTGGTCAAAAACCGTGCTAACCGGCTTCCTACGAACTCCGTCACTTGCCCCATGCCATTCCCTTATGTGGCGTCAATTATCCGGGAAAATGCTGATTACCCAGCCGAGCAAGATGCGATGCACAACGGATGGAGCGCAAGAAACGGAATATCATCAAGACAGGAAAATCTCCAAGCACCATCCAACGCAGCACATAACAAATTGCTTTGCCAGCAATTAATCAGTATTTCGCCAAAACAAAATCCCAATTAAATTCTATTATATGTATTCGCCATCCATTGTGTGACAATAATCGATCCTTTTGAATGATGAACGAACACGCTTACCATCTCTTGGCACTTGCAATCTCGGTATCGGTCGTGACTGTATGTGTGATATTGCACTATGAAACACTCCGTTTTCTGGGCCGTACCGTAAGCATCCATGTGCACAAACGCATCGGCGTGCTGGTCGTGATGCTCAGCTTGCTGCTGGCGCATGTACTGGAGATAATGATTTTCGCGTTAGGTTACATGCTGATGCAGAAGGGCGCCGGATTGGGTCACATCACCGGTATGGATGAAGGTAACTTCTTCGATTTTGTTTATTTCTCATCGGTCGTTTACACCACTGTCGGGTTCGGCGACTTGCTGCCTGTCGGCGCCATCCGCATGTTGAGTGCGGCTGAAGGTCTGGCCGGCCTGGCGTTGATTACCTGGTCGGCGTCCTTTACCTTTCTGGCAATGCAGCGGTTATGGCCGCATTTGTTAACACAATCGGGGCGAAATTCGGAAGATTGAAGCAATCTGATGGTCGGTTGCAAAGCAACGAACCATCAGTTGATGCGCGATCGGTTATTTTAAACCAGCCAAATCTTGCTGATACTTGGATTTGCACTGCTCTCCTTTGCCGCCCAGATCCAACATTCCCGTCGTTCGCATGCATTCGTTATATTCAAACAGGATATCGTTTCTTTTCTGCGCGATTTTCTGCGCGGTTTCGAGAGATGCCGATAGCTGCTTCATTTGCTGCGTAATGCCTCTTAAGCTGCTATCCGAAGCGGCGCCAAGCCCTTCAATGCTTTCTTTGGTGTCATCCAGTTTTTTCAATGACTCCTGATTGACTTTTTTAACTTGTTCGGCAAGCGACTGGCTGACTCGATTGGAAACATTTCTCAGCTCATCGACATTTTGTTGCGTAATGCCCGCCAACTTTGTCTGGTAATTATTAAGTTCTCCTTGCACGAAGGTATTGATGCTGTCTTTAAAACCATCCAAGGAACCGTCAAGTTCCTCCTTGAAAGCTTGCATTTTCTTTTCAACCAGCACTTTGACATCGTCATCCAGCTTTCTCACGATCGTCTCGGAAATTTTCTCGACCGGCGGATGCGAGTCGATAATTTCCACTTTCGCCGCCGCCAAATCGGACTTGAGATCGTCAGTCAGCGTTTTTTGCTTGCCGTCGATTTGCGCCAGCGCGTTCTTTTCACTTTCCGCCACCAGCCAGGAAATCAGTATCAATTCCTTTTTCTTATCCGACTTAATGCCATGAATCATTTCGTCCAATACGCTCGCAGCCGCTCCTTTATCCGCAATACCTTTCACATGCGTCAAATTGGCCGAATCCATAAATTCCTGCAAATTTTGCTGAATCTCACCCACATTCGTATGCGCCCGGGCGGATACCATCGATTGGCGGTAAAACTCATACGGCAGATAAACAAAAGCGACCAGCGCACAGATTACCGAAGCGACCGCTTTCCATCGTTTATGTTGAATATAGAAACTCAGTCCGAAAAACGTTAAAAATAATAAAAAAAGCGGCATGATAATTTGCGCCAGTTCCAACCAGCCTTTCTCCATCAGCGACTCGATCGAAAGAAATTTCAGCATGTTGCTAATAAAATCGTTCATCAATAACTCCCCATTAGATATGACGAAAAATACAATTACACAAAAATTCAGTTTGCTGATAATTTATCACGGTATACCGGGTTGATTGAATAATCTTTACATTTTGTGACTGCCGGAGAATACCGGTATGATCACTACACTTTGAAATTTCATCGAAACGGAAAACCGCGTGCCAACCGCTTATATTTCTCATCCGGATTGTTTCAAACATGAAATGGGATCATTCCATCCGGAATGCCCGAAACGGTTGATCGCCATCGATAACGAATTGCAAGCAACCGGCTTGCTGGGGCAATTGCAACGATACCAAGCACCGCTGGCAACCACCACACAGCTCGCACGGGTGCACACCCCGGACTATATCGAAAGCATCCATCAGGCCTCTCCGGCTGCCGGGCTAGTCGCATTGGACGCCGACACCGCGATGAATCCGTTTTCATTGAGCGCCGCATTACACGCCGCCGGGGCCGTCATTTTAGCGACCGATCTGGTGCTGAGCGGTCAAGTTAGAAACGCTTTTTGTGCCGTCCGTCCGCCTGGCCATCACGCCGAATCGGATCGCGCCATGGGTTTTTGTTTGTTCAATAATATCGCGGCAGGCGCAGCGCATGCCATCGCTCAATACCATTTGCAGCGCGTCGCCATTCTGGATTTTGACGTACACCATGGCAACGGCAGCGAAGAAATATTCCGCGACAATCCGCAGATCATGCTGTGTTCGACGTTCCAACACCCTTTTTACCCCTACAGCGGCGCCAACAGCGCCACCGAGCGCATGATCAACGTACCGCTGCCACGCGGCAGTAATGGCGCGATATTCCGCCAGGCCGTCACCGATCACTGGCTCCCGGCACTCAATCGCTTCAAGCCTGAAATGATCTTCGTCTCCGCCGGTTTCGATGCGCACCAAGACGACGACATGGCGCAATTGAACTTGGATGATGACGATTATGGCTGGGTCACCCGGCAAATCAAAGCCATTGCCGCAAAATACGCACAAGACCGCATCGTCTCGGCACTGGAAGGCGGGTATGAATTAAAATCGCTGGCGCGATGCGTGGCGGCGCATATTCGGGTACTGGCAGCGGATTGAGGTGCAAGAGCAAAACTTTCACCCCGGTAAACACCATTGGAATAACGGATGAGTTACATACAGCCGCTCACGATTAACCAGGTTTTCTATCCGGTTGTTTGGATTACAGGTAGTGATATACACTGCGACTCTGCACGTCGGCTGCTGGAATAATAGATCGCATTACACGCTCGTTCCACAGAATAGCTTGACGCCCATACGGATCTTCAAGAAAGAATTCTGAAGGTTTACCGGTATTTTAATTATTTTTCATGGGTCCACGTATCAATGAAATCTTTTGCTTTTATCTTGTTAGCGATGATTTCCGGGCTGGCAAATGCTGCCGAGCCGGCATCATCCGAAATACCCGATACCCTGGATGAGCGCATAAAGCCGTGCATCATCTGCCATAGAGATGCTGACCGGATAGACCGGGATGCTTATTTCCCGCGTATTGCGGGCAAACCGGCCGGTTATCTTTATAATCAGTTGCGTAATTTTCGCGATGGGCGGCGCTATTATCAGCCGATGGCCATTTTGCTCGAAAACATGTCGGATGAATACATGCGGGAAATCGCAGAGTATTTTGCTTCCCAGCCCTACACTTATGTGGAACCGGTAGCACCTGCGCTGTCATCTGCTGAAACACAATCCGTGGAAACACTGGTGTATTCCGGCGACCCCGAACGCAATCTGCCGGCATGCAATGCTTGTCATGGCGAAGCATTGATGGGCATGCAACCGGCTATTCCCGGTCTGCTGGGTTTGCCGCATGCTTATCTGGCCGCACAGTTCGGCGGCTGGCGCAATGGCGGAATCATGCGCGGCCAAACACCCGACTGCATGTCGGAAATAGCCAAAAAGCTGACCCAGGAAGAAGTGAATGCGTTGGCACTGTGGCTTCCCGGGCTGCCGGTATCGGGACAATCCGCCGGAACGGAAACGCTTGCGCCGGAACTGGCGCAACGTTGCCAGACCATTTTGTCCGGAAAGGGGGTATCGCGATGAGAAATTCAAATAGAGCAAGGCTTGCAAACAAATTTGCCGCTTGTATTGCAGGCGGGTTGCTATCCTTGATGCAAATGGCATCGGCTCAAACGCTGGTTGATTCCGATGAACAGGTTCAGCGTGGAGAATATCTCGCCCGGGCGGGCAACTGCATGGGATGTCATACCGCGCGAGGAGGAGAACCTTATGCGGGCGGGCGCAAGCTGAATACGCCTTTCGGTGAATTCGTCACATCGAATCTCACACCGGATAACGAAACCGGGATCGGCCGCTGGAGCGGCGAGGACTTCTGGCAGGCGCTGCATTACGGAAAATCGAAGGATGGCCGCTATTTGTATCCGGCTTTTCCGTATACTGAATATACCAAAGTCACCCGGCCGGATGCCGATGCGATTTTTGCGTATTTGCGTTCACTGCCGCCCGTCGTGCAGACCAACCCGCCTCACAAGATCAGTTCGCCTTACGATAACCAGACACTCCTGTTTCTTTGGCGGAAGTGGTATTTCAAAGAAGGCGTCTATCAACTGGACAAATCGAAAAGCGCTGAATGGAACCGGGGTAACTATCTGGTTCAAGGACTCGGACACTGTAACGCCTGTCATATGCCCCGCAATGTATGGGGCGCCAGCCAGGACGATCAGCTAACCGGAGGTAAAATCATGGGTAGCTACTGGTATGCACCCTCTTTGATTTCCCCGCTGGAAGCCGGAGTCGGTGAATGGCCGATCGAAGACATTGTGGAACTGCTATCCACCGGGATAAACAGCCATGCCGTAACTTCCGGTTCTATGGCGACGATCGTCCGGCAAAGTCTGCAGTATCTGTCAGACGATGATATCCGCTCGATAGCGGTTTATCTTCAATCCCTGGGTGAGAAAAAAGACCATGCCAAAGAACCTAGAAAAGCCCGGAAAATACCGGAACGGGTCCGCCAATATCTAGCGCTCGGACAGGAAGTATATGAAAAACACTGTCAGGACTGCCACGGTCAATCCGGGGAAGGCAAGCCAAAAATATACCCCCCGCTGGCCGGAAACCGGAGTGTAACCATGAGTTCCCCGCTGAACGCAATCCGCAGCGTGCTGTATGGCGGGTATCCGCCTGCCACGGCAGGCAATCCGAGACCCTACGGCATGCCACCCTATCAACATTTCATTCGCGATATTGAAATTGCTCAGGTAGTGTCTTACATCAGGAACGCATGGGGAAATTCCGGCAGCTTGGTGAGCCCGGATGATGTTGATAACAGCCGGGGAAATGAATTTTGAATGATTCCGGTTTTTCCGGAGACTCTTCAGTTTGAGTCAGGCTGGATTAGTGCGGAAGATCGCTTTAGTAATCACCCCTCAGATTTTCTTGCTTAAATTTCCAGAAGATACGTGAATCGCCCCGGGTTTTCCA
>NZ_JAHBZY010000005.1 GCF_019635155.1 Nitrosomonas sp. | reverse complement strand
GATGAAAAACTACTGAAGGAAGACTAAAACAATCCAGCTTTTCATTTGCTTAACAATGAATCGAGCTATCATTCAGTCAGGCGGTTACTTGCTTGCGCTTTGACGATAAAGTGTATTTCTACAAGCAATTTCTTTTCTAGGATAATTTCCCGTTCAGAAACTCCAGAATGCCACCTTCGGATGAATGACGTATGCGCGTTACACCGCCGTTGCGGATCTTGATCCGGTAAAGCCCGGTCGGCGCGGCATAGATGGTTTTGGCGATAATCGCACGCAGCACGCCGGCATGCGCAACAATCAAAATCCGTTCGCCAGTATGACGTGCGATGACTTCATCATAAGCGTCATTAACACGCTGAACAAAGTCATCGAGCGGCTCGGCGCCGTCAGGGCGACAATTGACCGGATCCTGCAAAAACGCCTGATATTCGGTTACGCGAGCAATTTTGATTTCATCGTGATCGAGTCCTTCCCAAGTTCCGAAGCCAACTTCCTTGAAACGCGGTTCGATGGTGACGGGGATACCGTAACGCTCCCCAAGCGCCGTTGCAAATGTATGACAGCGCAACAGCGGTGAGCTGACGATATGATTCCATTGACGATAATCGCCCACTGCGCTCCACATTTGCGTCCATCCTTTTTCCGTAAGCGGATCGTCCACACCATGCCCGCGATAGCGGCGCCCGCCGGCCGGTTCACCGTGGCGGATTAAATCGATAACCGTTTCTGTCATAAAAACTTGGCTAAGAAAAATCGGGATTGAATAGTTTATCCGATTTGATCGACGGGGAAACGTGAGATAACCAAAAAAGGATTTTGAGTTTACGAGCAGCGTGTTTTCACACGCCGAGATTGATAGGTATTCACCAAAGTTTTAGTAATTTCCCAGCCGGATATTCGACCCGCTGGTTTTCTTGACGACTCCGAGCGCAATGTTGACATACTCCGCAAACTCCAGCGCGTCTTCTTCAGCAATCGGCGTTGTGAGCACAAAATCCGCATGCTCGCGTGCTTCATGTTTTCTGCCAATGTCATACAACAACTCGGCATAAAATGCACGGGTGATGACATCTTCAGGAAAAAGCTCATGCGCTCGCTTGAGGTGCGCTAACGCTTTCTGGTTACTGCCAAAGCTTACCGGAAAACCGGGCAGTTTATGATACATGCGGCCCAATGCCCGATGTGCGCCTGCATTTTCGTATCTTTCATCCAGCTCAACCACTTTTAACAGCAATTCTTCCATGGGTCGAAGCATTCGCAACGCATTCAATATACCGCTGCTTTCCGCCATTTTTCCCATCGCCGCGGCTTTCCAGAAAAGACCGCGCACATCATTGGGATTCATCATCAACGCTCTATCCGCAGTCACAATACTGCGCTCAAATAGCTGAATCCGGTAATCCCTGTCGAATTCAAGTTGCGCGCGCATAAATTCCAAACGTGAAAGTTCGGCGATAGCGGCCGATTCGCGGGTATTTTTGGTCAAATCGTGAATCCACGCGATGGTTTCCATCAAAAAAGGAGTATCAATAGCATATTTCCACACCGCCAGTTCGATTCTTTTTTGATTCTCATCGGTTAATACTACGGAAGAGACATTCTGTGCAAAAACCGGTGTTGCAAAGCAAGCAACCACAACCATTCTGCAAGCAGATCGTGTTACTTTTTCTTTAAGTTGCAATAGGTTTTTTTTCATGAAAGCACTCATCTCTATTCCGTCGGAAAAGCTATTTACATATTCTAAGACAAATACAAACAGTTAAATCACATGCATTAAGAATAGCGCTATTTGGGGCAATTTAAAACTAAAAATAACGTGGGAATTTATGCATTGTTTATAGTGTGGGTCCATCGTAATCTAACAGCGCCTGCAATTAATAAAGCAGCTTCGAACTGGCATATAATATATGGATTTTGATTCATGATCGGTTTTGCCGGAATCTTTTTCCCGGCATCGCCGGACAATCACGTTCTAAGCATGCAACAACCATACAATCTACCTGCACTCGGCACTATCCTCCGTTATGCTGATTTTTCCGGCTCCAGTGATGCGCTTTTTCTGGCGCAGCTCGGACAGCAAGCGAAACCGCTTACAATCATCACTGCTAACGCGCTTGATGCGCAGCGATTGCTGGAAGAGATCCCTTACTTTGCTCCCGGCTTACGAACGCATCTGCTGCCGGACTGGGAAACGCTGCCGTACGACACCTTCTCACCGCATCACGATTTAGTCTCGGAACGACTGGCAACGCTCTATCAAGTGATGACCGGCGCGTGCGACGTGTTGATCGCACCGCTGACCACCGCGCTGTACCGCATGCTGCCGCGCGAATATCTCGCCGCGCACACGTTCTTTCTCAAGCAAGGCGAAACGCTCGATGTCGCCGCATTGCGCAGCCAATTAACCTTGGCCGGCTATTCGCATGTCACGCAAGTATTTTCACCCGGCGAATACAGCGTGCGCGGCGGCCTGATCGATTTGTACCCGATGGGCAGTCCACTGCCGTACCGTATCGACCTGATGGACAACGACATCGACACCATCCGCACCTTCGATGTCGATACGCAACGCAGTATCTATCCGGTCAAGGAAATCCGACTGCTACCGGCGCGCGAGTTTCCGCTCGACGAAGCCGGACGCACGTTTTTCCGCGGCAAATTCCGCGAGCAATTCGAAGGCGATCCGTCGAAAAAACAAATTTACAAAGACATCAGCAAGGGCGGCACCCCCGCCGGTATCGAATATTATTTGCCGCTGTTTTTCGAGCAAACCGCGACGCTATTCGATTATCTGCCGGACAACACCCTGCTCTGCTTGCATCACGATGTGCGCCCGATCCTCGACGAATTCTGGCGCGACACGCAATCGCGTTATCAATTATTGCGCGGCGACAGCGACCGGCCACTACTGCCGCCGACCGAGTTGTTTCTCACCGGCGATCAGTTCTTCGGTTCGATCAAACCTTACGCGCGCATTGAATTATTGGTGAATCCACAGGACGTTAAAGTCGCTGACGTCAAAACCAGCCAGCCGCTACCGTCGGTCCAAGTTAACCGGCACGCGGAAAATCCATTGGAAAAACTAGCCGTATTCATCGCGCAATTCAAAATGACCGGCGGACGGGTGCTGCTATTGGCGGAAAGCTTGGGGCGGCGCGAATTGGTCGCCGAGTATTTGCAGCAATACGACCTGCATCCGGTAGTTTGCCTGGATTTCGACGCGTTCCTAAACAGCAACGAAGCTTTCATGCTTAGCGTTGCGCCGTTGTATACCGGTTTTATCGAGAACGCTGCAAAAATCACTTTCATCACCGAAAGCGAATTGTACGCCACGCATGTGCACGGCCGCCGCGAGCGCGAATCGCGCAAATCGACGACATCGACCGACAACATCCTGCGCGATTTGTCTGAAATCAAACCGGGTGACCCGGTCGTTCACGAGCAGCACGGCATCGGCCGCTACCTCGGCCTGGTCAGCATGGACGTCGGCGAAGGCGGACCCGGCGAAATGAGCGAATTTCTGGCGTTGGAATACGACGGCGGCGACAAATTGTACGTGCCGGTGTCGCAACTGTATTTGATCGGGCGCTACAGCGGCGGCGCGCCGGAATCGGCGCCGTTGCACAAGCTCGGCAGCAGCCAGTGGGACAAAGCCAAACGCAAAGCGATGCAACAAGTGCGCGACACCGCGGCGGAGTTGCTGAATCTTTACGCCCAACGCGCCGCGCGCGAAGGTCATCAATTCTCGCTGCAGCAACACGATTACGATGCCTTTGCTGAAGGTTTCGGCTTCGAGGAAACACCCGATCAGGCGGCGGCGATCAAAGCGGTGATCGAGGATTTGACATCCGGCAAACCGATGGACCGGTTGATCTGCGGCGACGTCGGCTTCGGCAAAACCGAAGTGGCATTGCGTGCCGCATTTATCGCCGTGGCCGACGGCAAGCAAGTCGCGGTACTGGTGCCGACCACGCTGCTCGCCGAGCAGCATTTCCAGAATTTTTCCGACCGTTTCGGCTTGATCGCCGATCAATGGCCGGTCAGAATCGCCGAACTGTCGCGCTTCCGCTCCGCCAAGGAGCAAACGCAAGCGATTGCCGGTCTGGCCAAAGGCGAGATCGACATCATCATTGGTACGCACAAGCTGATTCAGAAGGACGTGCACTTCAAAAATCTCGGACTGGTCATTATCGACGAGGAACATCGTTTCGGCGTACGGCAAAAAGAACAGCTCAAAAAACTCCGCGCCGAAGTCGACGTGCTGACGCTGACCGCGACGCCGATCCCGCGCACCTTGGCGATGTCGCTGGAAGGGCTGCGCGATTTTTCCATCATCGCCACCGCACCGCAGCGCCGCCTGGCGATCCGCACCTTCGTCACCAGTTTCTCGATGGGCATCATCCGCGAAGCGTGCCTGCGCGAACTGAAACGCGGCGGGCAAATTTATTTCCTGCACAACGAAGTCAGCAGCATTCAATTGATGTACGAGAAACTGTCCGGACTGCTGCCGGAGGCGCGCATCAATATCGCCCACGGCCAAATGCCGGAACGCGAACTGGAACACGTCATGCGCGACTTTTACCAGCAGCGTTTCAACATTCTGCTGTGCACCACGATCATCGAAACCGGCATCGACATCCCCAGCGCCAACACCATCATCATCAACGAAGCGCACAAGTTCGGTCTGGCGCAATTGCATCAACTGCGCGGAAGGGTCGGACGCTCACACCATCAAGCTTACGCGTATTTGCTCACGCCACCGGAAGAAGCGCTCGGCGCGCAAGCGAAAAAACGCCTGGAAGCGATTCAAGCGATGGAAGAACTCGGCTCCGGGTTTTATTTGGCGATGCACGACCTGGAAATCCGTGGCGCCGGTGCTGTCTTAAGCGAATCGCAGAGCGGCGAAATGCAGGAAATCGGCTTCAGCCTGTACAGTACAATGCTGGATACCGCGATCCAGTCGCTCAAACAAGGCAAAGAACCCGACATGCAGCACCCGCTCGGCGTCGCCACCGAAATCAACCTGCACGTCCCCGCGCTGCTGCCGGACGACTACTGCCATGACATCCACGAACGCCTGGTGCTGTACAAGCGCATGGCCAACTGCACCGACAACGACCAGCTCGACGACATGCAACGCGAACTGATCGACCGCTTCGGCCTGCTGCCCAACCCGGCGCGCGCCCTGCTCGACTGCCACCGCCTGCGCATCATCGCCAAACCGCTCGGCATCACCCGCATCGACGCCAGCGCCGACAGCATCCAAGTGCAATTCATCCCCAACCCGCCGATCGACCCGCTCAAAATCATCCAACTGATCCAAAGCAGCCGCGAATACTCGCTCTCCGGTCAGGATCGGTTGAAAATTCTGGTGAAGATCGAGGACGTGAATAAGCGGGTAATGCGGATTAAGGAATTGATGAATAAGTTGGGGTAAAGGGGTGAGAATAGCTTTCTTCGTCGGCTTATGAATTTAGTAGGTGTGATATATTAAAAATCAAATTGACTCATTATATTGCGTCATTCTGGACGTCTAATTCTAGTTAGGCATACATGCGGAAAGCGCCTGCATTAGCCATCTGGGCCGTGGTAAAAGACCGCCATCCACGGGAGTATGGGTGGCGCGGCAGTTGTGGTCGTCTATTTACGGGCAGAGGGAAACGTGGGTACAGAGATAACGCTCGATGTGGCCGGGGTATCGGTCACGTACAGCAAGAACCATCGTGGAATTGATCACGGATCTATTTTTCAGGAAAAAGATCGAAAAGTGATAGAAAATAACCAGCTCGACTACGATTGGTATGAAGCGGAGGGCGAGGATCCAACACTTTCCGAGATGGCATTCACGCGCCCACTTAAGCATGTCGTTCCACGCCTCGAACTACTAGGTTTCAATCTGGAGCGCGTCCGCCGTGAATATGATGCCGTCGCGAAAGACTGGTTAGAAGAGAGACAATCTCTTCAAGACGATGATGAGTCCATTCTTGACCTGATGAGCTTTGCGGAGTTTTGCACATTTGTTACCTCGCACTCGATTGATAGTCTCGATGACACTTTTATCTCGGGCGCGGACAATGCAAGCGAAAAGAAGATCCGAGGGCGATTCGATGGGATGCAGTTTGAGCGAATTCCCGGCTACCGATCTTATGATATCCATGCATATTCGGAGCGAAGCTTTTTCGGCGGATTAGTAGATATCCTTCACCCGTACTCGCTCCTGCGCCTCTTTGCGGAGGCGAACGAGGACGCTCCTGTTGTTTGGCAATATGGACCGTTGGTACAGGCCGGATGGGCAACAGAGCGGGAGTTCGTGCCTCACGCCCGGCGAACCGAGACATTCCTGATCGCGACCGAAGGTAGCTCGGATGTTCATATCTTAAAGCATGCGCTCGCACTGTTGCGGCCAGGGATCGAGGATTTCTTTCGATTCATCGACGTGAGCGAAAGCCATCCATTTTCGGGTACAGGCAACCTAGTTAAGTTCGCCGAAGGGCTTGCTAAGATAGACGTCCAGAATCAGGTGATTTTCGTATTCGACAATGACGCTGAGGGGCTCGACGCCCATCAGCGTCTGTCCACTCTCACCCTGCCTGCGAACATGCGCGGGATCATGTTGCCCGAGCTCGAGGAATTCCGCCAGTTTCCGGCGCAAGGTCCCGAGGGACTCCGCGACTCGGACATTAACAGGCGCGCGGCGGCGATCGAGTGCTATCTCGACCTCGACGTCGGCGGTCACCCACCGGCCAAGGTGCTCTGGACCAACTACAAAAAGAGCCTCGACACCTATCAGGGAGCGCTGGAGTACAAGGAATCTTATAGCAAGGAATTTTTGAAACAAACCTCCGAAACCTTGGCCGAAGGAGCGTATGACGTTAGTAAGATCGAGTCAGTACTCGATCTGCTCGTCGCCGAATGTACAGCAATCGCTGTCGACCAATGGGATCCAAATGTGTAGATGAGGTGGTTATCGCACGTTGGACAGAAAGAGTGAGCTGCCTAACTGGGCGCTGCAGCCGACGGCTCCGCCAAGGCTGAGCTTCGGCGTTGGCCAATACGGTAAATTAGAATGACAGCAAAAATCCGAACTTACTCTGCCAGAAAAGTCCGGTAGGATGTGCCGACCGCAAGGAGGCGCATCATATCGGAAAAATGCCGCTCGTGGGGCGTATGTGGTATGAAACGCAGAATCCTGAATTTGGCGAAGAATTTGTTGTTGCTATCGAGTTACAAGCTGAAACGCCCGGAACAGAAACTCCTGCTTTATGCAGAAGTTATCCCTAAAGGGCATCGCGCGCTTCCTCCTCGTTTTCCTTATGGTTTGTTATTAGAACCAAGAACAAGAAAAAACCCGTCATCAGACGGGCTTCTAAAGTTTCTTAAGTTAAGTAAAAACCTTATTTCTTCCGGCGAACCGAGAAAAACAGCAGTCCCAATCCAACTAACAGCATGGCATGCGTTTCAGGTTCCGGAACGGGGGATAAATTATCATCCGCGCTGAATGTTACAAAATCGCCACTGCCGCCAATCCTGAATTGCGCTTGCTGGAAGCCATCGCAACAACCTTCAAGACCATAGAGGTTGAGCGTATGGTGACCGGCCGCAAGTGTCAGTGAATTGATACTCAGATATTGCGATGAATCGCTGTAGCTGCCAGCCCACCACATGTCGTTAGTCTTAAAGTCATACGCGACGCCGTCGACAAAAATGGCCCCGCCGTGACCGAAATCAACGCCTGCCCGAATTTGCCATGCGCCAGCGTCTGCCGGGGACACATAAAAATCAACAGTCGATTTGAAAGCAATGTCGGTAAACGAACCGCCTGGAAATAAACTGTGATTGGCTATGTTGTCGTACACCGGAACGGTTGTACTGCCATAACCAGGCGACGGGATGGCAACGGCGCTATTCACCAGGGCCTGATACGCCAAAGCATCAACTTGCGCGCCAGCGGCGGAAAAACCGGTTTCAATCGTAATCAAACTGGCATTTGCGCTGCTGCATAACACAAACGACACGATTGCCGCTGAAAATTTGAATCTATTTTTCATATCACTTGCTCCATTTATATAGAATGAACTTCTCAAAGTATAGAAAAAAGCTATCGGAATATTCCTATACTTTTTTTAGAAACGAACAATTCAGGATTTAATTTAGGGAACACTGATTAATTCGACGAACGAGATGAAGCACGAGGCGCACGGAACGGAGCAACCGAGACATATCAACAAGATAGGTGAGGGAGCGAGTACCGCGCAACGAAGTGATTCGCTCGTGCAATCAATTAATCAGCGTTTCCTTAGCGCTATAAGAATTTTTAGCGTTGTTTACAATAAACAAGCCGGTAACCGAGTTGGCGCAACTTGATCTTGCGGGTATTTATCGGTATGCCGTTGCCGCTGGCCACGATTTTCATGGAATTTGTCTTCAATTCAGCAATGCTGACGGATACCTCCGCAAGAATTCGATGCGTCATCATTAATCTTTTAGAAACTTTTTAAAAAGACCTGATTGCAGGTTTTTTAACGGACCTCGCAAAGACTACTTCGGCAATTCGTTCTCCACCAGCTTCACCCAGTACGCAGCGCCGAGCGGTAATATCTCATCGTTGAAGTCATAATGGGGATTATGCAGCAAACAATTGCCGCTCGAGTTGCCATTCCCGATCCAGATATAGCAACCCGGTTTTTGTTCCAGCATGAATGCAAAATCTTCGGCACCCATGCTGGGGATAGGCGCGGTATTGACACGATGTTCGCCGGCAATTGCCACTGCGGCGCGAATGGCGCTGGCGGTTTCAACGGAACTGTTGATGGTGACCGGATAACCGGGGTTTTCGGGATTGAAAAGGATGTCGGCATGAATGCCAAAACCCTGCGCGACACTTTGCGTCAGTTGGCGGATACCTTGTTCCAGTTGCTCGCGCACAGCTTTTTTAAAACTGCGAAAAGTACCACGCACCACCGCAGAATCCGGCAACGCATTCCAGGTATTGCCGCCATGGATTTGCGTAACGCTCACTACCGCGGCATCGGCGGGATCGATCCGGCGGCTGACGATGGTTTGCAGTTGCGTAACCAGGTGCGCTGCGGCGACCAGTACATCATTGCCCAGATGCGGCATGGCGGCATGCGTGGCTTGACCGTGGAAGGTAATTTCAAAACAATCGAACGATGCCATCATCGGTCCGGTTTTGACGGCGAAATGACCAACCGGAACATCCGGAAAGTTATGCATGCCGAATACGCGCTGCGCCGGAAATTGTTCGAACAATCCCTCGCTGATCATCTGATGCGCACCGGCACGGCATTCTTCCGCCGGTTGAAAAATGAAATACACAGTACCGTCGAAACCACCATGTTTGGCGAGATGACAGGCGGCACCAAGCAGCATGGCGCAATGGCCGTCGTGACCGCAAGCGTGCATTTTGCCTTGATGGCACGATGCGTGCGCAAAACTGTTTTGTTCCTGGATATACAACGCATCCATGTCGGCGCGCAGCGCAATGCTGTTGTTGCTCCGGCCACGGCGTAACACGCCGACCACGCCGGTTTCCGCCAATCCCTGATGCACTTCGATCCCCGCTTGTCGCAGTTGCTGCATGATCAACTGCGCCGTCGCGTCTTCCTCAAAAGCGGTTTCCGGATGCTGATGGATTTGTCTGCGCCAACGCTGCATCTCGGCGTGCAATGCGAGTATCTCTGGATTGATGGCCATGGTTGATCAATCGTTGTCAAAACTTGCGCATCGTATCATGGGTGGATTGATGCAGCTAACAGCAGTTCAAGGAAATTATTCATTTATCACGCCAATCATTTGACAATACAAAAGACTTTCAGTATGTTCAATAACCGGGAGAGCTTTCTCCCGTCCTATCTGAAGCTTTAGGTACATGTAACCATTCAAGGGAGGTTGTCATGAACAAGAAGTTTGTCAAACAAGATTTTCTCATCAGAGATTTAGCAATCAGTATCAGCAGCGGAGGTCGTGGCGGAACATGGTTACCCGGACCGGATGATGAAACACCGCCAACACCGATTTCGCCGATTGCCAGCGTGTTAGTGAATCTCGGACTGATCGAAGCCGTTCGCGGCACGATCGCAGAGGCTGTCAAAGCTAAAAAATTTGACGAGGTCGCGCGCGCATTTGTGCAAAACGATGCCGGCGGTAACCCTATTATCCGTTCAGCGATTCATGACATCGGCGCCGCCGTGGTTGCCAGCGCAGCCTTTGCATCGCTAGGCGGTGGCGGCAGCGTCGGATTACCCAATCCTGATTGCGGAGGTACGTCCTACGAAACGATACCGCCAACTTTAACACCGGTGGTTCATGTCGGTATTTCGGTTCACAGGGTAACGGAACTGCCCCGACTCAGAAAACAACTTGCACAGACAGTGGCCTATGTCGATAAAGTAGCGGCGGCTCAAGCGCCTCAAGGCACCGAGGTTGCAACCGTTCGCGCGCAATTGCAAGAAGCATTGAAGAGCCTGGGTTAATCAGGCCCGGTCATAGCGGTGAGCAGTCGTATCGCGGCATTGTCACTGACTGCCATCCGCATGGCCGCCACCGGGCCTTGCGAAGAAACCGCGGTTATTGCACGTTGGCTTTATCGTTTCGGAATCGCACCGTGCGGACCTGCCATCGAACGCGACTTTGGTCCCGATGACGATCCGATGGCTATCCTCGGTTTAACAAAAGGCGCGCATGTTCGCCGTCAGCTCGAAACTGCTTATGATGCTCATGCGCTCGCCGGATGGTATTCTTTCGCAAGAACGGCGCTGCCCGAACAAATTTCCACGGCTTGCAAACTGTATGTCAGCCCGAAACCGGAAGCCTTAAGCGATGCATTTCCGGTCATTGCCGAACAATTTACCCGCAACGAAGTACGATCATTTAAAGTCGGGCGAGGTATTGAGGGGTTATTGCGCCCCGACAAAATCGTTGCTTACTTCGACAGCGAATCCCACATGATGCGGGTAGCAACAGCACTTGATAAATCACTGCAAGGCTGCCCGGCGCAAGGCGTTCCTTTCACTGCAGAAATTGCGGGAAACGGACTCGTTTCTTCCGGAATCGATCCCCCCGTGAATGCATCGGCTATCAGCTGGCGATCCTGGATAACCAAACGCCTGGCTGCCAGTCTGGCCGCATCTTTTCCTGGTGAAAGCGCACATCGCACGGCTATCGCATTAACCGATCTTCGCAATTCCGGTATCGACCCCGACCGTTGGGCGCCCATCGTCGAACATTTTTGGACACTAAGCCCGTCGTGACTCAAGAGTCATTTGATTTTACGACCAGCCTGTTTGTATTACCGCCGGATGCAAAGCTGCTTCCGGTTTCCGAGTTATCGCCTCGGTTGCAGGCTAAAATCGGTTACGTTGATGACGATCAGTTCGTTATCACCCGCCCGGGATTTCGCATCACCACAAGACTTTTACCTCGCCCCCTCACCGAACTGATTAGAGAGTTTCACACGCCCAGTCTGCTGACAGATGCGATTTTACGTTTCAGCCAGGCACACGGCCAGGATCCGATGGTGATGCTTGATCTGGCTTTTGACGCACTCGCGACATTGGTCGAAATAAGAATTCTTGTTCCGCACGATTCCCCCGACACACAGTCCCCCGAGCCAAATTTCGGAGCCGGGCAGGAATTCGCAGGCTTTGAAATCGAAATGCTGGTGCGTTCTTTAGAAGATACCGAAGTCTACCGCGCACGGCAAGCCGACGGCACATTAGTCGCACTGAAAATTACCCGGGCGGATCGGCAAGCAATATTCAACATGTTCGAAAGAGAAGCAAAAGCGCTGGACCGGCTACAGGGAATGGATAGCCCGCAATTATTGAAACATGCTATCGAACAAGGGCGCGCATTTATCGCCATGGAATGGTGCGATGGCGTATCGATCGCCATCGCCGCGCAACGGGCTCGTGCCGCTCGTAACAAGCGCCAACTTCACACAGTCGTCACAAAACTGCTGGAAGCTTATGGCAGGCTTCACGCTAATGGTATCCTTCATGGCGATATTCATACCGGCAACTGTTTGGTTCGTGATAACGGACGTATCGTCATTCTTGATTTTGGCAATGCCCGGCTGCTTGATCATGTCAATCCTGCGGTTGATCCGTTGCGCACCGGAATCCCGCAATTCTACGACCCTCAGATGGCAAGCTCACTGTCGGACGGACAAATTCCGCCTGCCGCAGATCCGGTTTCCGAACAGTATGCCATCAGCGTAATGGCATATCTTCTGCTGACCGGCTTGCACCCGATTGAAACATCGGCGGTTCAAAGCGAACTGCTGCGCAACATCGTGGAGCACCCTCCTCTGCCTTTTACCGCTCGCGGCATCGCCGCCTGGCCCGCCGTAGAAGCCATCATCAACCGCGGGTTAGCAAAACAACCGGAGGAACGTTACTCGACCGTTGCCGAAATGGCGCACGCCTTCGCCGCAACGGATTGGAAATCGAAAAAGCCCCGGCGTTGGCCTGCAACTTCTGAAACCATCCTCCACGCGAAGATCGAAGAAACACGCAATCTCCAACCATCCGTGGAGCTTCCGCTGCATCGCGCCTGGTTTGCCTTGCGAGCCGCTTTAACCTTGGATAATGCTGAACTATTAGCCGCTGCCGATGTGTTAGTCGGACAAGCGGAACCGCATTGGCAAGCACATGCGGTTGCTGCCCGAATTGCGCGAGCACGCTCGGACATCGTCACGGAACGGCAAGCGATTGAGAAATTCCTGTCAGCAGCCGGATTGTTGACGGATAAATCCGGGATTCTGGCTGCCATTCTGGCGGCAGCGGATATTTTCAATGGCAATAATTTTCGCAATATTGATGTGACGCCCTTGGCAAATTGGGCTTTGCATAACCTGGAACAAATTCAAACGGCGGCTCATTCTCACAAAACCGTTGATGATCCGATAGAGTCTCTTTGGCTGATGGCAACTCTGACACTCATCAAATGCGGCGTAGCGGCCATTCCAGCCGGATTCGCGGCCCGGCTCGAAACATTCGATAAAACGCAAAAAGGCCATGTATGGCTCTGGTCACTGGCGCATGATGTCTTGGCGCAACCACATTTTAAAACACGCGCACTGCTGGCCAAGAAACCCAAAGATCCGGCAGCCCGGGTGTTCGCATTACTCAGGATTCATCAACTCACCGGCGAGATGTCCTGGGCCCGGGATGCACGGCGCCTGATCGCAAAATATTCCAAAGCGCATTCTTTTGAGAAGCACTTGGGACTCTTGATGATCGAGCTGGCTGCGCCGCATAACGCCGTTCTTCCCCCTTTTCTCCAACCCTCGGCTTACGCCGTGTAACGCAGTATTGCCGCGATCCCATAAAACACGGTGTTTCTGCAGAGACCTTTGCACGGTGTCATGAAACTTTTATATGGCATCGCTAATATGGCGCTTCGTGATTCTTTTCACACCATAACCGGAGAGACGAATGATTCGCCAAGAAATCGCAACAAGGAAAAATGTTTTTTTATTGACCGATAGCAATTGGCATGCACGCACAATCCAATTCATCGTGGGTGTTTTGATGCTCGCGCTTTATGCTTGGATTACTGCCGGTGTGCTGAATTTATTGCTCAATTTGCCGGAGATTCTGAAAAACGGCTGGGCACAGATCGCCGAGCATATCATTGTGGATATAGTGCTGATCCTCGCGATGCTCGAACTGATTCGAATCTTGCAATCTTACCTATCGCTGGGGCGTGTCAAAGTGACCTTTATTTTGGATGTCGCATTAGTCGTATTGATCGGTGAACTGATCGGACTTTGGTATAAAGAATATACCTTCATTGATGTCGGCCTTCATGTTGCCGCCATCACCATGTTGATCTTGCTGCGTATCGTATCGATCCGTTTTTCCCCCAACGCCGTCGATTAACTCACCGCTCTTTGCGAGTTTTTCGGGAAAATCAAATGCCCTTTCACAGATTAAAATTTTCCGGCTTGCAATTGCTCCGCCAGCTCCATCAGCGCTTGCCCGCGATGGCTGATGCGGTTCTTCTGTTCAGGTGTTAATTCAGCGGAAGTTTTACCGAACTCGGGTACCCAGAAATACGGATCGTAACCGAAGCCACCGGCACCGCGCGGTTGATCGATGATTTCTCCATACCACGAGCCGTCGACAATGATCGGTTGCGGATCATCGGCATGCCGGACCAGAACGATCACGCAATAATAATAAGCACGGCGATCTACCTTGCCTTGTAATGCCGCTACAAGTTTCTGATTGTTCCGCTCATCGGATTTTGGTTCCCCAGCATAACGAGCGGAATTCACACCGGGAGAACCGTCCAGCGCGCTGACGCAGATGCCTGAATCGTCCGCCAGCGCGGGTAGCCCGGAACAACGACTCGCGTGACGGGCTTTAACCAATGCATTTTCGACAAATGCGGGATGCGGTTCGTCAACTTCACCGGCAGCGAATTGCGATTGCGGAATCACCTCGATCGCCAATGGTGCGAGCAATTCGCCGATCTCCCGTAATTTGCCGGAATTGTTGCTGGCGATGACCAATTTCTTTAGTGCATTCACGATTGACCCAATACCGTTTTTTGAATCGCAATTAACTCTTGAATGCCATGCTGCGCCATATCGAGCATGGTGTTCAATTCGTCGCGGCTGAATGCAGCGCCCTCGGCTGTCCCTTGCACTTCGATCAGGTGCGAGCGTCCGGTCATAACGACATTCATATCGGTGTCACAGGCGGAGTCTTCGACATAGTCCAAATCCAACACCGGCGTGCCTTCAAAAATACCCACCGAGACCGCTGCGACGTGGTCGAAAATTGGTGAAAATTCGACACGCCGTTGATCGAGCAATTTTTGAATAGCATCATGCAGCGCGACATACGCGCCGGTGATGCTGGCAGTGCGCGTGCCGCCATCCGCCTGAATGACATCGCAATCGATGTGGATAGTGCGTTCGCCGAGTTTCTCCAGATCCACCGCAGCGCGTAGCGCTCTGCCAATCAAACGCTGAATCTCCATAGTGCGCCCAGATTGCTTGCCTTTGGCGGCTTCTCGCTGCATGCGCGAATGCGTCGATCCCGGCAGCATGCCATATTCGGCAGTCAGCCAGCCTTGCCCTTGTCCTTTAAGGAAAGGTGGTACTTGTTCGGCGATAGTAGCGGTGCAGATCACCCGGGTATCGCCGCATTCAATTAACACCGAGCCGTCGGCGTGCTTGATGTAATGACGCGTGATTTTGACCGGACGGATTTGCGTAGGCGTGCGTTGGTAACTGCGTGTCATAAAATTTTGTGTAATGAGATTAAGAAGAGAAACGATACGCCGGTTTAGCAGGCGCACCCGCCGACACAGTCAGCACTTCGTGACCGTTTTCAGTCACTAGAATGGTATGCTCCCATTGCGCGGATAAACTACCGTCTTTGGTGGTGACAGTCCAGCCATCCGGTAAATGACGGATAGCGGCTTTTCCGGCGTTGATCATCGGCTCCACGGTAAAAATCATGCCGGTTTTGAGTTCCAGTCCGTTACCGGGGCGCCCGTAATGCAGTACTTGCGGATCTTCGTGAAATTTTGCACCGATACCATGACCGCAAAATTCCCTGACCACGCTATAACCGACGCCTTCCGCCAATTTCTGAATGGCATAGCCGATATCGCCCAGATGCTTGCCCGGTGCAATTTGATCAATGCCGCGCCACATGGCCTCATAAGTAACCTCACACAAGCGCTTGGCTTGAATGGAAGGTTCGCCGACATAGAACATTCGGCTGGTATCGCCGTGATAGCCTTCGTAGATAACAGTGATGTCGACATTGATGATGTCGCCGTTTTTAAGTATTTTCTTACCTGGAACACCGTGACATATTTGATTGTTGACCGACGTGCAAATCGATTTTGGATAAGGCGCGTGCCCGGACGGCGCGTAATTCAGCGGCGCCGGAATGGTTTTCTGCACATTCACCATATAGTTATGACATAACGTATCCAACTCTTCGGTCGTAATGCCGGTTGTGACATGGGGAGCGATAAAATCCAGAACCTCCGAGGCCAATCGCCCCGCGATGCGCATTTTCTCGATCTCCTGCGGTGTTTTAATGGTTACCTTCATAATGTTTTCATTCAGATATGATGATGTCCTGGATATCAGTATTTTAAAATGCCACTATCGGTCTGTTATTGAAATTGAAACGATCGGATCAACGTTCACACTGATCGGAATGAAGATGCGTATCCTCGAATTGCTCGGCTAACTTACGCATCGAATCCTTAATAATTTGCGTCGATTCGCGAATAACAATTTTTTTAAGAAGAACGGTTCGATTATCGATTTTAGCAACCGTGATTCCTTTCTTTTCCACTTCCCGCAATTGTTTGAGCGCGTCGTTCTGATCATAAAACATGCCTAGCGATATGGCATTTTCCCACTGATTGTCGTCTTTAACACGAAAACTCACGATCCCCAGATTTCTGAGTTTGTTGATTTCACGATTGGCCAATTCTTTATTCGGATAAGGCGGAATATAAAGCCAGTACATGGCGGTATCGCCAGCCTCCTCCAAACTGTAAACCAAATCAGGAAATAGCTCGGATAATACGGATACTGCATATTGTATTTGTTCTTCGTAAAAATTGCCCCATATTAAACAATTTTCATGAGCCGGTACTAAAATAATCTTCTCCGGATTCACGGGCGTTGGAATGTTGTCATTTCGAACATCCGAGCGAAACTGCGGACTGGCAAAAAATGCAACGTTCACTATTAGCAGGATAATAAAGATTATTCTCATTGAAAAATAAAATATTAAATAACAACAACCCTATTAATTTTGTTGTTAACGCGCTTTTGCCTTGCTAAAATACGCCGTTATTTCACAAACACACCAACCAACTTTTAGATGCCTTTAAAAACGGAACAAGAAACATGAAAATTTTCAAGAATATGGTCTTATTTGCAGCATTATTAGTCGCTATGCCGATTTCAGCCGAAACAGCCTCCGAATCCGATTCCACGGATCCTGCGCCTGCTGCTGCCGCACCCGCTACGGTTGAAGAAATTGCCGCAGGCACTTGCGCCGGTTGCCACAACGCTGACGGCAATAGTGTCATCCCAATGAACCCGATTCTGGCCGGACAGCATGCGGAGTATATCACCAAGCAGTTGATGGATTTCAAGGCAAATGGTGAGGAACCGCCAAAGCGTAACAGTCCCGTGATGTCCGCTATGGTTGCGGCGCTTTCCCAAGAAGACATGAAGGCATTGGGCGCCTACTATGCCAAACAAAAAACCAATCCAAGCCAAGCACCGGTCGATGAGAGCATGCTGGAAGTCGGCAAGATTCTTTACCATGGTGGCAATATTGAAAATGGCATTCCTGCCTGCGCAAGCTGTCACGGCCCGAACGGCTCTGGTCTTCCACCCCATTACCCTGCTGTTGGCGGACAACACGCAGAGTACACATTGTCGCAGCTCGATCAATTTAACAAAGGCGACCGCGCCAATGATAATGCGGTCATGCAACAAGTTGTCAGCCGCATGAGCGCGCATGAAAAGAGAGCCGTTTCTGCTTATATTGCAACGATTCGCTAACGAACATTCTGCACAAACAAAAAAGGCGATCCAAGGATCGCCTTTTTTGTTATCCACTGCTACCAATTCTTAAATATTTTATCGGCTGCCGACAAGGTTTGATCAAGTTCCCTGTCGCCATGCGCTGACGATACGAATCCGGCCTCAAACGCTGAAGGCGCAAAATAAACGCCTTCCTCCAGCATGGCATGGAAAAATCGATTAAACGCCGCCTTGTCGCATTGCATTACCTCGGCAAAACTGGTGGGAATAGCCTTGCTGAAATAAAGCCCGAACATCCCGCCAACCGACTGTGCGCAAAAATCGATGCCGTATTTTTTCGCGGCTGCGCTAATGCCATCAACAAGCTGCCGGGTTCTATTTGACAGCTTATCGTAAAACCCTGGCACTTGAATTAATCGGAGCGTCGCCATTCCAGCGGCAACCGCCACCGGATTTCCGGAAAGCGTACCCGCTTGATAAACCGGTCCCAATGGCGCAAGACATTGCATGATCTCGCGGCGTCCGCCAAATGCGGCCATCGGCATACCGCCGCCAATAACTTTCCCCAAAGCTGTCAAATCAGGTTTGATTTGATAAAGCCCTTGCGCGCACCCCAATCCAACACGAAACCCCGTCATCACTTCATCAAATATCAGCACACTGCCATTCTTCGAGCATAGTGTCCGCAGTTTGGCGAGAAAATCCGCCTTCGGAGCGATCAAATTCATGTTTCCCGCAACCGGTTCAACAATCACGGCCGCAATTTCATTACCCCATTTGCTGAAGGCTTCTTCAATACCGGATATATCGTTGTAATCCAGGACAATGGTATGCCCGGCTGTTTCCGCAGGAACGCCGGCGGAACTTGGATTACCGAAAGTTAAGGCACCCGAGCCCGCTTTGACCAGCAAGGAATCGTCATGACCGTGATAACAACCTTCGAATTTAATGATCTTGCTTCTGCCAGTAAAACCACGCGCCAAGCGGATAACGCTCATACCCGCTTCCGTGCCGGAACTCACCAATCGCACTTGTTCAATGGATGGAACCATTTGGCAAATCAGCTTGGCGATTTCCAATTCCGCTTCGGTAGGAGCGCCAAAAGTCAATCCATTTTGAGCGGCGGTTTGCACGGCCTTCACCACCTCAGGATGAGCATGACCCAAAATCAACGGTCCCCATGACCCCACATAATCAATATAGGATTTCCCATCCGCATCCCAGAAATACGCGCCTTCACCGCGTTGAAAAAATACCGGTTCCCCTCCCACCGATTTAAATGCTCGAACGGGAGAATTCACACCGCCGGGTATATATTGTTGTGATTGTTCAAATAGTTGATGATTGCGTGAAGTCATTTGATCGCTCTTTAAAAATTAGTTAGTTGTTGGTAGGTATTGAAAACTCTGCAAATAATTGTGTAAATTGCTTGGCCCGTGCTGTAATGTCGCCGCTCATAAACAAATCGGCACACACCGCAATCGCGGCACAGCCGCTTGTAATCACTTGCCTGGCGTTGCCCAACCGGATACCGCCGATCCCCACGATTGGAATCGAGATTTTTTGTTTCGCTTGCCCGGTCAAATGTCCGGGGACGGAAACAGCATCGGTTTTCGTCAATGAAGGAAAGAATGCGCCAAATGCCACGTAGTCGGCACCATCTTGCTCTGCTCGCTGCGCCCGCTCCAAATCGTTATAGCACGATGCTCCCACAATTTTATTTTCCCCGAGATGCTTCCTCGCTGCAGCAACGCCCGCATCTTCTCGGCCCACATGAACACCATCCGCATCGACCGCTATTACCAAATCGATATGATCATTGATGATCAATGGCACCCGGTATTCGCTGCATAGTTGCCGCATCAATCCGGCTTGCTCCCTCAGCAAAGCGACGTTAGCCGATTTACTCCGGTATTGAACGAGTTGAACTCCGCCAATCAATACTTGCTGCGTCTTTGCAAGCAATTCGCCAGTATTCGTCAGATCCGGTGTAATCGCGTAAAGTCCGCTGATCTTGGGGAAATGCTGATCAATTGATCGCGCCCGCGCTTCGCGCTTCATCACGTCCATCGAATCAATCAGCGTTTTCTTGAGCAGTTGACATGTCTGTATCGTCGCCGGCATCTTCATCATCCCTCACCCAATAGAGCCGGTTTGGAATATATTGCCCCATCCCCGGACGGAAACCTGCTTGCAACGTATGCCAAGTGTAATCCTGGGCTTCCTTTACGCTTTCTGTGATGGATAATCCGTTGGCCAAAAAAGCGGCAATCGCTGATGCAAGAGTACAACCCGAACCATGATAGGTATTAGGAAGCCGCTCCCAATGATCGGATCGCGCCGTACCATCCGCTGCAAACAAAGTATTGGTCACTTGCGCGGTATTTTCGTGAGTGCCTGTTATCAGCACATACTCGCATCCCAGATCCAGCAACCGTTGAGCGCATAAGCTTAAATCCAATTTAGTGACATGACTGTCGTTTTCCAGTTGAGCGAGATGCCGCGCTTCCAGGCTATTGGGTGTTAAGACCGTCACTTGCGGCAATAATAATTCCCGCATGGCATCAATCATTTCCTCGCTCGCCAGCTCGTCTCCCCGGCCGGAAGTCAAAACAGGGTCCATCACGAGCGGAATCTGCGGATAATCAGAAATAACTTCTGCAATCGTGGCGATAATTTCAACGCTGCCTAATAAACCGATCTTAAAAACTTGAACGGGCATATCCTCAAGAACCGCTCTGGCTTGATCGGCAACCCATTCGGGATCAAGCGGCATGACATCTTCGACACCGGCAGTATCTTGAACGGTAATCGCCGTCATCACCGATAATGGATGGCAACCCAGACTGGCAATCGCCAACAAATCCGCTTGAAGACCTGCTCCACCACTGGGATCATTCGCTGCAAAAGAAAGTACAATTGGGGGTGGCTGTAACATGCATTAATACCGTAAAATGTCATTTTAACCTAAAAGGAAGTTGCTATCTATCATGCCAACTGATGAGAATCGTGAATACAATCGTTATATGTGTCTAATTTGCGGCTATATTTATGATGAAGCCGCGGGAGCGCCGGATGAGGGTATTGCGCCAGGTACGCGTTGGGAAGATGTACCGATTAACTGGACTTGCCCCGAATGCGGCGCACGTAAAGATGATTTTGAAATGGTAAAAATATAAATGCGCATTCTGCATACCATGCTCCGTGTCGGCAACCTTGAAAAATCCCTGGCTTTCTATACGCAAGTGTTAGGTATGAGGCTATTGCGCCGCAAAGAGTACCCTGATGGCAGATTTACACTTGCTTTTGTCGGTTATCAAGATGAAGCAAACGGCGCTGTTCTGGAATTGACGCACAATTGGGATACTTCTTCCTACAATCTGGGAGAAGGCTACGGCCATATCGCTATTGAAGTCGATGATGCCTATCAAGCCTGTGAGAACGCCAAAAAACTCGGTGGCAAGGTTACCCGTGAAGCTGGGCCGATGAAACATGGCACGACAGTGATTGCGTTTATCGAAGACCCGGATGGATATAAGATAGAATTCATACAGAGAAAACTTCCGGGTCAATAACCCGAATATCCGGCTAACCAAGCGCAGTCAACGTTTACCCCGCTATCCACCTATCCATGCAATAAAAAAATGGCCGGTATTTTGTTGATATCCGGCAGGTGCTTACGCCACTCCCTGATCGACTTGGTTGCAATCGTCTCGCTGGAAAAAGTAAGGTGACTGGCAATACATAAATCGGTGGTATCGCGGCACACGCTCACCAGGTGTTCCAGTAATTTCTGATTACGGTATGGTGCTTCAATAAATATTTGCGTCTGCTGCTGGCTGATCGAAAACTTTTCCAGCTCCAAGAGCTTACCGGCCCTTGCGGCACTTTCGACCGGCAAATAACCATGAAAAGCAAATCGCTGACCATTCAAGCCCGATGCCATCAATGCCAGCAAAATAGAGGAAGGTCCAACCAAAGGCGTCACGGTAATATTATTTTCATGCGCCAGGCGGATTAATTCCGCTCCCGGATCCGCCACCGCCGGACATCCCGCTTCTGATAACAACCCCACATCGTTCCCTTCCAGCAGTGGTTTTAACAATTCCGGCAAATCCTTGCTTGACGTGTGTTCATTGAGTGCTTGCATATGCAGTGTTTGCAATGGCTGTTTGCAACCGATTTGCTTAAGAAATTGCCGCGCGGTTTTAGGATGCTCAACGATAAAGTAGCGCAATTCGGCAACGCATTGCTGTACTGCCGCCGGTAACACCCAAGCAATATCTTCCTGGCTGATGGGCGATGGAATCAAATAAAGCTTGCCGCTCATTGGAACAAGAGGATTCAACGATCTATAAACAGGGTATTAGAATCAGCCATTGATCATTCTAATGTAACGTTCTTGGCACACTCAGCATGAATTCCGGTATTGCCACATCAAAATGAACACCGTCTTCTGCCGCCATCTGATAGCTGCCTTTCATTGATCCGACCGATGTTGAAATGACTGTTCCGCTGGTATATTCAAACCTATCGCCGGGTTTAAGCAATGGCTGCTCTCCGACCACACCCAGTCCGCGTACTTCCTGCGTCGTGCCATCGCCGTTATTGATGATCCAATGCCTGCTGATTAATTGTGTGGCGACCGTACCGTTGTTAGCAATCGTAATGGTATACGCAAACACGTGCCGGTCAGCTTCCTCATCCGATTGATCGGGTAAGTAGACGGCTCGAACAGTAATATCTATTTCGTATTTCTTATCTTCTTCGGACATTTGTTTTTTTCCTGCCATTCACTGGTTCTTTTAAGTAGTGTACCAAGAAAAAATAAAAAAACGGATTAACCGGATGAAATTCATATCCGTTTACACTCTTTCACGCGCAACCGACTAATTAAGGTTAAAATAAGCAATTTGATTTCATTCGAGAGGTTTTTCATGTTTCGCTTAGCACCCAGCATTCTGTCCGCCAATTTCGCCAAACTCGGTCAGGAAATCACCGATGTCATTGCTTCCGGCGCGGATATCGTTCATTTTGACGTAATGGACAACCACTATGTACCCAATTTGACGATCGGTCCTTTGGTATGTGAAGCAATCCGTCCTGTCACCGACGCCATCATCGACGTGCATTTGATGGTCGAACCGGTCGATCGCATTATTCCCGATTTTGCCAAAGCAGGCGCCAATATCATTTCCTTTCACCCGGAAGCATCCAATCATATCGACCGTACCATTGGCCTGATCAAAGAACAAGGTTGCAAGGCCGGTTTGGTATTTAACCCGGCGACACCGCTCTATTATTTGGATCATGTACTCGACAAGCTGGATCTGATTCTGATCATGTCGGTCAATCCTGGCTTTGGCGGACAGAAATTCATTCCCGAAGCATTGAACAAATTGCGCGCTGTCAGAAAACGTTTGGACGCCAGCGGCAATAGCAACATTCTGTTGGAAATTGATGGCGGCGTAAAAGTTGACAACATCGCTGAAATCGCGCGCGCCGGCGCCGACACATTTGTCGCCGGATCGGCAATTTACAATGCCGGCAAAGATACCGATCCCCACCGTTACGACAGCGTTGTCGCAGCATTCCGCGCCGAATTGGCAAAAGTATAAGCAACCTTCACTCCTGTTTAATATTTACACATTAATGAATCAGAGTCTTTCTTCCAATACTGTGGCTTCCTCTAAAAAAATTGATTTTCCGATTGCCGTCAGAGTCATCATGATCGATCTGGACGGCACATTGCTGGACACCGCAGGCGATCTTGCTTTGTCTGCCAATCTGATGCTCAAGGATCTGGGAATGCCGGAACAATCGACGGAAACCATCCGTTCTTATATCGGTAAGGGCATACAGAAGCTGGTTAAGCGAACCTTAACCGGCGAGCTCGACGGTGAGCCGGATGCAGCCTTATTTGCCAAAGCGCTGCCGATCTATGAGAAACATTATGCGGACAATTTGAGTTTGAGTACACGCCCCTATCCAGGGGTGGTCGAAGGCATTAAAGTCTTGCAGCAAGCGGGCTTTCGATTGGCTTGCATCACCAATAAAGCGGAAACCTTCACGATTCCGCTATTGCGAGCAACCGGTCTCTACGAACAATTTGAAATCGTTTTATCGGGCGACAGCTTACCCAAGAAAAAACCCGATCCGATGCCGCTCACACATATTTGCAAGCATTTTGATGTACAGCCGAGTGAAGCACTGCTGATCGGTGATTCGTTGAACGATGCGATTGCTGCCAGAGCAGCCGGTTGCCATGTGTTCTGCGTGACTTATGGCTACAATGAAGGACGCAATGTCTACGAACTGGATTGCGACGCGATCGTGGAATCCTTGCTGGATGCGGCGAAATTGATTAAAAAACCATCCTAGAAATGACCGAAGCAGAATTTGATGAACTCGCGCAGCAAGGATTTAACCGTATTCCGGTTATCCTTGAAACTTTTGCAGACCTCGATACGCCTTTATCGATTTATCTGAAATTAGCCAATCAGCCTTATTCGTACCTGCTGGAGTCGGTGCAAGGTGGCGAACGGTTCGGTCGCTTTTCAATTATCGGCCTGCCGGCGTCGACCCGTATCGAAGCCCGTGACAAACTGATAACCACGATCCATCAAAATTTATCGGAAACAGTTACGGCCACCGATCCGTTGGCTTTTGTCGAATCGTATTTGGCGCGGTTCAAAGCGGCGCAATGCCCTGCCGGGAAATCACGCTTTCGCGGCGGATTGGCCGGTTATTTCTCTTACGATACCGTCCGCTATATCGAATCCAAGCTTAAAGGTCATGCCAAGCCGGATTGCTTGAATACACCGGATATGTTGCTGTTGCTATCGGAAGAATTGGCGGTTGTCGACAATCTTTCCGGCAAACTGTATTTGATCGTGTATGTCGATCCGGCGCAAGAAAATGCCTATCAAACAGGCCGTAACCGGCTGAAAGCGTTGCTGACGCAGTTGCGCCAACCGGTCGCCATTCCGTCCGAACAAACTGCAACACCGGCAACAGCGGCCTCCGAATTTCCGGAAGCGGACTTCAAAGCTGCCGTCGAGCGAGCCAAGCGTTACATTTACGACGGCGATATCATGCAAGTGGTCCTATCGCAGCGCACCAGCAAGCCCTATAGCGCTTCTCCGCTGGCGTTATACCGGGCATTGCGCAGCCTCAACCCCTCGCCTTACATGTTTTATTATCATTTCAACGACTTCCATGTGGTGGGTGCTTCCCCCGAAATATTGGTTCGCTTGGAGGGTGATGCGGTAACGGTGCGACCGATTGCCGGAACCCGGCCGCGCGGCAAAAATCCGCAGGAAGACGCCGAATTGGCAGCCGATCTGTTAGCCGATCCGAAAGAAATTGCCGAACATGTGATGTTGATGGACCTGGGCCGCAACGACATCGGACGGGTCGCGCAAACCGGAACCGTGAAAGTGACGGAAAAAATGCAAATTGAAAACTACTCGCATGTCATGCACATCGTATCGAACGTTGAAGGCAAATTAAAACCCGGCCTTAGCGCCATTGACGTATTACGCGCCACGTTCCCGGCGGGAACCGTCAGCGGCGCGCCTAAAGTACGCGCCATGGAGATCATCGATGAGCTGGAAGTATCGAAACGCGGTGTCTATGCCGGCGCCGTGGGGTATTTAGGATTTAACGGCGACATGGACTTGGCAATCGCCATCCGTACCGGTGTCATCAAAGACGGCATGCTGCACGTACAAGCAGGTGCAGGCATTGTCGCCGATTCAGTACCGCAAAATGAGTGGGTTGAAACACAGAATAAAGCCAAAGCTGTTTTGCGGGCTGCAGAGCTTGCTGAGAAAGGTCTCGACAGTAAAATCTAGAATGGTGGCACAAGATTAGCAATTGCCATCGCCCGCATCGTAATCTTAAAAAAACCAGCCCAACGCGCAAGCAATGAACTGGCTATTCGATTGATCGATGTTCTTCGTCAACTTGCTATCAATGTTGACTCGATTTCCGCAAAACTTTTTGCCACATTGTTTTGTGGAATCATCGCACCAAGCTGCTTTTCAATTTGAGTCCAGGAGAATATCCCACAGATCCTCGGTAGGCCGATCGTGTTATTATCGATCACCAATGCATGCAATCGTCCGCTTTCGCGCAAACTGGCGACAACATTGCCAACCCTGGAATGCATGACTTCCTCCAGAGAAATGGCTTCCAGCTTATCCAGCGGTGTCATGATATCCATCACCAAAATCTCACTGTGTTTGATGCCCCGCTCCTGAATAAAACGCATCGGCTTTTCACCTAAAACATCGGTTGCGGTAATAATCCCGGCGAGCGTGTTGTCATTGTGCATGACCAGCAATGTACGAATACCGCGCTGCATCATATACGTATTGGCTATTTCCATCGGAACATTGGGTGCGATCACTGCTGCTTGAATTGTCCGCAAATCAGTCATCACTTCCGTTGCCGGGGAATCGAATGTGACCGGATTAGGTGACAGAGGACGGGAAATATGGACGGTTCCGGATAGATATTGTACGGCCAGAGATTTATATTCATTCATCATTTTGTGTACTCCTCAAATTAGAACTGAAGGAAACCACCCGAATTCAAAATAGATCACCTACCTTGAATGCGCACTCTACGCCGAAAAGAAATCAGAATCAATAGACCTATCCGCCTTAGGGAATTTAAGGCCGACTATACAACCATTGCACCAAAGCATCCATGGCGACTCGCGACTGCCCGGCCTGATCGTGATTCACGAAAAACACGATAACAAGACGCCGCCCGGATTTATCCAGCATATACCCCGCCAACGCCCGCACATTATTGAGCGCGCCGGTTTTCATATGCGCCAACCCCTTCACCGCCGTGCCGGCAAAGCGGTTTCTCAAGGTGCCGTCAACCGCCGCAATCGGCATCGACGACATAAATTCCGGCATGACCGGACTATTGAAAGCAGCCAAGAGCAGTTGCCCCATATGCCGGGCGCTGATGCGTTCCTTGCGCGACAAGCCGGAACCGTTTTCAATCACAAGCTCTGGAAAATCCAACTGTTTTCGCACCAGCCATTGACGAATGGCCATATCCGATTTCGCCAGTGTCGCCGGAGAATTAAGTTCCGCGGCATCGCCCGTTCCTAGCGCCAAATACAACTGGCGCGCGGCAATGTTATTACTGAATTTGTTGATGCCGCGAACAATCTCCGCCAGTGGCGGCGACCGGTAGATTTTTAGCTGCGTTAAGCCGGACGGCGCTCGTCCCACGATCACATCGCCATGGAACAACCCGCCTTGCTGCGCCCATAAGCGCTTAAACAAATCACGCGTGTAAATCGCGCTCTTTTGCAAACTCAGCATGTACGATTGCTTGCCGCAGTGCCGGGAAAAATTGCCTTTCAGCACCACGGTAAAATCATTATCCAGGCTTTTATCGGACAACACATCAATGGTCAACGCATTCTGCCAGTCGCCGCAGGTACCCTGAGTCAGCTTTAAATGATTCTGCACTTGAATCGAATCCGGCAGCGGATCGATGACAACCCGCACGGCATTTTTCTCAGGCTGCGGAAACAGATGAAGCGTCGATGTACGGTAATTGACCAGCAACGCTTCCGGAATAATGTTGTACGTGCGGTAGGGTTGGCCGTCAAAATCGCCCGGATCGTCGTCCGGAATCGCATAATGACTGTTATCCAGCACCAGATTTCCTTTGATCTCGTGCAACCCGGTTTGGCGCAAGCGGTGAATCAGCAACCAGAAATTTTCCAGATCCAGCTTCGGATCGCCATACCCTTTAATCACCAAATCACCGTGCAGCACACCGTCAATGATCGGACCACCGGCGTATAGTATCGTCGGCCAGGTGTACGCCGGTCCCAATAACTCCAACCCGGCATACGTCGTCAGCAATTTCATCACCGATGCCGGATTCATGCCGCTATCAGCATTGACTGTTAACAGCGGTTCGCGCACGCCGATCTCATGCACATAAACGCCGATCGCCGACTCGGAAATCGCCAGTTGTTGCAGCTTTTGTTTGACGGTAAGCGGCAACTCAGCAGCGATAACCGGTATTGCGGATACCATCAACCAAATCAGCAAGCCAAAGCGCCGACGCATACCGATCATCGAAATGAAAGAATTTATTTCGTACCCTTGCACATCATGAAACCATCATCCCACCCCATGCGGTATTGCCCGTCTTTCTCGTACCGATTGAGATCCTTGAACGCCCAACTGGTGTTTTTGGCGGTTTCGCAACCGTCGATATAACCTTGTTGCACCTCCGCCGGGTAGCCGGTCAGGTTGTATTTGGGCTTGGCGCTTTGCGGCAGCGGACCGGTGGGCCGCTCCGGTTTCTTGCCGGGTAGTGGCAGCGGTTTTCCAGGTATGGTGCTGCACGCGGAAACTATGATTGCGAGAGAAATAATGACAAACGATAAGCGAAAGCGCATAAAAATTACCTTTGAATAATTGAAGAAACTACAAAACCGACTTCAGCAATTTTCCCATTTCCGCCGGATTACGCGTCACTTTGATGCCGCAGGATTCCATGACTTCGAGCTTTTCCTGCGCCGTGCCCTTGCCGCCTGAAATAATCGCACCGGCATGTCCCATGCGCTTACCCGGTGGTGCAGTCACACCGGCGATAAAACCAACCACCGGCTTGCGCATATTGTCCCTGATCCAGCGCGCGCAATCCTCTTCGTCGCTGCCGCCGATCTCGCCAACCATCAGCACCGCATCGGTTTCGTCGTCGTCGTTGAATAACTGCATCACATCGAGGTGTTTCAAGCCATTCACCGGATCACCGCCGATCCCGATACAGGTCGATTGTCCGAGACCCAGCGCCATCAATTGCGCCACCGCTTCATAGGTCAACGTGCCGGAACGCGACACCACGCCGATGCGGCCTTTTTTATGGATATAGCCGGGCATGATGCCGATCTTGAGTTCGTCCGGGGTGATAATGCCAGGGCAATTCGGGCCGATCAGCCGGGTCTTTTTGCCCTGCATCTTGTAACGCGTGCGAATCATGTCGCGCACCGGAATGCCTTCGGTGATGCAAATCACCAAATCCAGTTCGGCTTCAACCGCTTCGTCGATCGCTGCGGCGGCGAACGGCGGCGGCACGTAAATCACCGACACATTCGCGCCGGTTTGCTGTTTCGCTTCCTTGACGGTGGCAAACACCGGAATACCCTCGAAATCCTCACCGGGTTTGCGCGGATTAACCCCGGCCACGAAACATTCTTTGCCGTTGGCATAGTCGCGGCACATGCGGGTATGAAATTGCCCGGTCTTGCCGGTGATGCCTTGGGTGAGAACACGGCTGTTGCGATTGATCAGAATAGACATAGTGCGCTCCTGTAATGATTAACTCTGACAACCGCACGAAGACGGTTTCGATTGCGCCGCATTCACTGCCTTTTGCGCCGCATCGGCCATATCCGTTGCCGAAATGATCGGTAAACCGGAATCGGCCAGAATTTTCTTGCCGAGATCGACGTTGGTGCCTTCCAGCCGCACCACCAGCGGTACCTTCAATTGCACCTCGCGCGCCGCAGCGACGACCCCTTCGGCGATCACGTCGCATTTCATGATGCCGCCGAAAATATTGACTAGAATCGCCTGCAACTTGGGATTGCGCAGCATCAATTTGAACGCTTCGGTCACTTTCTCGGTGGTCGCGCCACCGCCGACATCGAGAAAATTCGCCGGATTGCCGCCGTACAATTTGATGATATCCATCGTCGCCATCGCCAGCCCGGCGCCGTTCACCAGACAACCGATCGTGCCGTCGAGCGGAATGTACGACAACTCATGCTTCGCCGCTTCGATCTCGATCGGGTCTTCCTCGTCCAAATCGCGCAAAGCCACGATATCGGGATGCCGGTACAACGCATTATCATCGAAATTCATTTTGGCATCCAACGCCATCACTTGATCGCCATTCACTAATCCGAGCGGATTGATTTCCAGCAACGATGCATCGGTTTCGTCGAATGCCCGGTACAAACCTTGCAACAAATTCACCGTTTGCGGCACACATTGCGGTGGAACGCCGATTTTCTGCGCGACGTCTTGCGCTTGCTGCGGCGTCAACCCCGCAACCGGATCGATAAACACTTTGTGAATTTTATCCGGCGTCTCCGCAGCAACTTTTTCGATGTCCATGCCACCTTCGGAACTCGCCATCAAACACACGCGCTGCTGCCGCCGGTCGACCACCATGCCGGCGTAATATTCTTTGTCGATCTTCACGCCCTGCTCGATGAACAAGCGGTGCACGATCCGTCCTTCCGGCCCGGTTTGATGCGTCACCAGCCGCATCCCCAAAATCTCCCCGGCGCGCTGCCGCACTTCATCCAGCGACTTTGCCACTTTCACGCCGCCGCCCTTGCCGCGCCCGCCGGCATAAATCTGCGCTTTCACCGCCCAAACATCGCCGCCCAATTGCTTCGCTGCGTTCACCGCTTCGTCAACGCTGAAACACGCAATGCCTTGCGGCGTCGCAACGCCATATTGGCGTAAAATTTCCTTGGCTTGGTATTCGTGGATTTTCATGAGCTTCACTTCTCCCTAAGGTAATAATTCCGGCCACTCCGCCGCCGAAATGCGCGAAAGAGCATAGCGGTTAATGCTATTGTAGGCTGACACCAGTAATGAAACCATCGAATGCGCTTTGTTCAACGCTGCAGCAAATTCTGCAGAATCGGACATATATTCGTGCACCAGCTTATTCCGTAGATTTGGCGCATCCAACCATTCCTCAACGGACGACAGCAAGCCGAGTTTCTCCGCCCGGTTCAGATTATCCAAAGCACTACCGGTCTTTTCCGCCATCGACCTGAGCAGCGCGGGTATCAATTTATCCCCCATCGTATCCTGCATTCGCCCAAAGCGGGACACAAAGGCATCCAGACGTTCCGCCAGATCATCATCGTTTTCCAGCCGTTCCACCCAAATTGCATCAAGTTCCGCCTTGAACAATCGTGCGTCCGTTTTCAACAACACACCCTCACGCCGGACAATTTTCAGTAACGCCAGTAATCGAACTGATTCTATTTTAAGGATATCCGCTGTCATAATACCACCCCGGTTTGGCGTGCTATTTGATGAATCGGCTGCGCCGGTGTCGCCGGATCAATGAGAATGACATCTATTTTTTGGTCACCGAGCTGCATTTGCAGTTGACTGGTTAACCGGCATGCGGTTGAAACGCGATCGGTCAGTATCTGCTCCGTTTCGATCAAAATATCAATATCCCCGCCCCTCTCATCCACTTTCGCACGGGAGCCGAAGATGCGAATCCGCGCATCACCTCCCAGCAAACGATGCACCGTCGCGCGGATGGTCTCGATCTCCCTGGCCGACAATCGGATTTTAGGGTTTTGATTGCACCGATGAGATGGTTCAGAATTGGGGATCGACATTTCCGCGTTGATGACTGGTTTACAATTCTGCGATTTTAAACCAATTCAACCGCCAACTCCGCGATTTGACCACCCGTTACAGCGACCAAACGCTCTAATCGCACCGGTTGCTGATTCAATTCGGCCTCCAGGCGCAATTTATGGATACCGGCGGATAAACCAGGAATCGCGGCAATTTTCCCCCGGCAATCGATGGCGTTACCATCGTCCAGAATGATTTTCCATCCTTGCGGAAATTGCCCGGCATTGCTCAATGTCACGTTGATACCGCCGCTCTCGCGCTGTTCCGGTTTAGCGGCGGCTGCGCTGTCGATCTGCTTGATCGCATCCTGGAATTCAGCCAGCCATTTATCGGTCTCCTGCCGGATAATGCCGTCGACCTGAAACAGAAATGCTTTGCAGCGATTCAATGCGCTTTGTATTTGTTCCACGCTCGGTTGCTGGGTATGATCCCATCCGGCCAATTCCATTTCGTAATCCACTTGAAACTCGTGCAGACATTGGCGGATCTGGTGCTCTGCGGCAATATAGCGCATCCACGCGGAAGAAAAACCAAAAAACTTATCAACGGCCAGCAATGTTCCCGCCAATCCGAGCGCAATCGACGCATATATCGCCGGAATTTTCGTCATTTCACTGACAATGGGCCACAACCCGGCAATCGCGGTTAATACGATGACACTGAATCGCAATTGCTGCGCCCATTTTTTCTTGTCTACTTTGGAACATAAATACCAATTGATCGCCTTCAATGCATGATCTTCAGCACGCAAGTAAACCGCATGCATGGAGCTTCGCCGTTGCTCCGGACTCCAATCGAGCATAGGACTGGCTTCCGGCCGCACATCGCGGCGTCCGGCGGGTGTTGTAAAATTGTTTGTGTTTTCAGTCATCCCATGCCTCCCGAATGTGTTCGATTACTGCTCCTGCGCAACGCGATCCGCCACGCCGAAGCGGCGGCGCTCCTCATCCGTCAAATCGCGCCCGACGCGGCGTTTTAATTCCGCGGCGATTTCGTCAATCGGACGGCAAACATCACGAGACCACAAGTGTACAGTTTTGCCTTCACTGATAATCGACACTGTTTTGCCGTCAGGGGAAAATCGCGTGCCATCGATATTCCGTAAACCGGTTTGGAATGTAAGGGCTGCAAAAACACTGCGCAACTGCTTTTCGACTTTTTCATTAGGGTCGATTTGGTATGCAGCCAGGCTAAGCAAAATACTTTGATCCAAAGTAACAAGATCCAAATTTTCCGCCGTAGCAATCAAGGCATTGGCATGTGCAGCATGCGCCAGCTGCTCGGCGTGCTTCCGGGCATGGTCAGCACGGTTTTTTTCCTGCTCGGCCTGATTCCATAGCATCCAAGATATGATTGAAAACAGCATGGCTATCATTGCTGCGCCTATCGCCCAAATACTTTTCTTGCGGCTGGAGCGGGCAAACATTTCCGCTTGTAACTTTTGTTGCTCGGCCTGTTCGGCCAATTGGCGTTGCAGTGCGGCTTCCGCTTCCAATCGCTTGGTTTCGGCTTGTTGCTTTTCTTGGACGCGTTGCTGGCTTTCTTGAATAAAGAGTTTAAGCGCTTGAAAATCAAGCCGTTCCAAATAGCGCGTCGCCCACCGCTGGGGTGCAGGGTATCTGTTAATGCGGTTCAACCATTGCAATGCACGATGGCATTCGTTGTCGTCCAGCCAACCGGCACCGGTTTGCTGATGCCGTCCCAGGCGGTAGTACCATTCCTTCAGCTCGGCGGCGTCGAGTGTTTCTTCTTCGAGCCATTGCTGGTATAACCGCCATTGGCGGAACAAGCTTTCGTGACTGATGTCGATCAGCGTGCTCTGCATGATTTTCTCGGCCATAGGCGGCAGCAGAAACCCTGTCCCTCCTTTACGGTAGGCATTGATGACCGCCAGCACGTCATCTTTATTGGATTCACCGGTCAACTCAATCAACTGCTGCAGGGTCTGAGGCCGCCGCACATCGCGGCTTTCACGGCGTTCGACCAATGCCGGAAACAGTTGTTGCGCGATCTGCCGTTGCTGTGGCGTGAGTTGGTTGTAGATTTCCGAGGCATGGTTGTCGATAGCGAATGCCAGTTTGGGCATTGCTTCGCCTTCGCCCGTTGCCGGCGGTTTGCAAATGAGCGCAAAGTCTTGTGCTTCGATGCGGTTGCGCCCATTATCCTTGGCGTGATTCCACATGCGCAGCAACGCATGTTCGAGAATGGGCAGTTCGTCGTCGCTTTCCAGCGTGTTGATCAATCGGTTAACCAAGACCGGATCCATATCACTGCCGATCAGCGCGAGCGGAGACGCGATGATCGATTTCAGTTGCTCCGGCCGCAGCCGTGGCGTCAGATACAATCCGCCGTTGATCGCTTCCGGCAGACCGAAGAATGTCACGCAATTACCCAGAAAATCGGAGCGCATGGTGATCACGACATAAATCGGCACGTCTTCTTCGGAAGCCGAGCGTAGCAGCAACTTGATGAATGCTTCCGCTTCGTCGATATTCTGCTGGCGATAACGGAAAATTTCCTCGAACTGGTCGATCACCAGCAATAAGGCTTCGCCGCCAAACAATGCGGCGCGCCGTTGGAATTGCTCGGCCAGCGCCAGCGGATTGACGGTGAATTGCGCACGCAACGATGCCATCGAAGCAGCACGATCGCCGCCATCGATCCAACGTTCATCGTCAGTCAGTTTTTCCACCAAATGCTGTAATGGCGCATCACCGGGTTTGGTGATGCATACTTGCCAACGATAACCGACGGATGCCAATGATCCGCGATGCAACGCGGGAATCAACCCGGCGCGTATCAACGACGATTTACCCGATCCGGATGCGCCGATCACCGCAATGAAACGCTGTTGATGGCCCAGTTTCGCAAGTACATCGTGCACATGCGTTTCGCGGCCAAAAAACAGCAGGGCTTCTTCTTCCTCAAATGGCCGCAAACCGACATAAGGCGCAGATAAAGAAAGGGTGATGCGTTTCACTGCGACAGCCCTCGCAGAAATGACGCCAAATCCTGCTCGTACACCGGTACGACATCCTCGGAATCGATACCGAAAACGCTCGCGACATCACCATCGAGCAAATAAACACCCCAGCGCACTAGCGGAAGTTCGGCTTCCGCGATTTGATTGAGGAAGAAGACCAAACGACTGTAGGCTGTCATATACTTGCTTGGATCGGTATACACCGTGATTCCCGCCAAACAGGGACGTAAAAATTCTTTCACATCAAGGCCATTATTACCGAGCGGCGCTGCTTCAGGAATGGCGCGAATATCGTATTGGTGTTGTTTGATGGTGGTGCGCAATACGTTACGCAAATCATCGGTACTGGCCAGATCATCAACGAAAACAATCTTTTTATTCCATCTCCTTGTCGGTTGACTGGATGCCGCAATTGCTTTGTCGCGCTTGATTCTTTCCGCCCGTAACCGCTCGATGATTTCAGTTTTAAAATTGTTTAGATTGGTGACGCGAAGAAATTCCGTCTCAAACAACTTGGCATGCGCGGGATCGGTAATTTGACCAGCCGGCGGCAATTGCTCGCACCATTGCAGGATCGGCTTGTTGGCCTCGCGTGCGAGCTGAAATTGCAGTTGCGGCAGCGGCGCGGGATATCCTTTGGCTTTGCGCCCTACCGTTGGCGATAGCAATTGCACAAACAGTTCACTGCATTCGAGATCTCTAGGAAAATTGCTATTGAATTCCTCGATCGACAAACCAATGCAGTCGCCATCCGGCAGTACCAGAAATTTTTCCGCTTCCAGCGCCAATTTGATTTCATTGCGCTTCGGCTCCAGGTCGTCGGTGACATCCGCTAGTAATACCGTACAGGAAGTCGATGTTTTTTTGCCGGTATCAGGCGGTGCAGAAGGCCAATTTTTCGGGACTGATGGCGAAGCCACGCCTGACGGTTTATCGGGCGATGCAGAAAATACGCTATTTCCAGGTAAATCCGCTTTCTCAGTCAAATGTGCATCCATTGCATTTCTCAATGCATTGAGTGAGTTCCAATAATGGATCCTGACCTTGTCATCGTTGTCGTTGGGCGTTGGGTAACCCGCCAGGATGGGGTCACTGTTGTCGAAGGGTTGATACCAGAATTTTGCATGAATGTTGTGCTTGCGGATATTCTGAATATTTTCCGGCAAACCGGTCAGTTCTTCGTAAGGAAACAGCTCGACGACAAAAACATCGACCGGTTTCTCCTGATTAGCGGAATGCGCCTGGATAAAATGTTCCAGTTCTTTACCGCACCATGCGGACTTGGCGTAATTTTGCGACAGGAAAATGACTAAGAGTGCGCTGCTTCTGACTTTGCTGATCAATGTATCGCTGAATTCATCGCCCGGTTTGAGCTGGTAATCGATGAAAATTCGTTTCTTGAGAACGTTCGGGCCGATATTCAGATTCGCCGCAAGTACGCCGATCCAACCCATTTCAGCCTTGGAGCCATGAGGAACTTCGTTATCAGCGTGCGCGTAGCTGATAAAAACATCGTATCCCTGCTCCCCCGTCACATCGCCTCCGCAATTGATCAGCACACGCTGTGCGCTCTAAGGTTAAATGATGAGCGATATTAGCAGTAACAGGAAGATTTATAAACCGAATACTGCTAAAGAAGTTCTCTAATAGAAATTACAACACACCATCGAAAAATATCCCGCCCGAATCACAATGAGTCGGGTTGTTCTTGGAAAAGGATTTGCTTACAAAAGAACCCAAGCTTCCCAACTTAGCTTTTATAAGCTTCACTGCATTTCCATCATTTGCGACAGCAATACCTGCTGATCATGCGCCAACTCCAGCATTGCGGCATCCGCCATGCAGCCGATCCAGGCACGCAGCACGATTGCATGGTTGTTATTTGCAGCAATGAGATTTGAAACCGCTCGGAATCAATGCGCTATGTCCTGTGTGTTTTATCACAGACCAATCATGCAAAAAACATTATCTTTGCTCGGCAGTTTTGATTTTGCCAGGTTTATTGAAAATCCGGCGCATCAATGTAGTAATCCACCACGTTAGAGGAGATATATGATGAAAGTAAAAACATTAGCCGCAGCAATTATAACTTTGGGTCTGGCATTCGCTATTCCGCAGACATATGCATCGCACTCGGACGGCACCAACACTTCGGATCTGGTGCATAAAGCCGATTTGATTTTTGAAGGCAAAGTCGTCGAAGTCGACTATCGCACCTCGGATATTCTGCAAGCGGATGACGTCGCTATGCCGCATACCTACGTCACCTACGAAATCACCCGGAACTTCAAGGGCAGCTCAAGTCAGGATAAATTGATCACGTTGCGTTTCCGCGGCGGCCCTGACGACGCCGGTAATACCTTGATTATTCCGGGCGTACCGCTATTCCAAGTCGGCGATCAGGATATCGTGTTCGTGCGCGGCAATGGTGTGGAAATTTCACCGGTGGTTGGCGGTAATTTCGGCCGCTTCCGCATCGGCAAGGATGCCGTACACTCCGATGCCTGGCAGGAAATCTGGTTGCGCAGCAATGGCCAGATCGACCAAGGAAACTTTAACGAAGAAAAGAAAAGCGTAACGCTTCGCATCGGCGTCAAAGAATTCACTTTTGAAACCGAAAGCAAAGCCGAATGGACGCCACCCGCCGATGCGACCAAGCTGACCCCGGTGCAATTCCGTAAATTCCTCAGCGATAGCGTTAATCAACACTACACCCCGCAGGCGCTCAGTACGCTCAAACCTGCCCAAAGCGTGCAAATGCACGAACAATTTGCAATAGGAAAAGCGCAACCGGTTGCCGCTCCGGCTGTAGCACCGGTTCTCAAGAAACTCGATCTGGAAGCGCCGCCTCACGTGGAAATGACCATTCACAAGGACTAAAACGCGTTTTCACACTGCAATTGCAACCCTCATTCAAGTTATGAACAATCATTAGGAGACTTATAATGAAATTCTCGCGATTAAACCAATTACTCGCCACATTGTTTCTGGCAACCGTTACGCAACACGCATTCGCTTACACCACCATCAAATGCGGCGGCAACGCCACCAAATGGAGCGGCAACAATTACACTGTTCGCGCTTCATCCGTCGGCTTTCCGGTGGGTTCCTGGCGCGATGCATTATCCTCCGTGGTCTCACATTGGAACGGCAATCCCAGCAACTTAAGCTTCAGCGTCGTTTGGAATGAACCCGGCGTCGCTGCCAACAACAACGAAAACGAAGCCTGGTGGGAAGCCAATAACGGCCCGAACATCGGCACCTATCCGGCCGTCACTTACGTATGGTTCAAAGGTGATTGTACGTTGAAAGAAGCGGATATTATTTTCAACAACAGCGTGGCGTATCATTACACCACCAACAAAGCCAGCTTATGGCCCTACGGTGGCGCCAGCCGTCCGTTCCAAACCACTGCCATGCACGAATTCGGCCATGCCGCCGGTCTTGCTCATACGGCAAATACATATAACATCATGGGTTCCGATTGGACGCATATTCATGCCAACGGCGCGACCGCAACAGCTTACAGCGGCGAAGATGCCAACAACGGCTTGGTCGCAGTGTATGGCTTGTGGGCTGGCGGCCCGAATGATCTGGCGGTATCGCATTGGCGATATATCGGCAGCAGCGGCGAATACAGCACGCACGGCCGCACCCGCATCTTCAACACTTCGAATGTAGAACTGACGAAGGTGGCCGGTACCGCTGAACCGGTATACCGCGTCAGTAAAGGACAAACCATCAAGCTCGAAATGACGTACGAAAACCTCGGCAAAACCAGTCCGATGACAGCTAAAGTCGGTTATTACCTATCGACCAATGACACCATCAGCACCGGCGACCGGTTCCTTGGTGAAGGCACGGTAACGTTGTATCGCGGATTCCCGGATACCACCAACAACACCTTCCTGGTGATTCCTTCCGACCTGGTCAGCGGCCAGAATTACTGGATCGGCGCAATCATCGACTACAACGGCGCGTTTGCCGAACGTAGCGAAACCAACAATGCCACTTACATCGGCATCCGCGTGAATTAAATCCGTCACTGATTCACTACGTCAAACGCAAACTTCTCCGCTCGCATCAACCAATGCGGACGGAGAAGTTTTTTGTTAGCGATCAGAAAAAACAATCAAGAAACTTGTGATTTGTCTTGCCAGGAAATATCGATTTTCCGATGTTGGGAAACGCAATCCCTCAAATACAAATTAATCAGGCTCTGATAAAGCACCCCCGTCTCTTCAGCCATTTTCTTGAAATAACCGATGACATCCTCGCTCAACCGCATCGTCACGGATTTTTGCGGGATTTCATTTTTGACAAATCGTATTCAGTTTTCATAATCCATTCCCCTGCTTATCCAAATGCGCCTCCACATCTTGGCGGCTAAACCCAATTGCGCTGGCGACACGATCGGCATGGCTGACTTTGGAAATACCGGGGATCAGCCGGTGCGTCGGGCCTTGCAGGAATTCGACTTGCAGATAGCGGCCAATGCCGTCTTGCTGCAGCAGTTCGCACAGTTCGTGATTGTGCGTGACCAACAATGTGCTGGCACCGAGTTTATGGAAACCTTTCAGGATATATTCCGAAATCGTCATTTTTTCCTCGAATGTGGTGCCTTCGGATAACTCGTCGAGGACCACCAGGCTGCGTGGCGTGGAATTGAAGAAAATTTCGCGGGTGCGCTGCAGTTCATGGCCGAAACGCCCCATCGCCGCACTGAGTTGACCCGGGTCGGGCACTTGATAATAGAGATGCTCCGCCGGCACCAATCGCCCTTCTGTCGCAGGAATATAGCAGCCGATTTGCCCGAGTAATTGGATTTGCACGATCGTTTTGCAGTAGGCCGTTTTACCGCCGCTATTCGGTCCGGTGATGATGAGCACCCGCCCTGCCGCATCAAGCTCGATATCGTTTGGCACATAATCCGGAATATTGTTGATCAATAAAGGATTTCTGGCTTTACGAACGATCAGATGGTGGGTTTTGTGATCCACAATTTCAGGCAATGTTTTGTCGCCGGACAATGCCTGACCGTAGCGGCAAAACGACAGCAATTCATCAATCATGCCAAACGCATCGAGCGCTTTCGCCAACTCCGGACTTTCGCGAAACTGTTTGCGCAACGGATAAATGATCGAATCGCGGTCGGATACCCCCATTGCCAGCAGAATGATCGGGAACACCGGTGCGGTCAGTGCCAGAATGCCGTAACCAATATAGGATGCACTGAATTGCGGCATAAAATTCTCGAAGAAAAACAATATGCCGTACGACGCTGCAAAAAACAGGACCGTCGGCAGAATCTTGAACAACGTAGGCCGGAAGCGGGCAAACAAATCAAACGGTTTTTTTTCTTTTTTAGTTCTGAACTTACCGCCTGACGAGTACACCGGCCCTTTCATCAGTGCAAAAATGCGTGATTCACCAAAGCCGCCGATCGCATCGAGTAAGGTGCGTAAATACGCGGATTGCGGTTGGCGGATCTGCGCAGCACCTTCAACCAGTTCGATTGCGAATTGCGTACCGTCTTGAAATTGCCGGTAACCGTAGCCACCGAATTCCAGCTTATCGGCACGGCTGCTCGGCTCCTCGGTTGCCAGCCCCCCGGCAAATTCGCCGTACAGTAAGTGTTTCAAGGATTTCTCCAGGGGTGCCGCACTGTCGATATATTTCGCCAAGGCATCGAACAGCGCTGGATTTTCCGCGATCTCCCGCAGTGCATTTACCTTTTGCTGCAACACTGCCGCGTCTTGCGTTGGTCGCGCAAGCGAGCGATACAATGTCAACCGGCCAGCTTCGGTATGCGTGCGGTCAATGGTACGAAACAAAGCTTCCGCCTCGATGGCATCGAAAGTTTTAAGATCGAGCGCTTCGTAATCCGCTTCGCTGGGACGAAGATCTTCCACGGTTGTAGGCCGATCGGAATCGGACAAAATGAATTTTTTTCGCCAAATATCAATCATAGGAATCGTTTGTTAATGGTTTATTGTGATACGCCGGCAAGCCGTACAGATGAACGTGTAAAATACGCATATTTGTCATGAAACACAACTCGATGCCTGCTCATTTTCATCTCATACATCGCGCTTCATCATGCCATTCGTAAAGAAACCGCTCCGTACGATCGGTGTAATCGCTATTGCCGGCGGACTTGTCAGCGCTGCATGGCATTACTCGCACCCCAAACCGTTAATGGTGGACTTGGCCGTCATCACCATCGGCAACGTCGAGGCCACGGTGGTCAATACGCGCGCCGGCACCATCAAATCCTGTCAGCGTTCCAATCTGGCGCCTATTACCGGAGGGCAGATTGCGAAGATTTGGGTAAAGGAAGGCGATCACGTGCAGAAAGATCAAGTGTTGCTGGAGCTGTGGAATCAGGATTTGCAAGCACAACGCGAGTTGGCGCAGCGGCAATTGACCATGGCGCAAGAACGCCGCCGCGAGACCTGCATTCTGGCCGAGAATGCCCGGCGCGAATCGAACCGTACGCAGCAACTGGTTGAGCAAGGCTTCGTCAGCTCGCAACGCGCCGACGACGCCAATGCGAACGCCCGTTCGCGCCAGGCCAGTTGCGAAGCGGCCATTTCCGACATCAAACGCGCTGAAGCGCAAATTCACGTATCGCAAGCCGGAATTGATCGCACCATCATTATCGCGCCATTTTCCGGCGTCATCGGTAAAATTTCCGGCGAATTGGGCGAGTTTACCACGCCGTCGCCCCCCGGCATTCCGACTCCACCGACCATTGACTTGATCGACGACCGTTGCTTATACGTCACCGCGCCGATGGACGAAGTGGATGCACCTAAAATCAAAGTGGGGCAGGAAGCGCGCATTATGCTGGATGCCATGCCCGATTCCATTTTTCCCGGTAAAGTCCGGCGCATTGCACCGTATGTCACGGAAATCGAGAAGCAAGCACGCACCGTCGACATCGAAGTGGATTTTCAGCATATTCCAATCGATACGCCATTGTTGGTCGGTTACAGCGCCGACGTGGAAGTCATCCTTGAGCGCAAGGACAATGTAGTGCGCATTCCGACGCAAGCCATCCGTCAAGAAAACAAAGTCTGGCGGGTGGATGCGCAAAACAAACTGGTTGAACAATCGGTGGAAACCGGCCTTAGCAATTGGAGTTTTACCGAAATTCGCAGCGGCTTGCAGGCTGGCGATCATGTGCTGATTTCATTCGATCAGGATGGTATCAAAGCCGGTGTTGCGGTGCAGCCCAAACAACCATGATTCGCCTGACCGACATTAACCGGATTTTTCAGATGGGGGATCAAGCGGTACATGCTTTAAACCATATCGACTTGCGTATTGCTTCCGGCGAGTACGTTTCAGTCATGGGGCCTTCCGGTTCCGGAAAATCGACCTTGCTCAATATCATCGGATTGCTGGATAAACCCGACAGCGGCCGTTACGAACTGGATGACCGGTTGATTACCGATTTATCCGAAGACGAACTGGCGCAAATCCGCCGGGAAAAAATCGGTTTCGTATTTCAATCGTTTCATCTCATTCCACGTCTAACCGCGGCGGAGAATATCGAATTGCCGCTTATTTTAAGCGGCATGCCGCCGGAGCAGCGGCAAATACGCGTTAACGATGCTTTGCAGGCATTCGAACTGCAGCAACGCGCCCACCATCGCCCCGCCGAACTTTCCGGCGGTCAGCGTCAACGCGTGGCGATTGCACGCGCCACCATCATGCAACCCAGCGTGATTCTGGCCGACGAACCGACCGGCAACCTGGACCATCAAATCGGCGCGGAGGTCATGCTGCTTCTGGAAGCGTTGCACCACCGCGGAACCACGTTGATCGTTGTCACGCATGATCGCGAATTGGGCGCACGCGCGCATCGCCAGATCGGCATGCGCGATGGCCGGATTTTGACGGACCAAGACAATGACACTCATTGATACGCTGCAAACTTCGTTCAAAACGGTCGTGAGCTACCGTATACGCTCACTGCTGATTATCCTGGCGATGGCGCTTGGCGTTGCAGCCGTGGTGATATTGACCGCGATCGGCGACGGCGCGCGTAACTATGTCATCAACCAATTCTCTTCCATCGGTACCAATTTGCTGGTGGTGTTGCCGGGACGCGCGGAAACCTCCGGTTCGTTTCTCGGCGCAGTACTCGGCCAAACGCCACGCGACCTGACATTGAAAGATGCGCAATTGATCGGCCGGTTGCCGTACGTGCGGCGTTATGCGCCGCTCAATGTCGGTGAAGCGGAGTTATCCGCAGCCAACCGCTTACGCGAGGTGACGGTGCTCGGCAGCAACGCCAATCTGATTCCGATTCGTCATATGAAACTGGCGCAAGGAAGTTTTATGGCGCCCGGCACCGAAAACAACGCTCAGATCGTTTTGGGCGCTAAAATCGCACGGGAATTCTTTCCCCATACGCAGGCAATCGGACAGCGTGTACGCCTGGGTGATAGCCGTTTTCTGGTTTCCGGCGTCCTGACCGCGCAAGGGGAAACGATGGGTTTCAACACCGATGAAATTGTCATCATCCCCATCGATTTCGCGCAAACCCTATTTAACACCACATCGCTGTTTCGAATTCTGATCGAGGCCAAAAACCACAGCGACATCGAGCCCGCTAAGCGGGCGATCTTGGCAACCCTGAAACAAAGTCACGATGGCGAGGAAGATACGACCGTGATCACCCAGGACGCGATTCTCGCAACCTTTGATAAAATTCTGCAAGCATTAACCTTGGCAGTCGCCGGTATCGCCGCAATCAGCCTGATCGTCGCCGGTATTCTGGTAATGAATGTCATGCTGATTGCAATCAACCAGCGCACTGCGGAGATCGGTCTGCTGAAAGCTATCGGCGCGACTTCCGGCGACATCCGCCGGTTGTTCTTCGCTGAAGCGGTTTGGCTATCGCTGGTGGGCGCTGTGTTGGGATTCTTGCTTGGTCAATTCGGCAGCCTGTTACTGCGATTAACATTCCCGCAACTTCCCGCATGGGCGCCCGCTTGGGCATCAGTTGCAGGTATATTGGTCGCGCTGGCAACCGGTGTTCTGGCCAGTCTCTTCCCTGCCAATCGCGCAGCGCGGCTCGATGCGGTAAAAGCGCTGGGTAAAAAATAAATACGATAGCGCTTTACCATGCAAGCTTACAGCTTCACTCGCAATGAAATTACTGTTTATCCCCATCCGGCTTGTCAGCATCGGATGCTTTCGTATCATGCCTTGTAATATCATCCGGTCCATACGCCGACATTTTCGGCCGGTCCATCAAATGCCCGTCGGGAGTCCTTCTCGGTTCATTACAAGCCATGAGTACTCCTATCGAAAACAACATGGTTAGAAATAGATATCTTTTCGCCATTTTTAATCTCCTTTGCCTATCATTCATCAAGTAGAGTACCTTTTTTAATTGTATATAGATTGATCTATATTAACCATACTAAATAAGAGACCGGCGATTGGTCGTGATTTATCGGGGATTATTGCGTCAGTGCGGCCAGACCCGCAATAATCAGCAATAAGATCACAAACCACAAATTCTTTTGCCGCAAAACGACTTTGTTTCATGCCGATAGGTAAAAATGTGATGCCAATTTTCTATTCCACTAACACAACTGACTTATCCAGGGATTTCTCAATGAATATATGCATGACAATTTGAAATCAGGCACATACCATTCAGCTCCTCCATTGCAGGCTGTAATTCATGCAGCATTTTCTGCGCTTGATCTTCCTCGCAAGCGAGGATTATCATCGCATTTTCATCGGGAATCAGGAGATCGTCCGGATTTCGCGCGCCTCGGGAACCGAGGCCTCCTGCTTTTTTGATGACGGTATATCCGCGCACTTCGGATCTCTCTAACAATTCTATTAGTTGATTTAGGTGTTCAATCCCGATAACGATTTCAAATTTTTTCATTAATGTCATTTACTTATTCCTCTCTCTAAAAGCCAGACAACCATCAAACAGAAATATAAGATACTTTTTCACAGAATCGCCCACATTTCCTAGAATCCTTGCAACTCCCTGTGTTTTCACGATAATTCTTCTCAGACACAAGAAAGCAATGCCATCTTAGTTTAGTTAATAACGGGTGTATATTAAGGAAACCATGGTTTCTTCCTACAGGAAACTATTAGGCGGCGCTACTCAGCGGGTTCAGCGGATAAGTCTGATCAGTGAGAATACCTGTATATGATGTCGAACCGATGCTCTCTAAATTGATTCCATAAATTCTTTGAGAATGACTGCATGGTTAATTTCCACACTCTTAGCCGCATATACTAACGTCACAATTTCGTGTTTGGCTAATAAGCTTGGAACATTTGCTACGGCAGGATTTTGTGCAAGCTCTTCAACATAGCGGGTGCGAAACTCAAGAAATCTATCCGGGGTATGCCCAAACCACTTGCGCAATCCTGGCGAAGGCGCAATTTCTTTAAACCACAAATCAATAGCCGCCCGTTCTTTAGTCAAACCTCGCGGCCACAATCTATCCACCAGGATTCGGTAGCCATCTTTTGTTTCAGCCTTTTCATAGGCTCGCTTAATTTGGATAACGCTCATAGTATTTTCAGAATCCGGCAGACAACGATTTTTGAAGCAACATACTTGGCTTCTATTTTTCCGAAAAAGCATTTCATTGTTACATTTTCCTTCATCTCAAAATTAGGAAAACACTGATTAATCGCCTTCACAAGCGACATGCTGCGTTGGGTGGTGCTCAGAAACCCGCCTTATTATTATGATAGGCCTTGTTTACTGCGCGCCATCCGCCTTGTATCTCATCTTATGCAGCGAATTAATCAGCGTTTCCTTTGCTTAATCAGAAACATATGTGCTGCGATCCTTATGAATCTTAACCCAGACTGTCGCTCCGATCAGCTTGAGGATGACTACGGCTATTTGTTTCCAGCATCGCAACCTGATGCATGCCTTGCAGCCCCCATATTCCATCAATGGATGGCGCTACAACCGCTGCTAAAGAGAACACGATCGTATAGAGGATAGCAATTGCATAAACTACAAATAATTGAGGTGCTTTTATTAACTCTTTGGTTTCCATAAAATTATTCTCCTTATGATGCATTTATTGATCATTGATGCAAGCCACAATGAATTTTTGACTTGTAAAAATAACCACGCTAACAATACGCTCTATTCAGTTGACAATAAAATTATCAATTGACAACTCAGAAATTCATGATTTCAAGTTATTTAGAGCGAACCAATTAAGGTTGGATACATATTAGTCATTAAATTACAATAATGAGCATCATTACTTTATTGCATATAATATAATCTACCAACCTTGAAAATAATAATATAGTTAGAAAACCTTAATGAGAAGTACCAGAAAACGAAACATTTTGTTTCCAAAAACGATACAATAACAATATGCAAGATCTTAATCTTTTCATTATTTTTGCACGCGTTGTGGAAGCAGGCAGTTTTGCGGAAGCGGCGCGCCGTATGGATATTTCTCGTGCGGCTGTCAGCAAAGCCGTCGCCAAGCTCGAAAAGGACTTGAGTACACGATTACTTCTCCGAAGCACTCGGCATCTCAGTCTGACAGAGACAGGCATCGCGCTGTCCGAGCATGCTACACGCATCCTGACAGAAGCTGAACATGCCGAACAAGTAGTGAATAGTCTTCATGCGGAGCCGCTTGGAACACTGAAAGTGAGTGTGCCGACTTCTTTTGGAACGCGCCATATTGCCCCCGCGCTCCCTTGCTTTCTAGCCCGTTACCCTAAAATAAAGGTTGATCTGACCATTACCGACCACCCGGGGGATTTGATAGAGGAAGGATATGATGTGCAAATTCGTGTCACAAACGAACCTGACCCCAATCTGGTTGCACGCAAGATTGCACCTGTGCGCCGGATATTGTGCGCAACTCCTCAATACTTCCAACAATGGGGTATGCCACAAACACCGGCAGATCTTGAGGAACATAACTGTCTCGATTGTGCGTTATCAACAGAACAAAGTTATTGGCGCTTTACCGGACCGGCGGGAAAGATCAAGATTCCAATAGCGGGGACCTTACGCATCAATAATAATGATGCGCTTGCTCAAGCAGCGCTCCATGGGTTAGGGATCGCTTTATTGCCCACTTATACCATCGGTATGGAATTACAGAAAGGACGGCTCCAAGCCGCGCTTCCGGAATATTTGTCGGTAGAGCGTCATATTTACGCTTGCTACCTTCCAAGCCGACATTTACCGAAAAAAATAAGCTCTTTTGTTAACTTCTTGTCAGAGCACGTCGGGGAAATGCCATACTGGGATCAATCTTTAAAGTAGCTTAACTTCACCAGCATCCTGCATAAGCCAATGATCATGAAGCATAATCAACCGTCCATTGACCTGACACTTTTACCCATCTCGCAATGCCGTTTATCGCATTGAATAATGAAGCCATTTGTCTTGATTGATTACCGGACAAAATACGATTTAATAGTTTTCCTTAGTAAAGAACAATAGTTTCCCTAATATTCATCGCTGTATCGTCTCAAGTAATATGACTTCCTATTGTTTTACCTGGAGTCACTATCATGAGCATAAATCTGAGAAAATACTTTACAGTTCTACCGTTGCTTTCTCTGCTGGTTGCCTGTGCACAAATGGGTCCGCTTGACGTGCAGAACGCTGACATCAATAAGCTTGCACAGCATGCAAAAACGCATAACGATCATGAGAAGTTAGCTAGTTACTATGATGACGTGGCCGAAGAAATGAGAGAAAAAGTTGTAGAAAAAAGAAAAGCCTTACAACACTATGAAAACAAAAGCCACTACTATGGAAGGCGCGGACAAGATTTTCATTCACATACAACAGCCAATTTGCGCTATTACGAACAAGCTGCGAAAGAAGCGCAAAAACAGGCATATTTTCATCGCAGGATAGCAGCGGAATTGTTACAACGCGAAAATGCCAAGCCCGTTGCAACACCGGGCCAACTCAGTGATCATGCGAATAAAGCAGAGTTAGATTCCGATCCTGACAAATTATAAAAACCCTAAAATTCAAAGTAAAAAGTTGCAGCAGAAATAACCGATTCAAAGCAGAGTATTTTCAGAACGCCCAGGGCAATAAGAAAGCCTTGGGCGTTTTTCATTTCAAACCAATTCATAACAACTTCGATTTAGGAAATATGACCAGAAAACCAAACATTATCATTTCGTCGCTAGATGCGATACGGCTGGAAAAACTTATGGAATCGCTGCCCGATTCCGCATTTCCGGACAAAGGCAGTTTGGAATCCGAACTCGCTCGCGCGGAAATCGTGGATCCTACGAAAATTCCATCCACTGTGGTAACAATGAATTCGACTGTGAAATTCAAAATCGAATCCACCACCCAGGATTTCTATCTAACGCTCGTGTATCCCAAAGATGCTGATGCACAAGGCGGCACAATCTCTATACTTGCGCCAGTGGGTATTGCACTGCTTGGTCTTTCCCAAGGGGATGAAATTGCGTGGCCAAAGCCGGGGGGAGGATTGTTGCAAGTACGCATTGAAGAAATCACATATCAACCGGAACGTTCCGGTGAGTATCTTCGTTAGTCAGGAGGACACCCCGGATTTCCCGGAAGATAATTGTGCTGAACTCAAGCCATTTTGTCTACGGGAAGTCCCGGGTGATTCAAACGCAGTTTTTACCCATTGATATATAATCATTCGCACTTCATTCATTTACGTGCAGGTGTTGTGTGCCAGTATCTCGAGGCCTAAAAATATCGTTCAAATTTTTAAGCCTGATGGCATTGACTCATATCGGCATTACCAATTGTCAGGCGGTTAACTTCAGTTACAAGAACGGCCTCCGGATCAAATCCGACAATGGCAATTTTGAATTGGGTCTTAATGGCCGGGGTCACTTCGATACGCATTGGCTGTATCCGGATAACGCGAGCTCCGATTATCCGGCGTTTGGCAGTCAATTGCTGCACGCCGATGATCGCGAAGGTTTCAATTGGCGCAGAACTTATGCCACAGTCACCGGAAAAATTCATCGCGTCAATTTCAAATTCGAGAATGATTTTGCTGTCAACGCCACGACCGCATTCCCGCATAGCTTGCGTGAAGCTTGGGTAGCTACTCAACTGGGGCCGGGGCAGCTCACCATCGGCCAATTCAAACCATACCGGGGATTGGAAGAGATCACCAGTTCCAATGAAATTACTCTGATGGAACGGCCCTCGACATCATCGACCGGCATCTACAGTGGCCGCCAGTTCCTGACCGGCATCGGTTACCGGGGATTAATCCGGGAAAATTTAGGGTTCGGATTGTATGTCATGAGCCTGGCACATTTCGGTTTGCCGGTGGAAGGCACCAGCTATGGCGGACGGGCGGTTTGGCTGCCACTTGATCGAGAAGGTCAGCTTATTCATCTGGGATTTTCGATTAGCCGCGATACCGCCAACCGGAATTCATTATCGGCCAAGATCACCGATATTTACGGCGGCCGGCTAGGCATCAATCAGTCCTTAGGTGTTGCCGGTGCCAGCCCCGGCGCGCCGGATCATAACAGCCAATCGACATTCGCCGCCGAAACCGCGTATGCAATCGGCCCGCTGACACTGCAAGGTGAATACGCTCTTTCTCGGCTCGATAATACCCACCTGGCAGGCGGTCATCCGCATGATTCGACAATTCAGGCATTCTATACGCAGGCCAGCTGGTTTCTTACCGGCGAAACCGCTGTTTATAGAAAGGATCGCGGCGCTTTCGGCAAGCCGCAGCCCATTAGCAAATGGGGTGCGCTGGAATTAGTGGGGCGCTACGATTTGGCGGAAAATTTTTCGCAAAGCCTCAACGCTAATCCTTGCAAAACAGGAACCTCCAAATGCCAGGTACAGATCATTACACTGGGGGCCAATTGGTATCCGTATTCCAATATCCGCCTGATGCTGAATTATTATCTAGCCGACGCGATGCTCGGTCATTCAAGTCATGATACTGCGGCGCGAACCGATCACTTTTCAGTGTTATCCGTCCGCACCCAAATCAGTTTTTGATCCTTACAGCGAGTTAGAAAGACGCTGATTAATTCACCAGGCACAATGAAAGCGAGTTTTTTGAGCACCATCCAACGCGGCAAATCGCTTGTGCGAGCAATGAGTCAGCATTTCCTTAGAATAAGGATTCCGGCCTCACCGACTTATGCCGGGTACCACAAGCCATTACCGGATAATTAACATTAACATCCTCAAGTGCTAGACTAAAAAAACAATGAACATTCCCGATACTATTCAGTTCGCCTTCCGTTCACTCACTGCACACCGCTTACGTACTCTGCTATCGGCTTCCGGAATCGCCATCGGCATCGCTGCGGTCGTGCTGTTGACGGCTATCGGTGATGGCATACAACGTTTTGTGCTGGCGGAGTTTACCCAATTCGGCACTAACATCGTCACCATTACCCCCGGCAAGATCAACACGCATGGCGGTTCTCTCGGCGCCATCGGCAGTGCGCGGCTGCTGACCATCGAAGATGCCATGGCGCTCAAACAAAGCCGTTACGCGCAATACACCAATGCGAGCGTAGTCGGAAATGCCGAAATCCGCGCACAAGGCCGCAGCCGGCGGGTTACCGCATATGGACAAGGGCCGGATTTTGCCAAGGCGTTTAACATGCAAGTCGAAATCGGGCAATTCCTACCGAATGATGATCCGCGCAATCCGCGTGCCTATGTGGTACTGGGCGCAAAAGTACGCGTCGAGTTATTCGGCGAAACCAATCCATTGGGTGCACTGCTGCAAGTCGGCGGATCACGTTTTCGCGTTATCGGTGTGATGGCCCCCAAAGGACAGGTGCTTGGTTTCGATTTGGATGACACAGTGTTTATGCCGACCACCCGGGCACTGGAAGTTTTTAACCGGCAAGGGGTCATGGAAATCCAATTTTCATACCTGCCCGATGCACCGGTGCGAGCAGTCGTCGACGACATTCATCGCATTCTGATTGCGCGTCATGGCCGCGAAGACTTCACCGTTAAACCGCAACAGCAAATGCTGGATACGTTATCGACCGTCCTCAGCGTTCTAAAATTCGCAGTCGCAGCTTTGGGCGGCATTTCCTTGGTCGTAGGTGGTGTCGGTATGGTTACACTGATGCACATCGCGGTTTCCGAGCGCATTTCCGAAATCGGCTTGCTTACTGCCCTGGGCGCCACGCGTGCGCGCATCCGCACATTGTTCTTGCTGGAATCCATAGCGCTTTCGACACTGGGCGGATTGACCGGGTTGATCATCGGTTACGGCATCGCGTGGTTGCTCAAGCTATTAGTCAGCGGGCTACCAGTCAATATTCCGTGGAATTTTGTACTGGGTGCGTTAGGTTTATCGATGCTGATCGGATTGGCAGCCGGTGTGGTGCCAGCGATGCGAGCGGCCAAATTAAACCCGGTTGACGCCTTGCGAACGGATTGATCATTAACCGTCCCCGTGCTCGCACACCAATCCATCGAGACCACTTCAGACATATAGCTGCCCTGTAGCGATTACACGATTTTGGAATTCTTTTCCTGCGAATAAACGCCTATTTTACAGCCTATTTCCATACGACATTGATTATCATTTGTACTACTATTAGCGAACACTGATACGCTGATTTTCCTCAATGTTAACAAAGGTTTTACAGTCACGATGCAAAGGCTGATTTCAAGTATATTGATCGGCCTCACTTTGTTGTTCAGCACCAGCGAACTAGCAGCGCAGGAATCAAAAGAACCGCGTTTCCGCTTAAGTGGATTCGGCACACTGGATGTAACGACCGCCGGTACCAAGCAAATCGGCTACCACAATGAGTTCAGTCACGCCCCTCAATATGGCGGTGCTTCAATCTTCTCCGGCTCCGTCGGCGGTTTGCAATTCGATGCCGACCTATTGCCAAAACTAAGTGCTACCGTTCAGGGCGTTGTCAAAGAAAGAACCAAGTACGACCTGTTCAATTTCCTGGATTGGGCTTTCTTGCGTTACCAGGTAACTCCGGATACCACCATTCGTGCCGGGCGCATGGGTATCGATCTGTTTATGTTATCCGAGTACCGGAATGTCGGATTCGCCTACCTATGGGCACGCCCCGTCATTGAATTTTATATGCCGATTTCATTGAGCCATTTCGATGGATTCGACATTAAATATTCCCGCCGGATCGCTCCCGGTTTCCTGGAATTCAAAGCGTATGGCGGTCAAACCGGCTCGGATATCACTGTCAGCAGAGGAGATTTAAGTTTAAGGGAACGGCCTTTCTTCGGTGCTAACGCGTCATTGGAAACCGATCACTGGAAGTTCCGCCTGACGTATGCGTCCGCCGAAGTGCATGCCATTCGCAATCAACCTTATCACCAACTGTTAAGTGCATTGAACAACGTCCCTGCTGCATTGTGGCCGCAAGCAGCGGAAATCGCCGGTCATGTTTCCGCAGAAGGCAAGCGGAGCAGCTATTACTCAGCAGGAATCGCATACGATAAAAATGCTTGGTTGGTTCAATCCGAGTTTGCTTGGTTCAGCTCCAAATGGCCGAGCGTTAATTTGACCAATGGTTATCTGAGCGTTGGCCGCCGGTTTGGACCGGTCACTTGGTACAGCATCGGTTCCTATGCCAAATCTCTGAATTCCCCGCTTAATCTCCGGGCGGATCCCGCCACACCAGCGAATATCGCGAAACTTCAGGAGATCACCCAAACGGCATTTAATCGAACCCTCATTGATCAAAATACGTTTTCCCTGGGTGTGCGATGGGATTTGAATCATCAAACAGCTTTAAAAGCCCAATGGGATCATACGTGGGTCAGGAAGAATGGTGGCGGTTTTTTAATAACCCGGGAACCGCTGACGCATGACACGGCATTGGATACTTTCAGTGTCAATCTCAATTTCATTTTCAAATGATGAAATATCTGATTGCCATGATCGTATTGATGTTGCTGATATCCGTCCAGGCCCAAGCGGATATTGTGGTTGTAGTGCATCCATCGAGTCGGCTGAAAAATTTAACGCAACAGCAGATTATTGATATTTATATGGGGCGCATCCATGCCGTTGAAGATACCAATCGAATCGTTCCTTACGATCAACCGCAAGATTCTGAACTCAGAGCCAGTTTCTATCAACACTTAACAGGAAGACCGGTTGCTTTTATTAATGCTTATTGGGCCAGGCTTTTGTTCACCGGTCGCGCTTCCCCACCAAGACAAGTAACTGATAATATGAGCATCGTAGATATTGTTGAGAAAGATCCGAACGTCATCGGATACATCGATGAAAGGAATTTGAATGATCGCGTCAGTGTTGTCTTTAAAATCATAACCCATGCGCAGCAATAAACTTCATCTTCGCGTTTCCCGCATCGTTACATTGGGTGCCATTGTCTTCGCCGTCATGGCATCCGCCATTTCCTATACTCGCACGCAATCCGCCGAATCCGAAGCAATGAAAAAAGCACTCGAACAATTGTTCTCGACCGTTCAACGCAATGCCGAGATCGCCGCTTATCTGGATAGCACGGATCTTGCCGAAGAAGTCGTAGAAAGTTTATCCGGAAATGACATCGTTTCCGGCGTAATGTTATCCAGCGGAAACGGTTTAATCATCACATCGTCATGGAGCGACGCCGATACTGAAGTATTGAGTTTTCCGCTTTTCGCGCCTTTTACCGCTTTTGAACAAACAGGTGAAATAAAAATACAACTTAATGAAGACTTGTTGAATTCGCGCGTGTTGAAATCGGCGCTTGAACAGATGTTTGTTCTAGTTATTCAAGTCGTGGTCATCGCGATTTTGGTTCTGATCCTGATGTTGCGGGTATTAACTTATCCGATACAGTCGATCGCGGCAAGCCTGCACCGTATCGTACCCGGTGACGACAATAACTTGCGTTGCCCCAAAGGACATGAGGAAGATGAAATCGGTAATTTGGTAAATGACATCAACAAGCTGCTTGAATCAGCCCGGCAAACGATCAAACAAGAGCAGTATCTACGCAATCGGATGGAGAATCTCGAGAAACATTTTCGCTTAATTTTTGAACGAGCGAGTGCGGGTATCTTTCTTCTGAATCACCATTTCTACTTAAATTCAGTGAATCAGGCATTCAAGGATATCGCCGGCATTGCACTGGAAGAAAGGCGGGCAGATAAACTAAATATTTATTTCCCCGATTTATTTTACGATTCCACCGTTGTGCAAGATTTATTGACAGAAGTTTTGAGAACCGGAAAACAAGCGGCGTGCGATTTGCGATTGAACGCACTCACCACTGGCGGAGAGTGTTGGTTGCACTGTTTATTTTCGATTGTAAAAAATGATGAAGGCGACAATCTGATAGAAGGCTTAGTGATTGACATCACTGAGCGAACATTTGAAATGGAGCGGATTCTATTCGAATCACAACATGATGCATTAACGCAGTTATTAAATCGTCGTGCTGGCGAACAGCGATTGAATAATATGCTGATCAATGCCAATCGTACAAACAGCCAAATCTTATTGATGCTGATTGATCTGGATGGCTTTAAAATTATCAATGATAATTATGGTCACGACGCCGGCGACAAAGTATTGATCGAAATATCGCGGCGCATGCAATCGATCATCCGCAAGGAAGATATCTTGATCCGCCTGGGCGGGGATGAATTTGTTATTGCGTTCCCTATTAAAGAGGGCGGCAACGATGAAAGCGAGTTGGTTAAAAGTAAGCTGCAACAACAATTAACTACTGAAATTGTATTGGGCGATGGCCTGCCGGTTCCGGTCGGCGCAAGCATTGGTTCCGCTTTATATCCCAGGGATGGCAGTGATTTGAGTACGTTGATGGTTCATGCGGATACCGCAATGTATCAAATGAAAAAACAAAGAAAAAAACCTGTGAAAAAGTTGTTGTTAATGTCTTAAAAATATCGATCAGAAGCAAAATGTGATTTTTTTGTGAATTAAATGTGATTTTTCTGTGAATAACATGCTATAATTAAACCTGGAATTATGATTCTTTATGATTATCAAAGAAACTATATGTATACGGCACCCGGCAGCAATATGTATCTATTGATCGTAATGGTTACCAGCATTTTTCTGGTCGCTGGTGTCGTAATGCCAAATACACGCGTTGCCTTATCGGATCTTATCGTCATTCTCTATTTAAGTTACCTCATCAAAACCCTGTTTTTCAGATCGGTAGACTCTCAGGAGAAAAAAACCTCCGATAGGGAAGAAGAATCCTCCAAAAAATGAGTGTTCTTCAAAATATATTGGAATACCGCTTTAAAGAGCCATCTTGCAGAAAATAGTAATAGGAGCTTGTTTTCATAGATAGAATTCTATTTTTCACCCGATTCATCATCCCACCAATCTAATACAAACACTTAGACGATCTAAGTAAAAGTTGCGTATTGTCTAAGCAATACCCCTACTTAAATTAATACTTCTCCCAATATACAGCGGCTCACACGTAGCGCTACCATTTCATCGTCTTGCAATAGCATGATTCTCAAACTTTAAGAATTTTCTTATCGATTGATTTCATTAAATAAATGAGAAATTAATTGATAAAAAAACTCCTAAAGAAAAAGCACACAGGGGTTGAATTTATTCGGATTTAACGTGGCTCTTAGCAGAATATCATTAAAGGAAATAAAACTATGGCAACGCATATAGAAAGTGAATTATCAGAAAAAAGTGAAGCACTTAAGAAAATAGACATGAAGCAGTACGGATCGGCTGCCTTCCAGGCGCAGTACTTTTTCCGTGATACTGCGGCCGGCTTAATAACAGGCGCAATGGCTATTCCATTATCAATCGGGATAGCGATCATGTCCGATTATCCAATCAAAGTAGGTCTCGCGACCGTAGCCTTTGCGTCATTGATTGGATGGTTATTTGCTTGGTTCAGACCGGGCAACTTTATTGGATCACCCGGAATTGCTGCAGGCCTGGCGCCGGTTTTAGCACTCGGTGTCGCTTCTTTCGGCTGGGAAAATATGGCATTTTGCATTTTCATGACCGCAATCATGCAAGCGATCATCTGGAAATTCAACTGGCAACGATATTTGCTGGTGGCCGTACCGGTTTATCTGGTTGAAGGTTTACTCGCCGGGGTGGGTTTAAAAATTTTCATGAAATTTTTCGAATTCACCTACGAAATCCCGGAAGCAATGGTTACCGAAACTTTCTGGAACGAGGCTCGCGTGCAGATGATAGCAATCTCGGCTGCAGGAATTGCGCTCTTTCTCTATCTCTTCTCCAAATTTAAAGACAAGCAACCCGCGGTTCCCTATTTCGCCCTCATCTTAGGCGGCGTAATTCTGGCGCAATTCGTCAGTGTTCCGATGATCACCGTTGAAGATGTCGACCTTCATTTCAAATTACCTTTACCGGCGGAAGATACCACGATCATGATGCTTGCTTACATGATCCTCTTTTGCGCAATGCTGGCAATAGTCGATGTAATTGAGCAAGTCATGAGTAACGCTGCAATTGAAAAAATCGATCCGCTGAAGCGTAAAACCGATAGCAACAATAGCTTGCTGGCTATCTGGGTTGCCAACCTCGGGTCCAGTTTCTTCCATGGCATGACAAATTTGGATGGGCTTGCCAAAAGCACAACCAACAAACTCGCCGGCGCAATGACCAAGTTCTCGGTGTTGATCGTTGGTTCTGTGGTGTGCTTCTTTACTTTCAACGTGCAGTATCTCGATTTTCTTCCTAAATTTGCATTGGCTGCAATCATGCTCTTCACCGGTTACAAAATGATCGCCGGGCTGATGCACGTTACCCACTATGGAACATACGCATTAATCCTGGCAGTTGTAACAGCCGGACTAGTCTTCAAAGTAGGAATTTTTGAAGGGCTTCTGGCGGCAATGATTATCCATGGCGCGATTCACTATTTGGTTTACACAAATCATGACCAAGTGCCAGGAAAAGATGTCGTCAAAAGATATTTCAACAGCCTCAGAAACAACGATAGCTCAAACTTAAATTAAATCTAGTTTGGAATCAGTAGTGGCAGCAACCAAGTTAGTTGCTGCCACGAAGAAGACAAATACCATTTGACACGAAAATAATCTATGTACAAAAAAGTTTATATCGCGATCGATGAGAGCGAATTCTCCAAGCAAGCTCTGGCAGTCGCCATCAAGATGGCTCAGATTTTTAATAGTTCACTATGCATTGCGCATTGCATCAGCAGCGATGACTCATCCAGTCAGGAAACAGGCCGCAAAGTGTTGGAAAAAGCCAGAGTCAATATCAACGATATTTCCATCGAAACAAAACTTCTTATTGCGGATGAGCAATACGGCTTGAATGGAATCAGCTTAGCAATCGCCGAATCAGCCACGGATTGGAAGGCTGATCTGCTGGTCGTGGGCACTTCAAACCGTAAGGGGCTCGATCGATTCTTTTCCGGCTCCGTAGCGGAAGAGTTGGTAAGAAAAGTTGATTGCTCAATAATGTTAGTTAGAATCAATTAGTTATAAATTATTTTTTAGGAGAACTGTTATGACAACAACCAAAGTTTTTATTTATTCTATGATGTCAATGCTAGTAACTTTTCTAGCGTTATATATCAATACCAAGAGCGCTCAATTTAGCAGCAGTTTTACATTGAGTGATGATGCGTGGATCGGGATCGCTTTATTTATTATCTATTTGCTTTTAGCTATTCTTTATCCATCAAAATCTCCCTATCGTCTCTTGCCGTTTAAACTAAAATCCTCTGGCAAGATATAAACATGCATTAAAACAATCGGCTGGCAGTGGCTAACCGCATGCTGGCCGATTGCCGAACCCAGAGAGTCATCTCTTCTATTGTTTTATTCTCTTTCTACACTCTTTTATGGCAGATGCCCCTAACTAGCAGAATACCCCGTATATTTTTTCATGCTAGTTAGGTCCTTTTTATTTACTTCTGATCAGTAAACCATTTGGTCGCGTAGCGTATCAGATCCCCTGTATCTTTCAGCTTTAATTTTGTGCGGATATTGAACCGATGCGTTTCTATCGTTTTCATGCTGCGAGAAAGAAGATTCGAAATTTCATGGGTGTTATAACCCAGTCCTATTAAGTGAAAGATCTCAAATTCACTCGGAGTCAGTGCACTGACTGTCGCTTCCTGATCGTAACCTCTCGTTGCAATACGCTTCAATACTTGATCCTGAATGCTTTTACTTATGAAAATATTGCCTTCCAATACTTCACGAATTGCAGCAATCAATATATTTCTGGGTTCTTGTTTCATGACATACCCACGAGCGCCGGATCTCAAGGCTCGCTCCGCATACACCGATTCATCGTGCATAGAAATAAATAATACGGGCAATGACGGATACATCGAGCGGATAGTTTTGATTATCTCCAGTCCGGATACTGTCTTGAGTGAGACATCCAATAACAAAATATCAATCGGAGCATTCTTCTGAAGAACTTCGATCGCTTCCGGGCCATCTCCGGCTTCACAAGAAACCTCCATATCCGCTTCCATGTTAATCAACATCGCTATGCCATGCCTGATCATGGCATGATCATCAACGATCATCACTTTTGATTTATGCATTTTCACCCTGATCCAGCGGCACCATAAAGTGCACTTCGATACCACTTTCGTTTCGCTTAAGGATAGTCAGTTTCCCGTTCAATTGTTTTGCACGGTAATGCATGATTTTTATTCCCATACCGGAGAAAAAATTGTTTTTTATATGGGATTCATCAAATCCGTAACCATCGTCACGAATCATAAGATGTATCATCTTTTTCTCCACTTCGCTGGTTCCAAGGGAAATTAGAATATATTTTGCCTTACCGTGTGAAATGGCATTGTTAACCGCTTCCTGAGCAACTCTATACAAACTTAAAGCGATCATGCTGCCCAGATCTTCCTCGCCAAGATCATTTTCGAATTGGCAATTAATATTATAAGTTGCACTGACCCTGGTTGCGAGTGTTTGAAGGGCGGTGATCAATCCATTAGCTTCCAGCTCGAACGGTAATAAAACTTTTGAAAGCTGTTTAATGTTTATAACAAGGTCTTGTGTTTGTTGCACGATAGAAGCCGCCAATTCGGTAAGTTGGGTACGCGGAATATTGACGTCGCTGGCTTGCAGCTCCAATGCGCCGGCTTGAAATGCCACTGCAGCAATTTGCTGACCGATATTATCATGCAACTCTTGCCCAATTTTATGCACCTGACCTTCGGCCATTGACACCAAAGCCTCTTCCAATCTCCTGAATTCAATCCAGCTTTCCAAATCACTTGCGATTGCATCAATAAGTTTTTGCTCTTCAATACGAGAATCCGGCACATCCTGCTCATAGTAAACCCGTATATATCCCTTATTTTCATGATCAATGTAAATATCTGACTGAACGAAAGAATTAAATATCACTTTTCTTTCGGATAATCTAGCAGGCTTGAAGATCTCAATAATATTGGAAGAATCCGCTTCAATCAGTCGCTTTTTATTATTATCTGAAGAAACATACCGCTTATCATTAATCACAATCTCACTTGCACTCGTATCCGGAGACTGCAAGGCCGCATCCAAGTACTTAAGGATTTTCTGGCACACGCCATCAATGGATCCCTCCAATTCCATCGCCCGCCGTATCTCATAAAGACACGTCATTTCCTTTAGTCTTTCTCGTAATTCCTTTTCCTTCTTGGCTAGTTCCGTGGAATACTCTTCAGCTTTAATTTTTGTCTGTCTTGCTTCTTTTTCCGAGCTGATAAGTTTCCTGATAAACCAGTTCAATAACAAAATTTCAGCAAAAATCATGGCTACCAGATAAAGAATGATGTCTTTCAATCTATCATTAACCGGCATAAACAATTCTTCCTGATTCAACTTCAATGTCATTAACAATCCCAATGTAGGTAATGACGTAAAAGCTTCAATTACTGGAATATTACGATAATCAAGAGCCGATACGACACCGCTTTTACCCGAGAGCGCCAGCTCTTTTGGAGAAATTTCATTTCTGTCTGAACTCATACTGATGTGAGAAAAGCGGACTGCACTGGAATCTCTGATAAGGCAAGCAAGCGCCGGGTAACTGTGTGGTAATTTAGCGCAAATCAATAATTCCGCACTACTGCCCGCGGATCTGATATCCATAAAGCTTCTGGTCAGATTCGGCAACTTCACTTCGGTTGAAATTTTCCCAATCTTATGGCCTTGATAAAACACATTGACGGTTGTTTGTAAAATGAAAGTATTGTCCCAGATAAGCTTCACATTCCTTTCACCATCCAAAGGGATCACAGGATTTTCGGAAGAGCTAAAGGTTCCGACTTGAGACAGCACATTATTATTCCGGTCATAAATCACCGCAGCACTAAAACCTATTTGAGCAAGGGAATTTACGTTACGGGTAAGATTGTTGCGTGCAGTTTCGTTCTCAATGTCCTCATTTAATTCCACCATAAACTGAACGATAAACGGCCGCAAGGATAATGCGCGAGTATCTTCAATACCTTTTTCTATCCTCGTCTCAAATAATAATGCTTTGCCTTCCAATACCCCGGTTAACCCTCTGCCTAAGACAGTTTCAATTTGCTGGCGCATCGCATCATAAACGGTAATCCCTGTCGTCAGGGTCAATCCTAATAACAACAACGCACCAATAATGCTGATTTTGCGATCATCTGTAGTCAGAAACACATTCTTCTCCCTAGAACATAATCAAATTCGCCACGGATCCAATTGTCATAAAAATCGATGACAACAGCGCCAATCTTTCAGAATAAGAACCAGAATCACTGTGACATGACATATACTTAGCAAAAATATCAAGAACCATCTCCTATGCGGAGTTACATATAGTTTTTATTTTGTTGTGAGTGGCTCTGTAATCATCAAATTTATTTTCTTGGAGGCCGATAAGCAATCATCTCCATCGATTGCTGCGGCTTCGGAATACATTGTATTTCCCAAGCTTTTCAACATTCTCAAACAAGACACCCGATAACTTATAGAATATACAGCAATCAACAATCTGATTTTGCATGTTTCTAACCCATTGGGCATTTAAAGGCCATAAACGTACAAATCAAGAAATTTCGTACTGGCTAACATTAGTTAAAAAAACGTGCCGCTATTGATGCGAAGCTTCCAATTCCGGCTGCTTCTTCAAAGCTGAGATCAATCCGGCAATACGCTAAAATAAAAAAGACAGCATTTCCCAGCTACGTGAGTTCGGTTGGTTACATTTTGGAAATTTTATCCCCGAAATAATTTAGGAGACAATGATGCGTACTTTGCTCTTTCTGACTATGCTATTTATCATGAACCCCGCCTCTGCCGCCTGCAATAGCTCGTTGCTTGATCAGAACTTCCGCAAACTCGCAGGAACCGAGTATGTCAATTTATGCGAGAGCTACGGTGGTAAAGTGTTGCTCGTCGTCAACACCGCCAGTAAATGCGGATACACCCCGCAGTATGAAGGATTGGAGCAACTCTATGAGAAATATCAGCAGCATGGATTGATAGTACTCGGTTTTCCGTCCAATGATTTTATGGGTCAGGAACCCGGCACGGAAGAGGAAATTCGTGATTTTTGTCATCTTACTTACGATGTCAAATTCCCGATGTTTGAAAAAACCCAGGTGAAGAAAGAACATGCACATCCTTTTTTTGTGCAACTGGCTGAATTGTCAGGCACTTATCCGACCTGGAATTTCCAGAAGTACTTGATCGGCCGCGATGGCAAACTCATTGCTCACTTCAGTCCGCACACCAAGCCTCTCGATCCAAGCGTTGTAACCGCTATTGAACAAGCGCTGCATCAATAAGCGAATGATCACCGATCGCAATTCTAGCGGTGCAAAAAAACCGAAAATCAGTATCCTATCGATCCTGATATTATCCTTGTTTATCGGGTTGATCGTAGGCGCCGGAATCGACAAATCATACATTCTTCCTGTCGCATTGGTCACCGCAATCATCCTCTACGTCAAACGCGACAAAATTGCCGCCACCGACATTCAAACGCCATCCAGTGCAAAGCTAACAAAACCAAACCATTCGACCGGGAGCATTTACCATTGGCCGGAATCAGGGCAATTCAACTGTGCCGTTGATGCAAAACCGTATCAGAAAACAATTCAGCAATTAATACAGGAAAATATCGCTGCTTCTGATCAACTTTTATCCGCACAAACACGCATTTTTACTGCACAACTGATCCCGGATCTCAGCAACCCCTTTGATATGGATATTATCCGAGTGGAGATTCATCAGCAAACGATCGGTCATCTGTATGGCGAGCAAGCGCGCAATTTTCGTAATCAGCTAAAAGAAAACGAGCTTTCAGATCAAGCCACATGTTGTAAAGCATTAATCACGATCAACAACCCTGCCGGCGACAAGCCGCCTCACTACAGCGTCATGCTGGATCTCGTGCTACCGGAATAACATCCAGTATCCCGGGTTTGCATCCATTTTTTCCGAATCAATGCCGCTTTAATTTTACGATATAGACTTGCGATTGACGCTTTCTGCATCTTTCTGTACAGTCAAGCTGAGAGTAGCGGTTTTTTCTTTTTTTCAATTTATACTTTAAATTAAATGATCCATTTCGTAAGTGGCGATATTCTTCTTTCCAAGGCACATGCCATTGCGCACGGTGTCGCTCCCAATGATCCGTTTTCCTCAGGCTTGGCATTAAGCTTAAGAGAACAATGGCCGGCCATGTATAAGGATTTCCGGCATTTCTGTCAAACCACGCATCCAAAAACAGGAAGCGCTTGGGTATGGGGTGGCGCGGAAGGAGCGCGCATTATCAACTTGTTTACGCAAAATGCCGCACCTGATCATGCCTCCAAGCCAGGAAAAGCAACTGTCGAACATGTAAATCATGCGTTACGGGAATTGCGCCGGTTGATGGATACGGAAAAATTTCACAGCCTTGCTTTGCCCCGCCTGGCTACCGGGGTTGGCGGATTAAGCTGGGATGAAGTCAATCCCCTGATCACTAAGCATTTAAACGATTTACAGGTGCCGGTATACGTTTATGTCACCTTCCATAAGGGCGTCGCTGCCAGCGAGCCTGCTTGATGGATCCGAGCGATTGCGATGGGCCAGGAAATCAACCGGACGCAATTCGATGATCAGATTTTCAAGGAATATCAGCGCCGCTTATCCCGGGAAACTGAGCTATTAGAGAAACAGCTCTCACAAGGTGTTTTTTCTACTATTGGTGAAATCGGTGGCTATGAGCTCGAGTCATGGCTCGTGGACCACAATTATTTCCCTTCACCGATCAATCAAGCATTCCTGACGCGCCTCAACAACCCTTTGGTAGTACACGAACTTTCGCGCTTTAATGTCGAACTCAATGGAGCACCCATGCCGTTGAAAGGTGGCGCGTTGTCTGCAATAGCTTCTGAGCTGAATCAGAACTGGCAAGAATGCCAGGAAGTTGCGCATCAAATGGATAGTGTACTGATGATGATCGGCATCTTGCCGACTGTGCGGCAATCCGATTTGTGCCTGGCGAATATGTCCGAACTTAAACGTTACCGCGCATTGAACGAACAAGTGTTTAAACGTCGCGGCGGACGCCCATTGCATATCCGCATCGATGGGCGCGAGCATTTGGCGATTGTTCATCCGGATGTGATGTTGGAAGCAGCCGCCACATCATTCCAAGTGCATTTGCAGAGCGCACAACATGATGCCGTGCGCTATTTCAACGCATCCATCATCGCGGCTGGGCCGTTGGTAGCGGCATCAGGTAACTCACCTTTGTTATTTGATACCGATTTATGGGATGAAACACGTATTCCATTATTCGAGCAATCGGTTGAGATTGGCGATCAGCTACATCCGGCAGGCCACCGTGTCAGCTTCGGTTGCGGTTATGCGCGTAACTCCCTGTTTGAATGTTTTGCGGAAAATCTTGCATTACATGATGTGCTGCTACCCATTTTAATGGATAGTCCGCCGAAGCAATTCGCGCACCTCCGATTGCATAATGGCACGATTTGGCGCTGGGTTCGGCCGCTGATCGGCTTTGACCCCGATGGCACACCGCATTTGCGCATTGAGCAGCGCGTGTTGCCTGCCGGTCCCACGATTGCCGATATGATCGCCAATGCCGCACTGTTTTTTGGCCTGGCGCGATATCTTGCCACCCTGCGCGAAGCGCCGGAAGCTGTATTCAGTTTTGACCAAGCGCGTGATAATTTTTATACCGCCGCACGTAGTGGACTCCAGGCCAAGCTCGCTTGGTTGGATGGCAGCGCCGTCGAAGCGCACATCTTACTGCTCGAAGAAATTCTGCCAATGGCACGCCAGGGTTTGGAAACATTAGGCATTGATAAGACGGATATCGATCACAATCTTGGCATTCTGGAATCCCGTATCAAATGTGGTCAAACCGGTGCGGTATGGCAGCGTTGTTACCGCGAGAAATACCAGGCGGACAGTCTGCATCTGGTCGCTGCTTATCTGGAACGACAGCGCAGCGGTGCGCCGGTACATGAATGGGCGTTGTAAACATGCTGACGGAACTCGATTATCTGCCGGAAAGATTGTTGCAAGTCGAAGCCACCGAATTACACACGGTGCTGCCAGGTCCTACTTTGATTCATTTGCCAGGCAGGCGCGAGGCACCGCTATTTGTGTCGATTTTATTGCATGGCAATGAAGATACCGGCTTGAAGGCCATGCAAGAGGTGTTAAAGAAATACCGAAACCAGCAATTACCACGAGCTCTTTCACTGTATGTCGGCAATGTTGCAGCCGCACGCGCCGGTCTTCGCCGCCTGGAAGGCCAACTCGACTACAATCGCGTCTGGTCATTCGACGCCGATACAATAATTGCCGAAGAACATCGTATGATGCAAAAAGTGATCAGCAGTATGGCGCAGCGCGGTGTATTCGCAAGCATTGACATTCATAATAATACCGGCTTGAACCCGCATTACGCTTGCGTTAATCGACTGGACGATACTTTTTTGCATCTCGCAACGATGTTTTCTCGCATCGTCGTGTACTTTACCCATCCTAAGGGAGTTCAATCGGAAGCCTTCGCTCAGCTCTGCCCCGCCGTTACGCTGGAATGCGGCAAACCGGGAGGCGTTGGAGGTGTTGAGCACGCGGCTTGTTTTGTCGAAGGCGCTTTGCATTTATCTGCGTTTCCAGCGCATCCCGTAGCCAGCCAAGATCTGGAATTGTTTCAATCAGTCGCTGTTGTCACCGTACCCGAAGCAACCAGTCTTAGCATCGGCGATCCGTCAACGGATTTATGCTTGATCGAAACCATTGATCATTATAATTTCCGCTTGCTCGATCCAGGTACGCATCTGGCAGTGGTAGCACCTAGCTGCTCCAATCCTTTGCATGTACGCAATGGTTTGGGTTGCGATATGAGCGAACATTACTTCGAAAACCGCAATGGCAATTTATTGACCAAGCGTCGTGTAATGCCCGCGATGTTGACACGCGATACCCGCATCATCCGCCAGGATTGTTTATGCTATCTGATGGAGCGCTTGGATCATACCCCTGATAAGCGATCGATTTGAGCTGCGCGCTTACGCATTACTCATTGATTTCCTGAAAATTCCCACACCTGAGATCCTGCCATTATCTGCAATGCAGTGTGAGTTTTATCACTAAACAGTGTGAGTTCTATCACTAAAGTAAATTTTTTTGCTGATAGACTTATATCATCTTTTTTAAAAATACTATGACCTTATGGGTAAGAGGATTCACTCGGGGAGGGGATCAACATGCACACAAAAAAAATAACCATGCCATTAGTTTGGCACAAGCTTCTGTTGTTTGTCTCAATGATAATGCTATTGCCTTGGTCGGCACATGCTGCATCTCAAGCAAAAAACAATCACGACAACTGCAGTGCAATTGTCCGGGCCGAGATCGTCGCTCTAGAACAAGCATATTTATTGAACCGATTTGGCGCATTTAATCCTGCAGGTTTGTTATATGCACTCAAATCAGATGTTGTTTCGACAGATAAAAATGATCCTACGCTACGTCCGGGGAAGGTAAAACTCCGTGAATCTAAAAGGCCGCGTCCATTGGTATTGCGGGTAAATGAAGGTGAATGCCTTGAAGTAAAATTGCACAATATGTTAATGCCAACCGCGACTGAAGAGCGCACAGATGGACCGGAGCAATATGGCGGTAAAGTACCGGCACATATCGAAGATCCGGATGGAATCGTCTACTCTGACCAGGCAAGTAAGACAGCGCGTGAATTGGTTAAACCTACAGCAATCAGTTCTGACATGCCTTGGACCCGGTCCGTGTCATTTCATCCGAATGGCTTGGAATATATACCCATCGAACCTGAAGATTGTCCACTATCATCCACCGAGCATGAATGGGTATGCGGATCGGCAGCGAGTAATGTAGGCTCAAACAAAGGGATCGTGCACCCTGATACAGAGGATACACTGGTCCAGAAACTTAAATTGCAAGGCTCTCAAATTTATCCCGGTCAAAGCGCATTGTATCGTTTCCATGCGCATCGCGAGGGTACCTACTTTGCCTATTCAACTGGCGCCGGAGTGGGGGGTGAAGGAAACGGTGGACAAGTAGGATTAGGATTATTTGGAGCTGTCAATGTTCAACCGAAGGGCGCGCGTTGGTATCGGTCTCAAGTAAGTTATGCCGATCTCCAGGCTGCTACTGGAAAATCTGCAAATAAGAAGCACCCCTATAGTGAAATCAATTACGAGTATGAACGCGACGGCATACCCGTATTAAACATGCGAAAAGAGGTGCATCAAAAACATAATAAACGCAAAAAGATTTATGAAATTGTTCATAGCGATTTAAACGCTATCATCGTCATACCAGAGATTGATGCTAAAGGAAAGCCTATAGAATTTCCACAATGCAAAGAACAAGTGGTCGGAAATTCCTGCGGTCGTTCTTTCCGCGAATTTTCCGTCATCATGCATGATGAAGTAAAAGCTGTGCAAGCATTTGCGGAATTGGAGGACCAAGATAGTCCGTTGCATTATATCAAGGACGGCATGGGCATTAATTACGGTGTAGGCGGCCTGGGTGCAATGACAGTAGCGCGCAATCGCAATGTCGGCCCCGCTAAAGATTGCCCTGAATGCCGCCTTGAGGAGTTTTTCCTCAGTTCATGGGCCAATGGAGATCCTGCGTTGATCTTGAGGTACGACGAACATGGTAAGAAACCCGAAGGAGCGATGTATCCGGATGATCCTTCCAATGTGCATCATTCTTATCTCGGGGATCCGGTAAAATTTCGAAATATACATGCAGGCCCCAAGGAAACCCATGTATTCCACTTGCATGCGCATCAGTGGGTGCAGGATGCGAGCGATCCCAATTCTACCTATCTTGATTCCCAAACAATTTCACCTGGCGCCACTTTCAGTTACGAAATCGAATTCGGAGGCTCAGGCAATCGCAACTATACACCGGGTGATTCAATCTTCCACTGCCATCTCTATCCTCATTTTGCACAAGGAATGTGGGAGCTGTGGCGTGTTCACGATGTATTCGAGGATGGACTCTATAAGGGTTCCCTTGATGCGAAGGCTGGTAAACACTGGCTCATAAGAAATTTACCGGATGCAGAGGTAGAAAATGGCACAGAAAACCCGGCCATCGTTCCAATTCCAGGAACAGCATTAGCAGTCATGCCTACCCGTGATTTTCCCGGTTATCCATTCTACATTCCTGGTAAAGAGGGTCATCGCCCCCCTCAACCGCCGCTGGATATGGATGTAAAGAACGGGCAAATCGTAAATGGAGGTTTGCCACGCCATATTGTTCAACTCCAAAATGAACACTCACCTGAGGTTAAAACCAAAACCAAAAAAGGTGTTATGGATGAGAGTGTAATAGAAGGAGCTCTAAAAAAAGGAGGCAATGCTGCACAAGTTATCGCTAATCGGGTATATCAGCTGAATCCTACTTCACTTGTCCTCGCTGAAGAGTGGGACACCCTGAACATTAAGCGTCTGCAGCATGCTGGCGAAGCGCTGGAAATAAAAGCAATGGATTTTCATGCAGGCAAATCAACAGAACATAAAGTAAAAAGAATGCATGAGCATCGTGACCCACACCAAAGGTGGCGTGGTGAAGCAACGGCGTATGTGACGGAAAGGGCCAGTACGGTTAAAGGTCAAAAGAAACACCATAAAGAGAAACACCATAAAGATGATGCATTGTTCTATGTTAACGGTCGTGACCCTGCGCCAGGCGCTCCGTATGGTGATCCTTGTCCTGCCCATACCCCGATACGCAACTATATGGCAGCATTTATTCAGACTGAACTGACTGTCAATCGTCATGGTTGGTTCGATCCGCAAGCCCGCATCATTGCGCTGGAACAAGATGTTAAGGACATTATCGATGCGAATAACCGTGATCGCCTTCCCGAACCTCTGTTCTTCCGAGCCAACTCTGGCGATTGCATTGTGTTTCATTCCTCCAATTTTGTGCCCAATGCGCTGAATGTGGATGATTTCCAAATTTACACACCGACCGACACGATTGGTCAGCACATTCACCTGGTAAAATTTGATGTGACATCTTCTGATGGCTCAGGCAATGGTTGGAATTACGAAGATGGCACCTTTTCACCCGATGAAGTTCGTGAACGGGTGTTTGCGATTAATAAAGCGCTTAGAGAAGCTGGCCGACCAGAATCGGAAATGCTGAAACTCGAGACACATCCTTTATTTGAGGTTGCTAATCTTTGTACTACGGACAAAAACGATACGGCAGCTTTTGAGCGATGCAGCAATTTTAAGAAGAAGGGTGAATGTCCACAAGACTGGGAAAAGCTTGGTTTAGCTAAGCTCGCAGAAGATCATCCTTATTGTGGGGCACAACGTACGATTCAGCGTTGGTGGGCAGATCCCATCATCAATGAAAAAACTGATAAAGACAACACGTTGCGCACCGTCTTTACCCATGATCACTTTGGCCCAAGTTCGCATCAACAACACGGATTGTATGCCGCGTTAGTCGTTGAACCGACTAACTCAGTTTGGCTTAATCTGGGAGAAAGTGAGGTCTTATGGGATAAAGTTAAATCCAAGGATAAGAACGAATTAACAAAACTCATCGGTGGTGCGGATTTTAATAAAGCGTTACCGGCAGAACGTGATCCCAGCAAAGTAAAAAATAGGCACAAAGAAAATAAATATAACCCCTTATTGGGCATGCGTGATCCTTTGGAATTAAGGGAGGATGGTGGACCCACTTCTACTCGCGCCAATATTATCGCGCCTAAATGTATCGGTAATCCAGAATCAAATCCATTAAATCCGGGTCCAAAAACAATACTAGATTGTCCAGAAGATAAATTAACGCATGGCACCCGCCGTGAATTTACGATGGCATTTGCTGATTTCGCGATTCTTTACAATACGGCGCTTGAACCTATCAATCCTGAGAAACGGGATCAGTCCGCGCTTTATTTCGGACGACGACAAGTACCTTTGAATAAACCAATGCCACTGGCGATATCGTCGGAAGATCCCGGCACGCAATTAATTAACTATCGTAATGAACCGATTGGATTGCGCATTGCTGAACGTGCAGCTGATTCGATTCTGGGTGGTTTTAACTATGAACAAAAAGATTGTCGCAAAACTCAGGATGATGAACTTTCTGCTGAGGAGATTGAAAAGCAGCGGATTCATTGTACTGGTGATATGGCCAATGTATTCAGCACGCATGTCCATGCGAACCGAGACAGAATCATTGCTGAAGAACCCTACGGGGCAATAATTTCCCCTGCAACCAAGGCGCTGCTAACTAGCGCAGGCAAACGCGAACAACTGGAGATAGTTCTTGAAAACGTCGAGCTGTGGCGCAAGCAATTTAACTGTGCTCTGTATCCCCATGGCACATTACCCGGCCTGAATCCGGAAGAATGCCGTATTGCCAACCTTGAACCATGGCGTGAATTAGGTGATCCCGCCACCCCTATCCTCCCTGTCTACGAAGGAGATCCTGTACAAATCCGTCTGATTCAGGGCGCGCAGGAAGCACAACATGTCTTTACCATGAATGGTGTTAAGTGGTTACGTCAACCTGCATCGTTTAATTCGGGTTACACCAATGCACAGCCTTTAGGTATTTCCGAGCATTTTGAGTTCAATGTCAATATCACGCCGTTAAATGTTCCTCGTCTGGATTATCTGTACTTTGGCTCATCCATGGATCAATTATGGGATGGTATGTGGGGTGTGATGCGTTCTTATGGTCACATCTTTAATGGGGATATTTCTGTTGCAAAACTGAATAAATTTGTAGAAAAACCAAATAAGGATAATTTTGTTACCGATCCGGCTACAAAAGTTTGTGATGACGATGCTAAAAATTTCAGGTTTGACATCAGTGCTGTACGCGCATGTCAGCTTTTTGAAAATGCCTGTACTGAAAACGAATTTGGAAAAAAAGGAATTATGCTGAACCAACGATTGGATATTTCAGATCCAAATGCCATCGTGTTTGTACGCAGCAATCTTCAAAGCGATGATTTTTTCAGTAGTGATGAAAAGGATCAATTGATGACAGATCGTGATGTTCTCGAGCAATTAAAAGAAGAATTTAAAAATGGACGTGTGCTCGAACCACTTATCTTACGTGCATCTGCTGGCGCGTGCATAAATGTTCAATTACGAAATCATTTGCCTTTGGTTATGCATGATGGACCATTCGATGCACAAGACAATCCGATCGACGGTCATTTCGGTCATAACTTCATGTCCATGATTCTGGACGGTTTTAACTATAATCAGTTCCGTATGTCCAGTTCTGTTGGTCTGTCCGTGCCGATGCTGGCACAAAATCCATTGATCAGTGATGGCACTAACGCAGGTATCAACGGTATTGAGTCTGATAAAGATCCTGTTCATCCAAATAAACCTAAAAAACCAAATCAAGGCTCACTTCTACCCGCATGTAGTGAAAAAGGCTCTTGTAGAACCATCTATACCTGGTATGCCGGTGATTACAATTTGGATCAAGGAGGAAATCCACTACTTGAACCGATTGAATTCGGCGCTCTACCGCTCCGCAGCTTCGGTGATGTGATCAAACATCCTGCACATGGTGCAATTGGTGCCCTGGTGATCGGACCTAAAGATTCACGAGTGTGTAAAGCAGGTAGTACACGTGAACAGGAAGCTGATCGTCGTTCAAATTCCAGCGCTTCAATTTGCAACGAGGCCGGGGAATTACTATACCGCGATTTTGTGTTGGTACTTCAGGATGCGGTCGATGCTACGATGGATATGTGGCCAATTGGTAATCTCAAAGGCGCGGAAGAGCCTGACGACTATGGTGTAAAAGCGATCAATTACCGCACTGAGCCAATTTGGGGGCGGCGGGGAGAAGATCCTTCAATTGAGTTTGAGGAACGTAATGAATTTGATTACTCCAATGTGCTAAGTTCAAAGATTGTGATGGATAAAAATGGTAATGAACTATGTCAGGCGGGGATAGAAAAACTGTTTCCTTACGGCATCCAAAACTCATGCGATCCTGAAACGCCCATTTTTGTGACTGAAGCCGGTAGAGATGTACGCTTTCGTATCGTACATCCGGGGGGGCATACACGTCAGCAAGCCATAACTGTACATGGCCATCAGTGGACGCCATTTCCATGGGAATATAATCCTCAAACCAAAGCTATGACTATGCTGACTTCCGGCGAAGTGCTAAAAAGACATGTTAACAAAGAAGGCTACACTGCTATTGGTCCAATTAAACGTGTTATCGAAGGAAGCCACAATGCTATTGGCCCCATGATGGCGGCCAATCTGGTGTTTAAAGCGGGTGGTGAGAGAGAAATACCCATGGATTATTTATATCGCAGCCAGGCCAGTTTCTTGTTTGATGGCGGTATCTGGGGATTACTGCGTGTTGTACCTAAAACAGCACAAGAACATAAATAAGGAGATACAAAATGTCAAATGATGAATTGGCACAACTAGAGTTTTCTGGCTTCAGTCAAGCCAACACAGTCAATTGGACAGCACATCCGAACGTTATAATTAATCGTAGAGATCTTTTGGATACTGTTAGCATGAATTACATTTATGATCATCAAACAATTACTGTTGATATAACAAATCATAATGAAATCCAGGTAAATAATTGTGGGAACGGGACTCTACTTGATAATAATTTCTTTGATGGCGATCCATTGCTGCGAACCACAAGAAACGAGCATAGAGTAATTATTCTTACTTTCAAACCCGCTGTTCTAGCGGTAGGCGCGCACATTTCTGTTGATGCAAGAAAAATTGGGGAAGAATACTGGGGACAACTGCGCGCGAATTTTTCAGGTCAGAAAGGATTAATTAAGAGTGGCATTTCCAATAAGGTACGTGGTACAGCTCCTTTCTTAGGTGGCCAAGCTCCTGCAGGAAAACTGATTGACACGGTAACCTTTGATGCATATTTTACACATTCGGAAACTGCACCCTATTTATCTGATCCAGCAACGCACGTAGCAATCAACACCCTTCGTTATATCCCACAATGAGCTCAGTGAAATCGACTCTGACCGCTGTACTTGTATGTGTTTTGCATTCTGCAACTACTGTGTTTGCCATCGAGTCGCTACAAGCAAAAACTGAAGCAGGCGGTATAACAATTGATTTTTCTCTGCAAAATGCGGCTGAGCCAAACCAGCCAGGATTAGGGTTGGCTTCCATTACAGTGAAAGATTCAATTAGCGGCCGCGCCTATAGGGATATAAAACCCTTATCATGGATCGTTGCCAAACGAAATCTCTACGATAACGGAGAGCTGTCGTGCGAATTCAAGGCTAAGCAATTGATGTCAGGAAACATGAGCCTGCGTGCGGATATAGATCTCAATACTTATCGGATCGTTACTTTAAACCATGATCAGACAGTAGCATTTATCAATCCGTTTGTATCTCTGAATAATGCCAAACTCGAGTCAATCGTCTCATTACCGGGTGAAGGTTTTGATTGGACATACTCACCTAAACTACAGCGCATTTATGTAACACTGCGCAATCAAAATACTATTGCTGTGATTGATACAGTAAGCCGAAAACTGATTCAAACCATTGCTTTTGATACCGATGATCATCCCACTCGAATGCTGTTGGATGAAGAACGGCAGATTTTATGGGTGGGGTTGGATGGCCGCGCACAAATTGCTGCAATCGATTTAACTGCCAATCAAAGCGAAACACAAACAAAAATCGAACGTATTCCTGTAGGGGCGGGTTTACATATCTTAGCGACATCAGATGATCAACAATGGTTGTTTGCAATCAATCCCCAAGCTGACACGGTGTCCGTCATCAACGCGGTTACAAAAAAACATTTACAGGAAATCAAAGTTCCCGGAACTCCTCTTGCTGCAACATGGAGTACCCTGGCACAGCGATTAGCGGTTATTACAGCTAATAGCAATGATTTGTTTTTAATCGATCCTTCGACTGGAAAAATTACAACGCGTATCCAACTTGAAGAAGCAGGGCAAGCGCTGACATTATTTAATAATGGACGTAACGCACTGGTCACAAATAGTAAAAGTAGCACGATTACATTGATTGATCTTGCAATGGGTGTTGTAAAGGCAACTGCGCAAATTACTACTGGACCGGATCAAATTGTTTTATCGCCCGGGTATGCTTATGTACGCGGACAAGGCTCAAACAATGTCTCAGTAATCAATTTGCGTGAAGCTGCACAAGGACGATTAAATGTGGCGCAAGTCCCAATGGGACGGTTAGCTCCCAACGCTACCAGTGAAGATATTGGCGTTGCGCCAATGATTGTACCGGTACCAGAAGGTAATGGCGTCATCGTAGCTAATGCAGCCGACGGTATGCTTTATCGCTATACTGAAGGATTGATGGCGCCCTCAGGCAATTTTAGCAATTATCGCCGCAAGGCGCGCGCCGTCATGATCATGGACTCTGGATTAACCGAGCGCGGAGCAGGTGAATACGTTGCACCGGTTAAATTCTCGACCAGTGGTACATACGAAGTCATAGTGAAGACCCTTTCACCCTCAATTACAGCCTGCTTACCGATCGTAGTAAATGTACCGGATTCCAAACCGGAGGAACACGAATACTCGGTACTTGCAGTTTTACTGGATAGCTCAGATTCTTCAGATAAAACACAACGCAATTTCAGAATTGCGTTACGGGATGCCCGGCAACAAACCATTGCAGGCATTGCGGATGGTGTTCTACTGGTTTTTCATCGCACAACCGGCTGGCAAACCCGAATAACTTTACATGAACACGAAGCTGGTGTTTATGAAGCATCCGCAAAGCTACCTCATTCTGGGCGCTATGAGCTCCTGGTTAGCGTACCTTCACTCACGCTCGATTTTACCTCAGGTCGAATCGGATCTTTATATATTGAAACTGAAGTTGAAACGACTCAGGGGTTACAGCATGCCCAAACTGATTAAATATCATTCGTTACTGTGCTTCATTGTATTCGTACTGCTTACAAAGAATGCTGCCATAGCTTCGACTTGGGTTAGTGAACCCCCTGTTATACCCAAAGTAGAACTTATAGATCAAGATAACCACAGTGTCCGATTGGATGAGCTCATTCACGAACATATAGTGCTGGTAAATTTTATGTTTACTAGTTGTACCAGCAGCTGTTCTCCGCAAACAGCTATTCTTCGTGCAACAATGGACGCTGTGAATGTTACCGATGTCAAAGACAAAATACTCTTCATTTCGATCACAGTTGATCCATTAACTGACAATCCCTCCCGACTGCGTAATTATGCTCAACGTTTCGACGTAAAAACAGGGATTAATAACGGCTGGGTTTTTCTGACAGGCACACCGCAACAGGTGCGTCGTATCATGCGTGCATTTGGTGAACGTGGTTATGCGGCTGATTCTCATACAGGAATGATTTGGATCGGTTATCAACCAAACAAACGCTGGATGCGTGTCGCAGCTCTCAATGGTCCTGATGTACTATCAAGATTAGTCCGAGAGGTAGCGCAGTGATGAAACCTCAAATCCAGCGCTTAGGTATCTTAAGTACTTTGCTTATAGCTTGTTCTGTCACATTAGCAGCAAACATTACTGATGAAATCAAGCTTGGGCGCGCACTTTATGAAGGAAAACACCCTTTCACTCATGCTCCTCAGGTTGCGGGTGTAACAATACCGTTGAGCGATGCACATTGCTCAGCTTGTCATGGATCACATGGAGAGGGACGTGTGGAAGGCGGCATTATTGCACCATCCGTTCAATGGCACTCATTAACGAATAAACGTTCAAATCTTCCAGGTTATGATTCGGCACAGCAAATCCTTAGTGCAATTGAGAAAGGAATCGCACGGACAAATGACACTTTGCTGACTGAAAGCATGCCGCGATTCATGTTGACCAATTCAGAACGTGATGCACTGATTGAATATCTGCGGATAATTGGAACTGAGGCAGTTCCTGTACGTGGGGTGTCTGCCGATACAATTATTCTAGGTACCGTTTTACCACTTACCGGCACGCAAGCAGCAGCAGGATATTCCATTCTGCAAGGAATGCAACAACGGATTAATGCAATTAATGCAACAGGCGGGATTTTTGGGCGTGTCTTGCAATTAAAATCGGTAGATGCAACTACCGATGGGCTAGATGCCGCCACACTCGATTTGATTCAATCGCAAGATATATTTGCCTTGGTGGGTAGTTGGCTTGCTGAGCCATCCGATGGCTTGATACAAGCTCTTACTGCAAGCAACACTCCCAGCGTCGGTGCCATCGGTATGCCGATTGCGACTCAGCACCATCGATTGACGACTTATCTGCTGCCGAGTGTACAACAACAAATTGTATCGGCCCTAGCGCTTTTGCAGGAACGCTGTACTTCAGATCTTGGCAGTGAAATATGGTATGTGAACGAAAAGGATTTACCAGCAATAAATCCGGTTAGTGGAGCTTTCTCGAATACTTCGGTAAATAATAAGCCACCATTACGAGTGGTTCATGTATCGCAGGTTGAACAGCAGTTGAAGAAAACGATTGATTCCCGTTTGGCTGATAAATTGATCTTTTTACTTCCTTCTGACGACATTGAGAGTATACGATCACAGCTAGACATAGACACTTTGCATCTATGCGTGGCTACACTAGCAAGCATCTCAGGTACGTCACTTCAAGCTAACCACGCAAATCGAGTCGTAGTTTTTCCGGTACCTCAACATGTATTGGCAGCAACGGATTTATGGACCGCACTGGGTCACGCTGCAATCGGATTGATAGCCGAAGCTATTGCACGCTCTGGGCGAATCCTGGACCAGGATCGATTAATTTCGGTACTAGATAATCCTCAGGAATTCGAACCTATCCCTGGTTTATCTGTTCGATTCACACCTAAAGCCCGGCACGCTCTGGCTGAGGGTTTTATTTGGCAATAAGGAGGATTAAGAATGAAGAAGGAACATTGGCTACAATCTGTAATGTTTGCAATCATATACTGCGCAAGTGGTTGGGCATTCGCGCAGGTGCCTACATCATCTTTTAGTGTGCTGGGCCATATTCAGGAACTGGATGTTGACGACCTTAACGATCCTTTATCTAAGGGTTTTATTGTCGTCAATGGATTGCGCATTACCCTCCCGAAAAATTTACTAATTACAATGCCTGGACAGTACCTAACGCTTAACGACCTATTCCGAGGATCTCATCCATTCGATACGGGAGGGGCCATCAGGCCTGCAACTAAGCCAAGTGGTTTAGCACTCAAAGATCGTAATTTAACTGCATCCCCGCCTGTTATCACGCCAGCAGTTTCTTTTGAAGCTGAGATTATCGGTAACATTGTTAATGGTGAATATATTGCAGGGGTAGTCCGCATATCCCAGGGAGGATTAAATGTCGGTGAGGGATTTATTCAATCAATCGACTACGACAAAGGTGAATTGCTTGTAGGCCCTGAAGCAGGCACAGGCGTTGCAACTGCTCGCGTGCGTATCAATGACCCGAAGGGAGAATATGGGAATCAGAATAAAGATAAATTCCCAGGAAATCCCGATGTTATGGATGAGCGTTTTTCCAGCGATGCTGGCAATGCGCCGGTTGTTGCCGAAACGGGTTTTCCTATGTGTATTCCCCGCTCTAATCCATCGGTTAAAAAAGATGATTTATGCCCTATATCCAATCGACCGGTTCCATTAACTATTCGTCGTTTTACTTGTGGTAAAGTTGCTGCGATAGATCCTATCGCCATACCGCACAAAGAGTGCGATCCCCAAAAAAAGATGCCACTCCAGGAAGGAGATTTCATAACCTATTCCGGAATGCTAACGGAAGAAACACCTAATAGCGGGAATTGGTTCATCGCAGCTCATGCAATTCACGCCAAACTAGGTATCTATACCTCTCCTAACGAAGATCCAGCCTACGTTTTTATCGAAGAAGCCATTTCTGGTACTTTAGGTCAACCATTTCCTGGTATTGATCAGGAAGAGACGTCACGATTTCGTTTGGTTGGTTTCACTACCGATCCAGCCCGAAGAGTAAAGGTTTTCGTATTGAATTATCAGTTTGATGTCACAACAAATAAATGGGTGGAAAATGAACGACCGTTAACCACGCTTACCCCAAGTCCTACGGCTCAAGTAGGACGCATAAGAGTAACTTTGCCGGCAAAAGCCAATTTCTTGCCTATTACGCGTGAAGTGCGTATTAGGATCGAAAATCATGACACTTTTAAAGTCGGTAGACTCAATTCTGGTCAATATACTGCACCGGTCAGCGAATATATATATCCTGAAAACACTCGTTTTGGTCAGTACAAGAATCCTGTGCCTGTACCATTCGAAAATTTTTGTTTTTTGACAAACGATAGTGGCCCTCTCACTACCTTAGATCGACCTGAGAAAGGCGCACCAGTAGTCGGTCGATTAAATCCGTTTCCAGCATCGGGGCATGCCACAGCGCAATTGCGAGCGGATGGCACTCCTGCTTGTCCTTAATTCAATGAGGTAAGCCGCCTGTGACGCAGTATCTTGACATCGAACTAATGTGTGCCTGGCTGACGGAGGTTCGTTCAACGACATAGCAGGCCTTTGTGATTAGACTGTTAAGCAGTAATTTTCGTAGCATCAATGGATTATTTTTCGCAGCCTTATCCTGGATGCAGTTTTTAATGCCGCACGATTTCAAAGCATCGCGGTGTTTCTGGCTGCTATAGGATATAGGATTTGACGGCATAAACATAGATTCCTGCTGACTGGATTTTGGCTTTATCCAACAAGTCCAGAAGCGATTTACTGTCATGGCAATTAGCGACAGTGGTCTCAACCACTAGCACCATACCATCGCTATTAATCATGATGGTAATCTCACTTCATCACAACATCACAAAAAAACTTGCACTTTAATTGAAAGTAGATATAATGAGAATCATTCTCATTTACATCAATTAATACATCATGAATACTTTAAGTTCTCAACAGATCAGCGCCAGAAGCTTACCGCAATCCGGAATAGTGGAAATAAACAAACTCATCGATAGCGATACGTTATTCAAACATGGCGATGTTGTGATCATTGTGCACAGGGGTGAACAATATGCACTGCGCCGCACACGAAATGGCAAGCTGATTCTGAACAAATAGTGGATTAAAAGCACATATCATGTATATTTATGCTTGTAAGTTGTTAGTGGTATCGCTCTTCGTAAAGTCAGATTTACGAGTGCATGATAAAGATTCATGCAAGGTATGCTGCTCATCACAATACAAGCAATTGGATTGAGAAAGCTAAAATACAATACCTGCGCGATATATTTTCCGATACAGCCATTGATATGCAAAAGACTTGTCTGAGGAGATAGAAATGAAAGGTAATGTAGAAATTATTCGCTGGTTGAATCTGCAATTGCAACATGAATTAACCGCCATCAATCAATATTTCCTCCACGCTCGCATGTATAAAAATTGGGGATTTAGCAGCCTTGGAGAGCATGAATTTAAAGAATCCTGCGAAGAGATGAAACATGCGGATAGTTTGATCGAAAGAATCCTTCTATTAGAAGGCCTTCCCAATCTGCAAGATTTGGGTAAATTGATGATTGGGGAAACAGCGGAAGAGTGTGTCGCATGCGACTTGAAGCTTGAGTATATCTCGCGGGACACGTTGCTCGCTGCAATAGCCGCTTGTGAATCCGCACAAGATTTTGTATCAAGGGAAATTTTTGAACAGATTCTAGAGGATACCGAAGAACATATCGACTGGTTGGAAACCCAACTGAGCGTCATGGAAAAAGTCGGTATCCATAATTGGCTGCAAAGCCAGATGTAGTTTTTTGCCATCGCCGCTGGAATTCCTCTTCCTTATCCAGCGGCGTATTTAGCCAGCCAGCCTGCTTCTCCCGGGTCAGCCAGCCGCTTTTTTTAGTTGCTGATGATTTGTAGGAGACTCGAAAATGAAATTCATCAATAAATCGGTTATTGCCGCTTCGCTGTGCACCGCTCCTCATTATCATGCTTCAAATTCAACGCATGCAAATAGTTTTTTATCTTATCGACTGGGTAGCGTTACGCGGCTGTTTACACTGCTCAAGCAATGGTACGATGGTTTAGGCCAGGTATTAATAACCAATATTGATGATGATTCAAGCGCACATAAGACCTCCGCTTTTACCGGCTGGGCGCCATTGATCAAAGCATCCTCGAAAATTAATACAGCGATTGCCGGCAACTCAAACGATGTGTGGGATCATTATTGTGACACTGCCCATTTGAAAAACCGTTCCGTATTATGCGTTGGCGGTCGTATCAAACTATATTCGTACTATGAGCGATTAGTTGCCACTTGCGGAGGCCATTTTTTAGCATTTCACGGCGATGCCAATGATTCGTTGGATCGTTTGCCACTGTTGCTGGAGATGGCCGATATGATCATTTGCCCGGTCGATTGCGTCAATCACGAAGCATTCCTGATGGTCAAACGCTTTTGCAGATACACACAAAAACCGTGCGTGCTACTTGATCGTTCGGAAATCAAAACTTTCAATGCGGGTATTCAGGCTTTGTCCACAATCAGGCATGAGATAGGCAATCAGCCGGATCGATAGTCAAGGCATAAAATTTCAGAAAACCCCAATGAGCTTGAGTGATCGCTCTGGGCGACCTCAGCTCATCGAGTCTTTATCGCAAAATTAATTGCGTCGCGGTTATCGCTGGAAGGGTGATTGCTTTCCCTCGCGCCGCCATGCAAAACTTAGCAACCCCAAACCTGCCAATAACATCATGTAAGTTTCAGGCTCCGGTACTGCAACAACCGGGGATAGCAAGAAAGCCCGGGAACCACCTCCTGGCGATCCGGCCAATTGCCCCCAACCAATGATTTGTCCATGATTATTAATGCCGACGGCAGTCAATTCGCTCCATCCTGCCGCAACAACCGGCTCAAGTAACGAGAGATCGGTCACTGTTCCATCGCTGTAGAGAAATGAACTGGGAGTACAATCGCTACAGTACTGATTAATGCCACCAACTACCTGCCCCAAATCGTTGATGGCATTCGCTCGGCTATCCTGCGAAATTTCCAAGCCGTCCATACTGGCGCCACCAGCATCGGTAATAAAAGCTTTTACCGAATAATAACCGAAGAAGTCATCGTAAAACCCGGAAAACCCCACAACCTGCCCCGAGTTATTAATATCCCAGGCCAAACTATCGGTCGTCCCGTTCAGCGTACTGAGATCGACCATTCCCGTACCATGGGCGCCCGATATAAAAGCGTGTTGCGTGGCACCATCTCCAATGGTGGAAGCACCCACCACTTCTCCAGAATTATTGATACCGTAAGCAACACTATAGTCTCCACCCAATGTTCCTAAATCGGTCATTCCCACGCCGCCGGGACCTGTAATAAACGCATGATAAGCAGCATTACCCTCGGTGGAAGAGATGCCGACCACCTGCCCCTGGTCGTTGATACCGTATGCAATGCTGTAATCCCCTCCCAGTGTTCCCAGATCCATCATACCTACCCCGTTTGCACCCGTAATAAAGGCGTGAAGATAGCCGGAACTTGTCGAAGAATAGCCGGCCACTTGTCCGGAATTATTAATATCAAACGCAAAGCTTCTAGTACCACCCAGAGTATCCAAATAGTGCATACCGACGCCGTTTGCACCGGTAATAAATGCGAGATCGACACCATTACCGTTACCCACCACCTGCCCGTAGTCATTGATGGCTCGAGCGACACTGTATGTGCCGCTAAGCGTTCCTAAACCTACAATAGACCAATCTGTCGCTGCAGCAGCCGGTACTGAAACTGCAGAAATTCCACCAAGAAAAATTGTGGTTCGAATAAGTTTGAAAAGCTGATGACTCATTTTTTCCTCACTGAGATAAGGTGGATTAAACTTTCAGAGATTGAGCAAAAATTCCATCTGATTAATTCATAGAATATTTCTCGGTCGAATAACCGGGATAGATTTCTGCTCTGGCGAATCATAATGTCGGCAGTCATTTTAATAACTGAGAATAGAACCCGTTTTACCCATTATTTCCGAAAGTACTGATAGCCGTAGCCGGAAAGAAAGATTCATTTCCATGAATTAGCAGGAATTTCCGATGCTATTCTCAAAAAAACATGGATGATAAAACTGAAAAAAGATTGAGCACATTACATCATTGCATCCGGCAAGCTATTCTTCTCTGCAGTCTCAGCCGATACGGATTTATCCTTACCCAAGCACATCGCCGCATGCAATAAAATCCGCATCTTGTACTATAATTCCCTACTATGAACCTTGCTAGGGAAAACACTGATTAATTTGATAGACAAGATGAAGTACGAGACGCACGGAACGCAGCAACTGGGATCTATCAATAAGATAGGCGAGGAAACGAGTACCGTGCAACGAAGTGATGCACTCGTATAGTCAATTACTCAGTGTTTCCTTAGCAAATCGATATTGACAGCCTAAAAATTAAACCCATGGACACTTCTGATATCAAAAGTTATATGCAAATCGTCGGCCAAAAAGCGCGCGCAGCATCGCGGCAAATCGCCAAAGCCGAAACAGCAGCTAAGAATCAAGCATTGACAGCAATGGCCAATGCCATCCGCCGCGATGAATCCGCCTTAATAGCCGCCAATGCCAAAGATTTGGATAACGCACGCGCAAAAGGTTTGGAAGCTTCGATGATCGACCGCTTAACTCTATCATCCAAAAACATCGCGACCATGGCCGAAGGGTTGTTACAAATCGCCGCTCTGGCGGATCCGGTCGGTGAAATCAGTGGCTTGAATTACCGCCCGTCCGGAATACAAGTCGGGAAAATGCGCGTTCCTTTAGGGGTCATCGGTATTATTTACGAAGCCCGCCCGAATGTAACCGCCGATGCAGCCGGTTTGTGCTTAAAAGCAGGTAACGCGGCGATTCTGCGTGGCGGATCGGAAGCGATTCATAGCAATCAGGCAATTGCAGTCTGCGTAAAAGAAGGATTGCGGCTTGCCGGATTACCGGAAACCGCCGTGCAAGTGATTGAAACCACCGATCGCGCAGCAGTCGGAGAATTGATTACGATGAAAGATTTTGTCGATGTGATCGTGCCACGCGGCGGCAAAGGCTTGATCGAACGCATCGCCAATGAAGCGCGAATTCCGGTTATCAAACATTTGGACGGTGTTTGTCATGTTTATATTGACGATCAGGCCGACTTCGACAAAGCGATCCGCATAGCGGACAATGCTAAAACGCAGCGTTATGGCACCTGCAATACCATGGAAACGTTACTGATTCATCAAAGTATGGCGCCTACAATTCTACCGCCATTGTGCAAAATCTATTTCGACAAAGGTGTTGAATTACGCGGCGACGAAACAGCTCGCCGCATTATTCCACAAATAAAAGAAGCCACCGAGACCGATTGGTATGAAGAGTATTTAGGGCCGATTCTGAGTATACGCATTGTCGAAAGTTTGGATCAGGCGATCGATCACATCACCCAATACGGCTCACAACATACCGACGCCATCGTAACCGAAAACTACACCAAAGCACGGCGTTTTCTCCGGGAGGTCGATTCCAGTTCGGTGATGGTCAATACCACCACCCGTTTCGCAGATGGATTTGAATACGGACTGGGTGCCGAAATTGGGATTTCCACCGATAAAATCCATGCGCGCGGACCGGTCGGTCTCGAAGGCCTGACCAGTCAAAAATTCATCGTGTTGGGTGATGGTCAGTTAAGGAATTAAACACACCCATTAAAGGTCATCATGGCACAAATGATTGAAGTAAAGATTCCCGATATCGGTGATTTCAAAGATGTGCCGGTTATCGAAGTACTGGTATCGTCTGGCGATACTGTTGAAAAAGAAACGTCACTACTTACGCTGGAAACCGATAAAGCCTCAATGGAAGTGCCTTCTCCCCAAGCGGGAATCGTGCAGGATATTCTTGTACGCGTTGGCGATAAAGTTTCGGAAGGATCGGTGATTCTGACTTTAGCGGTTGCCCAACCTGTGACATCCGCCCAAACAAGCCCTACACGCGACGTGTTTCGAGATTCAGCAGCTTCGCCATCCTCAACACCATCAGGATCGCAACAAGCAGGCAAACCGGGTGATTTGCATGCTGACATCGTTGTACTCGGTGCCGGTCCGGGCGGTTACACCGCAGCTTTCCGCGCAGCCGATCTGGGTAAGAAAGTCATCCTGATCGAACGTTATCCGGTTCTCGGCGGCGTGTGCCTGAATGTCGGCTGCATTCCATCCAAAGCGCTATTACATGCAGCCAAGATCATCACCGAAACGGAGGAGCTATCGTCTCACGGCCTCTTATTCGGCAAACCTCAAATCGATCTTGGTAAGTTGCGCGACTGGAAGGAATCGGTCATAAGCAAACTAACCAAGGGATTGAAAGCATTGGCGAAGCAGCGCAACGTCGAAATCGTTCACGGTGTTGGAAAATTCATTGCAACCCATCTGATGGAAGTGACCACACCCGATGGGCTTAAAACAATCTCTTTCGACCACTGCATCATTGCCGCCGGCTCCAGTGTCACCCGCATTCCCGGTTTTCCGTATGACGATCCGCGCTTAATGGACTCCACCGATGCTCTGAATCTGACAGACATTCCGCAGCGGTTGCTGATCGTCGGCGGCGGCATTATCGGCCTGGAAATGGCAACCGTCTATGATGCGCTGGGAAGTAAAATCAGCGTCGTTGAATGGATGGATCAATTAATTCCGGGAGCGGATGCCGATTTGGTCAAACCGCTATTCCGCCGCATCAAGAAACGCTATGAAGCAATTTATCTCAAAACCAAAGTAAATCGGATTGACCCGGCAGAAGCGGGTTTGACTGTCACATTCGAAGGTGAGAATGCGCCACCGCAACAAACCTACGATCGAATTTTAGTGGCAATTGGCCGGCGCCCAAACGGGCACAGCATCGGTGCCAATGAAATCGGCATCCAAGTCAATGAGCGGGGATTTATTCCGGTCGATTCTCAAATGCGCACCAATTTACCGCATATTTTTGCGATTGGAGACATCGCGGGTGAACCGATGCTGGCGCATAAAGCGACGTACGAAGGAAAACTGGCTGCCGAAGTTATTGCCGGCCACAAAGCATTGTTCGATGCACGCACCATCCCTTCAGTTGCTTATACCGACCCTGAAATCGCCTGGATGGGTTTGACCGAAAAAGAAGCGATCAAGCAAGGAATAGACTATAAAAAAACCAGCTTTCCTTGGGCGGCCAGTGGCCGCGCCATCTCGATGGCTCGCGAAGAAGGATGCACGCAGTTGTTATATGATAGCAGGACAGGTCGAATACTCGGTGCCGGTATCACGGGTATTAATGCCGGTGAACTCATCGCCGAAACCGTTTTAGCACTGGAAATGGGCGCCGACATGGAGGATATCGGTTTGACTATCCATCCGCATCCGACATTGTCGGAGACAGTTTTGTTTGCGGCTGAAATGGCAACCGGAACCATTACCGATCTTTATTTACCAAAGAAATGATACTTTTAATCAGTTATTAATCGCAATTCATTGTTTATTAAATAATTATACATTATAAATATTATGACGGCCTACGGAAAAACTTTCATGATCGCGTGGACAAGCTTGCTGCTCCTAAGCGGCGGCATTACCAATTCATGGGCAACCCATATCTCGCAACCTATTCTTATCAGTCCTAAAACACAATATACCATCGGCGAATCTGTCATTCTTCACGGCTGGGTCAACTATAACGATCAAGCAACCGCCGATGTACTGCTGAATTTCAAAGTAACCCGGCCAGATGGCTCCACCTTGGCGGATCAATCCTACCCCAGTAACTCGGAAGGTCAATTTGAATTTAAGTTTGAAACCGGAAACGAAACACCCGGCAGCTATCAAATCACCATCACGTCTCATTGCCTGGAAATTCACCGCTATGCGTGTACCTATAAAAACCAATCATTGACCATTCAGCTTAAGAATCCGTAACAATTTTTGCACGAAGCGAATATATAACTGCCCGAGCGGTTATCTCAAACGCAGCAAAACCCTACTTCACTTTCTAACAAATTATTACTATTTACGGTGCAATTTCATTCATGAGCATCCCGCATTCATCTATCACCAGAAATTGTCTGAACCATTTATTCGCCATTCTCGCTATTGCAATACTCAGTGCTTGCAATACGCGGGACGATCAACTATCGGAGAGGGAAGCGATGATCCGGGATCGGGAATCGGAGCTGGTTAATCTATTTTCGGAGCTGGTTGAAACCAGAAAATTCTTGGAAAAGAGTCAGTCTGATAAATTAGCAAGCACAAAAGAAGATACAATTTCAACCAATATCAACCACTGTTCCTGTGATAACAACAATACCACTCAGTCACAGCCGGATTCTCCTGGAAAAATGGATGGAAAAACTCTGATCGGCGGTATTGAAAATGTGTATCTCGACCCGCCCGGTTTGGAATTTAGCGCCAGAATTGACACCGGTGCGCGAACTTCATCGTTGAATGCAATCGATATTGTTGAGTTCGAGAGAGATGGGAAACCGTTTGTGAATTTTAAGCTGACACATCCTGAAACCGGTGAAATACTGGAGCTTACCCGACGCTTGCGCCGTCATGTCCGCATTAAGGAACGCGGCGACAGGGAAGCGCAACGGCGCCCCGTGGTCAGAATGCGGGTTATTCTTGCTGATATCAATGAACAAATTGACTTTACTTTGGAAAATCGCAGTAAATTCAAATATCAAGTCTTAATCGGCAGGAATTTTCTCAATGACTTGGCGATTGTGGATGTTAGTAAAGATTTTACTGCCGTCAAAACTGAAACTCTCGAAACCGGTGATGTGAAATAATGCACACGAAATTAAGATTATATTTTATCGTCATACTCCTTATCGGTCTGGGAATCGGTTTGATTCTCTATAAGCACTTCGTGTTGGGGTTTCCATTATCGCCGGATGACAAAAAACCGGTCTGGACCATCGAAGCCAAAATCGATTTCATTGCGCGCGGTGATCCGATTATCGTTTCGTTCGCCCTGCCACCCAAAACTTCGGATATTGCGATTATTGAAGAAGATTTCGCGTCCCCTGATTACGGATTCAGTGAATTAGTTTCCCCCACCGGCCGCCGTGCGCAATGGAGCAAAAGAACGGCTTCCGGTTCACAAACAGCTTATTACCGGCTCAGTATGTACGAGACCGACTCCATCACCGAAGAAGGCACTGCGGATCTTCCACCCGAACCGGAAAAACCGGAGTTTGATGAAGTACTTAAAACAGCAGCGACCACGCTTCTGGATCAAGTCCGCAGCCGATCGGCCAACACTGAAACTTTCACTCGCGAGCTTATTACCACCCTCAATTCCAACGCGCCCGGCCAGAATCAAAGCTTGCTGCTTAATGACCAATCCTCCGAAGAATACAAAACACACCTCATTATCAATTTACTGGCGCTTGAAGGTATCAGCGCGCACATTGTTCGCGGACTCTATTTGCAAGATGGACGCCGCAGACAAGTACTGGTCAATTTTATCGAGGTATACATCGGTGGACAGTGGTTGCTCTTCAATCAAGACTCCGGCGAAATCGGCAAACCGAAAAATTTTCTGATATGGCAACGTGGCGACCAATCATTACTCGATGTCGTCGGCGGTAAAAATTCGCAAATATCTTTTTCAATTATCAAAAATGTTCATTCAACCCGTAACCTAGTGGTTCGCGATAGCATGAACAAGCAGGCCGGCATCATCGATTTTTCAATTTATAGTTTACCGATCGAACAGCAAAATGCATTCAAAATGATTTTACTGTTACCAATCGGCGCTTTAATCGTTGTTATCATGCGCCTATTAGTCGGCATCCGCACTTCCGGCACTTTTATGCCGATACTGATCGCACTTGCCTTAATACAAACTACTTTGCTGACCGGGATTCTTATCTTTCTGACCGTGGTTGGCATCGGGCTTCTGATTCGTTCCTACTTATCGCGTTTAAATCTGTTATTTGTCGCGCGTATCTCGGCGGTCATCATCGTCGTTATTGCGATTATGGCGAGCATCAGCATACTCAGCAATAAACTCGGGCTCGACCAGGCCATGACCGTTACTTTCTTCCCGATGATCATTCTGTCATGGACCATCGAACGGATGTCCGTGTTATGGGAAGAAGATGGACCTCGCGAAGTATTTATCCAAGGTGGCGGCAGTTTGTTAACCGCGGTGATAGCTTATCTATTCATGACAAATCGGACGATCGAGTATTTAACGTTCAATTTTCCTGAATTGATGCTGGTGAATCTGGCGCTTATCTTAATTCTCGGACAATATACCGGGTACCGATTATCTGAACTATATCGTTTTCACGCACTGGAGCGGCGTCATGCTTCTAGCCAGCGCTAAGAAACTTAGGAGCTTCGGCATCATCGGTATGAATCAGAGAAATTTTGGTCTGATTTCTCGGTATAACCCGCGCCATCTATATCCATTGGTCGACGACAAGTTAAAAACCAAATTACTGGCGCAACAAGCTGGGATCACAGTACCGAAATTACTTGGCACCGTGCAATATCAGCATGATGTCAGGCTTCTGAAAGATATATTGGATCCTCATGCCCAGTTCGTCATTAAGCCGGTAAAAGGCAGCGGCGGCAAAGGCATCCTGGTTATTACCGAGCATGAACACAATCTCTACTTCAAGCCAAGCGGCGATGCATTACAATTGCATGACATCGAACGGCATGTTTCGAATATTCTGAGCGGCTTGCATAGTCTCGGCGGAAAGCCCGATATGGTGATGATCGAATCGCTGATTCAGTTGGATCCGGTTTTCGCTGATTATAGTTATGAAGGCATTCCTGACTTGCGCATTATCGTTTTTCGCGGTTATCCAATCATGGCAATGCTGCGGCTCACCACGCACGCTTCCGATGGCAAAGCCAATCTGCACCAGGGTGCCGTGGGTGTCGGAATTGATATGGGAACCGGTAGCGCATTACATGCCGTGCAACACGGCGAACCGGTATTATTCCATCCGGATACGCGCAAGACCTTCTCGGAATTAATGGTTCCCCATTGGGACAAATTGCTGCAACTGGCGGCAGCTTGCTATGAAATGACCGGCCTTGGATATCTGGGAGCCGACATTGTATTGGATCGTGATCATGGTCCGATGATTATTGAACTGAATGCGCGGCCGGGGCTTTCCATTCAAGTCGCCAATGCCGCAGGGCTGGCGCCGCGTATCGCTGTTATCGAATCCATTCAGGAAATTGATCCGGATCCCGGATCACGCGCCGATTTCAGCAAGCAGCAATTTGCAATTGATCCGGCGATTGCACCACCTCGCGAATTGCGAACCCGTCGTAATGATCACAGCTGGTAATTGTCCGTGCTCGCCGGAATCGTTTTCTATGGATGCTTAATCCCCGTTATTGACTACCACTTTGTTCCGTCCGCGCTGCTTGGCATGAAAAAGCGCTTTCTCAGCCGCTTCGCTCAGTTTCGCGGCATCCGGGAAGTGTTCGAGATCCGCAATCCCGCAACTAAAGCTGACCGAAAATTCCTCCTCCTGGCTTAAGTGCAGTAGCCGTGAAAAAACATGCCGGATTTCATCGATAACTTTGGCAGCCGATGTTGCATCCGTATCATTCATGATCACAGCGAATTCTTCACCACCATAGCGCCCCACGATATCCGTACCACGCAACCGCTGCTTCAACAACCTCGCCAAACTTTTAACGACGCGATCACCTGCGGCGTGCCCGTGCAAATCATTGACCTTTTTTATGAAGTCAATATCCACCATGGCAAACGAGAGTGGCGTATTCAGTCGATCGGAGCGCACCACTTCGCGTACCAATTCTTCTTTGATCGCCGCATGATTCAGTAAGCCTGTCAAACCATCATGCACCATCAGTGCGCGCAAAGACCTCGCGCGCATGACCCGCAATGTAACCGCTGAAATCAACTGCCGGGAGAAAACAGGCTTAACGAGAAAATCATCGCCCCCTAAACTCATTGCTTCACGTTGCGTATTGAAATCATTTTCAGACGATAAATATACGATAGGAATTGCAATAAAGCCTTCCATTTGCCGGATCACTTTTGCCAGTTCAATACCGTTGCAACCGGGCATATAGAGATCCATCAGAATCAAATCCGGATTGAAGCCATTCAATGTTTCAAGTAGCTGCGACGGTCCCGTAACAGCTTTTACAGTCATGCCGGCCCGCTCCAGTACCGCGGCGTTATAGGCCAGAATAGTCGGATTATCGTCAACCAGCAGAATGCGGAAAGAATCCTGGATTTGCGAGGCTGTTATTAGATCAAGCTGGCCGATTAACTCGACCGGATTAAACGGTTTGGTAAAATAGGCCAAGCCGCCCGCCCGTACTGCACCTAGCCGGTAATCCAAACCGTCGTGAACCGAAATGAAAATGACCTGGGCCGGTTGCGTCAATTCCCGCTGCACTTCTTCCATGACACGAATTCCCGCCATTTCATCGTCCGGAAATTCTATTTCCATCAGTACGATGGCATTGGGTATCTGTAAAATCGCTGCGCGAAATTTATCCAACTGATTAAAAACTTCCACTTCATAGCCATAATACCGCAACTGCAATGCCAATTCCTCTGCGGCTTCAGCATCGGCATTTACAACAAAAATCAAATCCGAAGGCTGTGGAATCGTAAAGAAAGCTTCTTTATTAGCAATCGTTTGCCGGATAAAAATTGGATTGGATTCTTTATCTTCCGAAATTTTCTTCAACTCCAGGATTTGCTGTGAAATCCGGTTAGCTTGAAACGCATCGGCAGAAACTTGCTGCAACAACAAGTTCTTAAAAATCTGTTCCAGCACTCTGGCCTCGATGCTCAATTCCGAAAAACCGAATGTTTTGCTACTGCCTGCCAGATTATTGACGGCGCGATGAATTTCCTGAAGCATGCCCGACTCCCATTCGCCCAACAGTTTGCTCCACAATCCTTCGATTTCATTAATTTTGTCCGGTAGCTCTTCGATAAACGTAGTAGCCAGCAAACATAATCTTTCCTGAAATTCATCGTGTAATTTATTTTCCATAGTCATGCACCCAAAAATATCCGACCTTAACAACATATTTGAAATCAAATGGTTCCTCGATAACAACAGCGATACCGAATCTCATCAAAACTCTCATTTGCCTGGTTGCACTTTAAAAGTGACTAATATAGCATTTTTATCAATGAGTTGTAATATATATCCACACTACCTAAGATATTTTATTACTTTAGCGGGTTACTGCTTTCGCATTACCATTCAGCTTCCCATAATTTTCAGCTCAGTTATCTTGTCCGCTGAATGAACGCCCTCTCTTTGCAATCTAAATTACTCCGTCATCAGTGCTTATAACCCCGAAATAGGTGACGATTATCGGGTTATCCCGGTTTGCTCCTTCCCGACTTTCCGCCCATTGTATGTAAAGATTCAAAATTCAAATGTTCGAACTAGCACCGAAAAACCTGCTAGTTATCATTTTTATTGCCTTGTTTCTGCTACCATATTCCTCAGCTTTGACAGATAACAAAAGTAACCTATGCTTATCCAACTATTAAAATAAATTTCTATTCCATTAAACTCCGGTCATAGAATCCTATGAAATAACTGAGCAAGAACTGCTACCGGCGACAGCCAAGAATCAGTCGATCAATATCATGCGTTTTTTATTCACTTTGCATCTGTTATGCACTCCAACATAATTTTCAAACTCGTTATAGCTATTCTTATCGCATTTTCACTTTTATTTGCTATTGGAACGATTCTGACTTCACCGGCGCCCACTACGGTTTCCGCGCTTTCCGCTGATTTTCCTGTTGAGTCCGTGCAAATCCCAAGCCGGGATAATGTCATTGTTCATGGCTGGCTCGTTCCAGGAATACCCGGTGAAGGCGCTGTGCTTCTGGCGCATTCGATGCGAAGCAACCGGGTAGAGATGTTAAGCCGGGCTCGTTTTCTTAGAGACAAGGGATATAGTGTTTTACTCATTGATCTGCAAGGACACGGTGAAACCGTCGGCGATAAAATTACTTTCGGCTTGAAAGAAGCCGAAAATATTGAAGCATCGGTCGATTTTCTGAGGAAGAGTTTCCCGAATGAGCGAATCGGTGCAATCGGTACGTCGCTGGGAGCCGCTGCAATTGTACTTGCCAAGCAAAATCTAAAATTGAATGCAGTGATTCTGGAATCGCTCCACCCGACCCTTGAAGAAGCGGTCGATAATCGCTTAAAACTCCATTTTGGAGATTATGGCAGCATATTACTGCCGTTGATGCTCTGGCAACTATCGCTCAATCTGGATATCGCTATCGCAGAATTAAATCCGATCGCCCGAATCGATCGCCTTAACGCACCCGTTCTGTTCATTTCAGGAACACATGATGCCCATACAACCCAATCGGAAACAGAACGCTTATATGCTTCGGCCAGGGCTCCAAAAGAACTGTGGATTGTTCCGGGTGCCAAGCATTTTAATATGCATACCTATGCCGGAAGAGAATATGAACACCGCGTGGACGAATTCTTATCAGAGTATCTTAAACGATCTGAGGATTACTAAAGAAGCGCTGATTAATTCGCCGCACAAGATGAGATGCGAGCCACGGGATATAGCGCGTTTCTGAGCATCACCCAACATAGCAAATCGCTTGCGCAAGCAATTAATCAGCGCTTCCCTACCGGTATTACAAAGTTCGACGCAATCCCGGCAGGATATGCTAAAGTGCGCCTCAATTATTTCTTCAAGCGTTCCAATATCCTGACATGCTCAATTATCAAAATATTTTACTCACTGTCGATTTTTCCGAGCACGACCAGCTCGTCGTCCAAAGAGCAAGCGCTCTAGCCGAACAGTTTCATGCCACCCTGCATATTCTTCATGTATTGGACAACATACCAATGCCCGATACCCCCTATGGAACGGTCGTTCCGTTAACGGAAGATTCAGCCTATGAATTATTGGAACAGGAAAAAAACAAATTAGTGAAAATCAGCAATCAGCTTAATATTGCACCTTCCCGCCGTTGGCTTATCTGGGGTGAGCCACAGCAGGAAATCACGCAGCTGGCAATTCAACAACAAATAGACCTGATTATTGTCGGTTCGCATGGGCGGCATGGATTCGCCGTGTTGATGGGGTCCACGGCTAAGGATGTGTTATATCACGCCGAATGTGATGTGCTGGCGGTCCATATCAAGGAACCGATTTAGAATTCAGCTTTATTAGTTTTTCCAGAATTGCCACCAAGCTTTTCCTCCCACCTCGGGTAATTCCGCAAGAAAAATGCTATCAGGAAAATTGATTCGCATGACGCGTTCCGCATCATCACGCAAATCATACATTTCTAAAGCTTCATACGCTCTGATCATAATATACAGGGCTTCCTCGGTTGCCGGTGTGCGCGGGTACTCTTTAACCGCATTTTGCGCCCGATTGGCAGCCGCGATATAAGCTTTACGCTTCATATAATAACGCGCCACATGAATCTCGCCCATCGCCAGGGCATTCAGTAAATAAGCCATCCGCTGCCTGGCATCCATGGCATATTTACTCTCCGGGAACCGGGTTACCAGTTCCTTGAAAATCTCAAACGATTCATACGATGCCTTGGGATCCCGTTCGCTCATATCCTGCTTTAAGGGCCCCTTCATCAGAAAACTGATCATTCCCCAGCTATCGTTAAAGTTAGCCAATCCTTTGATATAATAAGCATAATCAACGTGCTGATGATTGGGGTGCAGCTTAATAAAACGATCCGCTGCTGCAATTGCAGATGCCGGTTCTTCATTTTTATAATGCGCGTAGGCAATTTCCAGTTGCGCTTGCTGGGCAATCCGGCCATAAGGATAGCGGGACTCCAGCGACTCATAGAGCTTGATTGCCGCTGGATAACTACCATCATTTAATTTATCTTTTGCTTCTGAATAAAATTTATTGGCGGACCAGTCTTCCTGATCTTCCGTGCGGTCCGGTAACAATCCGCAACCTGATAGCCCCATAACCAGAAATAAAGCTAAACTACGTAACATGACAAGTTCCATTAATAGCGATGATCAATCCGGGGATTATAGCGTAAAGCCGGGTTCACTCACACCGAGTGATCCGGATTGTGCGGTGCTTGCATTAATCATTCCAATCGGCTGCGCCGGTTTGCGGCTGGATCAAGCATTAGCAAAATTGTTACCCCATTGGTCTCGCAGCCGTTTGCAAACATGGATTGCCGAAAATCGGGTAACACTGGACGATCAGCCGACCACTGCGAAACATAAGGTTTGGGGAAATGAATGCGTGCGGGTTTTACCACACGATATCACCCACGAAACGGCATTTAGGCCCGAAAATATCGATCTCACCGTGATTTATGAAGACGATGCATTGATAGTCATCGACAAACCGGCCGGATTGGTAACCCACCCAGGAAATGGCAACTGGAACGGTACATTGCTGAACGCATTACTGCACCATGCTCCGCAATTGGAACATGTTCCTAGAGCCGGGATCGTGCACCGCTTGGACAAAAACACCACCGGTTTGCTAGTCATTGCAAAAACCGTGGAAGCACAAACAAGTCTCGTGCGTCAATTACAGCAACGAACTGTAAAGCGTGATTACCTGGCGTTGGCGTTAGGAGAAATTCAGCAAGGGGGTCTTGTCGATGCACCCATTGGACGTCATCCCACGCAGCGCACAAAAATGGCGGTCACTGCAACAGGCAAACCCGCACGGACACATTACCAAGTGATTGAAACTTTCTTTCAATGCACTTTGTTGCAGTGCAGCCTTGAAACAGGCCGCACGCATCAAATCCGGGTACATATGAATACTATTGGTCATGCGTTGATCGGCGATCCGGTCTATGGCGGAAAGCCGATAAGCCCGGAATCAAAAACAGGGCAACTCATATCGAGTTTTCCCCGGCAAGCGTTACATGCACGGAAACTATCGCTGATTCACCCGAAAACCGGGCAAGTTTGCAACTGGGAAGCCCCGGCTCCGGAAGATATCGATGTGTTGCTACAAACCTTGCGGCAACTTAAAAAGAATTAAGCGTGCATACAAAAAAGCGCCCTAAGGCGCATTTTTGTTCCATAATTATCAGGATCGTCAATATCTAGAAAGGTAAAATAGCATCCAGCGAGAAGATGATTTGATCTTTATTACCACCGAATGGACGATAAGCGGAAGCTTGCAATGATTCGTGCAAAGCATCTACGCGATCATAGCGAATATTCGGACGAAGATTAAAATTTCTCATGCCTTTCCAAGGCACATTCAATGTTTTTGCCGCTTTCCAGTTTGCACCGATCGTTACAGCATAATAATCAGCAGGCGTACTGGTGCCAAGTAAGCCAACGTTACTGGCGTAACTGGTTCCAAGATAATTGGTAGCCGCAGTCACCCTGCCCGGCGCGAACACCCGAAAGCCATCGCGATCACGAAACCATTCGGCGCGAACACCCACCGAGACATTAGGCGTCGCATCATAGTAAAAATGCGTGTTTACACCATACCACTGGGCATCTTTGACAACACCGGAATACACATTGTTAAATAACATTACGTTATCCGCAAAACCATGATCGTGTTGCAAGACTAAATGTGTTCTGTCGGTAAATTGGTGTTGCAAGACGATGCTGTACATTCCCCAGAAGCTGCTATTCCGGGTCGATGTCGTGCTACCGGTACCGCTGACATTAAAAGAAGTTTTGTGGTCATCGCTGGTCCAGGTAACACCACCGATACCTCCCCAGTTTTCCATTTGCTTGTCAAAGTTTCCATCCCAACCGCCGGTTCCGCTGCCGCCAATGGTACCAAACATCGCAACGATATTTTTGTTGACATTGTAGTTACCCAGTACACCGGTATGCGTAAATGGTTCGCCATACTGCATGGTATAAGCATGGGTATAGAAGAAGTTATTGGGCGCAGGAACCGTTTCATAACCTATCGGTGTGTAGAAATGCCCCACTTTAACATTCAAGCCATTTCCAATTGGCACATATATCTCTGCAAAAGCCTGAGGAATTGCAATACCGTAAGTACGACTGGAATTACAACAAATTCCCAAATCCCAATTGCCGCGATCCGCCAGCGGTCTACCGTTATTAACATCAAAAGCCGGGTTACCGTAAGCTTGCGTAAAAATAGCATCGGTACCAAACAGGAAATCAGCCCGGAAACCAAAATCCCACCCCTTTCCTTCAGTTTTCACACCCCGTTCCACGAAGAAATTCAACTGATTTAATTGAAACCTGTTTGCTTGATCCGCAAAAGTAACAGGTCCCATAAAGCCATGTGTTTGGCTTGGATTATACGTTGCACCGCCTTGCACCCAGCCGCCGAATTCAATGCCGCTGTTTTTGATTGCTCTAACAAAAGGGTTATTGCTCAATTCGTTACTGCTAATCGCACTGTTCGCATAAACACCAGACGAATTCATACCGAGCAACAACAATCCTCCAGCCACGGTATTGATCATCTGGTCCTTATATTTTGTTTTATATTCCATTCTCCCCCCCTCTGAAATATTGTTAAAAAAGATACAGATAAGTTAATGACAAAGACCCTGATAACTCCATGGTAAGAACTCTATCATTGAATTATATTAAGGGTCAACGCAAATACGCGAAACAAATGAATTGGTTGATATAAATTACAACACGCCCGCGGCGCGATTCACGTAATCATAACAATACGCTTTTCTCAAATATTATGTTACCAGGGAACCTTTCATATAATCCGCAACACGCAATGTTAATTTCATTTCAAAACATTAAAGTTTTGGCGAATCGACTCCGTAAAAAATCAGACCGGTACTTATCAAAAAATGAGAAAGCATACTGAATAGATAGAAGAATCAATATCAAGTCATCCAATTTGTTAATAATCAATAATAATCAACTATGAACATGACACCGATACAAACATCCGATTTGACTGTAGGACAACCGTTACCATGGGATTTATTTGATCAATCCCAGAAACCGATACAAAAACGCGGATATATCTTCAAAACAGCGGATGAACTCAGAGAATTGGAGGAACTGTCAGTCTTTCGTATGCAATCGCCCGCCCTTCAGCAAACCGAAGCTGACAAGAAAATACCGGATCAGATCGGTTTTGAAGATATGCAAATTAAAGTGGGACAAAAAATGTACATCACTCTAGCGGCTTATTCAAAATTAAGAAAATCATGCGATCTCTCTCAGAATTCTTATACGGTATCTATGATCGGCTACGTACCGAATAACACTCTAATCGTCACCATGCCGGTATCCGATCAGATCATCGGAGAGCCTTTGATCGAAGGGGATCAGTTGAATATTCGTTTAGTAACCGGTCAGTACGCTTACAAATTTACAGCTTTTGTGGATAAAGTAATCAAAGCTCCTTTCAAATACCTACATCTATCGTTCCCCAAAGTCGTTCAGGGTCAAAACATCCGGAAATCCCGAAGAATTAAATGCAATATTGAAGCAACGGTAGCCGAAAAGGCAATCCCGATAGCCATTACCGATCTGAGTATCTGCGGAGCCGGGGTCAGTTCGAAGCTGCCTTTGGGAACGCTCGGCTCAACCGTTACCTTATCCTTTAATATCAATATCCTCAGCAGAGAACTGCATCTATCGATCAAAGCGGTTATTCGGTCCGCCAAACAAATAAACAAAAACAATCAGAAAGTCATTTGCACCGGCCTTGAATTCTCCGACATAAAGCCGGATCAGGTATTTACCTTGCATCATATGATTTACCACGAAATTGTCGAACACCCTGAGAATGTTATTTAGCGGATGGTGAGAAATTCACCATCCATCACCTTTACCAAAACCCCCAATTTCCGGTAACCACAATCCAGATCCCCAATATCCCGTTGGTAACGGCATGAGCCAGTATTGGCGACCATAACGTCCCGCTGCGCATATACAACAAACTATAGACGATCCCGGCGAACAGACCGGCGAACCATAAACTGTGCGCGACCGCAAACAATATCGCTGCGATGGCCAATGCCTTGAGACCTACTTGAGCGGGATCCACACTCAGAAAATTCGGATGTTGAATCCACCGCATCAAAAATGATCGCCAAAAAAGTTCTTCCATTACCGGAACCACTAAAGCCGCACCAGCTATCCGCACAGCAACGAAAACCCAATCGATTTCGTCATCATTGCGTGGATCAAAGCCCACCGCTTCCCCCATGACCATCCAATCCGCCGTCATATTAATCCAAGCAACAAACACCACGATGCCGGCAATAACCGCAATACCCCAAGTGCGGAAACCGGCAGCACCAGGCCAACGTAATTCGCTATAAGCACTACGCATGCCCCAGAGCAATCCCGCCACAACAATTATTTTCGCCGCATAGAGCCAGCGTATATCGTTTGCTTCCCAGCCAAACTTCAACAACACATCTTCCAGGATCATGAAAAAAACATACGCAGCAAAAGGTGCTATCCGATAAAGATTCGTCCGATCAACCATTCTTCATTTCCTTCTGAAATTTTTCTTGTTGTTACGCGATTGAAAACAGCCGGCGAGTATTGAGCCCACCTCTGTCATCGTCACAAGTGTATAAGAAACCAGACAAACATTTAATGAGTAATAACCGGATTTATAGGGCCTTGATTGCGGTTTAGATAAATAACATCGCAATACTCAGGGAATCAGTGGTAGCTCCCTTTGACGGCACGTCTCGGTGGTAGGAGTGGAGGAAGCCGCACACAATCCGCTGACTTTAACTCCTAGTAAACGGATCTTTTTATCTAATGACACTCGCCGTAAGCACTCTCCCGCAGTGCGGCGGATTCGGATTGGATCGGCGGTATGTACGACCAGGGAAAGATCGCGCGTAACTGTCTGAAAATTATCAAAACGCAATTTAATGCTGATCGTGCGTCCGGCATAACCTTTGCGCCGTAAATCATCGGCCACTTGCTCGCACAGCGCGGTAAATGCAATCGATAATTCTTGCCGGTCCCGGCGCGCATCCAGATCGCGTTCAAATGTCGTTTCCCGGCTCATCGACTTAGGCTCCGCATCAACGATTACCGGACGATGGTCAACACCGCGGGATACTTCGTACAACCAAATCGAATAACTGCGCCCGAAATGCCGGTACAACACGCTTAGTTCGGTCTGCGCCAATTCGGCGATCGTAGTAATACCCAGCGATGCCAGTTTGCTTGCGGCTTTCGGACCGATGCCATTGATTTTCCGCACCGGCAACGGCCAAATACGCTGCGGAATATCAGATAAGCCAAGGATCGTCAGTCCATCCGGTTTCTCCAGATCGGAGCAGATTTTCGCCAATAATTTATTCGGTGCGATACCGATCGAACATGAAAGCCCGGTTGCATCTTTGACCGCTTGTTTAAGCCGGATAGCCAGTACAGACGTATCGTCCGGCAGGTCGCTGAGATCCAAATAGATTTCATCGATGCCGGAATCCTCAATCCTCGTAACGATGCTGGCAACCGCGGCTTTGAATAACCGTGAATAATGCCGGTAAGCAGCAAAATCGACCGGCAACAAAACCGCATCCGGCGCCAGTTTCGCCGCTTTCATCACACCCATCGCGGAATGCACGCCCAATGCCCGCGCTTCATAGGTCGCGGTGGTAATGACACCACGTCCGGCATAATCGCGCAAACGAAAAAAATGTCGTTGACCATCCGCTTGAATCACCGGTTGATGTTCATCCCGCCCGGCGATCACCACCGGCAATCCGCGCAATTCGGGGTAACGCAACAACTCGACCGATGCATAAAACGCATCCATGTCCAGATGCGCGATCCGGCGCGATTGGAGATTCACTGGATCCACTGATGAAGTGGTCAACGCGATATTCATGCGGACTATGGTAAATTACACGGCGAACAAACCGCATTGTATATGAATACCCCAACCGCCCACTTGAAAACATCGCCCTGCCCGTGCGGCAGCACCAAGCATTATGAAAACTGCTGCAGCCGTTATCTGGATCAGAACGAGACAGCCTCTACCGCAGAAAACCTAATGCGCTCACGCTACACCGCATATACCTTGAAACGTGAAGACTATCTACTTGCGACCTGGCACCCGGAGTCGCGCCCGGCATCGCTGGAATTAACCGGACAGCCGGCGCAACAGTGGTTAGGACTGACCGTCAAACGCCACGAGCAAACTGCTGCGGATCAAGCCATCGTGGAGTTCATTGCACGTTACAAAATCAATGGTCGCGCGCACCGCTTACACGAAATCAGTCGCTTTGTGCGTGAATATGAATTATGGCTATATGTAGATGGCGAGATTCTGCATAAATAAAATCCTAACTCACAACGCCTCGTAGCGAATCGCCACCACTTCCAATTCTTCCAACCCACCCGGTGTTTGCAGCATCACCATGTCGCCCTCGCGCGCTTTGAGTAATGCTTTGGCCAACGGCGAAATCCAACTGATGCGGCCTCGGCTTGGTTCGGCTTCGTCCATGCCAACGATGCTGTAAGTATGTTCTTCGTTTTGATCATTGCAAACGGTTACAGTAGCACCGAAAAATACTTGATCGCAGTCGCCGCGTTGCGCCGGATCGACCACCTCGGCATTATCCAGGCGTTTGGATAAAAAGCGTAAGCGCCGGTCGATTTCACGCAGGCGGCGTTTACCGTAGATATAATCGCCGTTTTCCGAGCGGTCGCCGTTCGATGCCGCCCAGGTAATGGTTTTAACCAGCTCCGGACGTTCCATCTTCCATAAGTGATCGAATTCATCCTTCAACCGCCGGTAACCACCCGGCGTAATATAGTTCTTCACGCCCTGCGGTAATTGCGGCGTGCCGTCCGGATCTTCGTCGTCTTCGCTTTCTTTGGTGAATGCCTTGCTCATAATCACATGTCAGAAAAATTAATCAATCGACTACGATAGCGGTCTTCGATCATCAATTCAAGACAGCACCTATTTGCAAGACTGTAAGAAACCTTGCGAACCGCGTAATATCTAACGCTTATTTGTTCAGGAGGCCATTATCATGACTATCAACCGGCGCCATTTTCTGAGCATGACAGGTGCAACGGCCTTAGCAGCCGTATGCTCACCATACGCATTAGCGACTTCTGCGCAAATAAATCAGCCGCCGCAGAAAGTATCTGCCAAGATGGAAACCATCCAGAGTCTTGCTCGCCAAAAAGAGCATTTCCTCGGTTACCCGATCAATATGAATACGCTACCGAAAGAATTCTTCGCTTGGCGCAACGAACTCGCCACCGCGGGATTTAACCAATTCGCCTTTAATAATGTCGGCAATCCCTACGAGCACAGCCATATCCCTTTTAACAGCCATTCGTTCGAGCGCGAATTGATCGATCGTTTCGGCGCACTCTACGGCTTTCCCGACGGCAACACGTGGGGTTTTCTCAGCAACAGCGGTACCGATAGCAACATGCACGGACTGTATATGGGACGAACGATTCTGCATAGCCGCACCGGTGTGCCGCCAAAAATTTATTTCACCAAGGAAGCGCATTATTCGATACAAATTTTGCGCGATGTCTTGCAACTCGAATCAGTGATCGTCGATACCAAGCCGGACGGTGCTATGGATACCGATGATCTGGAGCGGCAATTGAACATCCATCGCGACCGCCCCGCGTTGGTGGTCGCCACCATCGGCACCACCTTCAAAGGTGCGATCGACCCAATCGACACAATCCAGGAAAGGTTAAAAAACCGCAATGCATATCTGCATCTCGATGCCGCACTTTTTGGCGGTTTCTTGCCGCACACGCCGTTTGCCGCCGAGCTCATGCAGCAAACAGTGAATCCGCTGACTGGCAACACATCGGAGCGTTACGACTCTATCGCTGTTTCGTGTCATAAATTCTTTGGTTTTCCATCCCCTGCAGGACTATTCATTACTACGCGGAAAAACTTTACATCGTTCCTGACGCCATTCAGCAAAATCCACGACCCGGAATATATCCAGCAAGTACCCGGCACGATCACCTGTTCGCGCGATGCTGTCAAACCGGCTGAATTTTATTTTTTCAGCTCGGAAAAAGCGTTGGCACAGCAAGCCGCGGACGCTAAAGACATACTGGATAACACCGCCTACTTGCTGAAAGAGATGAACAATCACTACAGCCACTTGCGCCCTGTACGCATCAACGACCACTCAAACATTGTTTATTTCATCGCGCCGGACAAAACGGTAATCGATCGCTATTCACTCGCCACGATGCGGCTCAGTCTCGATGGAAAGCTGACACCCTGCGCACATGTCGTGATCATGCCGCATGTGACCAAAGAAATTCTCGACCGGTTTCTTGCCGATCTGCGGATTGCCTGAACACTTTGTTAATGCGGTACTGTGCGGGAAAACACATTGATCACTGCCACACCCGCCACGATCATCATCAAACCGATGATCGCGGGCGTATCCAGCGATTGCTCGAGAAAAAGCCAGCCGCTCAGCGCGATCAGTACAATGCCAACACCGGACCAAATCGCATAAGCCACTCCGACCGGAATTGTTTTCAACGTCAGCGACAATAAATAAAACGCCAGCAGATAACCGGCCACGACGATCAATGATGGCCAGAACCGGGTGAAACCTTCAGTCGCTTTGAGAAACGATGTCGCGATCACCTCGCTGACGATGGCGACGGCCAGAAAAATCCATGACTGCATTGGTTGACTCCTTGGTTAATCACGCAACGCTATTGCTAAAGCGCATCGCTAACTTGATTGAACGGTTTGTTCTGAAAGAAATTACCGATGTTACCAGCCAGTTGATCGAGTAAACGCTGGCGCGACTCGCGGCTGGCCCAAGCGATATGCGGCGTGATGATCAAATTGGGTGGTTGGTGCCGCAACAGCGGTTGGTCATAACTCGGCGGTTCGCCCTGGACAACATCGGTCGCGGCACCGGCAATGCGGCCGCTGGCTAAGAATGCCAGCAAATCGGCTTCATTCACCAGCCCGCCGCGCGCGGTGTTAATCAGATACGCCGATGGTTTCATCAATTCGAACTCGCGGCGGCTGATCAGATGATGCGTGTCCGGCGACAACGGACAATGCAAGCTTATAAAATCCGCCTGCTGCAATACCTCATCAAACGCGATTCTGCCCGGACGCGAAAGCTTGCCTTTGTGCTCGGCGATCAGCACTTGCATGCCGAATGCCTGCGCAACCTGCGCTACCGCATGCCCAAGCTCACCATAACCGATGATGCCGAGCGTTTTCCCGGATAATTCCATGATCGGATAATCGAGCGGACAAAAAAACCGGCTTTGCTGCCAGCCACCGCGTTTGACCAATGCCTGATAGTCGGAAAAATGCCGCGCCATGTTCAGCATCAGCATCAACACATGCTGCACCACCGACGGTGTAGCATAACCGCGCACGTTGCACACCGGTACGTTGTATTCTGCTGCCGCGGCCAGATCGACATTGTTATACCCGGTCGCCGCCACGCAAATCAGCTTCAACTGTTTAGCGTTTGCAATGGCTTCACGCCCGATAAACACTTTGTTGCTAACCACTACTTCGGCTTCGCAAATCCGTTCCAGTACCTCCGTTTCGGTGGAATCGTGATGATACTGCCACGGCGAAATCGTCCGCTCCAGTGCGTTACAATCCATGTCACCGCGAGTGATTGAACCGAAATCAAAAAATATCGCCCGCATCGGTTACCTCCATTGTCATTTGATGTGATAATTGAATTTGTTACCTTACTTGCGTAGCAATTGATCGGTATTTCCAAAGGAGGAATTATGTCTGCTTTGATGATAGCCATGTTTACTCTCATTTCAGCTTCATTTTCGCATAATGCCGCGATCCCGTCGCGCTACACCTGCGACGGCGCGGATCGCTCACCAGCGTTGTCGTGGAACGGATTACCGGAAGGTACGCAGAGTCTGGTGCTGATCGTCGATGATCCGGATGCGCCCGATCCTGCCGCGCCGAAAATGACCTGGGTCCATTGGATACTTTACAATATTCCTCCCAGCGCGAGCGGTCTAGCGGAAGGCATCCAGGAAAAAGATCTTCCAACCGGTACTCTGCAAGGACTCAACGATTGGAAAAAGACCGGCTACGGCGGCCCGTGTCCGCCCATTGGCACGCACCGCTATTTTCACAAACTCTACGCTTTAGATACAATGCTGCCGGATCTGCACCAGCCTACCAAAGCAAAACTCGAACAAGCAATGCACGGCCATATCCTGGCGCAGACGGAATTGGTCGGACATTATCAGCGGCAACGCTGACGAATTTCCGATCGACGCCGATACCAAGTCATTCCGGATCATTCTTTTCATATGCTTGGCATTACGCCCGGCATTTGCGCCGCTTCGTGTCAACCAAAATCACCTATCCGGTGTTTTATGCAAACTATCGACTGCCACAAGCCGCCGTTTAGTAACAAATCCCAACAGGCACTGCGAACACTTTAACCGCTCATAGGACTGACAATCATGAACGATCTGATTTGCTTCGATAAAATCATCGTCGAGAAACCCACTGTTACAAAATATGGCTTCCATACCCACTATATCCTGGAGAAAGACGGCGAGCGTAGCGCTTGCGAATTACGCAACAAGTACGAAGACAGCATCGAAAGTGACAATGCGCAGCACTTCGCCAATCTGACGTGCGGTCTTACGGCGGTCAATTATGGGCTTTATACCCGGGAAATCGTGTTTGAGTTCGATCTCGGACCGCAGGAAATCCGCTTTTTTGAGGATATGTTAAAGAAAACGAGCATCGAAATTTTTGTCAGCCGTTTTTATCAAGACCCGGTGTTTATCAAACCGGAATACGCCGCATCGGAATCGGATGTCACGTTAGCCAATGCCTCGTGCAAAGCCCGACTGATTGCCGGCAGCGGGCACGACTTGACCGGTTTCGAGACCGATCCGAACAAGATAGTGGTGCTATCGTCCGGTGGCAAAGAGAGCTTGCTGTGCTACGGTTTGCTCAAGGAAGCCGGGATGGATGTCTATCCGGTATATATCAACGAATCCGGCGGGCATTGGCGCACCGCGATAACCGCTTATCGTTCGTTCAAGCAGAACGATATCCGCACCCGCCGCATCTGGACCAATGCCGACCGGCTGTGGGCATTCATGGTGAGGCATTCACCGCTGGTCGAAACCAATATCCGCGGCATCAAGTCGATCACCGATCCGCTGCATTTCTTCAGCTTCGCTTATTTCATTTTCTCGTCGTTGCCGTTGATGGAGCAGGAAAAAATCGGTAATGTCTGCGTCGGCAACGAATATATCGAACCGACCAAGATACTCGACGGCCGCAACCGCATCAACGATGTCGATTTCTTTCCGGGGATTTACGATCAAAGCCAGGAATACGACCGCTACATGACCCGCTGGTTTGGCGATGCCGGTTATGGTATCCGGCAGTGGGCGCCAATCCGTTCAATTACCGGTTATCAAGTGCAAAAAACACTGGCCAAGCATTATCCGGAGCTATTCGAATTGCAGGTATCGTGCCACCATGCGCACAAAGGTAGCGACAGAATCATGCCATGCGGCACCTGCCAGAAATGCATGCGTATTCTGTCATTCTGCCTTGCCAATCATCTCGATTATTCCAAGATCGGTTATGACCAACACAATGTCAACTGGTTGAAGGCGAATATCCATAAGCTGGTTCTAGCCGGTGACGAAGAGCTGGAACATACGTTTCATCATTTAAGCAAGTACGGTTTCCCGGTTAGCGGTCACTATCACAGTCATATCGAAAAACTGCATTTCGACCCGCATTCATCAGACACCGAGAACATCCCGTCCGACGTCCGCCATAAAATTTATCCGCTGCTGTTACGCGAAGCAGCCGGCGCTATTCGAATGAATGCTGACAGGCAATGGGAACCGGTCGATATTCATTCATTGTTGAAATAAAAATTCACCGGATTCAGTCGCTGAAAAATCGCTTCAGCACGCGGATCATGAAATCATGATCGCTCACTCCGGCACTCTCGCGCACACTGTGCATCGCCCACATCGGACAACCGACGTCGACGCTGCGGATGCCGAGTTTCGCTGAAGCAATCGGTCCGATGGTGCTGCCGCACGGCAGATCGCTGCGGTGCGAGTAGCGCTGATAAGGCACTTCCGCATCTTCGCACCAACGGATGAATTGCGCGGCGGATACGCTTTCGGTGCTGTAACGCCGGTTGGCATTGGATTTAATCACTGGTCCCTGATTGACAAACACGCGGTGATCGGCATCGTATGAGGCGGGAAAATTCGGATGAAAAGCGTGTGCCATATCGGCGCTGATCAAAAAACTATTCGCCAAGGCGCGCACGGTATCTTCGCGATCCATCGCGGTGGCGATGCAAATTCGCTGCAAAGTATCGGCAAGGAAACTGCCGGCGGCGCCGACATGGCTCTCGCTGCCGACTTCTTCGTGATCGAAAAACGCGCATACCAGCGTACTCTGTGCATCACTCATCACGGCATCGCTAAGCAACGCTTGCAACCCGGCGTGACACGACGCCAGATTGTCGATCTGGCTGTCGGCATAGAACTCCCGGTTAGCGCCCCATACCGCACCTTTCTGGGTATCGTAAACCGCCAGATCCCACGACAGGATTCGCGCGGCGGCGATACCACTGGCTTGCTCCAGCAATGCCAGAAAATACGGTTGCGGTAATTGTTCGCCGGTTAGCTGCGCGAGTAGCAGTGGCAATTCATTTTGCTTATGAAGCTTTAAGCCATCCTCATTGACGCCGCGGTTCATATGAATCGCCAGATTCGGCAAGCGCAATAACGATTGATCAAAACGCACCATCCGGTACGATAGCTTGTCGTGCTCATCGAGATAACTGATGCGGCCCGCAAGACTTAAATCACGGTCGGTGAATGTCGCCAGGATCGGTCCGCCGTAAATTTCGACACCGAGCCGGGCAAAGCCATTGCTCACGGTAGCTGCATGCGGCCGGATGCGAAACCCCGGCGAATCGGTATGCGCGCCGACAATTTTAAAACCCGCCTCAGCCGGTGCTTGATTGCCCAGCACAAACAATACGATCGACGAATCATCGCGCTTCACATAATAGCGCCCGCCTGCTTGCAACTGCCATTTAAAGGTTTCATCGAGTTTGACAAATTGAAAGGCTTGTACGGTTGCCTCAACCGCAGCGACAGCATGCCAGGGACTCGGGCTGCGATCGATGAAATTAAGTAAATCTTGAATCGGATTATTTGGGGTTATTTTGGCTGTCATGATCATTCATGAATTTATATTTTTTGGATTGCCGACAATGGATCAATGGCTGCAGTCCAAATATCGGTTATTTTTTAACTGACTCTTTCATTGCGCAATGATGCATTTTCATTTCTCAGAAATTCGTTATAATGCCATCTATTGAATTGAGCTAATTGATAAATCAATTACTTAGATAACAAAAAAACAATTCATGTATCGGATTAATTATGAACGCTAGCGCAATGATACGATAGATTAAACTAAAACCATTATATAGCGACAACAATCCGATCCACTTGTTACGATTATCATTTTTTTAAGTATAGCTCTTTTTAATAAACAGATTTTTTACCTGAATAAATGTATACCTGTAGGAATAAAAATTATGAATAATAAGTTACATCACTTGGTTATTTTATTTTCCGCTACCGTAGGGATATCGGTATCGGCTCAGGCAACGACTTTACCGGTGCTTGAACTTGAAGGCGCTAAGGAATATGCACCATTGATGGTTGCCAGCGATGATCCTGATAATTGGATCGCGCCGCTGGGCTCGCCGTTTGATGGCGTGGCGAAGCTGTTGTTAAGCCGCAGCGACGGTGATTTTGGCTGCAGTGGTTCGTTGCTGGGCGGTGGCGCTTTTCTGATGACCGCGGCCCACTGTGTCACCGACGAGAACGGTAACAATGTGCTCAATTCCGCCACCGTTTCTTTCAAGGGCGGCGCGGTAACCACCACTTCTTCCGAGGCTTTTGTTTTTCCCACCTGGAATGGACATTCGCTAGGGGACAATAACGACATCGCGATTCTCAAGCTGGATACGCCTGTTGATTCTATTCCCGGTTTCGGACTCGCAACCGATAACCCGCTTTTCCAACCGGTGTTGCATGCCGGTTACGGACTGATCGGAGACGGTTTAACTGGCGCCATCCCTGGTACTTTTGGCACGTTGCATTACGGCTATAATGTCTATGACGCCGCTTGGAGCGGCGGCAGTTTGGCGTATGACTTCGATGATGGTACCGCAGCACATGATGTGTTGTGCATCATATCCGGAACTTGTGACGTTGGCTTGCCGTTTCCCAATGAAGCAATGATTGCTTCCGGCGACTCCGGCGGCCCCAGCTTTATTATCGAAGGCGGTGAATTCAAACTGGTGGGCGTGCATTCGTTCGGCGCCACGTTTGGCTTGGGCTTCGGAGACATTGACAATGATTTGAATTCCTCTTTCGGTGAACTCGGCGGCGATACCTATTTACTGCCAAATGCAGACTGGATTGCAAGCATTACCGCTGTGCCCGAACCTGAAACTTATCTGATGCTGCTAACAGGCTTATTCGCCATTGGCACAATCGTTCGACGCCGTAAAAATCAACATTCGGCTTAGTATCCTTAGTCTTATCACAATTTAATGGGAGATATATTCAAATGAAAAATATTACATACGCAACCATCTTCGGTACAGCCGTTCTCGCCCTGTCCGGAATAACTCAAGCCGCCACCATCACCTTTGACGATCTCGCGCCTACCGGTAATGGCATTTCTACTGCCGTCACTTCGGATGGTTTTAATTTTGTTGGCGATCATTTCCATATCATCGATACCCCTGACTCGAGAGTAGTATCAAGCGGTTCAAATTATCTCTCAGCCGAAGCAGCATTGGGTCTAGGCAGATCAGTCACAATGTCGCACGCGGGTGGCAGCTTGTTCAACCTGATCGGACTCGAAGTGGGTGAGCTATGGTTACCTAGCGAATCGTTAAACGACTTCTCTGACGTGATCCTAACCGGCAATCAGTTTGGAGGTGGGGTACTCAGCACCACCATTCATTTAGACGGGATACGCGATGGCGTGGGTGGAGTCAACGACTTTCAATCGGAAGCCATCGGCTGGACGAACTTGGTGTCTGTAACGATCACGGGGATGAATAGTTCCGGTGCCTTTGGAGATTACTCGATCGATAGTATCAATGTATCATTAGTTCCAGAACCTGAAACCTACGCGCTGCTATTAGCCGGATTAGGTGTTGTCGGTGCATTTGCACACCGTCGTAAGGTTGAAGGCTGAGTTTTACTAAGCTAAGCACCGTAGCGGCTTTGTTAGCTGCTGCCAGTTGCTCGCTCTTAAAAAAATACCCCGCGATTGCGGGGTATTTTCATTAGACGTTTACAAATATCGCTGGCAATTTTCATTGCACCAGCTATATTCCCTGCAATTTATTGATATCGAATTGCCATTTGAGTGGATCCTCAACATTGACAACGCTATCCGATCCTTTTGATAAATCCATAATTTCAATAGGTATATGAGCGTTAGCGCGCGTGGAAAAAAATATCTTGATAATCGGTGTTGTCAGATTTTTTTTCGATTGTTCGATAATCACACCCAAGCGCCCAGATTTTAATTTGACGAGTGTACCATTCGGATAAATTCCGATAGTTTTTACAAAAGCATGAAACACGGTCTCGTCGAAATGCCCGTCTTTCCATGAAGCCATCTTATGGATAGATTCCGCGGGTGACCAAGCTTTTTTGTAACAACGTTCCGAGCTGATGGCATCATAGACGTCACAAACCGCCCCCATGCGGGCAAACAACGTTAACGCGTCACCAGACAACTTATCCGGGTAACCTTTCCCATCCACTCGTTCATGATGGTGTAAACATACATCCAGTGCCGACTCCTTCACCTGATAGCATGACTTGAGAATTTCCCAACCACGCCGAGGATGACTTTTCATAATCGCAAATTCTTCATCGGTTAATTTTCCCGGCTTGTCCAATACTTCGCTAGGAATCACCATTTTCCCGACATCATGCAGCAATCCGGCAACACCCGCTTGCCTGAGTTGCTCACCTTGCAATCCCATTTGTCTTCCAAGCGCGACCATCAACATACAGACCGCCACAGAATGCAAATACGTATATTCGTTAGCAGTTTTCAACCGTGCCAAGCTTAACAAAGCATTCGGATTGCGTTCCATGGATTGATTAATTTCATCCACCAATACAGTTGCTTCCTCGATCTCCAGCGCTTTACCCATGCGAACATCGGTAAACATGCTGGTGACCGCTTCTTTCGCTTTACTATGGATTTTTTTTGCTTCATGCATTTCTTCCTCAATCGAAACCGGCGCCTGAAGTTTTTTGACCGGCTTCGCAGGCTCTGCGATGGATTTAGTGGGCTCCGGATTGCGTTCGAGACTTTTGACATCCAATCCCTTAGCGGTATCAATCCATATCTCGTCGAAACTGCAACCGAGCAATTTATCCAAATCCTTCTGTTGTTCCAGCTTAAATGATTTTCTCCAGAAGGGATGCTCCAGCCAATTTCCACGCAATTCATGGATATACATTCCTAATCGAACTTCGTTAGCCTGAACTTTTTTTATCATAAACAAAATCACACTAGAAAAATAATCAGTCGACAAAGCTTGCTTCGAGCCAGCCTCAGAGTTTAATACGATACCTACCGGTTATTCTTTTTATAACGTAGTGCTTGCCAAACAGTTCTAACATCAACCAGTTCATGCTGAATCAGCAAGGTGATAGCAATCTCTTCGATTGCAGCATATAAGCAAAAAATAGCAGCCACTCTAATCGGCCAATCCAATAGTTCCGTAAAAAGCAAAACATAGCTTACTACGGATATCGCCACCGCCAGCTTTACACTCCACGTATGATAACTGCTGATTGTGCGGAACTTGACGAAACTGACAACCACTGGCAGCGTGAAACTCAATACGATGATCGACCAATAAAATTTTTCCCGGACAACAATTTCCGGCCATAAAATCCAGGCACAAATCGCCATGGTGGTATAGATAAAGAAATCTCCCCAGCTATCGAGACGTGAACCCACCGCAGTTATTTGATTAAGCAATCTGGCCAAAAAACCATCCAGTACATCTGTAAATACTGCGAATAACAATACACCTATAAACCAACGAGGTTGATGAGTAAGCGCAAAGTAAAATAAAAACGGTATTGTCAAAATGCGAATCAAGCTTACCAGATTAGGAATATTAATTATCTGATTCTTTGTATGATTCATGACTCTTCCCTGAAAGTTAAGATTTATTCTTTAAAATCCTCCAGTGATAAAGAATGTATGTCATTACAAGATCAATGACAACAAAAATAAAAACAAGAAATAGTATGTCTACTGGCGCAAGAGCAAAACTATGCTTCATCATTACAGCCGGGAGTAACGATTCCGGCACTTGATCAAGCAGGAATGCCTTGCTGCTTGATTTCATTCCCAAACGGCGTTTTATGAAACTCGATAGCAAATCGCCGAATATTGCGAATACTGCAATTTGAAAACCCGTCTCAAGAGAATGCTCTAGCAGAAAAGCCGCAATCGATGTTGCCAGTAATGCAGCTATAATTCCTCGCCAGGTTTTTGAAGACCCAAAAATACGATTGCCGTCTACAAATTTTGCACCAAAATCTATTGCAAGGTCTAAATGATCCTTCAGTAGCAACCGTACCAATACTGGCGCACCATTTGCGGTTATAATTAAAAACAGCAATTGTAAAAATTCGATCGGCAATATCAATAATCCATTTTGAGAAATATGCTTTTTTTCGCTCGGTCTTTTGATCCGTTTGAGAATTAATGACTCAGGAACCGTATGACCGGCTTATCTCTGAAAGTGCTCACCTATAATATTCATAAAGGATTCAGTGCGAGTAATCTTCGCTTTATTCTTCATGAAATTAAGAGTTCCCTGCGGCATATCAATGCCGATATAGTTTTCTTGCAAGAAGTTCATGGTGAACGCAATATCTCCGACAACCGTTTTGACGATTGGCCAAATAACCGGCAATTCGAATTTCTAGCAGATCAAGTTTGGCAGCACTTCGCTTATGGTAAGAATGCCATTTATAAATCAGGGCATCATGGAAATGCCATTCTAAGTAAATATCCGTTTATCGAATGGGATAATATCAATGTATCACTATTACGATCGGCCAGCCGGAGTTTGCTGCATGGAACAATTCAAATCCCCGGCACCAACCTGAAAGTTCATATCATTTGTGTACACCTCGGTTTATTTGGACTGGAAAGAGAACATCAACTCTCCACATTGGCAAGACGTATCAATTCGCATGTACCATCTGATGAACCATTAATAATTGCGGGAGATTTTAACGACTGGCGCGGTCGGGCGGAGCACTATCTGTATCGTGATTTGGGCGTAAAAGAGGTTTTCAAAACTACCAATGGCACTTATGCCCGCACATTTCCCTCTTGGCTTCCAGTATTATCAATGGATCGTATTTATTTCCGTGGTCTCGATGTTATCAATTGCAATTTCTTGCATGGTCAGCCATGGCGCCGCATGTCTGACCATATCCCGTTATTTGCCGAGTTCAAATTGACTTAGAAGAATGTCAACAAGATTTCATCCTGTTGACATTCTCACTCAGTGCTTTATAACAGTTTCGATAATCTGCTCTTCAGGGCCGGATGGCAATGACGGTTGGGAAATAGATGCCGGGAGCAGCTCCGGTTTGTGTTCCAATGCCAAATCAAGTACTTGATCGATCCATTTAACAGGGTGGATCGTTAATTGATTTTTTACGTTTGCTGGTATGTCAGCCAAATCCTTTTCATTTTGCTCAGGAATAATAACAACTTTGATACCTCCACGATGGGCTGCAAGTAATTTCTCTTTCAGCCCCCCGATTGGAAGCACCTCACCTCTTAGAGTGATTTCCCCGGTCATAGCCACATCTGCCCGCACAGCTATATTTGTCAGGACCGATACCATTGCAACACAAATCCCAATTCCTGCGCTTGGACCGTCTTTCGGCGTTGCGCCTTCCGGTAGATGTATATGAATATCGTTCTTTTGATAAAAATCTTCCGGCAATCCAAATATATGGGCACGACTTCGAACCACTGATAATGCCGCTTGTATGGATTCCTGCATCACTTCACCCAACTTACCTGTTGTGATGGTCTTCCCTTTACCAGGCAGCACCACTGCCTCGATAGTTAATAATTCGCCCCCGACTTCCGTCCATGCCAAACCAGTAACTTGCCCAATTTGATTTTTTTCTTCAGCAATGCCATAGGTAAAGCGGCGCACACCCAGAAATTTATCAAGATTCTTTGATGTCACAGCTACTTTGCCTTTCCCTTTCTTAAGTAATAATGCTTTTACAGCTTTTCGGCAGATTTTTGAAATTTCTCGCTCCATTGCCCGAACACCTGCTTCTCTCGTGTAATATCGAGCAATATCTCTTAATGCAGACTCTGAAACGGTCAATTCACTATCTTTAAGTCCATGATTATGCATTTGCTTGGTTAGCAGATAGCGAGTGGCAATATTTAATTTTTCGTCTTCCGTATAGCCAGATAATTTGATCACTTCCATGCGATCAAGAAGAGCGGGAGGAATATTTAAGGTATTAGCAGTTGCCACGAACATTACGTCTGATAAATCATATTCCACTTCGATGTAATGATCTACGAAAGTATTGTTCTGTTCAGGATCAAGTACTTCGAGCAATGCAGATGATGGATCACCTCGGAAGTCCATACCCATTTTATCCACCTCATCAAGCAGAAATAATGGATTTTTGATCCCCACTTTGCTCATATTCTGCAAGATTTTTCCCGGCATGGACCCAATGTATGTCCGTCGATGTCCGCGGATCTCCGCTTCATCGCGCACCCCTCCAAGCGACATGCGTACAAATTTCCGATTCGTCGCACGTGCAATGGATTGTCCCAGTGATGTTTTACCAACACCTGGAGGGCCGACTAAGCAAAGGATGGGGGCTTTCATTTTGCTTACACGTTGTTGAACAGCCAGATATTCTACAATTCGTTCTTTAACTTTCTCCAAGCCGTAATGATCTTTTTCCAATGCATTTTCTGCTGCTTTTAGGTCTTGATTGATTTTATTTTTCTTCTTCCACGGCAAAGCAACAAGTGCATCAATATAGTTACGCACAACGGTCGCTTCAGCAGACATCGGCGACATCAACCGCAGTTTTTTTAACTCGGATTCCGCTTTAGTGAGTGCTTCTTTAGGCATCTGAGCGGCTTTTATTTTTTTCTCTATCTCTTCAATATCCGCGCCATCTTCGCCTTCACCCAGTTCCTTCTGAATGGCTTTTACCTGTTCATTCAGGTAATAATCACGCTGACTTTTCTCCATTTGCCGCTTAACCCTACCACGTATTCTTTTTTCCACTTGAAGAATATCAAGCTCTGTTTCGAGCAAGCCTAACAAATGTTCAAGACGTTTCGAAACATCAAATATTTCAAGAACCTCCTGCTTCTGTTCCAGCTTAAGTGGTAAGTAAGCCGCAATTGTATCGACTAAACGTCCTGCATCGTCAATACCACCCATTGATGTAATGATTTCTGGAGGTATCTTCTTGTTAAGTTTCACATATTGATCGAACTGTGTCAGGATAGCACGCCGCATCGCTTCCGCTTCCGGATTATCAGCCACATTAACTTCGATTCGTGTAGCCCTTCCTGAATAATGAGTCTCGGAATCAATCAACTCATGAATACGTGCGCGATAATTGCCTTCAACTAAAACCTTGACCGTTCCATCGGGAAGTTTGAGCATCTGCAGTAAGCTGGCAATACTACACACTTCATAGAGATCTTCAGGAGCAGGATCATCCTTCGATGCGACTTTCTGAGCAACGAGAAGAATATTTTTATTTGATTCCATTGCCAACTCAAGCGCCTTAATCGACTTGTGTCTTCCGACAAATAGTGGAATGACCATATGTGGAAAAACCACCACATCTCGCAAGGGAAGCAACGGCAATATCAACTGCTCGGAATTTTCTAATAAAGAATTCATATCGGCTTAATAAAATTTATAACTGTTTGGAAAAATTTGCGCTATTGAGAAACATAGAATACGCAAAATACACTAGCATATAAGTACCGGTTATAATCGAGCAATTAGACGTGTAAATACGCAATAATTATCCTTTATCGCAATTTCTGTAAAAGACGTTATGAAAAAGCTTAGTAATACCCTAATATAACTTTTACACAACTTCACTAGCTGACTTTCATTTAGAACGCTTAGCTACTTTGGGTTGGTCCGAATAGATTAAGATCGGTTTAATATCATTACTTGATGCGTTGTGATCAATTACAACTTTCGAGACATTGTCTAGCGATGGCAAATCGTACATGATATCCAGCAGTATCTCCTCCAAAATAGAACGAAGGCCACGAGCACCTGTTTTGCGGGACAAAGCGCTTTTTGCAATAGCTTTAAGTGCTGGTTCCCTAAATTCAAGATCAACTCCTTCCATGTTGAACATCTTCCAATATTGCTTAACAAGCGCATTCTTTGGCTCTGTAAGAATCTGAATTAACGCCGCCTCATTAAGTTCTTCCAATGTAGCAACCACAGGTAAACGTCCAACAAATTCAGGTATCAATCCGAATTTCACAAGATCTTCGGGTTCAACCTGTTGCAAGACTTTATTTACATTACTACGTGTAGTATTTTTTACTTCAACACCAAACCCGATTCCACCTTTCTCAGTGCGTGCCCTGATCACCTTATCCAATCCATCAAATGCGCCACCGCAAATAAATAAAATGTTTGTGGTGTCGACTTGAATAAATTCTTGATTAGGGTGCTTCCGACCACCTTGCGGAGGAACCATTGCAACTGTTCCCTCGATCAGTTTCAGAAGCGCTTGTTGTACACCTTCACCAGAAACATCGCGTGTTATTGAAGGGTTATCGGATTTACGAGAAATTTTATCAATCTCGTCAATGTATACAATACCTCGCTGTGCTTTCTCGGCATCATAATTACATTTCTGCAACAATTTTTGAATAATGTTTTCGACATCTTCACCAACATAACCAGCTTCCGTTAATGCAGTTGCATCGGCCATGATAAACGGCACATCCAACAATCGAGCCAGCGTTTGCGCAAGTAATGTCTTGCCAGACCCTGTCGGCCCTACCAGTAATATATTACTTTTGGATAGCTCGATATCATCACCTTCATCCGATTTTACGACATTCCTCAGACGTTTATAATGATTATAGACTGCAACTGAAAGTATCTTTTTCGCCGATTCTTGTCCGATTACATATTGATCGAGTATCTGACATATTTCACGTGGTACGGGTAAATTAGATTTAACTAATTTCGTAGCTTCATCACCCTGCATTTCTTCACGAATAATGTCATTACAAAGATCAATACATTCATCACAAATAAATACCGAAGGACCTGCAATGAGCTTTCGCACCTCATGCTGACTCTTGCCGCAAAAAGAACAATAAAGAAGTTTTTCACCACTCGTTTTGTCTGGCATATTCTTTTCCCATCGTAATCGAGTTTAACGACCCGTATCCTAAATAAAATTGAAACAAGCAAATCCTACTACTTAAGAAGCACTTTCATCTCTATGCGACAATACTGCATCAACTAAACCGTAATTAACTGATTCAATTGCACTCATAAAGTTATCACGATCCGTATCCTTTTCAATATCTGAAACAGGGCGTCCTGTATGTTTTGCTAAAATTTCGTTTAAACGACCTTTAAGGTATAAAATCTCTCGGGCATGTATCTCTATGTCCGATGCTTGTCCTTGAAAACCTCCCAGCGGCTGATGAATCATGACGCGCGAGTTCGGCAAGCAATGTCTTTTTCCTTTCGCTCCGGCAGTTAGTAGCAATGCTCCCATACTTGCAGCCTGCCCAATACACAAGGTACTAACATCCGGTTTTATATACTGCATGGTGTCGTATATCGCCATACCAGCAGACACCATCCCTCCAGGAGAATTAATATAAAAATAAATATCTTTTTCTGAATTTTCAGATTCAAGGAATAATAACTGTGCAACCACCAAATTTGCACTTGCTTCCGTAACTGGACCCACTAAAAACACAACTCTTTCTTTTAGTAATCGTGAGTAGATGTCGTACGCCCGTTCACCCCTTCCGCTCGTCTCAATGACCATTGGAATTAATCCCAGATTCATTGGTTCCATATTTCTCACATCATTATTGAGTTGAATCATTTCAGGAGATCCCCATGAGCTCATCAAAAGTTACTGATTTGTCGCTTTGCTTTATTTTCTCCAAAGCCCAATTTACAACATTTTCTTCTAATGCAAGCGCTTCCGCTTCCTGCAAGCGCTCTGAAGAGGCATAATGCCATTTCACTACTTGTTCCGGATTCTCATAACTCTGCGCCACATCCTCGATAATACTGCGAACTTGTTCGGATGTAGCTTTAAGCGCATGTTCTTTAACAAGCTCTGACAAAATAAGACCTAACTTAATACGGTACTCTGCTTTTCCTTTAAATAAATCAGCCGCTAGCGGGATCTCTTTGGATTTCATTCCACGTGCTTCAAGGTCATTCTTCGCATCCTGCATTAACCGTTCAATCTCTTGATTAACCAAAGCATTGGGCGCTTCCAGTGGAGTACTATCCAGCAATACTTGCATAACTTGCTCTTTAAGTTTTGTTCTGATTCTTCTGGAAACCTCTCGCTCAAGGTCTTTTTGTATCCCTTCACGAAGCTTTTTCAGATCTCCATCGGCGATACCCAATGATTTAGCAAGCTCAACATCTACTGTAGGTATTACTGGTTCCTCAAGCAAGATAAGTTTCACTTCGAAAGTAACGGTTCTTCCTGCGATATCTTTACCATGATAATCTTCCGGAAAAATGACATCAAATGATTTACTATTTCCTGGTTTCATACCAATCAATGAATTCTCGAAATCTTTAAGAAACTTTCCATCCCCAAGAACCAATTGAACATCGTTACCCGTTCCACCAGCAAAGCCCTCTCCATCAATTGTGCCATGATAATCTATCTTGACCCGATCACTCGATTTTGCCGCTCGGTCAACAAACTGATAGATCGTACGCTGTTTACAAATCATCTCCAGAGTTTTATCAATATCTCCCTCTGACACTTGAACTTTAGGCCGCTCAATGTTGTGTTGACTTAAATCACCCAGGACAACTTTAGGATAGATTTCAAATGTAGCACTAACAGTATATTGCGTAGCATCACCGTCAGATGATTTTTCCTCAAAGCGTGGATAACCTGCGATCTGCAAATTATGCTCCTTGATCGCTTCTTTAAACTCCTTATGCACGGCATCATTTAACGCATCTTGCTGTACTTGCGCTCCGTACATTTGCGTGACTATTTTCAAAGGAACTTTTCCTGGCCGGAAGCCATGCAACTTAGTTGTTTTTGCAATTCGTTTCAATCGATCATCAATCTCATTCTGCAAACCTTCTCGAGAAATCGTGATATCAAAACGGCGTTCCAGCGCACCAAGATTTTCTACATTTGATCCCATTCAAATTCCTGACTGATTAACTATTTTTAGAAATATTCAATTCTTTACTGACAACCACTCATTTAAAAAGCCAAGCTCTCAGCAATTATCCCATTTGGTGCGAAAGGGGGGACTCGAACCCCCACACCTCTCGGCGCCAGAACCTAAATCTGGTGCGTCTACCAATTCCGCCACTTTCGCATTTTCCGATATTTTAAGCGATTATACCTATTAATCCTGCCAACCGCAGCCCGATCATTTAATAGAGGTAGTGTGCTAACAATAAAAAGTTTTGCCGCTGATTCCCTTGCTATCGGAGCCCATCAAATACAGGTAAGTTCTCATTAAGTCATCGGGTTGCCGCATGATTTTTTTGAGTTCACCCGGATGTGTTTTTATTCGTTGAGGTGAATTTACGATGCCTGGCACAATGCTATTGATGCGAAGGTTAGGCATTGCTTCCCATTCATCTGCCTGAATCTTTGTCAATGCTTCAATCCCAGCCTTAGCTACTGCAAAACCACCCCAATAGGCTGCAGGTTGATTACCTTGTGTGCTTGAGGTCATGATGACACTTGCGTCGGGTGATGCTTTAAGCAATGGAAAACATGCCCTCGTCACTGCAAAAGGCGCGATTAAATTAACTTGGAATATCACTCGCCATTGCTCCGGTGTCTGATACTCTAACGGGCTCAAATTATATAGAAGAGCCGCATTATGCAGGATCCCATCAAGCCGCCCCAGTTGCTGTTCGATTGCCTGGCTTAACACGGCATAATCCTTTTCTTCCGCACGTTCGAAGTCTAATGGAAAAATTAATGCCTGAGCTTTACCGATTGTTTCGATTTCATCGTAAACACTCTCTAATTTCTTAACCTTGCGACCGTGCAGTATCACTGTCGCTCCGTGGCGCGCATATGCTAATGCTGCCGCGCGACCCAGCCCCTGTCCCGCGCCTGTAACAAGAATCACCCGATCCTTAAGCAGATCTTCAGGCGCAGAATAATTTTCCAATGCATCCATAATTTAGAATTTATCACGTTAATTTATTTTTCAATCAAAAATAACAGTCGAAAAATCATCGATATTCCTCCGATCAATAAGCAGTATCTATAAAAAAACAGACCCCAAAATAATCGGGGTCTGTTTAATATCATAGAGTTGGGTACTCAGTTATGAACTGCTTCGTTACATATCCATGCCGCCCATACCGCCCATGCCACCCATACCGCCCATGCCACCGCCAGGAGCAGCTTCTTCCTTAGGCAGTTCGGCAATCATTGCATCAGTCGTCAACATCAAACTTGCAACCGATGCCGCATTTTGCAATGCCGAGCGAGTTACTTTCGTTGGATCAAGCACACCCATTGCAACTAAATCACCATATTCGCCGGTAGCTGCATTGTAACCAAAATTGCCTTGTCCCTCAGCTACTTTATTAACAACAACCGATGGCTCATCACCGCAATTGGTCACGATTTGGCGCAGCGGCTCTTCCAGAGAACGCAACACGATTTTAATACCGGCGTCTTGATCGTGATTGTCACCTTTCAGTTTCTTAACAATCGAGATTGTACGCAATAAAGCGACGCCACCACCTGGAATAACGCCTTCCTCAACTGCTGCGCGCGTTGCATGCAATGCATCTTCAACACGAGCCTTTTTCTCTTTCATTTCAACTTCGGTTGCAGCGCCGACTTTGATCAATGCAACACCTCCGGCAAGCTTAGCCACGCGTTCTTGCAGTTTCTCTCTATCATAGTCGCTGGTTGCTTCTTCAATTTGAGTACGAATCTGTTTGACACGGCCCTCAATATTGGCAGCATCGCCGGCACCGTCGATGATCGTGGTATTTTCTTTACCCACTTCAACCCGCTTAGCTTGGCCCAAATCGTTCAAAGTCGCTTTTTCCAAAGTTAAACCGACTTCTTCAGCGATTACGGTACCACCGGTAAGAATCGCGATATCTTCGAGCATGGCTTTACGACGATCGCCAAATCCCGGAGCTTTCACCGCGCAGGTTTTGAGGATCCCACGTATATTATTAACAACCAGCGTAGCCAATGCTTCGCCATCGACATCCTCTGCGATGATCAACAGTGGTTTTCCTGCTTTGGCAACTTGCTCCAGCACCGGCAACAAGTCGCGAATATTAGAAATCTTTTTATCGTGCAACAAGATGAACGGATTATCTAACAGCGCGATCTGTTTTTCTGCGCTGCTAACGAAATAAGGCGACAAGTAACCGCGATCGAATTGCATGCCTTCCACAACTTCCAATTCGTTCTGCAATCCGGAACCGTCTTCCACCGTGATTACGCCTTCCTTGCCCACTTTATCCATGGCATCGGCAATGATCTTACCGATTTCGGTATCGGAGTTAGCTGAAATACTGCCAACCTGCGCAATTTCTTTCGCTGTTGCACATGGTTTGGACAGTTTCTTCAATTCGTCAACCGCCGCCCCTACGGCCTTATCAATTCCCCGTTTCAGATCCATTGGATTCATACCGGCGGCAACAAACTTCATGCCTTCTTTAACAATCGCTTGCGCCAATACCGTCGCTGTTGTCGTTCCATCACCTGCCACATCGGATGTTTTGCTGGCAACTTCTTTCAGCATTTGCGCACCCATATTCTCGAATTTGTCTTTCAATTCGATTTCTTTGGCAACTGAAACACCATCTTTAGTAATGGTGGGAGCGCCATAAGAACGTTCCAACACCACATTGCGACCTTTAGGACCCAATGTTACTTTAACCGCATCGGCCAGAATATTGACACCTGCCACCATTTTATGGCGCGCTGAATCATGAAACTTCACTTCTTTTGCTGACATAACTTTTCTCTCCTAATCTCTCAACAACACATTATCTTTAGCGAGTCGCCGAACCGACGCGATTAACCTTCAATCACGCCCATGATATCTTCTTCTCTCATGACTAATAACTCTTCGCCATGAACTTTTACTGTCTGACCGGCATATTTCCCAAATAATACTTTATCGCCCACTTTCACTTCCATTGGACACAGTTTACCATCGTCACCGATTTTTCCTTTGCCGACAGCCAATATCTCGCCTTGATCCGGTTTCTCAGCCGCAGAATCGGGAATAACAATACCTGAGGCGGTTTTACGTTCATCTTCCAACCGCTTGACAACCACACGATCATGCAAAGGGCGAATTTTCATACTGTTTTCTCCTGTAAAAATAATGGATTTAAAATCTATGCCGTCACGTAACAGCACATAATTTTCTTGGAATTACGAAATAATCAGGGTATCAATCGTTAATAATACTTATTTTAGCACTCTCTAACCATGAGTGCTGATATTAGGGATTGTGCTTGAGAATTTCAAGGGCAGATAGTAAAAAAATTTACGACCCAATTTACAACCTCTTAGATTTAAAACTTATTTGCAAGGAAGGAAATAAAACCGGAATAAAAAAATAAACAACTTCGGAATTATTATCAATCAGTAACGGTAACGGAGAAGGTTTCAGACAACCTGATTCTGCAAGTCTAACTTGCACAACTGAATTGTGCCATTAAAACCGGCTTTGAGTTACATAGTTTGTTATATAAGTCAAACACCACGACCTTGGCAGCGGCATTTGACTTAAAATCTTAGTGTTTATGCGACGCAGGAGACGCTTCCGGTGATGCCTGTTGTTCCGTTACAAAGATTTCCACACGGCGATTCTCCGCTCTTCCTTCCGTCGTGTCATTTGATGTAATTGGTTCATGAGAACCACGACCATCAATATGGACACGATTGATGGATACACCTCGTCCAACCAGATAGTCGCGTGTACTGGCAGCCCGATTAACTGATAAGGGATTATTAATCGCATCGCTGCCAGTATTATCTGTATGGCCCACAATTGTGATGATTGTGTTCGCATTATTAGTCAGGCTTGTTGCGAAGTTATCGAGAATCGGCTTAAAGCCCGGTTTGATATCAGATTTGCCAGAATCAAAAGAGATATCACTGGGAATGTTCAGTTTGAGCCGATTGTCTTCAGTTTGTGAAACTTGTACGCCAGTACCTGCTGTAGCAGCTTCCATTTGCTGTTTCTGTTCTTCCATTTTTTTCGACCATAAATAACCTGCGCCTGCCCCTAGCAACGCTCCCGAACCTGCGCCGATTGCAGCACCTTTTCCACCACCGATGAGCGCACCAATCGCAGCACCGGCACCGGCACCAATCGCGGATCCTTGAGCCGTCCCGCGTTGCGACTCGGACATTGTTGCACAACCACCTAATGTTGCGATAATTGCTGGAATCATAAGTATTATTCGTGTTTTCATAAAAATTTCCTTATTTATAATAGCGAATCGAATTGAAGCAGCAGTTAAGTCAATAATAATATAAGAACTTAAATTACTGTAAAAAAGAAGTATCGCAAAGCTACTACGCGATTAGCTATAACTCGCAAAAACCCCGTAAAACAGTCGATGAGCGCCGCAAGCCGAGAAAATGCTTGATATCAAAAAAATCCAATAGCGTTTTCATCGGCGATAATCCCGCCTCCCAAGCACACTCTACTTTCGTAAATCACAACCGATTGACCGGGCGTCACAGCCCATTGGTTTTGCGCAAAATCAACTTGACAGTGCTTTTGCGTCAAAGCGCTAATTGCGCATGGAGCATCCGCTTGGCGATAACGGGTCTTACCCGCATAAACCCAATTACAATGGGGTGCTTTCCCGCTTATCCAGGTCAAATCCGTTGCAATAAGCGATGATCTTAACAAATCCGGATGATTATGACCTTGGACGACAATTAGCACATTTCGAGTCATATCTTTGGCGGACACGAACCACGGTTCATCGGTACCATCGCGTGTACCGCCGATACCCAATCCTTGCCGCTGTCCGATGGTGTAATACATCAAGCCGAGATGCCGGCCAATCACTTGACCATCGGGGGTTTGGATTTCTCCAGGTTCATGCGGTAAATAACGATTGAGGAATTCGCGAAACGGACGCTCGCCGATAAAACAAATACCGGTACTATCCTTCTTCGAAGAGTTGGGCAGATTCGCCTCTTTCGCGATGATTCGCACTTCGCGTTTGTACAGATGCCCGATTGGAAAAAGCGTATTCGCCAGTTGCGTTTGATTCAAGCGATACAGGAAGTAGCTTTGATCTTTGCTGCCATCTTCGCCCTTCAACAACTGAAAAGATTTGTCGGTTTTGCGTACCTGCGCATAATGCCCGGTTGCAATGTAATCGGCGCCAAGTTTATTCGCATGATCCAGAAAAGCCTTGAATTTAATCTCCGCGTTGCATAACACATCGGGGTTCGGGGTTCGCCCGGCCTGGTAATCTGCGAGAAAATGTGAAAACACCCGCTCTTTATACTCCGCGGAAAAATTCACAACTTCGATAGGAATATCAATTACATCCGCAACCGACACTGCGTCCAGGAAGTCCTGGCGGGACGAGCAATAGTCGTCGGTATCGTCATCTTCCCAGTTCTTCATGAACAAACCGACCACATCGTAGCCTTGCCGCCTCAGCAAATAAGCGGCAACCGAAGAATCAACACCGCCGGACATCCCCACCACAACCCGGTATTTCTTCGCCGAATTAGGATTCATAATGTGTCAGCAATTCCAATGGATAACGCTTACCGGCCTGGTGATCGCGAATACATTGCATGACCAGCGGACTGCGATGCCGATGGCTTTCCTTCATGATTTCATCAAAACTCAACCAAACCGCACGGACAATACCGGTATCAAGCACTCGCAGCGGATCGTGATGCGTCGCCCGGCCACCGAATGCGAATCGGATATAAGTAACCCCGGCTCGCTGCGAATGCCATTGGTAAATACCCAATAAGTACTCGGGTACGAAGGTATACGCGGTTTCCTCGAGTGTTTCCCGGATAGCTCCTTGAATAATCGACTCGCCGGGATCCAAATGTCCCGCCGGCTGATTGAAAAACAAACCGAGCCCGGCTTCCGGTTCTTCCTCGACCAGTAAATATTTTCCGTTTTGTTCAACGACGGTTGCAACCGTCACATTAGGTTTCCAAATCATAGCTTCTAACGAAATGAAAAAAGTAGGCAAGCTACACGTTACTGCAGCGTATATACAAGCAAGATAGTGATTATCGCATTGATGTACCGTTCCCGTTGCGATTAATTGCCGCTATGGCAATTTTTCCGGTGGCGGCGAATGAACTGAAGCATATTGCTGCAGTAATTTTTCCAATTGTTCATAACTAAAAGGTTTGCTGAGATGCGCGTTCATTCCTGCATCAAAACATTCATTCCGGATATGTTCGTAGGCATGTGCCGTCAGCGCCACAATAGGAATCGGCGCCTTGTTTTGTTGTTGCTCCAGTACGCGTATTTGCCGCGTTGCTTCAAACCCGTCCATCACCGGCATATTGCAATCCATCAGAATCAGATTGAAAGACTGTGCCTGATAGGCGCGAATTGCTTCAGCGCCGTTATCAACCATCACCACGTCACATTGCATCCGCTCCAGCATCGCTTTACTGATCATCTGATTGACCTGATTATCTTCCACCACCAATATCCGCAAACGGTGCTCGCTGGTGGCCTGAGACTCGATATCCGCCGGATCGTTTTCCTTTGCTACCGCTGTTTCAATAGTCGCGTATTTCAACGGAATTCGCGCACAAAATTGAGACCCCTTACCGATTTCGCTGGTCAACAAAATATCACCCCCCATCAACACCAGCAAATTACGCGTGATCGCCAAACCCAACCCGGTTCCTTGGATATGCCGGGCGGATTCACCCACTTGCGTGAATTCCTGGAACAACTGCGTTTGATTCTCGGCGGAAATACCGATTCCGGTATCCGTTACCGTTAATTCCAGTTCCACGCTATCCTGCCCGGAAACCGGCTTACATTGCACCGACAGTTTAACTTCGCCTTGCTGCGTGAATTTAAAAGCGTTTCCGAGCAAATTAAATAGTATTTGTTTAATCCGGTCCGGATCGCCAGTCAACTGGTTCTGATCAATACCATCACGAGTCACAATGAAATTTAACGATGTCTCCTTAGCTTTCTGGCGAAATAGCAATTCAACTTCATTGATCAGAATACTCAGATCAAAGGTGCGATTAACAATCGTCAGCTTGTGGGCTTCTATTTTTGCAAAATCCAGAATATCGTCGATAACGCGCAGCAGCGTCCGCCCGGAATCGCGAATGACATTCAAGTAATTTCTCTGTTCAGGATTTAAAGCAGTCATCGCCAATATCTCAGTCATTCCCAAAACACCGTTCATCGGTGTTCTGATCTCATGGCTCATTGACGCCAAAAAGGCCGATTTCGCTTTGTTGGCATTCTCCGCTTGCACGCGCGCCTGCTCCAAATCGACAGCTTGTTGTTGCAACAAAACAGCCTGCTCCCTTGCTATCCAATAATTCCGGTGCTGCAACTTACCATTGTGAATCAGAAAAATAAAATAAGCCAAGCCGATCGTCATTAATACCCATCGGCCTTCATCGGGAATAAATATGACTAAGCCGATAAGACTCGGCAAATAAATCAACACAGCGAAAGCCAGCATCAGCCGAATACGAGGCGCGGTCGCCGCAATGCCGCCCGCGATAAATCCCACTGTGGCAATAATCGCCAGCGCGACACCATTGTCAATTGCCTCAACGGAAAAGAAAATCCAGACCTGAAAGCCCCCCCAGACCAGAGCTGTTGCCACATAAATTGCGGCAATCGAATACTCGAGCGTCGCTTCGCTATTATTTCTGAATTTGGATGCATAGCGGTAAATAGTCAGGCGAAAGATTGCCAATACAATAAAAAGCACGTCAAAAATAAAAATATAGGGCTGTACCGTTAGTTCCGGAGACGTCAAGAGAGCGGCGCTGCAACACAGCACATAAAACAAACCGCCCAGCCGCATACGCTGCACCATATCTTGATTGGTGCTAATCCGTACCGCTTCAAGGTGTGCTACCTCAGGATCCGACCACATGTTATTTACCCTTCTGGAATACGCTCTGGTTTATTGAAATTGTATCTGAAGAACCGGCATAACCGGTAAAAGGCTAATTGCCAGTAATACAACGGATCCAGCGATTTTTTCTGGAATCTTCTTACGAGTTGTTTCGTTTAGAGAAAAAATTACGCTTGATGCAACTAGCCAAAAGCGGCGCTAAAAGGTATGATGCGCAGTTGATGTAACAAGGAGGTGTGGCCGAGCTGGTTTAAGGCAGCAGTCTTGAAAACTGCCGTAGGGGTGACTCTACCGTGAGTTCGAATCTCACCGCCTCCGCCATAAATCCGCATACTTCCGCAACAATCCGGTAAATCCGACCAAATAACCTGTATTCAAGCAATCGCTTTACGCTTTCTATTGACGGTTCGCTATGAGATCCATAACAAAGAAAAAACCATTTTCCCTTGGTGTTGTTTATGCTGCTGCAGTGTTAGAAAAAGCCAGATAGCTCACGTCAGCTGAACGGATGAAGCTGGTAAGCAATATCGAACGATAGATCAATAAATAGAAAAGCCGCTGCAAATAGCGCTAAAGCGATGGCTCGCGAATGATACTCAGAGTTTCCTTAGAGAAATTCTATCAACACCGGATGCGGCAACTCCAGACATCGCATCGCATGCAGATGATGGCAATCCGCCGATCGATAAAAAAATCTAAGTCAGTTTATAGGAAGAAGCGCCTGTTCCCGCCAGCTTGCCACCGTCAACAATCAGGTACTCCTCACGCATGGGCGTACCTTCGAAATAATTCTCCAGAATCTCCAACGTTCCTGCCGCATAGCGCGTTTGCGCGGAGAGGGATGTACCAGATATATGCGGCGTCATACCATTCCACGGCATTGTCCGCCATGGATGATCGGCCGGCGCCGGTTGCGGGAACCATACATCACCCGCATATCCTCCCAGATGACCGGATTTAAGCGCACGCACCACTGCATCACGCTCAACCAATTTACCGCGCGCGGTGTTAATCAGATATGCACCACGCTTCATTTTGGCGAACATGGCATCATTAAAGAAATGCTCCGTCGAAGGATAAAGCGGCATTTGCAGATTGACGATATCGACGACCTTAATCAACGATTCCACATCCGGATGAAACATCAGATCTAATTCTTTCTCGATGTCAGGACTCAGACGATGCGGGTCGGTGTAATGCAGGTGCAGACCGAAGGGTTTGAGCCTGCGAAGCACCGCCAGACCAATCCGGCCTGCTGCGATGGCACCGAAATGCATACCTTCGACATCGTAGCTACGCTGCACACAGTCGGCGATATTCCAACCGCCCTTAACGGCTATTTCGTGTGAAGGCAGGTAGTTCCGCACCAACGAAAGCACCATCATCACCACGTGTTCAGCCACGCTGATACTATTCGATCCCGTGACTTCGGCTACCGTAACCCCCGCTTGTGCCGCGGCTTCCAAATCGACATGATCGGAACCGATACCGGCAGTCAATGCCAGTTTCAGCTTCTTTGCTTTGGCAATGCGTTCCTTGGTTAGATAGGCCGGCCAGAAGGGTTGGGAGATCACAATTTCAGCATCGGGTAAATGTTGCTCGAAAACCGAATCAGGCGCATCTTTGTCACTGGTGACGATCAGCTCATGACCATTTTTTTCAAGATAGGGACGCAGTCCGAGCTCACCGGAAACACAGCCCACCAACTCTCCCGGCTTGAAACCCAGCGGTCCTTTCGGATTCGGAACAGTCTGGCCGTTAGCATAATGTGTAATGACCGGGATATCGTCGCGGGCATATGAGGGTGGATAACCGCCTTCGGGATCAGGATAAAGAACACACAAAATTTTTGCCATTATTAGAACTCCCTAAGCATATTAAAACAGGATAGGCATAATGTCCGCCATCGAGATTGAATGTCATCTTATCCAAAAAATTAAAAACCGTCCAATACTCACCTTCTATCATCCATTCCGTTATTCTTAATTAATATCTGCAAGGTATGCTATACGTAAGAAACTCACCGAAGTGGTTTTTTTATGAAAAAGTAAGGACAAATCCGGAAAAACTTCGGATCAGATGCAGAGGCATTTCGGAATTACCATGTTCATTGACGAACAATGAGCGCATGCGCCTGGAAACTTATTTCTTGAGTGCAGCTAACTGTTCTTTAAGCGACCTAATTTCTTCTTCCGCATGAATTCGCGGTGTGATATCGAACTGCACGCCGAGAAAATAAAGCAGATTGCCGTGCGAATCGAAGAGCGGAGAGATCAACAAATGGTTATAGAATAATTCACCGTTTTTGCGATAATTGCGTAACACCACTTCAACAGGTTTTCTATTTTTTATCGCGTCGCGCAGTTGCTGAACACCTGCTTGATCGTGTTCATTACCTTGTAAAAAACGGCAATTCTTTCCGACCGTTTCTTCCAGCGTATAGCCGGTGATTTGTTCAAAGGCTTTGTTGACATACACCAAAGGCATGTCATCTTGATCCGGATCCGCCAAAGTTACCCCATTTACACATGAATCAAGAATCTTGGACAATACTTGCGGAATGAGTCCAGGGTCTTTTTCAACGATAAAATCCATGATTTTTCTCCAAGTTAACCAACAATTCGCTTACTAAGGCACAATCATGTCTGATTAATTTAAACTGGCCTGATCTGCTTCGATTAATTTTTTAATATTTATGACTGTTCTTTCAGTGCCATCTTGAACCGCGATGCGTACCAACTTTTCAAATGGCCTAACGTGCAAATCCAAACGAAGCAATTCGAAAATAAAAGTGATGCGGCTGTCCAGCGGATTGATCGACTCAATCAAATAATCGCACCGGTAAGGATTGGAAACACCTTCGAAACAAATACGCGATCCGTTATCGAACACTTTGACTTTAAATGTCGATTCCGAGCGATTGCCTTGATCTATTCGCACTTGCCGGCATATCGTTCCTAAGTTGATAGGACCATCCGTGATTTTCTCCAACTCTTTAACTTCCGGCGACCACCGGGGATAATTGACGAGCAAATTATTCCCAATAAAATCAAAAAGCTTATCGGGCGGACTCTGAATGATTGTACTGGCCTTGCCAATTACCGGATTATCTTTGAACAAACCAAGCATATTTGTCTCCCGCAGGATGCACTAAACTACGTAAGTATCGATTCCTGCCAATAATAAGTCATATTGCGCTTCTACTAGCTCTTTAATGGTTAAGGCTGGCATTCCGGTGATCATATTGCTTTCCGCAACCAGCCATCCCACTGCATCCGAAGCTCCTAAACTCACAACATATCCTAATTCATGGTGAAGATACGGTTCAAGCAATCCTGGGATACCGGCGTGCCTTAGAATGTTGCGCGCCACCAGTTTACCTTTCCGAACCGCTGATTGCGCCGTCAGTGTATTCGATCCAAGTGATTGATAATGCGAGCAATCCCCGGCTGTAAAAATGTTATGCAAGGGTTTCTGATCAACAAGAATCTGGCCAAACGCATTGGCAGAGAGAGTATGTTGCTGTTTCTTGCCCAAAAATAAAATAGCCAGATCGGAGGGCAGCATTTTTTGCGCTTTCGTTTCTTTGTCGATCAATAAAACTTGATCCACTTGCTGTTCACAATAATAAATATTTGGATAGAAGGCAATATCCATGTCATCCATACGCGATTCGACATAGGTGCCGAAACCGGCCGGGAATTGCTCAAGCACATGATTCCCTGAATGGATTAAAGATAATTTGGCTCTTTTATTAATACGAAGAAGAAATTGCTGAATCTCAAAAAGAAATTGTATGCCCGTTGCGCCTCCGCCAACAACGGAAATCGATGGCACCGGCTGATCGTAGTCACTCAATCTATTTGGCAGCAAATCGGAACCGCTGACAGTTGTGAAATTGCTCAGCGTCAAAATATTCGAAGCTCCGGCAGAATCAATGGCTTTACTTTCACAACCGGAAGCAATGATCAAATAATCGAAATCGACCATCTCATCATTGACAACCAATCGCTTATTATCCTGGCAGATCCGTAAAGCTTCCGAATCAATCTGGAAAGATGCCTGAATATGCCGGCAACCGTAACGTTTTTCTATTGTTTCAAAAGGAACCAGCAGATCCGATAAGGGATACCGGAACGTTTCGTGCAAATGCGTCATCTTGATATGATACGACCGCGGGTCAATGATTGTGATGTCCGTATCCGGAGCAAACTGCAAGAGATTCGTTAATGCCGCCAATCCGGCATAGCCACCGCCTACAATCACTACTTTTATTTTTTTTTGTTGCGTGAAACTAAACGGCAAAAAAACCACAATATTTCCTTCCTCAACCAAACAGAAAAATACAAGCCCTTGTCATTACAGCATCGCCGGGCTTTCTATGTTTCCAAAAAGACAGCTTCGGTCACTTATCCATCCAGTGTACAGACTAGCACAAATAGCGCTTGAATAGCTTCGATTCATCGCGGCCAGTCATTTTCATGAACTTGGAACACGATGCACTCGCCAGTTTTGTTGAGCCCATTGCCAGAAAGAAGCGATATCACCTTCCATCATTTCAACCGGTGTTGGTTGCCCCAAGAATTGCAGCGATTTAATCAGTTGCGGCAAAGCGTTTTCGACTTGAATCGGCGCAGCGTTTGTTTGCTTACTGAGTTTTTCGCCGAATGCATTGGTTACAACCGGTAGATGCAGATAGTGCGGCGTCGGAAAACCGAGCAGGCGCTGCAAGAAAATCTGGCGCGGCGTTGAGTCAAGAAGATCGGCGCCACGTACGACATGCGTAATATTCTGCAGCGCATCATCCGTCACGACAGCTAATTGATAAGAAAAGATGCCGTCCGCCCGGCGCAAGACGAAATCACCGATATCACTGCTCAGTTTCTGCGAATAAGAACCTTTGATTCGATCGTGAAACAAAATTATTTCATCGGTTACTCGAATTCGCATTGCATATGACTCTTTTCCGCGAGGCGGATGATCCCGGCATGTTCCCGGATAAATGAGACCGCCTAACCCTCGGATACTGGAATCCGCAATTTCCTTTCTTGAACAAGCACAAGGATATATACGATTACGTTGTTCCAAAACACTCAATGCATACCGATACGCATCCGAACGCCGACTCTGATAAACCACTTCTTCATCCCATTCGAATCCAAAGCTTTCCAGCACCGTTAGAATTTCACTTACCGCTCCAGGCATCGCCCGCTGGCAATCAACATCTTCAATCCTGACCAGCCATTTACCATTGTGGAACTTCGCATCGAGATAACTCCCCATTGCCGCAACCAAAGAACCGAAATGTAAAGGTCCGGTCGGCGAGGGTGCAAATCGTCCACGATAAGATTGTTCGGCTAATCGCATATTTTCAAGAAAGAATTACAAAAAATAGAAATATGATCAATACCGGCGGAATGATTCAGTTTATACCACCACAATATTCCCAAACATCCTCTAGGCACTCAATAGATAAACTATAATTCCGAACGATTGGCATTCACAATCATATTTTTTACTTGATGTAATCATTCTTACAAAAAATCCAAGCATGCATATTCATATTCTTGGGATCTGCGGCACTTTCATGGGCGGCATCGCCGCCATTGCCCGCGAATCCGGACACACCGTTACCGGCTGCGATCAGGATGTTTATCCGCCCATGAGCACGCAGCTTGAATCACAGGGCATTCAGTTGATTGCAGGCTATTCACCCGAGCAAATTACTATGCAACCGGACCTATTTGTAATCGGTAATGTAATTTCGCGCGGCAATCCCTTAATGGAGGAAATTCTCAACAGGAACTTACCGTATGTTTCGGGTCCGCAATGGCTGTCGGACAATATTCTTAGAAAACGCTGGGTACTCGCGGTTGCCGGCACACATGGCAAAACCACGACCAGCTCCATGCTGGCTTGGATATTGCAGTACGCCGGTTTAAATCCCGGATTTCTCATCGGCGGCATACCGGAAAATTTCGGTATATCAGCATGCGTTGGAAACTTATCACCACCTTCAACCCAGGTTGGGTCGAATGCTACCGAAGCTTCCCCCTTCTTTGTCATCGAAGCGGATGAATACGACACGGCATTCTTTGATAAACGTTCAAAATTCGTTCACTATCATCCCAGAACAGTCGTTTTGAATAACCTTGAATTCGATCATGCCGATATTTTCCCGAATCTTGAAGCAATAAAAAGACAATTCCATCATCTTGTACGGATTATTCCCAATAATGGTTTGATTGCCGTCAATGGAACAGACAGTAATCTGAAGCACGTGTTGGAGCAAGGATGTTGGACGCCGATTGAATACTTTGGAACTGAATCCGGTTGGCACACGCGATCATTGAAAACTAATACCGAAGTTTATTCAAATACCGGTTATCAAGGATTGCTGCAATGGGATTTATTGGGCGAACACAACCGGATGAATGCGCTCGCAGCACTGATCGCTGCCCGGCATGCGGGCGTATCGGTCAATATCGGACTCGAAGCGTTAGCGCAATTCAGAAGCGTAAAACGCCGCATGGAAATACGCGGCACGGTGAATGACATTACGATTTATGATGATTTCGCACATCATCCGACTGCCATTCGAACGACTTTGGATGGTCTGCGCGCACATGTCAATGAGGATAGAATTATTGCAGTCTTGGAGCCGCGCTCAAATACCATGAAAATGGGGATTTGGAAGGATCAACTCGCTGCCAGCCTGCAAGCGGCCGATCATGTTTTTTGCTTTACGCGGGATTCGCAGTGGGCGACAACCGCAATGGCCGCATTAAATAAAAAGGCGGATTGCATCGATGATCTGAATCTCCTCATTCAAAACATCGCGGCCATTGCACGACCAGGCGATCACATTTTAATTATGAGTAATGGCGGGTTCGGCGGCATTCACGAAAAATTGTTAACTGCTTTGCGGCAAGCTTGAGTTTGGGTGAATTTTTGTTGCGTGCACTTCGGGTAACTAACCACCGGAAAATTCGCATAACGCGAATACTGTATGACCAAGATTCTCCAGACGTACCCGGCCGCCAACATCCGGCAAGTCAATCACAAAACAGCATTCAACCACTATACCGCCCATATCCGTAATCAGACCGGCAGCCGCTTCCGCGGTACCGCCTGTGGCAATCAAGTCATCGACCAGCAATACCCGGTCTCCCGGTTGAATGGCATCGACATGAATCTCGATCCGGTCGCTGCCATATTCCAATTGATAATCTCGTCCAACCGTTTCCGCAGGCAGCTTGTTTTGCTTGCGAATCGGTATAAAACCCTTGCCTAGCTGATACGCAACCGGCGCACCAATAATAAAACCACGCGATTCGATACCAGCCACTTTATCAATTGCGATCGTGTCATAGCGATGCGCAATTTCTTGTATCGTCGTGCGCAACCCGACCGGATCTTTCAGTAAAGTCGTAATATCACGAAACATGATACCATGATGCGGATAATGCGGAACCGTGCGGATATGCGTTTTAATCGACATGATAGGATTTGAATATAAGCACCTGAAAATACAAAAGGCCTCAACCTGGATTGGTTGAGGCCTTCGATGATAACTGAAGTTACACTAAATCAAATATTAGTGGTCCATTGCGGCTTTTGCATCAAAGCTGGCTGGCTTTTTAACTTGAGTCATGATGCTATCATCCCATGTGCCCTCAACATTCATATGAGCGGCAGCACCCAGTAATACCGCTTCAATCAGGTTATGACTGAGGTATACATGCAGACCAGGTTGATGGAATTCATAGGCTGCAGCAACTGCGGAACCTGCTGGTACAAACCAGGTTTCTTGGCTGGTCAGAGGTACATCGCTGAATGAACCGCCTACCCAGTACAGATCACCGTGTCCACCGATCAAGTGCGGATAAGATGGGCGATTAGCTTGAGAATGGATAAACAGAACTTTTTCACCTACTTTAGCTTTCAGTGCGTTATCGCCGGTGATTGCACCAACCGCGCCATTGAAGACTACGTGAGTCGGGATAAGTCCTTTAGCAACTTCCAGCATATCAGCCATGCCTTCAGCTGGCGAACCGTATTCTTTGAATTTGCCGCTGCTGTCTTTAGGCAAATAGAAATCTTGTTCACCGATATAGTATGCACGGTCATAACGGTATGGTTTGCCTTTTTCGTCTTTCAGGCCGCCTTTTGGCAATACCATGATCGCGCCGTTCATACCAGAAATAACGTGGAACGGAATCATGGTTCCACCAGGAGCGCAGTGATAAACGAATACGCCTGGTTTAATTGCTTTCCAACGCAATACAACTTCTTCACCTGGTTGAACCAGAGTTAAACCTGCACCGCCCAATGCACCGGTAGCAGCATGGAAGTCTACGTTATGCGCCAATGTGCTTGATTTTGGATTTTTTAATGTCAATTCAACATAGTCGCCTTCGTGAACAACGATTAGCGGACCAGGAACGCTACCATTGAAGGTCAGTGCCCATACTTTCGCGCCTGGAGCAACTTCGATCAATTTTTCAACGGTTTCCATGGTTACTTCAACAATTTTCGGACCTTTGGAAACTTGGTCATGTACAGGAACGTTTGGCGGAGCCACTAATTCTTGTTTAACCCGCGGCAATTTAGAAATGTCTTGCGCTACCGCTACTTGCGATGCCGCAAAACAAAGCAATCCTAAACCAACAATTGCTTGAACAGCTTTAATCATATCTCCCTCCATAAATGATGAACTTTGCGCTTAATTTATGCGCCATTCTATTTTGTTGATGCAATCGCTGATTGCGCCAACACCTGCCCTTCAAAAAGAGCAAAGGGCGGAACGGCGAATATACACTTTCTTCACTGCAGTGTCCATTTTTAAATACTGTAAATGACTGAAATCTTTTCACAAAAAGTCACAATGGAAATAGGGATTTCTTAATTTTCATTTCATTTTTTCTATTTAAAATATTGTCTAACCTTGTAATAATTTAATTTCCGCAGCCGCAAGATTTTCTTGTGTTCCTCTCAGCACGATTACGTCCCCTGCTTCCAATCGCGTTGCATCCGTCGGCAACGGTCCACGAATATTACGCCTCCGTACTGCGGTTACTTCAACGGACAAACTGGTAAGATCGATGTCCTTTAATGTTTTGTTGATGGCAGCGGCATCCGGCGGTATCGTAATCGTTAACAGCCGGGGAAAATTCTTTTCATTGTCATCTTCCATCCCGCCCAAACCATAATAAAATCCGCGCAACAGATTGTAGCGTTGCTCACGAATTTCCCGTATACGGCGCAAGATCCGCACGGTCGACACATCGACAAACATCAGTGCGTGCGAAGCCAGCATCAAACTGCCTTCCATGATTTCGGCAACGACTTCGGTTGCACCCGCTTCTTTCAATAAATCAATATGGGCATCATCCTGCGTTCTAACCACAACCGCCAAATCCGGACGCAATTCCTGTACATGTTTCAGTATTTTCAGCGCGGACACGGTATTGGAATAACTCACCACGAGCACTTTTGCACGCATCAATCCGGCCGCGATCAATACTTCGCGCCGCGCCGCATCGCCATACACCACCGACTCACCGGCACGGCTTGCCTCCTGAATGCGATGCGGATCGAGATCCAATGCGATAAAAGGAATACTTTCCTGCTCCAAAATCCGGGAAATGCTTTGACCGCTGCGTCCATAACCGCAAATAATCACATGACTTTGCGCCGCCATGGTTTGTGCGGCAATCGAAGTAACCTGCATGGCGCGATGCATCCAGTCGGAACTATAAAACCGTTGGATCAGCGCATCGCTATATTCGATGAAAAATGGCGCCAGGAACATCGAAATCACCATTGCCGCCAACACCGGCTGCAATACCGAATTTTCAATTAATGCAAATTCGTTCGCCTGCGCCAATAACACAAAACCAAATTCGCCTGCTTGCGCCAAATTGAGTCCGGTCCTGAGCGCGACACTGGTACTGGCTCCAAATAAGCGCGACAGACCGGCGATAACTACGATTTTTAAAACCGTCAATGCCAGTAAAATGGCAAACACCCAAACAAAACTTTCCAAAACCACTTGCATATCCAGCAGCATGCCAATGGTGACGAAAAACAACCCCAATAGCACATCCCGGAAAGGCTTGATATCATCGTCCACCTGATAGCGGTACTCGGTTTCGGAAATCAGCATACCAGCCAAAAATGCTCCCAAGGCAAGCGACAAGCCCGCCATCTGAGTGATCCATGCAAGCCCCAATGTGATCAGCAATACATTGAGCACAAACAGTTCCGATGATTTCTGCCGGGCAACCAAGTGAAACCAATGACGCATTAACTTCCGGCCAATAAAAAAAACAAACATTAAAACAACGATTACTTTCAGCATCGCCATCGCTAACATTGCGGTGAAGTCATCGGTTTCCGCGTTTGCCTGAACCGCTAAAGCAGGCACCATAATCAGCAGTGGAATTACCGCTAGATCCTGTAGCAGCAATACACCGATTACTTGCTTACCATGCAATGAATTAAGCTCGGCCCGCTCCGATAGCAGTTTGCTCACAATCGCGGTAGACGACATCGCCAAGGCACCGCCGAATATCAAACCAACACGCCAATCCAAATGGAATACCCACGCAATGGCAATCACAACCGCAATCGACACAGTCACTTGCGCTGTGCCAAAACCAAACACAATGCGTTTCATCGCGATGAGCTTCGGCAGACTGAATTCCAGACCGATGCTGAACATCAAAAAAACCACGCCAAATTCCGCCAAATGCCGGGTCCCATCGTTATCCGCGATCCATCCTAAAGCATGCGGACCGATCATGACGCCGGCCAGCAGGTAACCTAGCATAGGCGGTAAGCGCAACAAGCGAAATACCACGACAGCCAAAACGGCAACAGCCAGCAAAATCAGAACAGGTTGCAATGGATCGAACATGGTTGAAAAGCTGCCGATAAGATAAAGCCGTAACGATACTGCAGGAACGGGTCGTCCACAATCGATGCAAGACAAGATGCTATAATGAAAGTCTTATAATTATCTTGATTACCATGCCGGTACCTCATCTTTCCACAGCGCTGCGCGGACCCATCCTGGAATTAGAAAATCGCATCATCAACGCCATGCCAACGATAGAGCACTGGTTGCGCAAGAAATGGCGTGAACATGCCATTCCTTTTTATTGCTCGGTCGATTTGCGCAATAGCGGATTTAAGCTCGCACCCGTTGACACCAATTTGTTTCCCGGCGGTTTCAACAATCTCAATCCGGAGTTCTTTCCGCTTTGCGTACAAGCCATGATGAGCGCAATCGAAAAGATTTGCCCTGAGACGCATAGCATCTTGCTGATTCCTGAAAACCATACCCGCAATATTTTTTATTTGCAAAATATCGCAACCTTGCAAAACATCATGCAACGCGCCGGGCTTCATGTACGCATCGGTACGCTCCTGCCCGAAGTGACAAAAGCGACAGCCTTCGATCTGCCAGATGGTCAATCGATCACCCTGGAACCGGTTGTGCGCAAAGATAATAAGCTGAGCACCCAAAACTTCGATCCTTGCGCCGTACTACTCAACAATGATTTATCCAACGGAATTCCCGATATCCTGCAAGGATTGCAACAAACCGTTATTCCACCGCTGCATGCCGGCTGGTCAACCCGCAAAAAATCCAATCATTTTCTCGCATACGATCGGATCGCTCAGGAATTTTCCGAATTGATCGGTATCGATCCCTGGTTGATCAATCCGCGTTTCACCTCATGCGGTGAAATTAATTTCATGGAAAAACAAGGTGTTGAATGCGTAGCTGCAGCAATTGATCGCATTTTGTCAATCACCCGGAAGAAATACCAGCATTATGGAGTCAAAGAAGACCCCTTCGTGATCGTCAAAGCGGATTCCGGCACGTATGGCATGGGCATCATGACGGTTAAAAATGGCGAGGATATCTATAGCCTCAATCGCAAACAACGTAACAAGATGGCGGTCGTCAAAGAAGGTATGCAAGTATCGCATGTACTGGTGCAAGAAGGCGTGTATACCTTTGAAACGATTAACCAAGCGGTCGCGGAGCCTGTCGTTTATATGATCGACCGCTATGTCGTCGGTGGTTTTTACCGGGTGCATACGGGGCGTGGCATCGATGAAAACTTGAATGCACCCGGCATGCATTTTGTGCCGCTGGCGTTTGAAACCTCCTGTCTGGAAGCGGATGCCGCACAACCCAATATCATCCCGAACCGCTTTTATGCCTACGGTGTGGTCGCTCGTCTCGCCTTATTGGCCGCCGCACTGGAACTTGAACAAACCGACCCGGACAGGCATTCCCTGCAAGCCACACCCGTGCCGGCATGAAACTCGCGTTCATCATTGATCAACTGGATTCGATCAAAACCGGGAAAGACTCCAGCTACGCAATGATCTGCGAGGCAATCGCCAGAGGGCATCTGATCAATGTGATCTACCAACACGACATCGCATTGATCGATACGATCGTAACCGGTTTTTCACGCGCGTTAACGTTATCCGGAACACCCCAAGCCAACGACCATTGGTACCGGACCGGCGATCTTATCGCGACGCCGTTGCAAGCTTTCGATGCCGTATTGATGCGTAAAGATCCGCCCTTCGACCTGGAATATGTATACAGCACCTACCTACTGGAACTGGCGGAATCCCAAGGCGCTTGGGTTATCAACAGCCCCAGCGCCATTCGCGATCACAATGAAAAATTATCCATTGCACAGTTCCCGCAATTCATAACGCCAACCTTGGTCACCAGTCAACCGCAGTTGATCCGGGAATTTTTGAGCGTACACCAGGACATTATCCTAAAACCGCTCAACGGCATGGGCGGCGCCAGTGTATTCCGGGTGCATAGCACCGACCATAATCTCAGCGTCATCATCGAAACGTTGACGCACTATGGCACCCGCACCATCATGGCGCAACGTTTCATTCCGGAAATCGCACAAGGCGACAAACGTATCCTGTTGATTGCCGGTCAAGCGGTTCCGTATACCCTGGCACGCATCCCCAAACCCGGTGAGACACGCGGCAATCTGGCCGCCGGCGGCACCGGCGTGACGCAGCCACTATCGCAACGGGATCGGGAGATCGCCGAATCACTCGGTCCGGAACTCGCCCGGCGCGGGTTGATGCTGGTGGGTTTGGATGTAATTGGCGATTATCTGACGGAAATCAACGTAACCAGCCCGACCGGCATGCAGGAAATTACCCGGCAAACCGGATTCAACGTCGCGGCAATGATGATCGATGCGATTGAAACAGCGTTTGAGAAACGCAATATTGACTAATCTAAGAAAGGATTGTTGGTCGCGGCAAGTCTGATAAGCCAGACTTGCCGAAAAACTCACGCAGGTTTTACGCTACTTAGTGAACAGTTGCAGCCGTTTTTTCTTCGCAAATCAGATTGCTGCAATAGGTTTCATGGATACCATCGAGGAAGCCCCACAGCGCATCGCACGCTTCTTTGGTTGCAGCCAGGACTTCCGCTTGTTTTTCCGGGGTATCGGCAAAACGTTCGATAATGGCCCATTCGGCTTGAGAATGATAAATATCGGCTTTTTGGTGAACCGAAAAGAACTCGTAATCCTCCGCATTGTTCATGCCATAGAATTTAGCCAGACCGTCGATTTTCACTGCCGCGATATCGGGTACTTGCGATTCAAACGCATGCAATGCCGCCAAACCTGCATAGAACGGGCGATTCAGGCAAATGTCGCGGAATGTGTTGACCAGATTCTCGGTGGACGGCAATGCGGCTGCATTGGCCAGAATCTGATCGTTCGCACCTAATGCAAACGCAAAATTCTTCCATAACGCCGGGTGATTTTTCTCGCCGTGCTCTTCATCGATCAGATTACGCAATACTTCCTGGCGTACGCTGATGTCGCCGCTGTTGGTTTCAGAGTGCATATGCGGGGTGTTGAAATGCACCGCGCTCAGGTAGGTTGGCTCCGCCAGAACGTTGTAGAAATACTGCTCGGCATAATGACGTAATTGCTCCTTGGTCAGTTTACCCTCGGTCCAAGCGACGTAAAAAGGATGTTTGAGCAAGTATCTCTCGTTGATGATGGCGCTGATTTTTTGTTTGAGCAAGGTATTGGTTGTCATGATTACTCCTTATAAACCGTGATGGATAAAGATGCTGCATATCATCGCTAAATAACCCCGGCAAGTCAAATTTAGCTGGCAGCCGCGCGGCTCAATTGATTGGCAAGCTGCCGGCTGGCGGTGATCATGTTGCTGAGCGCCGGTTTCACTTCTTCCCAGGTACGCGTTTTTAATCCGCAATCCGGATTCACCCACAGCCGTTCGGGCGGAATCCGGCGTGCAGCTTTTTCCAGCAGCCGCACGATCGAATCGACGGACGGAATATTGGGCGAATGAATATCGTATACCCCCGGCCCGATTTCGTTCGGATATTGGAAACGATCGAAAGCATCGAGCAATTCCATCGCCGAACGGGAAGTTTCAATGGTAATGACATCCGCATCCATACGCGCAATCGCTTCAATGATGTCATTGAATTCAGAATAACACATATGCGTGTGAATTTGGGTTTGGTCGGCAACGCCATTGGCGGCGATGCGAAACGCCCGGATCGCCCAATCCAGATAGGTATTCCACTGCGATTTCCGCAGCGGCAGGCCCTCCCGCAGCGCTGCTTCGTCGATCTGAATCATGCGGATACCGGCTTGTTCCAGCGCCGACACTTCATCGCGAATCGCCAATGCCAATTGCAAGCAGGTTTCCGAACGCAGTTGATCGTCGCGCACAAACGACCAGTTCAGCATCGTCACCGGGCCTGTCAGCATGCCTTTCATCGGCTTTCCGGTGAGCGATTGCGCATATTGAATCCATTCGGTGGTAATCGGTTGACCATGCGACACATCGCCATAAATAACCGGCGGTTTGACACAGCGCGAACCGTACGATTGCACCCAGCCGAATTGGGTAAACGCGAAACCGTCCAAATGCTCGCCGAAATATTCCACCATATCGTTGCGCTCGGGCTCGCCGTGCACCAGCACATCCAATCCCAAAGCTTCCTGCTCGCGCACGCAGCGTTCGATTTCTTGTTGCATCGCCCGGCGATAATCCGTTTCCGCCAATTGACCGGCACGAAAATCGCGGCGTGTTTGCCGGATTTGCTGCGTTTGTGGAAACGAGCCGATGGTCGTGGTCGGAAACAACGGCAAGCGGAATTGATTTTGCTGCACAGTAGCACGCTGCGGATATGGCGAACGGCGATTACCCATTGCATTGGTGATTTGCTGCAAACGCGCTTTGACCGGCGGCTGATGCACACGGCTCGATTGTTTGCGGCTGCTGATCGCTGCCCGATTATCCCGCAATATATCCGTAACGCTCTCCCGACCATGATTCAGTGCTTTTGCCAGAACCGCCACTTCATCCAGTTTTTGCACTGCAAATGCCAGCCATGAATAAATCTCACGATCCAGTTTGGTCTCGCTTGCGGCATCGACCGGCACGTGCAATAACGAACACGACGGCGCCAGCCACAGCCGGTCTCGCAACCGGACATGCACCGGTTCCAGCCAATCGAGCACTGCCGTTAAATCGGTTCTCCAAATATTGCGGCCATTGACAACACCCAGCGACAGAATTTTATGCACCGGCAACCAGTCGATCACTTTGGCGACTTCATCGGGCGCGTTGACGGCATCCAGATGCAAACCGGCGACCGGCAGTTCACACGCCAACTGCAAATTGTCTTGCAGTTGGCCGAAATAGGTTGTCAGCAACAATTTCACCGGTGTCGTTTGCAGTTGATAATACGCTTGCCGCAACGCATGTTTCCATGATTCCGATAGCTCCATAACCAGTACCGGCTCGTCGATTTGCACCCAATCGATACCGGCGATCTTGAGTTCGTTCAGCAATTGCGCGTAAATCGCCAGCAACGCGTCGAGCAATTCAAGCTTATCGCTGTCATCCTTGGATTTACCCAGCCACAAATAGCTGACCGGTCCCAGAATCACCGGCTTGACCTTTGGATGCATGCGTTGCGCCTGATAAATCTGGTCGAGCAAGCGGCCTGCATTCAAAGAAAAACACGTATCACTGGCAAATTCCGGCACGATGTAATGGTAATTGGTATCAAACCATTTCGTCATTTCACCGGCGTGAACGCAACCGCAAGCCGCTTTGTCCGCTGGCGAGCGGCCCCTGGCGACGCGGAAATAACTGTCCAATTCGCTCCCCGCCAAAGCACCAACCCGCTCGGGGACGTTACCTAGCATGAAGCTGGTGTCCAGCACATGATCGTACAATGAAAAATCCCCTGCCGGAATCCAATCCAATTGCGCCTGATCCTGCCAATGCCGCCTTCTAAGCGTATCCGCCGTTTCCAATAAGGCGTGTTCGGTTTGCTCGCCTTTCCAGTATGTTTCCAATGCGAATTTTAGTTCACGGTTTCTGCCGATGCGCGGAAATCCAAGGTTATGTGTCGTTACCATTGTTTCATCACCCTTCATCGTTATTCAAAGTGGTGCTATTGTACGAACCTCAAATAATAAATAATAATGATAAGTTTCAAATTTCCAATAAGGTTTCCTCATACATGATCGAACACAGCCACCTCAAAATCATACAAGCGCTGCACACCAATGGCACCTTAACCGAAGCCGCCAATGCGCTGTGTCTGAGCCAACCTGCTTTATCGCACCAAATCAGTTATCTGGAAAAGAAACTCGGCGTCAAATTGTGGGAGCGCGAAGGTCGGAATTTGCGCCTGACTCAAGCCGGACTACTGTTATTGGAAACCGCTAATCAAGTGCTGCCGGTTCTATCGCAAACCGAAAAAACGCTCGAAGCCTACCGCGAAGGCCGTCAAGGTATTCTGCGCATCGGTGTGGAATGCTATCCCTGCTTTGAATGGCTTACCGGCATGATCGGCCAGTACATGCGGCAAATGCCCGGCATCGACGTCGACATCGTGCAGAAATTTCAATTCTCCGGCCTGGAAGGCTTGCTGAATCACCACATCGACGTACTCATCACCCCCGACCTGGTGCGGAAAGACAACATCGCGTACGAAATCCTCGCGGAGTATCAGTTAGTCCTGCTGGCAGCACCCGACCACCCACTGGCGGATTTGCCGCAAATCACACCCGAGCTTTTGAGTAAAGAAACCCTGCTGACCTTCCCGGTACCGCTGGAACGGCTCGATATTCTCACGCATTTCCTCACCCCCGCGCACCTCAAACCGGCACAACTGAAACCCATCGAATCGCTCGAAATCATGCTGCAAATGACCGCCCTCAACCGCGGCGTGTGCGTACTGCCGGAATGGCTCTCCGACATCAAAAACAAGGACTTGAATCTCAGAAAAATTCAAATCGGCGACCAAGGGCTTGATCAGAAATTGTATCTGGCGCTGTGGGAAGCTGAAAAAGATGTGACTTATATTCGGCAGTTTATTGGGGTGGGACAAAAGGTAGCAGAAAGTTACACAGTATAATTGTAACACCACGATAAACGCGCTAATCACTCACCAAAATAAAGCACACCGTCGTAAGTAGAGAGGTATTAAACGCTGTTCAGGTTGCTGATTTTCAACCAGCCTTCGCTCAAAGGACGAAAAATTAAACCCGGAAGAAACTAAATTATAAAAACCTAATTTGTTTACTTACTTTCAATTGATTCACGCAGTTTAAACAGTTCATTAACGAGACTTTCTATATCATCCAGTAGCTTATCAAGCTGAGAAATTATTTGATCATTTCCTGATTTTTCCGCCCCCATTTTTAGAGGTAAAAGAGGATTTGCTCGGGTTATATGTTTCACCCCTTCTGCTAACATGCGAATGCCATATATAGTTCCAGAAATCCTTGTAATGATATCAACACAATTTCCTGGAAGATATTTAAAAGCATCCCGCTCAAGCAATACCTCATAGCGATCTTCAATTGATGTTGCAATTTTATCGAGTATAAATGAAGGTCGAGTACTATTATCACTAAGTAGTAATTTCACATAGTAAATTTTTCCATCAAGATCCTTGCAAATCGCAATAAGATGATGAGTTGTTCTAATAATTTCCTGATTCTGATCATTCATTCGATTGATTCTATCGTTCACAATCAGCCGATTTGAAGCACTCGCAACTAGTAATGCAGCAAGTATTGTAATAGTTGGAGCAATCAGTATCCAAAGCTCATTGTAATCACCTTCGCTTATCAAAACAGCAGCTCGGCATGCCAAGATAAGGAAGAAAACAATCAAGACGTATGTTACTACTTGAATATCTCGTTCAAGATAATCAAATCTCTTTACTAGTTGGTCGATCATATCGGCACTTCCACTTTTAAATGCTTAATACAGACATTGTATAAGCAAAAGTTATATTATCATCCCTTGTGATTTTGCTATTTGCTTCAAAAATCAAATAATCCTAGAAACAAAACGATCAGAACAATCATAATTAACTTTCGCACTAACACGTCGTGCCATATTTTCATCAAATCAGAAAACATAAAACTACTCCATGGACGAACAATCAAGCTTAATTGCGTTATTCACCAGCAGCTTTTTAGCGGCAACCTTGCTGCCCGGGGGATCGGAGGCGGTGCTGGTAGGGGTTTTGCTGGCGTATCCCGATTTGCACTGGCAAGCGCTGATTTTGGCGACCATCGGTAATACCTTGGGCGGCATGAGTTCGTATCTCATTGGCCGTCTGTTACCGGATGAGGATGCATTGCATAAAAAACTGGGAGGAAAAACGCGTGGCTTGGAATGGGTACGCCAACATGGCGCGCCTATTTTGCTGCTATCGTGGGCGCCGCTGATTGGTGATATTTTGTGCGTGGCAGCTGGATGGTTGCGCGCTAATTGGTTATGGGCGTTGCTATTTATTACTTTAGGGAAATTTGCCCGTTATTGGGTGATCGCAACCGCGATCAATTAAGAGCACTTTTAAAAATTAACGAGCGATGCTCCTAAGGAAAACTTCGATCCGGTTGATTCATTTTGCGCCGAATAAACCGGATCAAAATCAATGACTGAGTCACTCCTGATTCTCAAACAATCTCTGCAATTCACCGCTTTGATACATTTCGGAAACGATATCCGAACCACCGATGAATTCGCCATTGACGTATAACTGCGGAATCGTCGGCCAGTTTGAATAATCCTTGATACCCTGGCGGATTTCAGGGTCTTCCAGCACGTTCACTGTAAAAATATTATCAATGCCGCAAGCCTTCAAGATATTCACCGCGTTTGCGGAAAAGCCGCATTGCGGTTGATCCGGTGTGCCTTTCATATACAGTACGACCGGGTGTGTGGTCACTTGCTGTTCGATTAAATCTTCAACGTTCATAGCGTTAGTTTCTCCAATAGATCATTCCAAAAGTTTTTCACAGATGCCGGATTCAGGATTTCTCAAGCGTCTTTCATTGTTGCACCGGGTACACTACATAAGCTCAACACTGAAAAATTCAACTGACCGCCGCTGACGCGCATTATGCCAGCCAAGTCCGGCTTGGAACAAATATTATTAAAATCCGCTTGCTGGAGCAATCTTCTGCAAGCTTCCGCTTGATCATATCCATGTTCCAACAGCAGCCAACCATTAGCAGCCAGATAGCCGGGTGCAGCTGCAATAATATGATCGATACAGGCCAGACCATCGTTACCCGCCGATAATGCTATTTCCGGCTCAAACCGCAAATCGCCTTGCTGCAAATGTGGATCGTGTTCTGCGACATACGGCGGATTTGAAACAATCAGATCAAATTTCTCTCTGGAAAGTTCATCGAACCAATTTCCGGTTACAAATTCCAGATTAGTTACGTTCAGCGTCTTGGCATTCTGTCGCGCAACGGTGATAGCATCCGGTGATAAGTCCACCGCAACGACATACGACCGGGGGCGATGCTTGGCAAGGGTGATCGCGATTGCGCCGCTACCGGTTCCCAGATCCAGGATTCGTTCTGGCCGGTCCGCAGGAATGAGTTGTAGCGCCCACTCGACCAGCAGCTCGGTTTCAGGCCGAGGAATTAAAACTGCGTTTGTGACATGAAAAGTCAAATCATAAAACGGCCGTTCGCCAGTCAAATAGGCCACCGGAAGTCCCTTGGCACGTTCTTGAATTAATTGCGAGAAGTTTGCCGCTTGCTGTTCGGTCAACTGATGTTCGGGATGTGTCAACAGATAGACGTGATAAACATGCAGTACATATTCCAGCAGTAGCCGTGCATCCACAGGGTCAATCAACCGGTTGGCGGCGGCTAATGCTTGTGCAATGGTTGCGGGTTGCATCGAGGAACAAACCGGATCGGCAATCAAGCGATCACTACTCCTGCACCGAAGCCGCCAATAATTCCGCTTGATGCTCAGCCACTAAGGCCGAGCAGAGTTCATCGATATCGCCGTCCATGATCTGATCCATTTTATAGAGCGTCAGATTGATACGATGATCGGTTACCCGGCCTTGCGGAAAATTGTAAGTGCGAATCCGCTCCGACCGTTCTCCGGTCCCCACTAGCGATTTCCGCGTCGCTGCTTGTTCCGCATGTTGCGCACGCATTTGCTTGTCGTGAATACGTGCAGCGAGCACGCTCAATGCTTGCGCTTTATTTTTGTGTTGCGAACGCCCATCCTGGCATTCCACCACGATGCCGGTCGGCAAATGCGTCACGCGCACGGCGGAATCGGTTTTATTGATGTGTTGCCCGCCCGCACCGGAAGCACGGAAGGTATCGATGCGTAATTCTGCGGGATTCAACACCACTTCGCTGACTTCATCGGCCTCCGGCATCACCGCCACGGTGCAGGTCGAGGTATGCACGCGCCCTTGCGTTTCGGTCACAGGCACCCGCTGCACGCGATGGCCGCCGGATTCGAATTTCAATCGCGAATACGCACCTTGACCGATAATCTTGGCAATAATCTCTTTGTAACCACCGATATCCGATAAGCTTTGCGAGATGATTTCCACCTGCCAGCCTCTTCTTTCCGCATAGCGGGAGTACATCCGGAATAAGTTACCGGCAAACAAAGCCGATTCATCGCCACCGGTTCCCGCGCGGATTTCCAGAAAAATATTGCGCTCATCATTGGGATCTTTCGGCAGCAACTGTTTTTGAATCTCCGCTTCGATTTTAACGAGCTTTTCTTTCCCGGCCTGGATTTCAGTTTCGGCAAATGCCCGCATTTCGAGATCGGCGTGCATTTCCCGCGCTGTCTGTATGTCCTGTTCGCACTGCTGGTACTCGCGATACAGCTCCACAATCGGAACAATTTCCGAATGTTCGCGAGTCAGCTTGCGATAGTTATCCAGATCGGCGGTTGCAGATTCGCTACTCAGTAAATGGTTTAGTTCGTCCAAACGCACACTCAAACGAGTGAGCCGGTCCGTGATGTTTTTGTTCATTGTGGGCGATGCAGTTGGTATAGCCGGTTAATCAACCCGACTAATTCTTCACGTTCATCTGTCGTGGCGTGATTCAGCACACTGGAAGGCATGTGCAGGAATTTATTGGTAAGACTATTACTTAATGCTTCAATAACTTTATCGGGGTCTTCCCCCTTTTCCAGCAATCTTTTGGCACGAGCCAGTTCGTGGCGGCGATATCGTTCGCCTTGGTCGCGTAATGCGCGGATCGTTGGCACGACCTCGCGGGTGGCGAACCAACGCATGAAATCGACCACATTCAAATCAATGATCGTTTCCGCCTGGGCGACGGCGCTCTGACGCGAATCCAATCCTTCCTTGACGATCTCGGCCAAATCATCCACATAATAAAGAAACACGTCATCGAGTTCAGCCACTTCGGATTCCACATCACGCGGCACCGCAAGATCCACGATAAAAATCGGACGATGCTTGCGTATTTTGATGGCGCGCTCGACCATGCCTTTACCCAGAATCGGCAATGGGCTTGCCGTACAAGTTACCACAATATCATGCAACGCCAATTGCTCCGGCAAATCACTGAGCGTAATCGCTTGCGCATTAAAGCGGCTGGCCAATGCTTCGGCACGCTCCGTCGTGCGATTAGCGACGGTAATTTTTTTGGGATTCCTCGCAGCAAAATGATTAGCGCATAATTCGATCATCTCGCCCGCGCCGATAAATAACACGCGCTGTTCGTCGATCTCACCGAAGATCCGCTCTGCCAGACGCGCTGCCGCAGCCGCCATCGACACGGAATTAGCGCCGATTTCGGTTGAAGTCCGGACTTCCTTGGCAACATAAAAGGTTCGCTGGAAAAGTTTGTGCAACAATAAACCCAGCGTACCGGCATGCTCTGCGGATTTAACCGCATTCTTTAACTGTCCGAGTATTTGCGGTTCTCCCAATACCATGGAGTCCAATCCACTGGCTACGCGGAAGGCATGCTTAACCGCTTGCTCGCGCGGCAGCTTGTACAAATAAGGATCCAGATCACGCGTCGGCAAATGATGAAAGTCGGCAAGCCATACGACCGCTTCTTCCGGTTGATCCGTGCAGCAATAAACTTCCGTGCGATTACAAGTGGATACAATCGCGGCTTCTTTGATCGGATTGCGTCCAACGAGATCCCGCAATGCATGTTCCATTGTATTTTCGGGAAATGTAACCTGCTCGCGCACACCCAGCGGCGCTGTATTATGATTAATGCCGAAAGCAAATAACTGCATGAATGTTAATGTTAACTATCGATAACTAATGGTAAGAAATAACCGCTAATTATAATAGTAGGAACTCTTTATTACCATCATTCGGAAAATTTATTTATTGCCATCCATACCACGGCATTTAATGCCAAGGTGTGACCGGAATAATGGAAATACTGTTTTTAGGCGAACCCTCAATAATCCTGTCACTATATGTCAAATAAACCAAAACGTTACGTTTAGGATCGTAGAACCGGACTACCTGCAACGATTTAAATAACAATGAGGTACTCTTCTTGAAAACTTCTTTGCCATCTTCATGACCATTTTTTACTTTTTCCGGTAAGGAAATCGGGCCGATCTGGCGGCACGCAATGGATGCATCCGATGTATCTTCAGCTACTCCCACTGTTCCGCTAATTCCGCCAGTTTTCGCCCGGCTGAGATAACACGTTGCACCAGGTATCTGCGGATCATCGAAGGCTTCAATCACAATTTTATCGTTGGCACCGAGCATTTTAAACTTGGTTGAGACACTTCCGATTTCTTCCGCCCATGAGGCATGCGATACCAGCATCATCACAACCGGAATTAACAAAGATTTCAAAGTATTCATTTTCTTATTCTCCATTAAAGCCCACATGAAATTTCTCAATGCAGCTTGAAAAGCTCTTAATAAAATTACGATACCGTACTGTCGATACCATCCATTCCCGTTCATGCAGGCAACTCTACAAATTCACGATTATGCGATGGAGTTATGGCAGACCAATTAGTTTCATGACTAATCCGGCAGCGATAGAAGATTATCAGGAATGTAATTTATAAATCAATCACTTTAATTCTGACTCAACATCAGATTTTTTTGTGTGGCGCGGATGGCGATCAACGATCGCCGGCAATTTTGAATGATCACCACCGGAATAATGAGAAGTGCTCAACAAGAAAGGGAGAATAAGCGGATAGAATGAGCAGCTAAGGAAATGTGAACTTACCCACGCGAGGCAGTTGCCATTGCTATATTTCAGTGACATCAGAAAGTTTCCTGGCAATTTGAAAGCCTCACTTCCCGCACTTCTTTGGTAGGCGCGATTGGATTCGAACCAACGACCCCCACCATGTCAAGGTGATGCTCTAACCAACTGAGCTACGCGCCTAAGAAGATCGGATTCTAACCGAAACAGATAGGCGCTACAAATAATATTGCAAACAAATACGCCGCAAACAATTAGTTTGCGTTAAACGCTAAACGTTGGGTTTTTAAATAGCATCCAACTTGACACCCAATTTTCATTTCTGTAGTCTTCGCCCCACTTACCTCAGGTGCTTTCAATTTTATTTTTTTGAAAGTTAAACGGGAAGCTGGTGCGCACCCATTCAATCGGCGTGCAAAGCCGGCACTGCCCCCGCAACGGTAAATGAGCAGAGGTCGATTGTAATGGATCATTCTTGTAGCAGAGCCACAAGATTATCTTTTCAAACAACCTCTTATAATCCGCACAATGCCACTGTGTTTGACACGGGAAGGCGCAGATTAGGAATCCATTCCACTCATGAGTCCGGAGACCGGCCCGAAGTAAACTCACAGCGGTATTGCGGAGGGCGATATGCGGCAGTTGAGCGGTACTCTTTCCAGAACCGCTTTTTTGTCCTATTCCGGATTCCTTCTGCATTCCAATTTTAGAATTTAACGACGCGCGGGTGTGCGCGAAGGAATCTGATCATGCAGAAATGCCGTTTAGCGGCAGTGTTATCGCTATGGATAGGCGCTATCCCTCATAGTTTCGCCACGATTATCGAGCATCAGGAAAAACCGATTATCATTACCGCATCCCGGACAGCACAAACAGCAGACACCGCGTTGGCTTCGGTGACGGTTATTTCCCGCAAGGACATCGAACAGCAACAGGCACGTTCGGTACAAGACTTACTGCGCGGTGTTGCAGGAATCAGCATTTCGAATAATGGCGGTATGGGTAAATCGTCGTTTGTGTTTATGCGCGGTACCGAATCCGATCATGTCTTGGTCATGGTCGATAACATCAAAGTCGGTTCGGCCACTTCCGGCACCACGGCATTTGAAAATATTCCCATCGATCAAATCGAACGCGTCGAAATCGTACGCGGCCCACGTTCCAGTCTGTACGGTTCCGAAGCGATCGGCGGCGTGATTCACATCATCACTCGCAAAGGCACTGGTAGCGGCTTCCGGCAACACTTGAATTTCGGTGGCGGCAGCTTCGGCACGTTCGAGGGTGCAACCGGCATGTCGTATAACGGTACACAAGGCTGGCTCAATCTGACCGCCAGCGGCATCGGCACCCAAGGCTTCAATGCTTGTAACGGCACCAGCAACGCTGGATGCTTTGTCGACACATCCGATCCTACACTCTTTGATCGCGATGGTTATCGCAATGTTGCAGGCAGTATGCGCGGCGGCTATCGTTTTCAGAACGGCCTGGAAATCGAAACCAATTTCATGCAATCCGCCGGAAAAACATATTTCGATGGTAGTTTTGTCAACAAAACCGTGTTGATGCAACAGGTTGTCGGTGGTGTCATCCGCTATGCGCCGACTACATTCTGGAATTTCAATTTGATTGCGGGCAGCAGCCGGGAAGATAGCGACAATTTCCTGAACACCACCTTCCAGACGCGGTTTAACACTACCCGTGATACCGTGTCGGTATTGAATACTTTCACTGTCGCCAAAGATCAGCAACTGACAGTCGGCATGGATTATCAGCGCGACCACATCAAAAGCACCGAAGCCTATACCGTAATGTCACGTAACAATTGGGGGGTATTCGCGCAACATCAAGCCAATATTGCTTCGCATAATTTGCAATTTTCGATCCGGCATGACAATAATCAGCAGTTCGGTAGCCGTGTCACAGGCAATGCCGGATGGAGTTATCCATTAGCGGACAAATTTTTATTGGTTGCCAATTTCGGCAGTGCTTTCAAAGCACCAACGTTTAATGAATTGTATTTTCCCGGCTTCGGTAACGCTACTCTCAAACCGGAAGATTCCCGCAGCTTTGAGTTCGGTACCCGCGGTCATGCAAGTTGGGGAAACTGGTCGATCAATGCGTATGAAACGCATATCGACAATTTGATCACGTACGATGCGAGAATTTTTGCGCCGAACAATATTGACCAGGCGCGCATTCGCGGTATCGAAGGTATTGTGTCCGCACAAATCAAGGAATGGCAAATCAATACCAATCTAACATTGATGGAGCCCGTCAATCGCGGATCGGGATCCGAACGCGGTAATATTTTGCCAAGACGCGCAGAACAATCATTCCGGTTAGATTTAAACCGCCAATACGGAAAGTATGCCATCGGCAGCATGTTACTGGTGGAAGGTGAACGCTATGACGACTTAGCGAATACACGTAAACTGGCAGCATACGTAAAATTGGATTTACGCGCAGAATATCTACTCGCGCCAAAATGGCGTTTGCAAGGCCGCATCGACAATGTCTCCGATGAACACTACGAAACCGCGGCGTTTTATAATCAAGCCGGACGAAGCTTCTTTGCCATGATCCGTTATCAACCTTAAAAGGAGTATTACATATGCTGACTTTATCCACTCGCCATCAAATTGCTATTGGCTTGCTGCTTGTAATCCTGATGATGCTTACGCGCAGTCATCATTTCGCCACAATCCATAACCTCGCCGATGCGTCTTGGGCAATTTTCTTTCTGGCCGGTATTTATCTACGCTCCGCATGGCCCTTGCTGGGATTATTCGCTTTGGGCTGGGGGTTGGACATTGCTGCCACCACCTGGGGTGGCGTCAGTGATTTTTGCATGACGCCAGCCTATCTTTTTTTACTGCCAGCCTATGCATCATTATGGTTTGCCGGACGTTGGTACGCAAAACGATATCAATTCGCATGGCGCACCATCACACCGCTTTTCATCAGCATACTGACGGGCTTAACGCTGTGCGAACTATTCTCCGGTGGCGGATTTTATTTCTTCTCTGGCCGCATCGCGGAAACCAGCTTCGCTGAATTCGGTGAGCAATTGCTCAAATACTTCCCGCTCTATATCGAGACATTCCTTTTTTACGCCGGAATCGCTGCCGTAATTCACGTGCTGTTTACGTTGATTGACCAGCAATTCAATTCACGCAACACCTCCGCGGGATAACGACATGACCGATTCCGGACGTGCCGAACGTTATCGCGCGCGCATGCAACGCAAAAAAGAAGTGATTGATGCAGCCATTGCGCGCGCGGACCGTGAGCAAGGATTGCTGCTCATCCTAACCGGTAACGGCAAGGGCAAATCCAGCTCGGCCTTCGGCATGATGGCGCGAGCACTGGGACACGGCATGCGCGTCGGCGTGGCGCAATTCATCAAAGGCCGTTCGGATACCGGTGAAGAAGCTTTTTTCCGCAAGCAGGATCATGTGGTATGGCATGTTCTGGGTGAAGGATTTACCTGGGATACGCAAAATCTGGAGCGCGATACGGAAACAGCCCGTCACGGCTGGGCAGTGGTGCAAACCCTATTGAACGATCCGGCATTCGATTTGATTATCCTCGATGAACTGACGTATCCGATCAAATTCGGCTGGCTGGATCTGAATACTGTCTTAAATGATCTCAAAAACCGCCCGCCCATGCAGCATGTCGTGATTACCGGACGCGGCGCACCCGATGCGCTGTGCGAAGCTGCGGACACCGTCACTGAAATGACCGACGTCAAGCACGCCTTCCGCGCCGGTATCCAGGCACAGAAGGGAATCGATCTGTAATCAGGCGCCACCTTGAACACGCGAACACTGATGATCCAGGGTACTACGTCGGATGCCGGCAAAAGCATGCTGGTCACGGCATTGTGCCGCTGGCTGTCGCGTCAAGATATCCGCGTCGCGCCATTCAAACCGCAAAACATGGCGCTCAATAGTGTCGTCACCGCCGACGGCGGGGAAATCGGTCGGGCTCAAGCAGTGCAAGCCTTGGCCGCCGGATTGGCGCCGCACACCGACATGAATCCGGTATTGCTGAAACCCAATACCGACAAAAAAGCGCAAATCATCATTCACGGTCATGCCATCGCCAATATGGATGCCGGTGTTTTTCACGACTATAAATCGGTGGCATTAAGAGCGGTGCTTGAATCGCACACACGGCTCAGTAATCAATACGACCGGATCATCGCCGAAGGCGCGGGTTCGCCGGCGGAAATCAATCTGCGCGCCCATGATATTGCCAATATGGGCTTTGCCGAAGCGGTCGATTGCCCGGTCATCCTCATTACCGATATCGATCGCGGCGGCGTTTTCGCGCATTTGGCGGGTACATTAGCGCTATTAAATGAAAGCGAACAAGCACGCATTCAAGGTTTTGTCATCAATCGCTTTCGTGGGGATAAAGCATTGCTCGACCCCGGATTGGATTGGCTGGAACACTATACCGGCAAACCGGTACTGGGTGTCATCCCTTACTTGCAGGGTTTACACCTTGAAGCCGAAGATGCTTTACCCCATTTCAGCGCTTCTACGGTATCGCCGGAACAAAAACATTTCCGCATTATTGTTCCCGCACTACCACGTATCAGCAACCATACCGACTTTGATCCGCTGCGTTTACAGCCGCATGTTCATTTGCAATTCATCGGTCCTGGCGCAACGATCCCATCTGCGGACCTCATCATTTTACCGGGCTCGAAAAGCGTTCGTGCAGATCTGAATTGGTTGCGTCGACAAGGTTGGGAGCAAGCAATCCATCGCCATTTACGCTATGGCGGGAAATTGATAGGCATTTGCGGCGGTTTTCAAATGCTTGGCAGGTTGATACATGACCCTGACGGTCTTGAAGGTGAAGCCGGCAGCGCATCCGGATTCGCATTTTTTAATATGGAAACAACGCTGAAAGCCGATAAAATACTCCGCAACACACAGGGAAGATTTGCTGCCAACGGGGTCGCCATAACAGGCTACGAGATTCATACGGGAGTCTCCGCTCACCATTCGCATTATCAACCTGCCTTTCATTTGGCGCATGGAGATGATGGCGCAATCAGCGACGATGGATTGATACTGGGAACCTATCTGCACGGCATTTTTGAGTCGCCCCTCGCGTGCAATGAATTATTAGCCTGGGCCGGATCCGATGACTCTGGCGTCACCTTTGATTACCATACCATACGCGATGCCCAGATCAATCGTTTAGCGGATTGTGTCGATCAATATTTGGACACCGCGCAATTGTATCGTTTACTCAACTTGCATCCGAATACACCATGATAGCGGCAAAAACATTGATTCTCGGTGGTGTGCGTTCCGGCAAAAGTCGTTTGGCGGAACGTTTGGCAACGGAAAGCGGATTTCCAATCACGTATATCGCAACTGCCACTATCGGGGATGAAGAAATGCGTGCAAGAGTTGCCGTGCATCAAGCGCGGCGGCCACGCCACTGGCAAGTCGTGGAAGAGCCTTTGCAACTCGCATCGGTATTAATTCAACACGCACATGAAACGCGTTGTCTATTAGTCGATTGCTTGACGCTCTGGTTGACAAATTTACTGATACATCCGGATACAACGCAATTTGAGATCGAACGCGCGGCATTCCTTAATGCACTACGCTCAGTACCCGGCAAACTGATTCTGGTCAGCAACGAAACCAACCTGGGAATCATGCCAATGGGCGAATTAAGCCGCCGCTACTGCGACGAAGCCGGCTTGCTGCACCAGGAAATCGCACAGCATTGCGATCAAGTGATTCTAACCGTCGCCGGATTACCGCTCGCGCTCAAAGGAGAATCTACTTGACTCGACTCATTGCATACAATTGGTTGAATGCTCCATTGGCCATCCCCAATGCGGAAATAGGCCGTTTAGCGCAGCTGCGTCAAATGCAACTTACAAAACCTCCCGGAGCTTTGGGGCGCTTGGAAGAAGTTGCTATCCGGTTGGCAGCCATGCAAAATACTGTCAAGCCTGATGTCAAGCAAGTACATATCACAATATTCGCAGGGGATCATGGAATTGCAACCGAAGGGGTTTCGGCATTTCCGCAATCGGTTACCAGCGAGATGATTAAAAATTTCGAACAAGGCGGCGGCGCCATCAATGTGCTCGCCCGCATGCTGGATGCCGAACTGGAAATAGTCAACTTGGGAACCGTGCTCGATGTGCAAACACCGGATGATAGTGTTAAGCATTATTTTCTGGGACCGGGTACGGCTAATTTTTCCCGGGAACCGGCAATGTCACAAGAACAACTAAACATGGCATTGGCTGCCGGTTATGACGCCATTGAACGCGCCCGTCACACTGATAACCAATTATTCATTGGCGGCGAAATGGGTATCGGTAATACCGCCAGCGCCACCGCGCTGGCCTGCCTGTTGCTCAATGAACAGCCGATACGATTAACTGGCGCCGGCAGCGGCCTTGATCACGCTGGTGTTATGCGGAAAGCCAGTATCATTTCGCATGCTTTAGGCTTGCATAAACCGCATATTCATTCACCGTTGGATGCACTGCGTTACGTTGGAGGATTTGAAATCGCCGCTTTAGCAGGCGCATATCTTCATGGCGCACAAATCGGCATGCCCATGCTTGTCGACGGCTTTATCAGTACCGTTGCAGCTCTAACTGCCGAGCGTATTTCACCTGGATGTATCCGTTGGTTCATTTTCTCTCATCGATCAGCGGAGCCTGGGCACGGTATTGTGCTAGCAGCCATTGAGGGAAAACCATTAATAGCTTTGGACATGCGATTGGGTGAGGGCAGCGGCGCCGCAGTCGCGGTCAATCTGCTGCGCATGGCATGCAAGTTGCATAACGAAATGGCGACTTTTTCCGAAGCGCGGATTTCACAAAAAATTGATGCATCGTAACCATGTCAACCTTTATTGATCTGCTCCGGCATGGTGAAACCGCAAGCAAATTCCGCTATTGTGGCAGCACCAACCATCCACTCACTCCCTTCGGTTGGACGCAAATGTGGCAAGCTATCGAAAACCATCCCACCCAGTGGCAGCAAATTGTCACATCTCCACTCGCACGGTGCGCGGATTTTGCCCGAGTGATCGGTCTACGATATACCATTCCCGTTGCCTACGACGAGCACATTCAGGAAATCCATTTCGGCGATTGGGAAGATCGGTCATCAACAGAATTGATGCAAACCGATGCTGATGCTTTAGTCAGTTTCTGGCAGAATCCGCTTAACCACCCACCGCCAAATGGTGAACATCTACTCAATTTCGAGGCGCGCGTTTTATCGGCTTGGTATGCAATTCAACAGCAATTTGACGGGAAAAAAGTTTTACTCGTAACACATAGCGGCGTTATCCGAATCATAATCCGCCATATTTTGCAATTATCTCTCGAGCGTATGCTGGAATTAGAAATTAAGCATGCCAGCATTATGCAAATTCAAATTGATTCCGACCAGTCATCTCAAGCAATACTGATTTCCGGCCTTAAATCTCAATCAGAACATTGCTCATCTTAGGATAGAAGTAAATGGACGCAGATGTAACGGTTTAATACTCGTTACATTGCTTCAGTTGAGTGTGCCTATTAGTAAACAGAATCCTCTGGAAAAGGTATTTCCAATCGTTCATGATTCAACAAACTTACTTGTTGAATCAGCATATTGATATCCGACCAACCCGATTTGTCAATAGATGGAATCCAGCGTGCTCGTAAATAACCATTGCGGTCAATCAGAAACTCCAAGTGATCCGGAACCGTGCCGCGCCCAATAATATCCGGATTATTCATAGTCCTACGCCACAATGCATAACTGCTCGTAATTTCTTCCGCACCCTGAATCACAATTGGAAAAGGCAAATCGGCGGTGATCTGCGTCAATTCCTCAGAAGTAAGCTCTCTTGTTGGCACTGCCAATAATGCGATGTTCTGTTCTCTCAATTTATCGTAAAAAAGCTTGAGTTGTTCTATTCGTTGCTGCGATTGCGGCCATGAAAAATTGACTAATAATACCGGTTGATTTTTGCGAAAATCCTGCAATGCGCCATGACTGCCATCATGTGTTGCATATGAAAAAACCGGTGGTTTTGCAAAAGCTTTATCAACCACAACTTCGGGCGAAAGAATACGCGCCTGATAGCCTCTCGATAGTGCATGGATAAAATTAATCAAATCCCAGCGATCTTCTTCCGGAATTTTATCAGCATAGCCCGGCATATCGGTATTCACCATTCCGTAACTGATCCAATGATAAAAATCACCAGGTGTGTGATCATTAACATGTAATTCCATTAGTAAATCTGGCAACTTGGTTGATAATGTTCTTGATTTAATTCCATTGCCTTTCCCCTGAATACCATGACAATCGACGCAATGTTGACCATAGAGCTTAACGCCATTAGCTATCGAAATCGTATCAAAAGGAACTGGTGATCTACGATAAGTTTCTGGATGAGCTTTGATCGTGAGAGGAGGTAACGCCATCGCAAACCCTGATGTCAAAATTACCATCGGAATAATTATTAAACGACTTTTGCTCCAATTACGAAATTGCCCCCACTTAAATACGACAAGAGCAAGAATTACGATTGCAGCGCCAATCCAAACCTGTGTAGCGACTCCTGGCTGACTCCAAGTTGCATCTATCGAGAACCGAAACGAAAATGGCCAATTCTCAATAGGAGTATGCTTTGCCGGTGTTGTATGTGAAATAATGGTCGCCAACAGTACCAAAACAAATGCCAGGAAAAATTCGATACGCACCCATTTCCAAATCTTGTTCCGGCTGTCAGCTAATTTATCTTTTGTTTGTTCATTAGCTAGCAGCGCAGGTAACCAATGTGAACGAACTTGCCAGGCGATCAAGAGAATAATTCCAAGCAAAGCCAATTTTGAACTTAACAACCAGCCGTAGCGAGTAGCAACCAAAGCAGCATATTGATCTTCGAATACGCGATCGCTCACGATAATCCCGGTTAGAATAATCAATATCATGGTCGGGAAAGCTATTGCGGAGAAACGCTTTACTGTACCAGCGGTTAATAAATAGGTGCGGGTATCCTCGTATTGTCTTGATGTATGTAATAGGAGTAACAGAGCTGGTAAAGCCCCAAACCATATACCTGCAAGAATCTGATGAAAAGCGTAAGGTGCAATGGTAATTAGGGAAAAGTCTTCAGCAGCGCTATGGCTAACAAATGAATTTGCAATGAGCGGCAATGTCGCAACCGCAGCACAGGCCATATAGTGCCAGCGAACACGGGATACTTTGCTAAGATAAATTACGAATATAAGGAGTAAAACTGCAAATGCGAAACGACCTATCCAGATTTGCCCAACTCTGGTTTCACTCAGAAAATTCCACCATACGTCAGGCTGCTCCAAGCTGCCCATATTTCCAGTCAGCTGTAGAATAGTCGTAAAAACAATGACCAATAAGCCTATGGGAATAGTGATCGCAAGCCAGGGAAATGAACATTCTAATTTTTCAAGCCATTTTTTTGCGAATGCGGATTTATCTGTACTTAAAATAAATAGAAAAACACAGCTACCCAATAAAATCAGATTTGCCGCAAGTTGAAACCAACGTGCAATTGTGGCAATAACTTCAAGCATTTTTGCTACATTTTATTTTTTAACATTAAAATCAAAATTAGACTCGATGACATGCCCGTCAACCGACATAACACGATAATGCACGGTATAACGACCGGGTTCAAGTTGAGGTAAATTCAGCACAATCGATTTAGGATCATCCACAATAGATTCAGGACTATTTGTAGTCACTACATTGTGCTGTGAGTCCTTAATTGTTACAGATGCATATGCTCCCTCTATCTTTTCATTAAACCAAAGTTGAATATGCTTGGGCGGCAAAGTAAGCGTCGCTCGGCGCGGTGGATCCGATTTGACTAATGCCGCGTGAGCCATTACCGAATTCACTTGGAATAATATTGAAAGCAAAAACATAAGTACTACAAAAACCGTAATTTTCTTAATATCGGAACTACACAATTGTTTTTTTTGCACAGTCTTTTCCTCAATATTTATAATTTATTCGTGCGAGTTGGATTCTCTTTATAAGGATGAGTTCAATAACTCATCCTTGATCTTCTCTCAAATTGTGCTTCAGCTAGAGGAATGCGATTTACCTAAGCAGGACTGGCTC
>NZ_JAHBZY010000049.1 GCF_019635155.1 Nitrosomonas sp. | reverse complement strand
TCAAATAAAGCCGGACACTTTATTAAGTCCTTTTTCAAATTCTATTGGTGTCACATCACCGATCGCCGTATGAATACGCTGAGAATTATAGTAACTCATATAGGCATGAGTATCGGCAATAGCAGATTCTCTGGTTTGATAACTATTTCCTGTCAGCCATTCACGTTTCAAGCTACTGAAGAAACGCTCGACCGGAGAATTATCCCAACAATTTTCCTTTCTGCTCATTGAGCAGACCATGCCATGCTGTTTAAGTAACTGCTGATATGCATGGCTGGCATACTGGCCGCCGCGATCGGAATGATGAATCAACCCTTCAGGCGGACTACGTAAATTAATTGCCATCAATAATGCCCGGATCACCAGCGATTGCTTCATTTGTTTGTCTATACTCCAGCCGATCACACGCCGTGAGTACAAATCAATGACTACCGCCAGATATAGCCAGCCCTGTAATGTCCAGATGTAAGTAATATCAGTCGCCCATACTTGATTGGGGCATCCCGGACTAAACTGCCGATCCAGTATATTGGGTGCTATCGGGCATGAATGCTTGCTGTCTGTGGTCAACACAAACCGGCGCTTACGTTTAACAACTACTCCGAGTTTATTCATGAGAAAACGTATTCGATGTCGACCTGCCTGAAAACCTTCCTTGCGTAACTGCTTCATTAAGCGTCGGCTGCCCATGCTTTCTCTGGATTGGGTAAAGTGCATTTTCATCCGCTGACACAGATGCCAGGTTTGGCTATCGATGAGCTTTGCACCCTTCTTGCGCCAATCATAATAAGCACTGCTGCTCACGTTCATTACCCTGCAAAGCATAGCTACTGGATAATGATTTCTCCGAGCTTGAATGAAACCATATTTCACTTCATTTCTTGCGCAAAGAAGGCGCTCGCCTTTTTTAGGATTTCTTTCTCCATGCGCAGTGTTTTTACCTCTCTTCTGAGACGTTGCAGTTCTGCACGTTCATCAGCATCCAGACATTTCCCATCTCTCTCCTGCGCTTGCTGCTTCACCCACCGTTGCAGATTCTTCTCACTGGTGTCAACTACTTGAGCCGC
>NZ_JAHBZY010000048.1 GCF_019635155.1 Nitrosomonas sp. | reverse complement strand
CTCGCTTTCGCCGATCACTTTCAGCGGCTCGACCGGCACGCCCATGCGGAATTCCATGTGATGCACCTTGCCGTCGCGGCGGATGGTCAATTTCAACCATTCCGACAACGCATTCACCACCGATACGCCAACGCCGTGCAAACCGCCGGAGACTTTGTACGAGTTGTCGTCGAACTTGCCGCCGGCATGCAGCTCGGTCATAACGATTTCCGCAGCGGAGCGTTTCAATTCGTCGTCTTGCTTGATGCCGGTCGGAATACCGCGGCCGTTGTCGAGCACGCTGATGGAATTATCGGGATGAATGGTCACGGTGATTTCGTCGCAATGCCCGGCCAATGCTTCGTCGATGGCATTGTCGACGACTTCGAATACCATGTGATGCAAACCGGTGCCGTCGCTGGTATCGCCGATATACATGCCGGGCCGTTTGCGCACGGCATCGAGGCCTTTCAGGATTTTAATGCTTTCGGAATCGTAGTCGCTTTGACTGCCGTTGGTTGGATTGGAATTGTGATCAGTCATCGGGTTTTATGTATTTTCCATGAAGTGTAAAAAAACTGAACAACCGCAGCGGCTGGTTATCGATAACCAAGGCTGGGTTAAATCCGCATCGGCATAACGATGTACTTAAACGCCTTGTTGCCGGGGATCGTCATCAATACGCTGCTGTTAGCGTTTTCAAAGGCGCATTGCACGGTTTCGCTGGAAACGTTGTTCAACAGATCGAGCAAGTAAGTGATATTCAAACTGATATCCACCAGTTCGTCCGGGTAGGCAATTTCCAGTTCTTCTTCGGCTTCTTCCTGCTCGTTGTTCTTGCAAATGATGCGCAAACTGCCCTTATCGACGATTAAGCGCACGCCGCGGAATTTATCGCTTTGGTTTGATAAAATCGAAACCCGCTGCAATGCCTGTAAAAATATCAGCCGGTCGATGTCGAACACTTTGTTGTTGCGGGTTGGAATCACCCGGTTGTAATCGGGAAACTTGCCGTCGATGACTTTCGATGTGAGCACGACGTCCGCGAACGAAAAGCGGATTTTATTCTGCAAGTATTCGATCTTAACCGGTTCTTCACTGTCTTCAAGCAGTTTGGACAATTCAAAAACTGCTTTGCGCGGCAAAATCACTTCCTGTTTTTTCTGCGCGGTTTCCAGTTGCGTTGCGATATACGCCAGGCGGTGGCCATCGGTGCCGACGCTGATCAGTTGCTTGCCGTCGGTCAGCAGCAGCAAACCGTTCAGATAGTAGCGGATATCCTGTTGCGCGATAGCGAATTGCACATGATGGAAAAGATTTTTGAGTTCCTTTTGCGATAACGTGATTGCCGCTTCGGATTCC
>NZ_JAHBZY010000047.1 GCF_019635155.1 Nitrosomonas sp. | reverse complement strand
CGTGGGCGTTGGAAGTTTGAGTGGACCTGCTCCTAGTACGAGAGGACCGGAGTGGACGCACCTCTGGTGTACCGGTTATGACGCCAGTCGTATCGCCGGGTAGCTAAGTGCGGACGAGATAACCGCTGAAAGCATCTAAGCGGGAAACTTACCATAAGATGAGACTTCCCGGGGGTTAAACCCTCCTTAAGGTTCGTCGTAGACTATGACGTTGATAGGTCGGGTGTGGAAGCATAGTAATATGTTAAGCTAACCGATACTAATTGACCGTGAGACTTGATCCTATAACTATAAATTTTATTAAAGTATTTTAGTTACATAATTATTAACCCTGATTTATTTTCCACTGTTTTTGTTTACGCTTGGCGGCCATAGCACTTTGGACCCACCTCTTCCCATTCCGAACAGAACCGTGAAACGAAGCTGCGCCGATGATAGTGTGCATGCGCATGTGAAAGTAGGTTACCGCTAGGCATTTAATTGAAAACCCTTCCGTATACGGAAGGGTTTTTTTATATTATCAATTTAGATTAGTAAGGTTGTAATTTAGAATTTAACCAGGCTAAGTAAAACGGAACAACCCAGTTAAGCCGCTTTAATCTCTACCGGGTTTAATTCCTCGCCCCTTGGTGTGTAAAATATTCGCGTGAGCGAATATATACATAAGCGGCATAACGCAACAACATTGCTTTATCACCTGGCATTTCCGGCGAAATATCGTCGAGCTGTGTTCGATGATGCTGTAGATAAGACACTGCGAGATGTGTGTCTTGAGCTGGAGAAGTGTTACCAGTTGAAATTTCTGGAGATTGGAACAGACGAAGATCATGTTCATTTCTTAGTGCAAAGTGTTCCTTCGTAAGCTCCCCCGTCAAGTAGACATTGTCCGATAGAGATTCGGAACCCGGGTTAGCTGGTGCATGAACTGCACTGGCGGGATGTCGCCCAACGCTTCATGCGGTCGGTATTCGTTGTAATCAATCAACCACTGATCAGTGATGGCTTGAACCTGCTCAAGATTGGCAAAAAGATACGCATCAAGCACCTCATCAGTCTGGTAAGTCCGATTAAAGCGTTCGATAAAGGCATTCTGGTTTGGCTTACCTGGCTGGATATATCGGATGGCGATGCTTTTGGCCGCTGCCCATTCGGTGAACATCTGCGAGACCATTTCCGGCTCATTGTCCAGCCGTATGGCATTGGATACGCCATAGCAGTCAATCAGGCGGCTTAACACGCGGATCAGCCGCGCTGAAAGGATCGATGTGCCGATTTCAATGGTTAGGCACTCTCGGTTTGCTTCACCTATCACATTCAACGTTCGGAATCGTCTGCCACAGTACAAAGTATCATGCATGAAATCCAGTGCCCAGCAACAATTCGGCGCGTTGGCCAACCCCAGCGGTTGCCGAGGTCGATCCGGCAATCTCTTCCTGCTCGCCGAGGCATGTTCAAACCCATATCGCAATA
>NZ_JAHBZY010000046.1 GCF_019635155.1 Nitrosomonas sp. | reverse complement strand
TGGATGATTTCAACAATCTTGTGACTGGATTGCTCAAGGTCAAGGAGAACCGTCATAACAGGCGTTTCGGTGATCCTCTCCTGTTGGGGACCATTCGACCATTGGATGAAATCCTCGATATTCTCAGTCGCTAGTCTATTTCGCTCGCACGTTCCAGAACACGGTGACCACCTGGGAACAGGTGGTCACTTCTATGCTGGTACTCACAAATCTTTACTTCTAATACTTAGTTGTAGGCTCTATATGGCCCCACCCTGTCACCACCTGTTGGCTTCTCAGGGGGTGAGAGGGAGGAAATGCAGGGTTATTTTCAAATGGTGACGGCGATGCGCTAGCTTGGCCGTCCCCCTTGGTGAATTAGTGGCCTATGCAGAGTTGAGATGAAGACTTTTTCTGACCAGGATTATCAACTAGACGCGAAATATGCTGACCACGAAGGCCCGCCGGCCGCTCCGGACTGCCGGGGCCGGACGGCCGGGGGGCTCGGGGGCGCAGCCCCCGCTTCACTTGATCTATATGGTCAAAGTAGGACACCGCGGTTGAGTATTAGTCTGAACGCTATGCCAAGGTGAATTTCAGGTGTAGGCATGTTGAAATCCAAGCTCTTCCCCGATAGTGTTTATCTCTTACCTGGTGACATACAGATGCCATTCACTTGCATTTACTGCAGTTGTAGCGAGTCAGAGCAACGGCCATCCGATGCCCATATATTTCCATATGCATTAGGTGGCGTTCTCTCCACTACTGAAACGGTTTGTTTGAAGTGCAACCAGCATATTAATCAATATGTTGAAAATCCTATTCTTAGATCCTTTGCCTTTTTCCGAAGTGTTTGGGGCATTCGAGGCCGATTTCGCGACGTAGTACGCGTAAGAGCAAAATTGAGTTTTGCTGGTATGACAAAGGACGTTTGGCTTGATGAGCATGGTGAAATCGATTCAGTAATCATCCATAAAACTGAAGATGAAGGAGGGAAAATTAGTTATTCGCTTTTTGGCCCCCCTGAGAAAGTCGAAGCTAAGAAGTTGGAAATGTCGACGCAAAACCCATCGATTCGGTGGATAGACAGGGATTTGCATGGCATCGCACCACCTGAATCAGTGGCCGAATTTTCCATTGATTTGGGAGGACTTCCTTTGAGGCGCTTGGCATCTAAAGTAGCGTTTGAAAGATTCGCTCAACTGCGATTCCCTGTGCTGAGTGCAGATTTTAATGAGATTCGAAGATTTATTCTGCATGGCGATACGGACGGGAAGTGCTGTGGTATTTTGATAGATGAGCGATTACTATTTGGCAGTTTCAATTTTCAGCCCCCTTCTCATGCCGTAGTTCTAATTGCACATCCGAAGGATACCGTACTAGGTGCCGTAGTAAGCTTCTTCGGTCTTTTTTATTATTGGGTGGTCCTCTCAAAGAATTACCGTGCATTAGCAGCGTTTGATGATCTCTTAATCGAAGACCCTCAAAAAAGAGAGTCCGATCGTCCTTTGCTGCGTGGCCAAACCGGAAAGGTGCGTTTATCATGGCCTCAAGTGATGGAAGCCTACTGCAACAACCCCGCCGATACTGTTACAGCAGCAAGCCGATATGCTACGAGGAAGTTTAAAGAAGCTATCAACACCGGCACCTGAATATAAACTCTTCTTGATTCATGCTGCACAGTTGAGCAATACGGCTTCATACCGGGAAGCCACCGAAGAGCCGATGCGTTAGCGAGAGAGGACCGGTAGCTAGTTCGACACGGTGTCGTTGAGCGAGCCAATTTGCCCCACAGACGAGTGCTTCAGAAGTCTCTGTTCAATCGTATTGACAGGTAAAAATCCTGATCCCGGTTTTACTCCCGGTTCCACTCCCGATTTTGCTCCCGGTTCGGAATCCTAGTCAGTCTCGGTAGGGCGTAAGAAAGATCCATAACTTATTGATATTTCTAGCCAGTCTTTTCTGTCCGTCTCTGTTGATCATCATCGGTCGTAGAGCCCTCGGGCAAGCTGCAAAACTGCGATGCGGCGGTTCGAACCCGCCCGGCGCCTCCAACCCGCACTTCGTGCTTCCCGACGGCTCTGCAGACCAAGCCACTTCGTCTTGTCGCCGCCGGAGAAAACCCTCCAGTCTTGCACTCTTCGTAGACTTGCCTCGAGCAGGAGCCAT
>NZ_JAHBZY010000045.1 GCF_019635155.1 Nitrosomonas sp. | reverse complement strand
ATTTGGATCGTAGAAGAACAAAAACCTCGGACTCAATGGATCATCTCCCTAATGATGCGTTGATCCTGGATGGCGCAAGCTTATCCACGCTACTTGCTACGGAGCAAATCCTCGTAGATACCAAATTACCAGCATTGCAACAAATTCGATCCCCCACCATTGGCCAATAATCAAAAAAATTATCACTGCAATTTTGAACAGTTTACTACCCGGGATCAACCACAAGATCAAACCGCTGATAATGACGTGTGCTATCAAAAGCACGTTGAGCAATAAGAAGTTGTCGTCACCCTGCCAGTATGTATTCTGTGCCCACAAAGTTAGTGCAGTTATGCCAGCACAGATAGCTAGAGCCACAAGTAATTTGCTAGTCATGGTCATTGACCGAAGATAATGATAGCACCTCGACGGTAGCGGTCAGAATCTCCTTCCGTTCCAGGTGCAGGTGGTCGAGTCCATCGTCTTGGGTCACTTGACAATGCCTTTAATTCGTCGACGAGCTTCTTGTCACATAATGCTTTCGGAGTGCCCGCGTCATAGCACTGATCATGGCGTTGATAACATTCATCGCCACTATCAAGGGCGGGCGCGGTTCCTGTACCCTTACCAACACCACCACTCCAGTTGCCGCCACCCCAGTTGCCATTGGTCGGACCATCGGTTACCGGGTTCCTACCGCCTGAGTTGTTCCACCAATTAGTTGCATCCAATCCCGATGGATCGATCCATCGTATAGGATTTTGCAATCCATACCCCCAAACATCCATCCCTGCCGCCAACCCAATTGGATCTGGCGAGATATACCGCCCGGTCTCCGGTTCATAATAGCGGAAATAGTTGTAATGCAGACCGGTTTCCTTATCGAAGTACTGCCCGGGGAAACGGAGGTGGTATTCAAATAGCTGGCCGTTGTTGTCCGGATCCTCGTTGGGCAAGTTAGCACCAAATGCATGAATGTTCTCCCAGCGCCAGACGATGGTGTTGGACTGATCCACGATCGCCCGCGGGGTATTGAGGTGGTCCGCGTGGATGTAATGCACCTGGATTTCGCTGGTAGCGGTGCGTTTCGTAATTACGCCGACCGGAATGTTGCCCAGCCACACAGTTTCCTGCCGGACTAACCAATCATCAGCCGGTGTAGTTGTAGCAGCTTTGTCTTGATATTCTCCGATCAGTTGCCCCGATGGATCATAGAAGAACAAAAACCTCGGACTCAACGGACCATTTTTGATGATGTGTTGATTCCAATTTATGAATTTATCGAATCAACCCCAAGGACCAGATCCCAATCCCTTTATTCCAATCATGTTCAACACAATTATCACTTGGAATTATATAAACTGCTATCCAAGTGAGAAATAAGGCATAAAAACCATAATTTTTATGCCTTGAGATAGCATGTATGATACTTATAGCTTGATTCATATGTACGAAAGGCTGATCTAGTCGAATAAGTACACTAATTTTACCGTTGCTATCTCCGGGTTCTAATGCAATCACTTCAATTATTTCACCATACAATAAACAACCATAATTTGATCCATCAATACTCTCCGATACTTCAATTTGCACTCGCTTTCCAAGTGGTGTCCAACCAAGCAAGTGTGCGAGGAAGCTTACAAGTTTTCCGAACATTTTGATTTTACCATCGTATGTTTTGTATATATTCAATACCTCCACCCGGCTGATTATTTGCAGTTTCGACTGGCCTCGGTCCTCGCACTGGCTTCCACCAGGGTGGATTTACTGATCGAACAGCAGTTGCTGGGTTATATGCAGGCAATGCAAGTTTCTCGATTGCTTGTTGACCTGTCGAATAGGGAGGTTTCCATCCCCATCCTCTTGTAAACCAAGAGGATGAATACGCAGGATTACTTGCAGGATAGTATTGCCAAAACGGTCGACCTAAATAAGCACCTGCCAATGCACCTACACCTAATACAGCGGTTGTAGTTTGAATGTTACAAGAATCAGCTAAAGCTGCAAGAGAACCAGGAATCGTATAGAACGAATTACCAGTCTGGTTTTGTTGGTTTGCCCAGTATTGTGCCGAGCTTGCAGCGGCATTCTGTAATGAAGTGGATTGCGAACCGGCATATAAAGTCGCACCGATAATTATAGGAATCCAAGCAATTTCACCTGTCGGATCAAT
>NZ_JAHBZY010000044.1 GCF_019635155.1 Nitrosomonas sp. | reverse complement strand
AACGGTGTCACGCTCAAGCCGGACTTCGATGCTGCCACTGGTAGTTTCGTAGATGCTGATCTCGCTCAAGTGTCCATCCATGTCATGCTTGTCTGCTTCCGGTTTCTTCAAGAATCCGTTGTACCCGGCGCTTACCTTCGTTTTGAACTGTTAAGAAATCCTTAGCAGTTGCCTGCTTTGAGAGTCCATCCGATACACGAACCCGCCCGCAATCTTCGATGCGGCCGAGCGTGATGGGATATGCCAGAAACAGGCGACTTCCTTCGACCACACCCCACCCTGCCGCGTTGAAGCTGGATCAATATGCATAGCTTTGGTTTCGGTTTCATTCATGGGTCAATGCGTTTGGGAACGATGATGAATCCAGAATCGCTCTCGCCATAACACACGCATTCTCTACCGGTTGCGACGTAATACGCCGTCAGCGCGCAGAGCGCGGCATCCACGAGGTCAAGATTTGTCAGGTGGGCGAGATCAATCCCTACCGAACCCAGCAACGTTCGACGCTGCACACGTTTGTTCGTGTCTTCAGGCTTGCCATGGGTCAGTTGCCGAGTGATGGCGTGCGGGAAAGTCTCGAAGCAACATTTCTGGCCCGACAGAGGAAGCTCGGAACAAAGGGCATGTGAGGACTCCAGCGCCTGGAACAGTGCTTCGCCTTGAAGCATCCAGCCGTAGTAGTTTTTTTGATGTTCGAGCGCACGCCGACGCGTAGGGGTGGAAAAGCACCAGATGCCTTGTGCCATGAGCTGGCGTTCAGCAGGGCGGGCACGGCCATCCCTGCTCCAGCGACAGGGAGCATCCACGGCGATCACCATGCCGTTGGCGGTATGACACCATTCCACCACTGTGCTCACTTGTGGAGAAGCACAGTGGGATGAATACCGGCCGGCTGTCAGTGCGACTGCATGAAATCCTTTGCGTTGACCGCCGACATCAATACCAATGGCTGTGACCCCCTCAGAAGAAACGCGATCTTGATGTGCAATAACGCCAGCCATTGCTTAGAGATTCCCGCTGAAAGCCTGGTGCAGCAGCGACTTCTTTAATTCACCCAGCGCGGCGAGCTTTTGCTGATAGATGGATTCGAGGCGTTGGGTTTCGGCCCTGAGTTTATCAAGCCGGCTTGTCATTCGTTCTTGCTCAGGCAGAGATGGCAAACTGATGGGGAAGGAAGGGAAGTCTTTAAGTGCGATGCGATCCACGGTCGCACCGCGCACCGTCTTGCTGTCGAGAAACTTCCGAAAAGGCGGCGAAATGTATTGATAGACAAAGAATCGAGGATCTAACTGCTTTCGATTAACGCGAACCAATCCCATACGCCTGCCGAGACAACATTCAAGCCTATTTGGAATGAGCGCCGCCTGACCAAGCCGTGTCTCATACGAGAACACAACGTCGTCGGCCTGTGGCTTAACACGACGAGTCCACTGTTTAAAATCCTGTGGCGTCACATGCCGAGTTGCTTCGAGATTAATCCTTCCATCTTGGAGGGCACTAATCCCCAAAAAAACCGGGCCGGCATCGACCGTTTTTGGAGTCGCATGCGGTCCGTCGAACACTTCTGCAACATCGCCAATCGGCACTACGGGACTACCGCGAAGCTGGGTAAAGACGGATTGCAGGTGGCTTTCGAAGAGAGCGCGGGCGTTGCGGAGGTTCTGTTCGGCGTTGGCTGTGGCGCGGGCGAGGCCGTCAAATGCTTCGTCGAGGATGCCGACGATGCGTTGCTGTTCGGGGAGCGGAGGAAAGGGTATTGGAATGGAGTTCAGCGCCGTTTGGTTGAGCTTTGGCTGAGCAGCTCCCGTTATGTAGTCATCGAGTGGGATACTTTCCAAGTACAGCTCGACAAATCGCTGTGTTGCAGGGTTTTCAAATTTCAGAATGTGCGCGTGATTGTTTACCCAATACTTTCCAGACACCGGGAACGCGATGGGTGTAGAGCGTGCCAGCAGGTTTGCACCATCTTCCGAAATCAGCAGCGCATTCTCATCGAAAATGTAATCGGCAACATAGTCCACAATGCCAGATGCGCCGTAATAGGGATACTTTCCAACAGAGCGGACACCTCTAGTAATTGGGACACGTCTGCTATCTAGATTGGTTGAAATCTGGTCAAGCGTCTTTGTCTGCCACCCATTCTTCATTTCAGCAACGCCCTGATATTCCCAAGCACCTCCGTGCTCTCG
>NZ_JAHBZY010000043.1 GCF_019635155.1 Nitrosomonas sp. | reverse complement strand
AGTGTAGTTCGTCACGTGACGCGTGTCAATCGATGGTTTGCTACCGCCTAACGTGTGCCATCAGGTGCGTGCGTCGCATGAAGCCATGAGCGTGTTGCTGCGCGAAGGGCTCATCGTCGCGCCGTCGGCAGCGAGGGAGTGATGAGTGCAGTGGGGCGGGAACTGCGATGGCCGAACAGGCCTAGGCGCAGGATTGAGTGGTAATAATCGGTATTCAATAGAACGGAAACCGTCCGATGAGCTCGGGCTTTGATAGGCTGCTCTCGGCCAAGTGCGGAAGTTCGGGGCTAAGATCGCACCGCCATCAAGCGGTCCTCGGTCCTGCCGCGGCAACGTCCTGGCTGGGCGTACGGTTGGCCCGCTGCGGGTCAACCGTACGCTCCGGCCAGTTGTTGGGTGATGTATTTCTCCCGCTCCTCCAAGAGAACTATCTGCTCTGGCTTTGGCTGCAACCCGTGATTGTGCTTCTGGATATTTGCAGGAAAATTGAACACAAGTGCTTCCACGACAGACCGGCGATTTTCTATTTTGCCACCGGAGTGATAGAAGTGATCTCGCGTCACGATGTTAAACTTCCCCCATAGCGATTCCACAAATTGGTTGGCTCTGTAGTCGTTGTGATGCCACGTTGAGAGAATAAAGCGGGCGGGGCTGGTAGACAGCAGGGCATGAAGTTGCCGTTCGTTGTCTTCCGTCCATCCGCTGTAGTAGTCAACATATCGGCCGATGTATGGAGGGTCACAATAGATGATGTCATCCTCCGTCGCCTCTTCGATAACCCTCTCAAACGATGATACGCGGAGCGTCCATTCGGGTTGAATCAAGCACGCGACATCATGGACTTGATTGACAATCTTGGTGATGTAGGCCGGAGCAAATCGCTCTGGTTTCTGACAGAATGGAATATTCCACTCCCCCTTCCGGTTGAAGCGCATCATTCCGTTGAATCCCGCGCGAGAGAGGAAGAGGAAGTCCAAGGGGTCAAAATTCTTGTTGAAACGATCCTTTACTGCGCGGAAATGGGCGTACCCCTTGTCATCCGCAGTCGCGAGGAGTCTGCCTTCGTCTTCGAGGAACTTCCGAACCGAGGCTGGGGTGATGACTTTGTCTTTGACCGCCTGATAGAACCCAATCACATGCGGATTGATATCGGCGAGAAGGGCTTTTCGGAATCCAGAGTTGAAGGCCACAACGCCCGTGCCAAGGAAAGGCTCAATCCATCGCCCCTTCATGGCTGGCACCAAAGCCTGAATCCAAGGAACAAGTTTCGTCTTGATCCCTTGGCTCTTGATCGGTGGAACAATTGTTCTGTAGGTCATTTCCGTTTCGGCAGCGATTCAATGTACTGGAAGTAGGTCGCAATGTTCTTGAACGGTGGATCATCCATGTCCAATGCCTTTGCCATGTCTCGTGTCATGTAGGCCTGCCAATACGCGTCGAATAATGCTTTGCCGTCCTTCTGCTTGGTAAAAGGTCCCTCACCTTTCAGGAGTTCATCGATAACAGCCGTTGATCCGATGTTCTTGGTGTTGCCGCTTCCTGGCCGATCTGTCGCAATCCGCCATTTTTCTTGCACGAAGAATTTGAAGTCTCTGACTACGGACATGATACGGGACAAGTCGCCAAGTCCGTAGGTCTTTCTTTCGTCGAGTTTGCTCTTGGCCACGATGTCCAAGATCACATCCGCGCTCACCGACAGTTCTGTCATTTGCTTCTGGAGAGCATCAAGTAGCGTTTTCTCCGTTTCGTCATCTGGTGTGGAAAGCTGGTCCTCCAATGCTTTTCTGATGTTGTTGTTTAGAGTAAAGCCTTTTTCCGCAAACTTGCGTTCACACTCGAATAGATCTGTCTTTGTGTAGACGATGCCTAGAACGTAGTGAGCGTCATATTCGCTGTACGGATACGTTATGTTCTTCGTGGACGTGCGATTGCGAAAATAGCCTGTGAATGCTCCGAGCGTAAGTCCGTTAATCCTTGTGGGGCCAGTGCGGTAACTGCTCTTCAGATCAAGCGCAATCTTGCGACCTGTCTTGCCGTGTACAAACGTAATGTCGGGGTAATGATTCTGATGAGTTGCCAAGTCCATCCCATAACCGTTGTCCGTCGCGAACTTGGCCAGAACGGGGAATATCATCAGCTCAATGATTTTCGATACGACCTTTGTGTCGGTGCTTATCGTGTAGATGTTCTTGTAGATGTCGATGAAGCCTTTGACAGTCCATTCCGACTTGTCAGTCGCGACGACGGCGAAGAAGTCCGTAAAGCATTTCTCCAAGGCGGCTTTGAACTCGTCCATACGCTGTTTCCTTTTTATCTTTTGCTTGCGTTTCATATTTGTCCTGTCACCCAACCATGTTTAAGCCGATCCGCATGAGCGCCGGATCTGCCATTTTTTATCTGTATCACACGCCACTTCTGTTCGTGAACAATACGCCATAATCGCCGTTGGTTCAATGAGTTGCGACTGAGGGTACTGTCCCAATTAGGACACTTCACCACAAGCCATGACAGCTTGCGTGTTGCAACGGACATGATTCGAATGTCTGATTCGGACAGTTGGAAAGACACATAAG
>NZ_JAHBZY010000042.1 GCF_019635155.1 Nitrosomonas sp. | reverse complement strand
GCAACGTATTCATCGACGCCAAAATGACTACAGCGCTGCTGGATCGACTCACACACCATTGCCACATCATCGAAACCGGCAACGAGTCTTTCCGCTACAAATAAAGTACAGCCAATGCAAAGATCAGAATACAACAGCGGGAAAAAGAAAAATACTCACCAGAAGAAAATCTGGTCGATTCGTAGTCAATTACAACAAACTAGGACATCAACAGGAGGCAAACTACCAATCCAGTCTGGTCGACTTATCCACAGATGCGTAGTATCCTGCGCTCTATTTTCCCCTGGTCAAATTTCAACCGTAATGGCTGGTCAATTTTAAACCGGTATCAACATGAGAATAATCAAATCGCGATAAACTTTAACCCGTTTTCACAAATCGAGACTTTCTCGACTCCATGAAAAAACTGTCCGTCAAAATGGGACAACTCCAACTCCAGTTCCGCCGTGTCTTGGTTTCATGCGAAGTGTTACCGCTTGCAACAGCCGTATAGAGCAAGCCGTTACTTGGCAATGCCACATGTTCCGGATCTTCTTCGTCTCCTAGTGGAATCAGTCGCAAGCCGGATAGTCGTTCATTGCGAGCATAAATTCCTGTATAACCGGGAGCGGTGGATGCATGCCAGCTTACAGGTTCTACCGGTACCAGACAAAAGAAAAATAAGCAATGATTATCAAGGTGACAGCAGTCGCGGCTGAAATGAACGATTCCATAGGAAATGCATAATGTGTTAAAAATTAATCAGCTGAATTGGTTTCTGAGAATCGGTGCATTAGCATCAATATCCCATAAATTTTGATTCTCGCGAAAAATTATTCCAGACAAAAATGGGCTCAACGGATGGATTGGTTGGAATCATGAATGTAAGCAAATCAAAGATACCGCAACCTGTGCGATTGATTGTATACCATCCTCCCTGAAGTGTACCCACGCCTATAGCGGCTATACCGGAAGCTATCGTGTTTTCTTGCCGACCTACGATATTGATATTTTTGGGCAATTCTAGCCAACCTGTCGCAATATTGGTTAAGCCGCTTATGAGTTTCAGTCCAGATTTATTAGAATGCGAACTCGTGGTTGTTTCGTTTTCCGCCATAGCAATGCTTGAGAAGAAGAATGGCAAAATTATTATAAAAACAAATCTAGTAATTTCATGCATTAAAAACCTCCAGTTAAAAGTTATTTTAGATTGAACAATAATCTGATTAATTAGCGAATTACAAATAGTGCTATAGTGCTGTGTAATATGAACAATACCCAGCTCGCTCTATTTGTCCTTGCCAGTGGTCGTTCCGGTACCAGTTATCTTGCCGATTTCTTTGCTAAGAATGTTGCATACTGCTACAGCACTCACGAACCTTACTGCGTTATTGGCAATCCTACTTTATTTGGTAAGCCTATCGAATGGAATACACGACAGAATGATAGCGCGTTAATACCTATGCTGGAACGTAAATGTCGTTTTGTCAGTAGTCGAAAACAGCCGTTTTATTTTGAGTCCAATCACGCTTTTTTGAAAGCTTTTCACCGTCATGCTGGAACATTACTGCGAAATCCCGGTTTTGTTCATTTAGTGCGTCATCCACTCAAAGTTGCGAAAAGCGAATATCTGCGAGAATTGTTAATACGGAAACTGCGCTTACCGTTTGTTGATTATACAAGTGATACGGGCGAGCGATTATTCCGCTGGACGTTGACAGGAGAGGAAACGTTATTCCAGCATTACTCGCAGACTATCAGTCGTTTCCAGTTTTATCTATTGCAATGGTTAGAAATTGAATATCGTGCATTGCACCTTATCCGGGCCAATCATTGGCAAGACCGAGTATTTTTTATCGATGTAGATGTTCATCTCAAGAAAAAGGAAATACTGCGAAATATGACCCGATTTTTCGATTTACCGGTTCAATCGGAATTCAATCTTAATTTGCGTCGTAATAATACGCCACTCATAGGACCAACTACCATCACAGAACAAGATAGGGAAGAATTCCAGGAAATTGCAGGTAAATTACCGGAAAGTTATCGAGAGTTAATCCACTCATATCGTGACTGCAGTTGGTATCACGAGATTAATCAATTATTGAGTTAGTTACTCATTGACTCTTTAATAGCATTCTCGCAGGAAATGAGATGGTCATGGTTAGTCTTATTTTAATTAAGACGGAAGCCGAAAACCTGGTCAGGTGTATTGGTGTACTTTGACCGATGAAAGCGCTTGAAGCAAATGCACCGCCGCCTGCGCGGCTTAGCAGAATCAGCGCCTACTTCATGGCAAGTTCAACGCTCCACTTATGCACATAAACCAGTACGTACTTGACAACTTGGTGAATTATTACTAGAAATCAGACAACTGTGGTTACGCTAAATAAATAATGATGAACGGACAGTCATCGCTTGAATAATCATTTAAAGAGTCAGGATAGATTGTCGGAGAAATTTGCATTTCAATCATCAGGCTTGCGAGCGCGGATCAAGATAACTGCTCCGAAAATAGTCCGATAATATGCGGTTTCCTGTATTGGATGGAATCCAGCATTCGCTGCGAAAACCGGTAATAAACCCATGACATTATCGTTTATTTCTTCAAACCACCGCATTCCCCAGGAAATAAGCCACATCACGAAATCGCGAGGCTGGCCAAAATCAGCGATATGCAGTTCACCACCCGGTTTGAGCACGCGAAATATTTCTTTAAGCGCTTGCTGTTTATCTTCTCGAGTCAAATGATGTAGCAGTAAGCTTGCGAATACGTAGTCGAAAGTTTCATCGGTGAAAGGCAAGCATGTAGCTATTCCCTGTTGCAATAGAACAGTCTTTTCGTTTTGATCGGATTTTTTCCGAGCGATCTGTAAAATTTCCAGATCGATATCCAATCCATAGACAGCCACTTCAGGTTCGGTTTGTTTGATGAGTAATGTCAGGGTGCCGGTACCGCAGCCAATATCCAGCACTGACTCGCCCGGTTGAATCTGAGCTTGTGCAACCAATGCTACTCTAATCCGTTGCTCTGGAATTAACCATTGCATTATGGGGTCGTACCAGTGGGTCAGCCAATGGAAATGAAACGCTGGAATAAAAGATTGTTTTTTCACAAAGGTAGCGAGAAGTAGTTGATAAAGTTAATTCAGGTTTTTCCTAATGTTTTGTGCATTCTGTGTTGAGTATTGAGAGTAGCGGAAACGGAAAAAGCCACGAGGAGAAATCCCTCGCGGCTTTAGTTTAGGTGATACTCGTTAATTAAGCTAATTGACGTTTGCGTAATGAGAAGCCAATCAATCCCAAGCCAGCCAGTAACATGGCGTAGGTTTCAGGTTCTGGTACAGGTAACGCTTGTAATGAAACGGAATATTGACCTAAATTGGCGCCCAGAACACCGCTAATATCCAAATGGTATTGACCTGGAAGAAGATCGCCGAGTGAATGCGTTAAACCATCATCGGTAAATGTTGCGATCAGAGTTGTACCCAGCGGATGAGTGCTGTCCCACACTTCAACCACAAAATCGTTGATATCGTTAACAACAAAACCGCCTAAAGACAAGAACAGGGTTGAAGCAGAGCCTGTGGTGGATGAGAAGGTGGGAATTGTGAAATTTGCATATTCTTCAAATGCGCTTCCGGTAGTACCAATCAGCAATGCTGACAATGTTGTTGGCGTCGGGCCAATTGCGCCTAATTCGTATGGATTCCCAACAGATCCGTCACCAGGAAAGTTGCCAATACCGGCAAATGCGGTTGAGCTAAGCAGCAGAGCAGCTGCGGCAACTAGTTTTAGTTTGAGGTTTTTTAGCATGATCTTCTCCTAAAGTTATCATTAATTGAACTGCTTACGTTGTATTCTTAAAAATAACTTTCGTTATTTCTAGGGATGCATACTAAACAGTTGTCTTTAGATTGAACATGGTAAGGTTGTGTTGAGTTCGTACTAGAATCTTGATCAAAATTTCCTATAAAACAACTAGGAAGTGAATCGCCCCGGGTTTTCCGGAGATAAAATGATTTGAGAGGAGGGAA
>NZ_JAHBZY010000041.1 GCF_019635155.1 Nitrosomonas sp. | reverse complement strand
GAATGGATGTTTTGGGAAATGGCCTGGAATGAAGAGAAGTGGCCGGTGTGAGGGGGCGAGAGAGTGAGGCAAGCTCCTCGCGTGGAATCACATCACCGGCGAGCTCTTCCAGAGACTCTCTTGGCGCCTGAATTTGCTGCGTCCCGCAGCTTCGAACAGCAGACGCCACCTGGGAGCAGGACGGTGCGCCTCTGGCAGAGCCATATACTTGCCGGTGTTGTGAGCGCGCTCAGATCCTGCCTCATTCCCTCGCCGGTCATACTTCCACAGAAAATGGGCCAAAATAAATGGATGAGCTACAGATTGGGCAGATCTTTCCGTGCCAGGGCCCAGAGCTTCGGCAGCGACGAGTGCTGAGTGGGGCTTGGTACCTCTACTTGCTCTGTTCCACACCACGAACGTCAGCAACTGCAGCTTCCATTCGGTGATCTGCGTGGGATGGACGCAAAACTGTTCCGCTAATTCGGCGAGCGTCTTGTCACCTTCGACCGCAGCCAAGCCCACTCTCTCCTTAAAATTCGCCTCGTGATTCCGTCTCGTTCGTTTGACTGCCTCGCTCCTCCCGTCGAGCACCTTTCTGTGGCTTGGGTGAAGCCAGGCTACCACTTAACACACTGTCCGAATTTCCGACATCCCCTCTTGTTGACAGGTTTTTCCGGAACAAGTAGTCTTCTGCCGCTATAGAAGCTGTAGCCGTGTAATTTTCGCAAGCAAGGCGACGTCCTTGAGATACTCTTTGGCAATTCAAACGGTAATTAGTCGTAACATCTGGGTCTTCACATAGCTCTGCAGCGGAAAGGAGATTTTTGAGATGGTTAATAATAGAAACGACCAAAACGCCAATTCGAAAATCAGGTTGCAAGATGTGTTGGATGCCCTAACCAAAGTTAAGAAGGGAAACAACAAGAAAACCACTTTGAAGGAAATGGCCAAAGCATTAAGAACCAAGCTAGAGTATGCACTGAAGCTGACTGGCGACAAAACAACTGTCTATCTCGAAGACTGGCTACCCAAAGTAACAAATGGGCGTGACCGTATATTAAAGGCCGCCAAGTCTCTGTGGCGTGCAATAAGGCATTTTTTGCCGGAAAGTTGCATGGACGGTTACGAGCGCTGCTCTAATGATCCTCAAGCAAAAAATGAGTTATGCATACTCTTGGCTCTAACCTGCGCTATGAGCTTCTTGGCACTGGATCCACGCATGCTAGCTCTTATCTCAGGACTTTTGAACTAACTATGGACTTACAAAATTCAGGGTCAGACCTTACGATCCCACTGAAAGGGGGTAGAACCCCTATCACAGGCTGATGGTTACGCTCCCGACTCGGAGTGTGGTTACTGAGGAAGACGCCGCTCGGATGGGACCTTCGCGGCCTACACGATCTGTTTTTCGCAGAATTTCGACCGTTCATCAATCCACCCCCTTTCGCAAGGGACTGCCGAAGCCGCCAGTCTACTGTCGTTTTGAATTGCCGTCGTTTTCGGCCTAGACGTCAAGAGCAAAATAAGAATAACGGAGGATAGCAGGCGGCATCAGCAACTAATGAGAGGCATGGGATTTAAGAAAGTCCGTACTGGCAAGAATGAGCAGAGCAGAGCAGCGCATCTCAGCACAGGGAGAACTTCACGGGAGGGGTGTCTTCTCTCACCAATTCACCTGGTTCAAGGTAGTTCGGGCCTCACGTTAATTTTGGATAAGCCTCAAGGTAGAACGACCAATACGTGTCTGTCTTAGCGCTCTCTATACATGCCAACTTAAGATCTCACAAAGATCCTCCTTGCCTTGTCTAGACGGAACTGCGATTTTATCAAATTGATTCAACTGGAGCTTGGGAACCATGATTACCGAAGTTGAGATAGAAGGGTTTAAGAGTTTCGGCACACCCGCCGAAAAGATTCCCCTTCGGAACCTCAATTTCCTAGTTGGAGCTAACGCCTCTGGAAAAACCAACTTTCTATCTGCCCTAAAATTTCTTCAGAACGCCGTACGCCAAGATATTGAATATGCCGCCAATGAAGTCGGAGGAAGCTTGGAGGTTCGCAACAAGCTCCTTCGTCAGCGGAATGAGCCTAAGCCCGTTAGAATTCGCATCAAGCTGGATACTGCGGTCGAATTTCCGCTTTCCAAAAAGAGCACTTGGAAGATTAACTCTTTTGAATATGAGGTCATTCTAGATCTTCGTGGGCAAATGAATGTACCGACTATCAAAAGCGAAACTATTTTCGCAAAGTTGGAGCACCAAGGTGAGAAGTCGACTTTTAGCTTAACGAGAGATGCCCTAAAAGTTTCAATCACGGACCCGATGAGCCCAAGAGATGGAAAAATAAACATCCCTGTGCCTGATCAAGAAAGGGGTCGCCTTGCGTTGGGAGTTGGGTTTTTTGCGCCTGCATGTGTAATCTTGAAGGAAGAAATCAGCCGATGGCGTTTCTACAATATTACGCCAGACATTGCTCGACAGCCTTATCGTGAAACACCCGATTGCGACCTAGGCTCTTCGGGCGAGAATCTCGCCGTCATCCTGCATAAGATCGAGGCGGCGAAAGACAAGGGTGCGAGTCATCTAGAAACCCTTGTTAATGGTCTGCGCGGAGTAGTGCCTGGGTTCAAGGGTATAAAGACCACTCGATCCCCCATAGAAGGGAAGTGGGCTTTTCAGCTCTCCGAGGAAAAAATCAAAGGATCGATCAATCCATTCTCCGCGTCCGACGGAACTATTAGATTACTGACCCTGTTGGTAATAACAACATGGATGTCTAGAAATGCTTCGCTCGTCGCCGTCGAGGAGCCCGAAAACGGAATTCATCCTCACCTATCAGAGCATATTGTAAAAATACTAAAAACTGCTTCAAAAACGACCCAACTACTCGTTACCACACACAACCCCGCTTTCCTTGATCACCTTGAACCTGATCAAGTGATTTTGTGCGACAAAATTCAAGGTTTTACAAAACTTCGCCGAGCATCCGACGTAGCAGAGGTTGAGAGCTTTCGTAAACACTTTGATCTTGGAGAACTATGGGTACAAGGCACCCTTGGAGGAATTCCTTGAAGATCGGTATTGCCGTCCAAGGACCGTCCGATCGAGAGTTTCTCGACAAAGTCCTCCACAAACACTTTCACGGGATAACATTCGACGTAAGAAACCTAAAATCCCAACACAAGTTAATTCGACAAGCTCCAGCACTTCTTGAGACCTTCCGCGGCGCAGGCTACTGCGCAGGGTTCATCCTCGTAGACCGCGATGACAGCACTTGTATCTCGGCGGTCTTTAAGCTTTTTGATAAGACTATCCAGGAAACCGCTCGTCAACCAAGAGATTCTCGTTACCTCCACATCTGTGTCGCTATTCGAGAACTGGAGGCGTGGTACCTCGCGGATTCTCAGGCTATAGCCGCAATTTTCCCAAAGGCAAGTTATTCATCCGCTGAAGAGACCGGCAGTTTGAACGCCGAAGCTAAAATACGAGATATCTGGCAACAGCAATATGGATCTTGCTCAGCAGTGAATAAAATTGATCTTGCTAAGACGATTTCAACAAAATTCCATCCCGCCAAAGCACAAACCAGATCGAAATCGTTTGCTTACTTTTGGAACATGCTCGGAAAAAAAATTGCGTCAGTCAAAATGCAGAGTTAGAGATATGCCGCCATTTATTCATGGGCTGGCAATCCCAATTAAATGATACGTGACAGCGAAATTGGAATATGCATGAACTACTGAGGTAGCTTATAGGGAGAAGAATGGCATGTTTAACATTTTGGCATACCATCATTTCCTATAAGACTTCGCGTATATAGGCACTAAGAACACAGGCCGAACTCGTCAAATCGACGGAGGGCGATTACGGCAGCTTTCCACAGCGCTCGAAATCGCCAGAGTTGCCTGTTGGACGAGCGTCCGGTAATCGAGCCGTTCAGACTTTCCGTCAACCCGCCTTCCGGTATTCCTGTTGCTGGTCGTAGGTCAGCGTCTCCCAATCCTGGTCCAGGGTGGAGTCCACTGACGATTCTTCGACTTCTTCGACGACCGTCGCATATACGGCAATCACGAGAATGAGAACGGTTAAGCCGAGAAGAAAGTAGACAGGCATGGTGACCTCCTATGTTGCTGGTGGTCCTACTGTCATGCTAGTCCCGCCGGCGGCCGGTGGCCACGAGGGAAATACCTGGTTTTCCGTGGCAACATCCCTAGCCCGGATTATTCATGACGGTTCGTCGCGAAATCGCCAAGCCGCGTCGTGAGCCCGGCGTGCGGAGCCGGGAGGACCCGACGCGTACTCGCGCAGTACGGTGAGGGGCGCACGGCGCGATGAGGAACGAGCGCCACGTCTGTGCGCGCCGCCGAGTCGGTGAGGCGGCCGGACCGGAGTGGCGAGCCCGCCGGCCGCAGGCTTGTCGACACAGCGGATCGGCGAGTGCAGCAGCAGCGTTTATGAGTAGAATAA
>NZ_JAHBZY010000040.1 GCF_019635155.1 Nitrosomonas sp. | reverse complement strand
AAAACCCAGCGGATTCTGCTCCACATACCCCCAAACATTCATCCCACCTGCCAACCCGATCGGATCGGGTGAGATATACCGCCCGGTCTCCGGTTCATAATAGCGGAAATAGTTGTAGTGCAGGCCGGTTTCCTTATCGAAATACTGCCCGGGGAATCGCAGGTTGTATTCAAAAAACTGTGTTGCATCCATCGGATTCTCGATTGGCAGGTTGGCGCCGAACGCGTGGGTGTTGTCCCAGCGCCAGACGATGGTGTTGCTTGTATCGGTGATCACCCGTGGGGTGTTGAGATGGTCGGCGTGGATGTAATGCACCTGGATCTCGCTGGCGGCGGTGGGTTTCGTGATAACAGCAACCGGAATGTTATCCAGCCACACGGTTTCCTGCCGTAGCAGCCAATCATCGGTTGGTGTGGCAGTGTTTGAGTTATCCCGGTATTCGCCGATCAATTGTCCATTAAGGTCATAGAAAAACATGAACTTCGGACTCAGCGGACCATCCTTGATAATGCGCTGATCCAAGGCGTTGGTTTTGTAGGTGTGCGTTTTGCCGCCTTTGATTGTGGCAGCAAGTTTCCCGGCAGCATTCCAAGCGAAGATCGCAGTACCGTCGCTCAGCGGATGGCCGGCGGCATTGTAGCTATAGTTCTTCGCAACCGGTCCGGCAACGTTCATCAGACGGTTGCTGGCAGCGGCGATGGCATACGGGTAACTGATACCGCCAAATTGCGCTGCCGTGCGGTTGCTGTTGGCGTCATACGCCCACAATTTGAATCCATCGTTGTCCGATTGACTGGTCAGACGATCCAGCGCATCGTAATCGTAGCTGCGGTTATATACCGGATAGTTGGTATCGTTTGTGTTAATGATGCGGCTCGCAAGATCGTAGATCAGCGTGCGGGTGTCGTTGCCAAGCGGGTGGGCGGCGAGCCGTCCATCCAAGTCAAAGCTGCGCGTATAGGCTTGCCCGTTGCCCCATACCCAGCTTTTAGGTTCGCCAAACGGGTGATAGCGGATGTTGTTCAGCAGTACGTTGCCATTAACGCGGATCTCGCTCGGGCGGCCATCGGCGCTATAGGTGGTGGTAATTTGCGTGCCCGACGGGTACGTGGTTTGGCTTAAGCGACCAAAGCTGTCGTATTGGTAACTTAGTGTTTGAATGTAGTTGATGGTATTGCCGGCACCACCGCTGGCAATCTTGGCGGTTTGCGTCTTGGTCAGCAAACGGCCGTGCGGATCGTAGTTGAAACCGGTCGAGCCGGATTCGTCGGTCATACCGATCAGCCGCCCGATACCGTTCGCGCCGGTATCGTAACTCCAGGTCAGCGCAATCGCTCCGGGCACACCGGCTACCGTGGTGTGGGTGCGTTTGGTCGGACGATTCAGTGCATCCCAGGTATAAGACTGCTTGACGCCTCGTGCGTCCAGCACGGTTTTGAGATTACCGGCGGAATCGTAGGTGTACGTAGTCGTGCCGCGATCGGCAGAGACTTCTTGCGTCACATCGCCGAAACCGTTGTAGTTGTATGTTGTGGCGATATTGCGCGGATCGGCCACCTGGGTGATCCGATCCAGTGCATCGTGCATTTGCCGGGTCAAGCCGCTGTCCGGGTCGGTCGTTTCCATCAGGCGGTTGCGTGCGTCGAATTGGAAATTGACCGCGTGCAGCAGCGGGTTGGCGATTTGCTTGAGATTGCCTTGCGCGTCGTATTGGTACTGCGTGGTCTGGCTTTGCGCGCCGATGTCTTTCCATAGCCGGTTCAGCGCATCGTATTCGCGCTGTTGGATTCTAGCCAGGTTATTGCCGGTATCGAATAGTTCTTCCCTGATGCGGTTACCCATGTTATCGAGTGTGTATTGGATGCGATTGCCTGCATTATCGGCAATGGCTGTCAGACGATGCGCGGCATCGTAGGTATAACTTAAGAAACTGCTATCCGGGAAGATGATTTTCTTGAGCTGCCCGGCATTGTCATACTGATACTGGATGATTTCCGTGCCGATCACGCGGGATAACAACCGTTGCCGGGCGTCGTAGGTTAATGCGGTGGTCAATCCGTTCGGATCGATGATTTCTTCGGGCTGACCGTGGGCGTTGTAACGCGTGATTTGCGTGATGTGACCCAAGGCGTTGGTGATGCTGGCAGCTTGTCCGCGGCAACCCAAATGGCCGCCGCTACAGGCTGCATCCGGCGCGTAATACTGGGTGACGGTGATATCGGCTATATCGGTGCGCGGACCGTCGGCGGTTTTTTGCAGGATCACGCCGGGGATGCTGGCGTGATACATATAGTCAATCGTCCAGGTGCGTGTATCGTTCGTTGCGGTGTCTTTGATTTGATGCTGCGTGACATTGCCGTAAGCATCATACGCATAACGGGTCTCCCGTCCGACCTCGGTGATAAGCGTGGGCAGCCGGAAGTTTACGTGCCAAGCCGTGAGGATCTTGCGCTCGCTGCTGTTGGCGTTGGGTGTATAACCCAGCAAGTCACCCGGACAGTCGCTGTCGCTGCTTAAGCCTTCGATCCGGGCGATTTCAAGGTTTCTATTCAGATCATACGCATAGCAGGTCTTGTTACCGTTGAAATCGGCGCGACTGATTGCATTGCCATTCGCATCGTAGCTGATGTGGCTCGATGCTGCGCTGCATCCGGAACCCGCCGGTTGCGATTGACCGACGCTTTTGGCTGAACCTGATATAAATTCGAACTTGTGAATATAGGAAGTCCCAATAGGATCAACAATAGTAGTGGTGCGATCAGCGTTATATTTAAAAGAGTAGCGCAATGTTTCACCTGCATGTTCGCTGACAATCGCACGGCCACTTGCATCATATCGGTAGATTGCATTGCGTGCTCCATTCTCATCCGTTATACCGGTAAGAGCATTAGGTAAGTGAGTATTATTTGTGTAGATTTGTTCGTTGTAATGGTAAGTACGGATTCTTCCATCGGGATATGTTACAGAAAGAAGATTATTATTAGTATCATGAACATATTGAAATAACCCACCATTTGGATCTGTCAGGGTTTGTATACGATTTTTGCTATCATAGGTAAAAGACAATGCCCTACCGATGTCATCAGTAACTGTGATAAGCCTACCATCAGCATCATAAGCCAATATCTGTGTGCGACCGTCTCGACGAGTAACGGACAGTAATTTTCCACTTGAACTGTAATTTTCAATAGAATTATTGTTATCAATTAGCAAACGCCATCCGTTACTTCCCAAATACTCCAGTTTGTCTAAATTATCTGTATTTTCGGGAATGTAATATCCATTGCCATCCGGTTTATAAATGTTGATATTCCCATTTGATCGATATACGTGCACATTTCCAAAAGAAATTGACCCAGTAGTTGTTTGCAAACGTACGGAACTATCGTAGTTTGCAGTCCATACCTTTTTATTATCTATCGCATCAAATGAAGCCCCTCCAGATAAACTATTGTAGTGCCTCGAAAATGAAAGACCAATATCCGACCAATAATCTATCTCGTGTTGATACTTGTTGCCATTTGCTGCATTAATGGGATTACTTCCATTATTTATCAATGGTGAACAATCATTGCCTAGATTTCTAAAGGGATCGTAATTGGATGGTGTGACAAGAGCAAGACCCGTTCCGCCATAAGAATTACCGCGATCATCAAATTCATGACACATTGGACCTACTGCTGTAACGTCTCCATCAAATTTTGCTTCACCTTCAGTACGAAATATCATTTTTCCCATGACAGATTCAAGGATCGCACAATAGGCGACAGGAGAAGAGGGTTTCGGTAATGGAATTTGATAAATACCCCAGAAATCATATTGATCCACATAGTAGGGAGGCCATACTTTCTCATTAATAATCATTTTGGGAAATCCCGCCCATGACAGCTCAAAAACGGCAATGGATGATAGGAAAATTAGTTCACATAAACCACGTAAATAACTATTCATAATTTTCCTTGACTTAATATATAGAAAGTTTCCTAACATGAACTTTCTCCCTAGATTGATTCTGACTGAAGGCAATTCAATATTCATTAGCACACTTATGAAGCTACTGAAAGTACAGATTCCCGGAATTACTTAAGAAATTTCTTATTTGATGATTGTCGCGATGATAAGGGAGAAGGTCGCTGGAAAAACGATGAATAACGGTGATTTAACCCGTTATTTCCGGAGACTGGATCGAAAAACCCGATGCCGGTTGGATTAGAGATAATTGCCAGGCAAGCAGCCGTCACATAATGACGGTGATACCGCTTTATCAGTATCGCCCATGATTCAAATTCTGATAGTGATCGCAGCGATTATTGGGTACGGGTGGATTTGATCCATTCCTCAGCAAGGAATGTTAACTGCTAAATTTATTATGTTTTTATAACAGGTTGATGCTGTGCGTTTATTACTTGTCAGCATCAACCCGCTTATTGCCAGATAGGTTACGAAGAGATTGTGAAGCCTTGGCCAGTTTTGAATTACCGGCTGATAACTACCGGTTCATTTGCACCGGCATAGTTGTCATTTTTAGTTTTTTGCGATGCAGTTCTTGGAACAATGTATCCTCCTGGCTTGCCAGTAGCAGGGTCAATCCAGTAAACATTGCTTTTACCTACTTTAATATTGCCTTGCGGGGCTTCAGGAAGTGTCGAACAAGCCGATAAGAATGCCGATGCCGCTAACAGTGTAATCAGTTTTAGTCTCATTTGTTTTATTCCTCTTAATTAAAAAATGTTGCTCGGGTTACTGACTGTAACAATTCAGATCATTTGAGCGAACTATAGCGGGATAAAACCATATTAACAAATCAATAATCCTGATGTTTATCATAGATAATAACTTATGGATTGGGGATA
>NZ_JAHBZY010000004.1 GCF_019635155.1 Nitrosomonas sp. | reverse complement strand
AGCCGGCGTCGTCGCAAAAATTATTGAATGATTTTGAGAGCTTGTTAGGAGTTGAATTCAATATGCACAAATATTGAATGTGAATACTAGGGAAATAAAATGCAAAGTCAAAAGATTAGAATTCGGCTTAAAGCTTTCGACTATCGATTAATAGATAAATCGGCGCTTGAGATTGTGGAAACAGCGAAAAGAACGGGAGCGGTTGTCAAGGGCCCCGTGCCTCTCCCGACTAGAATAGAGCGTTTTGATGTACTGCGATCACCGCATGTCAATAAAACTTCGCGGGATCAATTTGAAATCAGAACTCACTTACGCTTAATGGATATTATTGATCCTACGGACAAAACTGTCGATGCATTGATGAAATTAGATTTGCCGGCAGGAGTGGATGTAGAAATAAAATTGTAAACAGCATAAAAGTATTTGCTGCTATAGATAGATAATGGCTTCAAAGTTACTCCAATAAAAAGCAGAAAAAGAGTATCTCTATAGAGGATAAAAATGAGCTTAGGTTTAATCGGTCAAAAAATTGGAATGACAAGAATATTTACAGAGAGCGGCGATAGTTTGCCAGTAACTGTTATAGATATATCAAATAATAGAATTACTCAATTAAAAAGAAACAACACTGATGGCTATTGTGCAGTACAGCTTGCTTTTGGAAGTAAAAAGGCTAATCGTATATCAAAACCAAGTGCTGGGCACTACGCAAAAGCAGCCGTGGAAGCAGGGAAAATATTGAAAGAATTTAGAGTTTCAAATGAAGAAATAGAGCAATTAAATATTGGAACGGTAATTGACAGCAATATTTTTCAAGTCGGTCAAAAAGTAGATATCTCGGGAACAACAATTGGAAAGGGATATGCGGGAACAATTAAGTTGCACCATTTTTCATCGAATAGAACTAGCCATGGTAATTCGAAAGCACATAGAAAACCAGGCTCAATAGGAATGGCACAAGATCCAGGGCGGGTTTTTCCAGGCAAAAAGATGTCGGGACATATGGGGAACGTCAGAAGAACAACTCAGAATCTTGAAATACTAAGGATAGATAATGAAAGAAAATTGCTGTTAATAAAAGGTGCAATACCAGGTTCCAAAGGAAGCAATGTTTTCGTATGTCCGAGTATAAAATATAAGTAGATTAAACAAAATAATTAACAGCAATAAGGTGAATAAGCAATGGAACTTGAGCTTATTGGGAATGAGAAGCAAGGGAAAGTGACTGTTTCCGATCAAATTTTTGATAGAAAATATAATGAGACACTTGTGCATCAAGTAATCACTGCATATTTATCAAATGCAAGAATGGCTTCAAGAGCACAAAAGGGACGATCTGATGTGGCGAAATCCACAAGAAAGCCTTGGAGGCAAAAAGGAACAGGACGTGCAAGAGCTGGTATGGCATCAAGTCCTATTTGGCGTGGCGGTGGAAAAATTTTCCCAAACTCACCGAACGAGAATTACAAAAAGAAATTAAATAAGAAGATGTACCGAGCCGGCATGAGTGTAATTCTTTCTCAGTTAATAAGGGATAGTAGATTAGTCGTGGCGGATCGGATTAATGTCGAATCTCCAAGAACAAAAGAATTCATAAAGAAAATAGCATCTTTAGGCGTGAAAGAAGTTATGGTCATTACGCATGAAATTGATGAAAATTTATATCTATCTTCTCGGAATGTACCTCAAGTCTCTGTTGTTGAAGTGCAAAATGCCGATCCAGTAAGTTTATTAAAATTTAAAAAGATTTTGATTACTGCGGATGGATTAAGAAAATTTGAGGAGCTTCTGGCATGAGCGAATTTAAAATTAAACATGAAAGATTATTGAAAATAATTTTAGCTCCGCATATATCAGAAAAAGCAACCTTTGTTGGGGAGAAAAATAATCAAACCATTTTTCGTGTTGCACTCAATGCGACCAAAAAAGAAATAAAAGATGCGATCGAACTTTTATGGAAAGATCAGAAGATAGAAGTAAAGAGTGTAAAAACTATCACAATTAAAGGAAAGAAAAAAAGATTTGGACGCTTTTTGGGAGCCAGAAGTGATTGGAAAAAAGCAATAGTAAGTATCAAAGAAGGCCAAGAATTAAATTTTACTAATTTCTCAAGTACTGAGGCTAAGTAATGGCGCTAATAAAATTAAAACCAACGTCGCCGGGTAAAAGATCGGTAGTTAAATTAGTAAATAAGGAATTGCATAAAGGAAAGCCTTATAAGAGTTTAATTGAAAAGCAAAATAAAAAGGCAGGCCGTAATCACCATGGCCATATCACAGTTAGACACCATGGTGGGGGGCATAAACACCACTATCGTCTAATAGACTTTAAACGCAACAAAGATAATATTTTAGCAACAGTAGAAAGGATTGAATATGATCCGAATAGAACTGCGAATGTTGCCTTGTTGTGTTATCAAGACGGTGAAAGAAGATACATAATTGCTCCTAAGGGATTGTCTGTTGGATCAAAAATCAGTAGTGGAAGTAATGCGCAGATAAGGATCGGCGACGCGCTGCCATTGCGGAATATTCCGATGGGCACTGTCATTCATTGCGTCGAGTTACTTCCAGGAAAGGGTGCACAGTTGGCCAGATCGGCGGGAGCATCAGCGCAATTGCAAGCCAGAGAAGGGAATTACGCGCAAATTAAATTACGTTCAGGCGAAATGCGCCGAGTTCATATTGATTGTCGAGCAACCATCGGTGAAGTTGGAAATATGGAACATAATCTACGATCAATAGGAAAAGCTGGTGCTGTGAGATGGCGTGGTGTAAGACCAACAGTAAGGGGGGTAGCAATGAATCCTATAGACCATCCTCATGGAGGCGGTGAAGGTAGAACGTCAGCCGGAAGACATCCAGTAAGCCCATGGGGTGTGCCCGCGAAGGGGTATAGAACTCGAAATAATAAACGAACAGAAACAATGATTGTAAGGCATCGTTATTCAAAAAGAGGTTAGTTAAATAAATGGCACGCTCAATTAAAAAGGGACCATTCGTAGATATTCATTTACAGAATAAAGTTGAAAAGGCTCGTGAAAAGAATGAGAAAAAACCCATTAAAACTTGGTCAAGGCGTTCGACAATAATACCTGACTTCATTGGATTTACTGTGGCTGTGCACAACGGAAAACAGCACATACCGGTTTTTGTAACCGAAAATATGGTTGGTCATAAATTTGGTGAGTTTTCGCTGACAAGGACATTTAAAGGACATGCCGGTGATAAAAAGGCCGTAACGAAACGTTAGGAAATGATGATGGAAACAATGGCGATTTTAAGAGGTGCTCGTTTGTCAGCCCAAAAGGGAAGGTTGGTGGCAGATCAAATAAGGGGATTACCAGTCGATAAAGCTTTACATATATTGCAATTTAGCCCTAAGAAGGGTGCCGCTATTATGCGCATGTTGTTAGAATCTGCCATCGCAAACGCAGAGCACAATGATGGGGCAGATATTGATGAGCTTATTATCACTTCTGTTTACGTCGATAGAGGAATGTTCATGAAACGTACGAGTCCTAGAGCTAAAGGACGCGGAAACAGGATTCTTAAACCTACTTGTCATATATCGCTGACAGTAGGCGATAATATTGAGAAATTAAAATAAGGTTATAATAGTCCATGGGACAAAAAATACATCCAATAGGCTTTCGGCTATCAGTAAATAAAAACTGGCAATCTCGTTGGTATGCAAATAGTAATGATTTTGCCAAAATGCTTAATGAAGATATAAAGGTTCGTCATTTTCTACATGAAAAATTAAAGAATGCATCTGTAGGGAGAATTCTGATAGAACGACCATCGAAGAATGCAAGGATTACAATATTTAGCTCAAGGCCTGGGGTTGTTATCGGTAAGAAAGGAGAGGATATAGAAGTTTTACGTAGTGAGCTTCAAAAAAGAGTGGACGTCCCTGTTCATGTTAACATAGAAGAAATTCGTAAACCTGAATTGGATGCGCAGCTAATTGCTGACAATATTGCTCAGCAATTGGAAAAAAGGATAATGTTTCGACGTGCAATGAAAAGAGCCATGCAAAATGCGATGAGGCTTGGAGCACAAGGAATAAAGATTATGAGTTCAGGTCGGTTAAATGGCATCGAGATTGCTCGGACAGAATGGTATCGTGAAGGAAGAGTTCCGCTACATACAATAAGAGCTGATTTAGATTATGGAACAGCGCAAGCTCAAACGACCTATGGAATTATAGGCATAAAAGTATGGATTTTTAAAGGTGAAATTCTTGGAAAAAATGAATTGAATTTATCATCACACAATAATGCAAATTCAGATAATGAGAAAAGAAAGATATCTAAAAAATCAATCATTAATATATCTGACGGTGATTTAAAAACTACCTCCAATGTTGATAATAAAACTGTTGCAGAAGAATGATGATCGTGCTGATTAAATTTGCACAGCAATAACGTTGATATAACTGGAGAAATTAATGCTTCAACCATCAAGAACGAAATACAGAAAACAACAGAAAGGCAGAAATACAGGTATAGCAACCCGGGGAGCTAAAGTTAGTTTTGGCGAATATGGTTTAAAGGCTATAGGTCGCGGACGATTGACAGCTAGACAGATAGAGGCTGCTAGACGTGCAATGACAAGGCATATTAAACGAGGGGGGAGAATTTGGATAAGAATATTTCCAGACAAGCCAATCTCTCAAAAACCAGCAGAAGTTAGGATGGGGAATGGCAAAGGCAGTCCAGAATATTATGTTGCTGAAATTCAACCAGGTAAAGTATTATATGAAATGGATGGTGTAAATGAAGAATTGGCTAAAGAAGCTTTTTTATTAGCTGCAGCAAAATTGCCAATTAGAACAGCCTTTATCGTCAGACAAATTGGTGTATAGAATGAACGTTAATGATTTGAGACTCAAGAAATTGCATGAGTTGAACGAGGAGCTTTTGTTATTGTTAAAAGTTCAGTTTAGTTTGCGCATGCAGCATGCCACACAGCAGCTAGTAAATACAAAACAAATTAAAAAAAATCGAAAAGATATCGCTAGAGTAAAGACTGTAATTTCTCAAAAAAATAATTATGAACAATGAAAACATAAAACGCAGTTTAAGCGGTAAGGTTGTCAATAAAAAGATGAACAAGACAGTTACTATTCTTATAGAGCGTAGACTAAAACATTCTCTATATGAGAAATTTATTACTCGATCTAAAAAATATCAAGTTCATGATGAAGAAAATAATTCAGAAATTGGAGATATTGTTTTGATTGAAGAATGTCGTCCAATTTCAAAAACCAAAAATTGGAAAGTAAAAGAATTGATTGCCAAAAAGAAAAATGATTAGCTTTAATCCTTTGCAAAAGAGCGGTGTTGAATTTTTGAAAGCAATTACAACGAGATTATTTATTTTAATAGAATTCGCGTAATTGTGAAATTAAAAATAGAGAAGACATATGATACAGATGCAATCTAAATTACGCGTGGCTGATAACACAGGCGCAAGATCTCTTATGTGTATAAAAGTATTGGGGGGGTCAAAAAGACAATATGCTTACATTGGTGATATCATTAAAGTAAGTGTTAAGGATGCAGCACCAAGAGGGAGAGTTAAGAAAGGAGAAGTTTATAATGCGATTGTAGTACGCACAACCAAAGGTGTGCGTCGCATTGATGGTTCATTGTTGAAATTTGATGATAATGCAGCTGTTCTATTAAATAATAAGTTAGAGCCTATTGGAACAAGGATTTTTGGTCCGGTCACAAGGGAATTACGAAATGCTAAGTTCATGAAAATTGTTTCATTGGCTCCTGAGGTTTTATGATATGGTGAATCAAGATGTCAAAAATTAAAAAAGGCGATGAAATAATAGTTATTACAGGTAAAGATAAAGGTAAAAAAGGAGCTGTATTACGTGTAATAAAAAGCGATCAATTAATCGTGCAGGGAGTCAATACTGTCAAAAAGCATCAGAAGCCAAATCCAGCAACTGGAGTTACTGGAGGAATAATAGATCAAGAGATGCCAGTTCACATTTCAAATGTTGCTATTTATAATTTCAAAATTAATAAAAGTGACAAAATAAAAATAAGCATTAATTCTGAAAAAAGAAAAACCAGGATTTTTAAATCTACAGGTGAGCTAATTGGATAATATTGGGAGTAGTTATATATGGCTCGATTAAAGGAATATTATCAGAGTATTATTGTGAAAAAATTAATGAATGATTTTAATTATAAGTCTGTGATGGAAGTACCCAGAATTTCAAAGATAACGCTTAATATTGGGTTAGGGGAAGCGACCACAGATAAAAAAATAATTGAAAATGCTGTGTCAGATTTAAAAAGAATTAGCGGGCAGCAGCCCGTTGTTACGCGTGCTAAGAAATCAATCGCAACCTTTAAAGTGAGGAAGGATTATCCTATCGGATGCAAAGTGACATTGCGGCACGTTCGAATGTATGAGTTCTTAGATAGATTAATTGGCATTGCATTGCCAAGGGTTCGTGATTTTAGAGGAATATCAAGTAAAGCATTTGATGGCAGAGGAAATTATAATTTGGGGATTAAAGAACAGATAATATTTCCCGAGATTGATTATGATAAAATTGATAATTTGCGTGGAATGAATATATCAATTACGACTACCGCAAGAAATGATATGGAAGCAAAAGCATTGTTAGAAGCTTTTCATTTTCCTTTTAAGAGTTGAGAATAAGATGGCCAAACTTTCATTAATCAATAGGAATATAAAAAGAAAAAGAATGGTTGAGAGATATGCCAAAAAGAGAATTCAACTTATAGAGTCAATTCATAATTCCTCATTGTCACCTGAAGAGCGGGCTGAGGCGCGTACCGCTTTGCAATTGCTTCCTAAGAATTCTAGTCCTGTGCGGTTAAGAAACAGATGTGAATTAACAGGACGACCTAGAGGGGTTTACTCTAAATTTGGTTTGGGGAGAATTAAATTGAGAGAAATTGCTATGAGTGGCAAAATTCCCGGAATAACAAAAGCAAGTTGGTAATCCTTGATCATATTTAAATAAGCGGAGTAGTTGATGAGTTTAAGCGATCCAATTTCTGATATGTTGACTAGAATTAGAAATGCTCAAATGGCATATAAAACGCATGCTAAGATGCCGAGTTCGAAGTTGAAAGTTGCAATTGCTAATGTGCTAAAAGATGAAGGCTATATTTATGGATTTGAAGTAGTAGAAGCATCGAAAAAAAGTAGCTTAATAATCAGTCTAAAGTATCATTGTGGTAATTCGGTTATTGAAGAGATAAAACGTATAAGCAAGCCAGGATTGAGGATATACAAATCACGAGATAGGTTGCCAGAAGTGAAAAACGGCCTTGGGATTGCTATCGTTTCAACATCGAAAGGTGTTATGACAAATCAAAAAGCTAAAATTCTAGGAATAGGTGGTGAATTATTATGTTCTGTAGTTTAATTTGTGAGATTTTTATAATATGTCACGAGTAAGTAGTAATCCTATTAGTATACCTAAAGACGTTGAGATTGTTAGGCTGGATAGAGAAATATCGATTAAAGGACCGTTAGGCGTAATTAATCAAAATATTCCAGAAGAAATTAACGTAAAGGTGGGAGATGGTTATTTAGCAGTAAAGAATAACGTTCAAACTTTACGAGCGAATGCTATGGCAGGTACTTTAAGAATGTTACTTGCTAATATGGTTAAAGGCGTAACTATAGGGTTTGAGAAAAAACTCCAATTGGTTGGTGTTGGATATCGAGCACAAGTAAATCAAAATAAAATTAATTTATCGCTTGGTTTTTCGCATCCGATTGATCATGAGATCCCTTATGGAATCAAAATAGAAACACCAACACAGACTGAGATTGTTATTAAAGGTATTGATAAGCAGAAAGTTGGTCAAGTTGCTGCTGATATACGCTCATATAGAAGGCCAGAGCCCTATAAAGGCAAGGGGATTCGGTATAGTGATGAATTAATTGTGTTAAAAGAAACTAAGAAAAAATAATTGAGTTTTATATGAAAAGTAATAAAGATAGAAGATTGCTTAGATCTAAACAAACAAGAATTAGGATAGCAAATAATGAGATAATGCGATTATCAGTGCATCGTACTAATTCGCATATATATGCTCAGCTTATTGATGACAAAAAGAATATTGTAATAACTCAAGCATCAACGCTTGAAAAAGATTTTAGAAAAGAAATAATTAATGGTGGGAATATTGCTGCAGCAATTATAGTCGGTAAAAAAATTGCTCAGAATGCCAAGAAATGCGGAATATCTAAGATTGCTTTTGATAGATCTGGTTACCGTTATCATGGGCGTGTTAAAGCTTTAGCAGAAGCTGCACGTGAAGAAGGTTTAATTTTCTAGATAATTATAATGTCTAAATTAAGTAAAACAAATAATAAAACGAGCGTAGAAGAAGATAGCGGAGATAATCTACGTGAAAAAATGGTGGCAATTAACCGTGTTACAAAAGTTGTTAAAGGAGGCAGAATATTAGGGTTTGCTGCTCTTACTGTAGTCGGAGATGGTGATGGTGGAGTTGGCATGGGAAAAGGCAAAGCAAGAGAAGTTCCAGTAGCTGTGCAAAAAGCCATGGATGAAGCTCGAAAAAAGATTGTAAAAATAAAATTGAGGGGTGGAACGATTTATCATCCGATTACGGCATCTCATGGCGCGGCAAAAGTTTACATGCAGCCCGCACCAGAAGGTACTGGTATTATTGCGGGTGGACCAATGCGTGCAATATTTGAGGTAATGGGAATGACTAACATTTTAGCTAAGTGTATCGGGTCGACGAATCCATATAACGTTGTTCGTGCTACGCTAAAAGGATTGAGTTCCATGAGTACTCCAGCGGAGATCGCTGCAAAAAGAAATAAAAGTGTTGAAGATATTTTAGGTAAAAATTATGAACGACAATAAGACTGTTAAGATTACTTTAGTGCGAAGTCTTATCGGTACAAAAAAATCTCATCGTGAAACTATTAGAGGTTTGGGTTTAAAAAAAATTAATAGCTACTCGATTCTAAATGATACTCCAGCAATTCGCGGAATGATAAGAAAAGTTTGCTATCTTCTAAGATGTGAGTAAATTATATGCAATTAAATACGATAAAATCTTCCAAAGGAACTAAAAGAAATAAATTGAGGGTCGGACGTGGGATTGGTAGCGGGCATGGAAAAACATGCGGCAGAGGTCATAAAGGACAAAAATCACGGTCAGGTGGGTTTCATAAAGTTGGATTTGAAGGCGGTCAAATGCCAATCCAACGTCGTTTGCCTAAGAAAGGATTTATTAGTCATACCGCCAAAGATAGCATATCACTGAAATTATCAGATCTCATGAATTTAGATGGTAATGAAATTATTGATCTGAGTCTACTTAAGTCAAAAAAAATAATTTCTCATAAGATACGTAGAGTAAAAATTTATAACCCATCGGATAATGTTAAAAAAATTAACTTTATAAATATTTTTGCGAGTAAAAGTGTAAAAAATCAGATTGAAAATAATGGTGGGGCACTAAAGTTTCGTGAGGAAGCAAATTGACAACGAAGGTTTTATTGCAAAAACCAGTCGATAAATTCGCGGACCTTAAAAGACGGTTATGGTTTTTGTTTTTAGCACTCATAGTATATAGAATAGGTGCCCATGTCCCTGTTCCTGGTATTGATCCTGCTGTACTGAAAGATTTATTTAATTCTCAAGAAAATGGTGTTTTGGGAATGTTTAATATGTTTTCAGGAGGCGCATTATCACGATTCTCGATTTTTGCTTTAGGTATTATGCCATATATTTCGGCATCTATTATCATGCAATTAGGAACAGTTGCTGTGCCGCATTTGGAGGCATTGAAAAAAGAAGGTGAAAGCGGAAGGAAAAAAATAACCCAATATACACGTTATGGAACACTGATGCTAGCTTTAGTGCAAAGTTATGGAATATCAATTGCTTTGCAATCTCAAAATGGTTTGGTGATAGTGCCTGGTGGGATGTTTGTGCTTACAACTGTAGTAACATTAGTTACAGGTACTATATTTCTAATGTGGCTAGGAGAGCAAATTACTGAAAGAGGCATCGGAAATGGTATATCTTTAATTATATTTGCTGGTATAGCTGCCGGATTGCCGAGTGCGATTGGTGGAACTTTAGATCTAGTTAGTACAGGGTCTATGCATTTTCTTGTTGCTTTGGGAATTTTTGTCGCTGCTGCGGTAGTTACTTGTATAGTTGTTTTTATAGAGAAGGGGCAGCGCAGGATTTTAGTAAATTATGCTAAACGCCAGGTTGGTCGTAAAATATTTGGGGGACAAAGTTCTCATTTGCCGCTTAAAATTAATATGGCGGGAGTTATACCGCCAATTTTCGCATCAAGTATAATTTTGTTTCCTGCTACGTTAGCGGGGTGGTTTGCTAATAATGATTCTATGTTATGGCTCAAAGATATCAGTGGTGCTTTGGCACCAGGTCAACCTATCTATGTCATTCTTTATGCAGTAATGATTATTTTCTTTTGTTTTTTCTATACTGCATTAGTGTTTAATCCAAAAGAAACTTCTGATAATCTTAAGAAAAGTGGCGCTTTTATACCGGGAATTAGACCTGGAGAACAGACTACTCACTATATAGAAAGCATCATGTTGAGACTGACATTGACTGGTTCACTTTACGTAACGCTTGTTTGTCTATTGCCAGAATTTTTGATTCTCAAATGGAATGTTCCCTTTTATTTTGGTGGAACATCGTTGTTGATAATAGTGATTGTGACTATGGATTTTATGTCTCAAGTTCAATCTCATGTTATGTCATCACAATATGATAGCTTGCTAAAGAAAGCTAACTTGAAAGGAAATGGCAGAGTACCTATGCATTGATGTTATCGAATTTGTACAATAAATTAAAAAACATATGGCAAAAGAAGAAACGATACAAATGCAGGGTGAAATTCTAGAAACACTACCAAATGCAACTTTTCGAGTAAAATTAGAAAATGGACATATAGTTCTAGGTCACATATCTGGAAAGATGAGAATGCACTACATAAGAATTTTACCAGGAGATAAGGTTACAGTTGATCTGACTCCTTATGACCTAACGAGGGCACGAATTACATTTCGAGCAAAGTGAAAAACGCATACTAAGTGGATAAATAATGAAAGTAAATGCATCAGTGAAGAAATTATGTAGAAAATGTAAAATCATAAGACGCAAAAGGATTGTGCGTGTAATATGTGAGGATCCGCGCCATAAACAACGTCAAGGTTAAATATTAAACAGGATTAAGAATGACTCGTATTGCAGGTGTGAATTTACCAAATCATCAACATGTTGGTATAGCGTTAACTTCTATTTATGGAATTGGTCGTACGAGATCATCCATAATATGCAGATCTGTTGGTGTTGAGATAGATAAAAAACTCAAAGATCTATCGGATAAACAAATAGATGATTTGCGAGACCAAATCACAAAATTTACTGTTGAAGGTGATTTACGGCGTGAAGTTTCAATGAATATTAAGCGATTGATGGACCTGGGATGTTATCGAGGACTTCGTCATCGTAAAGGATTGCCCGTTCGTGGTCAACGTACAAGAACTAATGCAAGAACGCGAAAGGGGCCAAGAAAAGCAATCAGAGCAAGGTAGAATTGTATTTTTTATAGGAATGATAATCTGATGGCAAAAGTAGTTTCAAAAATACGAAAGAAAATAAAGAAGAATGTTTCAGAAGGTATTGCACACATCCATGCTTCTTTTAATAATACTATCGTCACTATAACTGATCGGCAAGGTAATGCTCTATCTTGGGCAACATCGGGTGGTGCTGGTTTTAAAGGCTCTAGAAAAAGCACACCTTTCGCAGCCCAAGTTGCTGCAGAAAACGCTAGTAAGATTGCCATTGAATGTGGGGTTAGGAATTTAGAGGTGCGGGTAAAAGGGCCTGGACCAGGAAGAGACTCTGCAGTACGAGCTCTAAATTCTGCTGGATTCAAAATAACAAGTATCTCTGACGTTACTCCAGTTCCGCATAATGGTTGTCGTCCACCCAAAAAGAGACGTATTTAGGAGATCATATTGGCTAGAAATCTTGAACCAAAATGTAAGCAATGTCGTCGTGAAGGCGAGAAACTTTTTCTCAAAGGAGAAAAATGCTTTACTGATAAATGCGCTATAGAAAGAAGAAATTACCCTGCTGGTCAGCATGGCCAAAAGAAAGGGCGTTTATCAGACTATGGCGTTCAGCTGAGAGAGAAGCAGAAAATAAAAAAAATATATGGGGTTCTTGAAAACCAATTTCGGAATATTTATAAGAATGCTGATCGCCAGAAAGGTGTAACCGGTGTAAATTTGATGCAAATTTTAGAATGTAGACTTGATAATGTGACATATTTGATGGGATTCGGATCTTCGCGTTCCGAGGCTCGCCAAATTGTGCGACATAATAATATTCTTGTTAATGGAAAACGAACTAATATACCTGCATATCAAGTGAAGCCCGGTGATAAAATTGAGGTCTTAGCTAAAGCAAAGAATCAGTTAAGAATTAAAACTGCAATAAACTCTGCAGAAGGTCGTACTTTCCCAATATGGCTTGACATGAATGTAAAAGAGATGCAGGGTGTATTTAAATCAAAGCCAGATCGAACTGATATCTCATCAACTATTAATGAATCCTTAGTTGTTGAATTGTATTCAAAATAATTAATAATCGATTCGATTGCTAAAATAAGGGACTTTTTATGCATGGTCATGATTTATTAACACCGCGCATTGTTGATGTACAAAATATTTCTCCGTTGCATGCTACTGTCGTGATGGAGCCTTTTGAACGAGGCTACGGACATACACTGGGTAATGCTTTACGTCGCATATTATTGTCATCGATGGTTGGATTTGCTCCGACTGAAGTGAAAATAGCTGGTGTTTTGCATGAGTACTCGTCGATTGATGGTGTGCAAGAGGATGTAGTCGATATTCTTTTAAATATAAAAGGGATTATTCTTAAACTTCATAATAATGACGAAGCTGTTCTTACTTTAAAGAAATCTGGAAAAGGCTTAGTTACAGCGGGTGATTTTGAGACCGGGCATGATATAGAAATTATTAATCCTGATCACATAATTGCTCATTTAACCTCTGATGGAAAAATCGATATTCAATTAAAAATTGAAAAAGGCAGGGGTTATGTGCCTGCAACTTTAAGAAGGAATAAAAATCAGGATAATAGTGTAGGAACGATATTACTTGATGCATCTTTTAGTCCGATAAAACGTGTAAGTTATGTTGTTGAAAGCGCTCGTGTAGAGCAGCGCACTGACTTAGACAAGCTAGTCATTGATTTGGAAACAAATGGAATCGTCGAACCCGAAGAAGCTATTCGTTATGCTGCAAGGGTTTTGGTTCAGCAATTATCTGTTTTCGCTGATTTGGAAAGCACGCCGTTACCGAAAGAACAACCACAGACTCCGCAAATAGACCCAATATTATTAAGACCCGTCGATGATTTAGAATTGACAGTTAGATCGGCTAATTGTCTTAAAGTAGAAAATATTTACTATATTGGAGATTTGATTCAGCGAACAGAAGCGGAATTATTACGAACTCCGAATCTAGGTAGAAAATCTCTTAATGAGATCAAAGAGGTTTTAGCTGCACGGGAGCTTACCTTAGGAATGAAATTAGATAATTGGCCACCACCTAATTTAGATAATCTAGTTAAGGATATTAATCATGCGTCATAGTTGTGCTTTAAGAAAATTAAATCGAAGCAGTAGTCATCGCTTATCGATGCTTCGTAATATGAGTAATTCTTTATTACGATATGAAGCTATTAAAACAACGTTACCAAAAGCTAAAGAACTAAGACGGTTTATTGAGCCTGTAATAACTTTGGGAAAAAAACCATCATTAGCAAACAGGCGATTAGCTTTTAATAAACTTAGAAACCGTGAAAATGTTGTTAAAATCTTTGCGGAACTTGGTTTACGCTATAACGAGAGGCCGGGTGGATACTTGAGGATTCTTAAATTTGGATTTAGAAAAGGAGATAATGCTCCGATGGCGATAGTTGAACTTGTTGATCGCCCCAATTTAGACTTAACTGAAGATGACCAGAATCAGGCGTAATGCTTATTTGATTTCTGTCGCTCAATATAATATTCCACATATATATCTTCTGGAGTTTATTAATTCATAGTTATCGTGATACTTATGGTCTTGATGATGTAATCTGGCTAAATTGTGATGAAATTCTGAATTCATGTTTTTTTTCTGCAGATTTAATTCAATTAACTGTTCTTGATAGTATTGATTCCACAAATAATTATCTCCTTCAAAAGCTATCTATAGATTCAGTAGATACTCATAAGCTATATGTTGTTGTTTCCGAGCTTCAGATGAATGGAAGAGGGCGGCACGGTCGCGTATGGCACAGTGGATTAGCTAACTGTCTGACATTGTCCGTGTTATGGCGTTTTGATAGAGACTTGACACATCTCGCAGGCCTGAGTTTGGTGGTAGGTCTTGCGATTGTCCGAAGTCTTCGTTTTTTTTCGGCAGAAGATATAAGACTTAAGTGGCCAAACGATATTATCTTTAATAATGAAAAGCTTGCCGGAATATTAACAGAGATCAAAAGTATTGATGGATCGGCTTTTGCTGTAATAGGTATTGGAATAAATTTTTATTTGCCAGATTCCTTGAGATTACTTATTAATCAAGATATAACTGATTTATATCAAATTACTGGAAGATATTTGAATCGAAATCACCTCCTCGGTTCATTGCTTTCGGAGTTACGAAGCACTCTTGAAGATTTCGATCGGTATGGGTTTCAAATTTTTAAAGATGAATGGACCAAAAATCATGCATATGAAGATTGTTTTGTTTCTTTAAAACTTCCGACTGGTGAGAGAATTGATGGAATTGTGCGTGGTGTTAATGATGCTGGTGCACTTAATTTGGCGACTTGCAATGGTGAACATTCATATAATATCGGGGATGTTTCGTTAAGACTCAAATCAATTATTTAATTTATTAATGTCAAGAATTTTAGTTATCGATTCTGGTAACTCTTATTTTAAATGGGGTTTTTATCAAGAGGATTCATGGTTAGCTAAGGGAGAAATCGCGAATGCGGAAATTATCTCTTTATCGAATGTTTTTGAAAGACTGCCGTGCCCTTTGTTTATTATCATTTCCCACGTGACTGATAATATTTCAAAAAGCGATATTGAGGAAATAATATCGTTATGGCCTATAAATCCCTATTGGTTACGTGCGGGAACATTTCAATGTGAAGTCTTTAATGGTTATCACCTGCCAGATCAACTAGGAAGCGATCGTTGGGCTGCTCTTATTGCGGCCTGGAATACTCATCACAAAGCCTGCTTGGTAGTGAATGTTGGTACTGCAGTTACCATTGATGCACTCTCTGATGCAGGAGAATTTCTTGGTGGAGTAATTTTACCTAGCGCACACTCAATGCGTGACTGCTTACAATCAAGAACACAATTAAAAAATTTACGAATCGGTTTTTTTCAAACTTTCCCTCAAACGACAGATGATGCTGTGCATAGTGGCTTAATGCATTGTGTATTGGGTGCGATTGAGCGTATTTATCAGATAATTTCTGAAAAATTGAAATCACCAAACTTGAAGTGTTTCGTTAGCGGGGGGGGCTGTGCTGAACTTATCCCATTTTTTAAAATACCTGTGGAGAGCATAGATAACTTGGTTATGGAAGGGCTTGTCATTATTGCTAATGATATTATGTTTAGTCGTAAAAAATATGAGTGATAACTGATCGTATGCCTCTTTTCCACAATGTTTCTTTTTTTACGTCTGCTTATGAAGAACGGGATTTGCCTCCACCAGCAGGCGTCGAAATTGCGTTTGCTGGGAGATCAAATGCTGGTAAATCAAGTGTTATTAATACCTTAACAAACCAGAATCGTCTGGCTTTTGTAAGTAAAACCCCTGGAAGGACACAACATATTAATTTTTTCCAAGTAAATACTGGGAAGTTTCTGGTTGACTTACCTGGATACGGTTATGCGAAAGTACCAGCTTCGGTGATACAACATTGGCAAAAAGTCTTAGAAAACTATTTACAGACTCGCCAATCCTTAAAGGGATTGATATTAATCATGGATATTCGCCATCCTTTGAAAACATTAGATATTAGAATGCTGGATTGGTTTACGCCAAGAGGAAAAGCCGTTCATATTTTGTTGACGAAAGCTGATAAACTTAGTAAACAACAGGCAAACAGCACATTAAAGGAAGTAAATACGTATCTTGGTACTGCTTATTCCAATTGTAGTGTACAGTTATTTTCGAGCCAATCAGCCTTAGGCGTTGATACTGCATTTTCAGTTATTGATGGGTGGTTTAATGACGAGTAACCAGATAGATGATTCGACTCGAAAAGAACCCCGGCTAAAGGGGAGTAAAACCGGGGGGAGTCGTCTTAATATCACTTAAGACCCCGTCTCAGGGAGGAAAGACAGGGGGACGATCAAGATTGTCCGTTTATGAGAGGACAAAATGATAGAATTAGTTCCCCATTTTTAGAATAATTATTTTTTTCTGATCCTTATGTTTTTAAGCACCAAATTTCCACAAAGAAGAATGCGACGAATGCGTCGCGATACATTCTCTCGTCGCTTGATGCAAGAGACCCATCTTAGAGTGGATGATTTGATTTACCCTATTTTCGTATTAGATGGAGAAAAACGAACCGAGAATGTTCAATCAATGCCCGGAGTCGTTAGGCAAAGTATTGATTTTATTATGATTGAAGCAGAAAATTGTTTAAAATTAGGAATTCCTGCGTTAGCGATATTTCCGGTTATTGATACAGAGCTTAAAAATCTTACAGCCAGTGAGGCATTTAATCCTGACGGATTGGTGCCAAGGGTCGTAAGGCAATTGAAAAAAAATTTTCCTGAGCTTGGCATCATTACAGACATTGCTTTGGATCCGTATACGAGTCATGGTCAAGATGGATTAATTGACCAGAATGGATATGTTTTGAATGATGAAACAGTAGAAGTTCTGTGTAACCAGGCATTAGTTCATGCACAGGCTGGTGCCGATATTGTAGCGCCATCGGATATGATGGATGGGCGAGTTTCCGCAATAAGGAATCGTCTGGATAGTGAGAAATTTATTCTCACACGAATTCTTGCGTATTCTGCTAAGTATGCTTCGAGTTTTTACGGGCCCTTTCGTGATGCAGTTGGATCTGCGGCAAATCTCGGTTCAGGCAATAAATATACTTATCAGATGGATCCTGCAAATTCTGATGAAGCGCTATGGGAAGTTGGATTAGATTTGAATGAGGGTGCGGATATGGTTATGATTAAACCCGGCCTACCCTATTTGGATATTGTGCGACGAGTAAAAGATCAGTATGGCGTGCCTACATTCGTATACCAGGTCAGTGGAGAGTACGCCATGTTGAAAGCGGCCGCCATGAATGGATGGCTCAGTGAAGAAGCTTGTGTCTTGGAAGCATTACTTTCTTTTAAGAGAGCTGGTGCGGATGGGATTCTTACATATTATGCTGTAGAAGCAGCGAATTGGTTAAACAACCACGCATAATATTTCAGAATAATTGATCTCTCAGATCTCTTGTTGATGGTGAAACATGATCTTCAACAGGTGGAATATCAGTCAGCGGCGGCAATTGTTCGCTAAAGAAAAATTCTGAAATATCACCCGACGGATCTCTAAATCCAGAACTTGAGTTGATTTTTGCAGCAATAACAGCATTGGGCGGTTTATATTCTGCGACCGGAACACCTTTGAGAACCGGCCCCATATAATCCATCCAAATTGGTAATGCCACACGCCCGCCGGTTTCATTATTCCCTAGTGATTTCGGTTCATCGTAACCTGTCCATGCAATCGTTACCAAGTCTTTTTGATAACCGCAAAACCATGCATCTATAAAATTGCTCGTGGTGCCGGTTTTACCTGCCAAATCAGTGCGTCCTAATTGTTTTGCTTTGACGGCTGTACCATAATTAATGACATCTTGCATCATGTTAGTCATGATAAATGCATTTCGCGGATCAATTACACGCTTGGCTCCCGTTGTGGCGGTGATTGGTTGAAATTGTTCAAGCACAGTGCCTTTCTCGTCTTCAATTCTTTTTATGAAATAAGGTGCGACACGAAAGCCGCCATTAGCGAACACAGCGTAACCTACTGCCATTTGCATAGGGGTAACCGAACCAGATCCCAGAGCCATGGGCAAATAGGGAGGGTGAAGTGCAGCATCGAAACCGAATCGAGTAATGTAGTCTTGTGCATAGTGAATACCGATTGCCTGAAGAATTCGAATGGATATAAGGTTTTTCGATTTGACTAGTGCGGTGCGCATGCGCATTGGTCCATCAAATTTTCCATCAAAATTACGGGGCTCCCAAGGTTTGCTTCCGGTTTGAGTCGCATTAAAAGAAAGCGGTGCATCATTTATGATCGTGGCAGGAGTAAACCCTTTCTCCAGAGCTGCGGAGTAAATGAAAGGTTTAAAGCTGGAACCAGGTTGTCGCCAAGCTTGCGTTACATGATTGAATTGATTTTTCTGGAAATCGAAACCACCCATTAAAGCGCGAATCGCGCCATCGTTTGGATCTAGTGAGACGAGCGCCGCTTCTACTTCTGGAAGTTGAGTGATATGCCATCGATTATTTTCTTTTTGAATTCGAATCAATGCACCTGGAATAATGTATTTTTTTCCAGGTTCCTTTTTGTCAGTAAGAAATTTTTGCGCAAATTTCAGGCCTTCGCCTGTTATCTCAACAATTTCTCCGCCTTTTCGGTATGCTTGAACTACATTGGGCTTAACGGATAATGCGATGGCCGCATAAATACTATCGCTATCACTTACCTCATCCAAAGCATCATCAAGAGTTTTTTCCTGATTCGTCCCATTCTTGAGTAAATCGATATAAGCTTCCGGACCACGATAGCCTCGACGCCTGTCGTATTCAAGAACATTTTTTCTCAAAGCCTGATAGGCAGCCTCTTGATCAAGCCTGCGGATGGTTGTATATACCTTAATACCTTTATTATAGGCTTCTTCTTGATAACGATCGTAAATCACTTGACGAACCATTTCGGCAACGTAGTCAGCCGGCATCGCAAATACGGCCGTTTGTTTTTTAATGGAGATGGGTTGTTTTTCTAATTCACTAAGCTCCTGGCTTGAAATATGATTTAGCTTATGTAAACGCCCTAATACATATAATTGTCTGCTTTTGGCGCGCTTAGGATTGCTAATAGGATTATAACCAGAAGGCGCTTTAGGTAGTCCCGCTAACATAGCGGCTTCCGCAATATCGATTTCCTGTAACGATTTACCAAAGTAGGTTTGTGCAGCCGCCGCGAAACCATAACTACGTTGTCCGAGATAAATTTGGTTAATGTAGAGTTCCAGTATTTTATCTTTTGTGAGGTTATGTTCAATTTTAAAAGCCAGCAAAGCTTCGCTGAGCTTTCTCGTAAAAGTTTTCTCTCGAGTAAGAAAGAAATTCCGGGCTACTTGCATCGTGATAGTGCTTGCGCCTTGCCGGACCGCACCCGAGGCAAAATTAGAATAAGCGGCACGTAACACGCCGAGATAATCGACCCCGCCGTGCTCATAAAAGCGATCATCTTCCGCCGCCAGAATCGCTTGCTTGAGATGAATAGGGACTTCAGAGATACTCACTACGTTTCTGCGTTCAGCGCCGAATTCTCCGATCAATAAGCCTTCGTCGCTATAGATGCGCAAAGGGATTTTGGGACGATAATCAGTCAGTGTTTCTAACGAGGGTAAATTGGAATAAATGACCAGTGCCGCAAAACCGGCCATCAAAATACCAATGAATCCAGCAGCGGAAACCGAGATGAAAAGATAAAACAACCAGCGGGCTAGCATGAATTACAATTAATCAATGATGGGTTTGAGAGAATGGAAAGTTATAGGGGGGATATCTATCGCTTTTCTTTAAATAAAATTTCCTAAACTCTGGCAGAATCAAATTTTTGTTGTTCAGTGTACTTATTTAGTATACTGAATAAATTCAATGGATTCTTCAAAAGAGTTCATATAAATTCACAATATTATTATGATATCTTTAAAGTATCGCTTCTATTAGACCAATGTTCAAGGGAAATTTTGACATCAATTTTGACTTCTTTAAGATAAAACCTCCGGTATTAATTGGTGTGGACATAAGTTCTTCTGCGGTGAAATTGGTCGAATTATCCCGTGCCGGTAATGATCTGACCTATCGAATTGAGCGGTATGCGATAGAATCCTTACCGACCGATGCCGTGCTTGACGGTGATATCGTGAATATGGAAGCTGTCAGTGAGAGTTTGCAACGCGGCTGGAAGCGAATGGGCACGAAACAAAAGAATGTGGCACTTGCACTTCCCGCAACGGATGTAATTACCAAAAAAATTATCGTTCCGGCCGGTCAACGAGAAGACGATCTGGTTTTTCAGGTTGAAAACGAAGCCAGTCAGTATATCCCTTTTCCCTTAAATGAGGTGGATCTGGATTTTCAAGTGACAAAGACTGCTCCTGATAACCCTGAAGAAGTGGAAGTACTCATTGCAGCATCGCGAAAAGAAAAAGTCGAAGATCGTGTGGCGACTGCTGTAGCTGCGGGTCTAAAAGCAGTTGTAGTGGATGTTGAACCTTATGCAGCGCAAGCAGCACTCGAATTGACATTGAACCAATTACCCGGGAATGGAAAAGACCAAGTGATAGCGTTGGTCGATATTGGGGCAACAGTGATGAAAATAAATGTGTTGCTCAACGGCGAATCATTATATACACGAGATCAACCTTTCGGTGGTAATCAACTGACTCAGGAAATTCATAATCAATTTAACCTTTCATTGGAAGCATCAGAAACGGCCAAGCGGAATGGTGGCTTGCCCGAGAACTATAATGCTGAAGTATTGCAGCCATTTTGCGAAACGTTGGCGATTGAGGTGATGCGCGCAATCCAATTCTTTTTCACTTCAACGCAATATACGGAAGTTAATTATATTTTCTTGGCGGGCGGCAGTGCAGTAATTCCTGGCCTGGATGCAATCATTTCGACACGTACTCAAGTAAGCACACTAGTTGTAAATCCTTTTTCAGCGATGGAGTTATCAAGTCGGATTATCCCGCGCCAGCTCAATCTTGATGCTCCCTCTTTGTTAGTTGCTTGTGGCTTAGCGTTACGCAGTTTCGATCCATCATGATTCGTATTAATTTACTGCCGCATCGCGAGCTGAAACGTAAGGCGAAGCAACAACAGATTGCTATCTTGGCGGGATTGGTCAGTATTTTGGGGATCGCGATCGTCTGGAGTGTTTATTCGATAATCGAGGGGGAAGTCGAATATCAGAATAGCCGTAACAAATATCTGAGTGATCAGACTGCGCTATTGGATCAAGAGATTACAGAAATTAGAAATATTAAATCTCAGATTCAAGAATTGCTGTCACGCAAGCAGGTTGTCGAAACACTGCAGAATAGTCGTTCCGAAGTGGTGTATTTATTGGATCAACTGGTTAGATTATTGCCGGATGGCGTGTATTTGCAAAGCATTCAGCAGAATGATCACGATATCACCCTGATGGGTTATGCACAATCGAATGCAAGAGTGTCGGCATTAATGCGTAACCTGGAATCCTCACCGTGGCTTAAGTCACCGTTATTAATCGAAATAAAAGCCATGACCCAAGATAATGTGCGTCAAAACGAGTTCAACCTGAAAATTCAATTACGTCGCACCACGATTGATGATGCGCAGAATTCTTCTCAGAGTATAAATGGATGAGTTAGGGGCATGATGGAAAATCTACTGATGGAGTTGCGCCAGCTTGATATCAATCGGGCTGGGGACTGGCCGGCGGCTTTTAAAATTGCAGCACTAATAATTTTATTGATCGCGATTGTCGTTACAGGCCATTTTCTGATCTGGCAGGAGGAACTTGAAACACTTGAGAGGATTCAAGCGGAAGAGGAAACATTAAAAAATACCTATTTGATTAAAAAGCGTAGTGCGGTGAATTTACCGGCGATGCGTGAACAGTTGAAAGAAATTGAACAATCATTGGGTACTTTATTGCGGCAGCTTCCGGATAAATCCGAAATGGAAGCGCTGTTGATCGATATTAACCAAGCTGGCTTAGGTAGAGGTCTGCAATTTGAATTATTTAAGCCCGCAACTCAGGAAACGGTTAATGCCTTTTATGCGGAACTCCCGGTTGCGATTCGTGTAACCGGTGACTATCACGCGTTTGGTGCTTTTGCCAGTGATATCGCGCAATTATCGCGTATTGTGACCCTCAATGATATTAATATCAAACCCGGGAATGATGGAAAACTGATTTTGGATGCCGTTGCAAAGACATTTCGCTATTTGGACGAAGGGGAAATGACAAAACAGGCTGAAAATAGATAAATTATGCTAAAAAATACATTCCTGCTAGTATTGCTCATAACGATTCAATTTCTACTTACTGCGTGTCAGCAAAATGACTATAGTGATCTTGAAGTGTTTATCCATAACTCGGGAGAGGGGTTACATGGACAAATTGATTCGCTGCCGGAAGTCAAGCCCTATAAGCCTTTTACCTATATGGCATTTGATGCGCCCAACCCTTTCGCCCCCCGACAAAATGATCAAGTGTTTCCAAGCATGAGTGAAATTCGACCTGATCTGAACCGCCGTAAAGAAGTATTGGAATCTTATCCATTGGAAAGTTTGGCAATGGTCGGTTCTTTGCAACAGCATAATTTGATTTACGCGCTGATTAAATCCCCGGAAGGCATACTGCATCGTGTAAAAATTGGAAATTACGTGGGTCAAAACTTTGGGAGAATTAATGAAGTCTCTGAATCGGAAATTAAACTATTGGAAATAATTCAGGAAGGTGCTAATGAATGGGTTGAAAGAACAAGTGTATTGATGCTAAAAAATTAGGATGAGGGTCATGCAGCTATTGATAACAAAAAATTATAGCACGGGTGCAGTGATAACGATATGGATGTTTTGTATATCAACATTATTCATTACTGTGCAAACTGCAACGGCGGATGTAGTACAGAACAGTATTCGAGCATTTGACCTTTCAACTTTTCTGAATGGCGAGGTAATTGCCAAGCTGACCCTGGATAAACCGTTAGCAAACCTTCCTGTTGGTGTGGTGCTCGACAACCCTCACCGGATTTATTTTGATTTCTATAATATATCCAATAAATTAGGTAAGAATGTGCAGGAAGCTGCGGAAGGTGATCTTCGCAGTGCAAATATCATTCAAGTGGGTGACCGGACACGGGTGGTATTGAATTTGGCAAGATTGATGCGTCACGAGATACATGCCGAAGATAATGTTGTATTGATTAGATTAGTCAGCGTAGCGGAGAACCTGGCAACCAACACAGTGGTTCGTTTTGCCGAGGAAACACCGGATAAACGGATGAATAGTTTGCAGGATATCGATTTTCGAAGAGGACCCGGTGGCGAGGGGCGCATTGAAGTTGACGTGACCAAAGCAGGCATGAGTGTCGATGTGCAGCAACAAGGTGATGACATTATCGTCGAATTTTTCGATACATTGCTTCCCTCCAGCTTGATGAGGCGTTTCGACGTGATGGATTTTGCAACACCGGTTCATACCATTGAAGCATTCAAGAAAGGCGATAATGTTCGGATGCTGGTTAAGGCCGGTGGCCGCTGGGAACATTCCGCGCGGCAATCCGGAACACGATTTGTATTGGAGGTGCGCGCATTATCGGAAGATGAAGAAGAACAAGCCAGAAGGAAACGTGTTTATGGCGGGTATACCGGCGAAAGGCTTTCGCTGAATTTTCAGGATGTGGAAGTAAGAGCGGTTCTGCAAGTTATCGCGGATTTTACGAATTTGAATATTATCGCCAGTGATTCGGTCAGTGGAAATCTGACATTACGTCTCAAAGATGTACCGTGGGATCAGGCGCTGGATATTGTGCTTCAAGCGCACGATTTGGATAAACGGAAGACCGGTAACGTAATTTTTGTGGCACCCCGTAAAGAGATGGCGGATAGAGAATTGCTGGACCTTGAAGCTAAAATGCAAATAACAGAATTGGCGCCGCTGCGCTCGGAAATTTACCATTTGAATCATCGCCGGGTGAATTCGATGTCGTTTGAGGGAATGCTCAGTCAACGTGGCACCATCAATATTGATGAAATCAGCAATACGATAACCGTCACCGATATTCCGGCCCGGTTGGATGAAATCAGAAAACGTATCCATAAACTGGATGTTTTTGAAAGACAAGTGATGATTGAAGCGCGTATCGTGGAAGCGATCGAGACTTTCAGCCGGAATTTAGGTGCGCGTTTCGGGATTCAGAACGCCACGGGTTTGGGTGGCCAAAGGCTCGGGATTTCTGGTAGCGCGGCCGGATCGAGTGAGCTTGCCGGAGGAGGCGCGGTAGGGGGGACGGATAACCTCAATGTCAATTTGCCGGCCGCTGCGGCTACCGGATTACTGGGCGGTCCTGCAGCGCTTGGATTAAGTTTGATGAAAATCAACAATGGCCGTTTGATCAATCTGGAACTGTCGGCATTGGAGACAGACAGGAAAGGTAGAGTAATCGCCAGTCCGCGTGTCGTAACCGCGCATGGAATCGAGGCGATCATTGAGCAAGGTGACCGGGTTCCTTACCAACAAGCCACCAGCAGCGGTGCTACGAGTATTCGTTTCATGGATGCGACGCTGCGCTTAAGGGTGAAGCCCCTTATTACCCATAATGGCCAGATCGACATGGAATTAAGCGTTAACCAGGATCAGATTGGTACGCCAATCAATCAATTTTTGCCGCCTCCGATTAATACTAAACAAGTGACAACGAAAGTGCTGGTCGAGAATGGTGGAACGGTCGTGATCGGTGGAATTTTTGATCGGACGGAGAATGAGGTCGTCAATAAAGTACCCATGCTGGGTGATATTCCAGTATTGGGTAATGTTTTCAAGAATACCTCCAAGCAAGACGACAAACGCGAGCTGTTGATTTTTGTAACGCCGCGTATTCTGAGTGATAATCTGAATTTACAATAGCTTGCTTGTTATCTTCCTCCCGGGAATCCGATCTGACGCCACGCCTCATAGGCAATGATCGCTACCGTGTTGGATAGGTTCAAACTGCGGCTGGTGGCTACCATTGGTATCCGGATACGATATGACTCCGGGAAGGTTTCCATAATCGGCAAAGGTAACCCTCGTGTTTCAGAGCCGAACACAAATATATCCCCAGCTTGGTATATGACTTTGTCGTAATGTTGCGTGCCTTTTGTTGTCACCGCGAACATACGTTGACTCTGTAACATCAGACTACACGCCTTCCAGTTCTCATGCACTTTGACCGGCGCAAATTCATGATAATCCAGCCCGGCACGCAGTAATTGTTTGTCTTGAAGCGGAAAACCAAGTGGCTTGATCAGATGTAATTGCATGCCCGTATTGGCACACAGACGAATGATATTGCCAGTGTTCGGTGGAATTTCAGGTTGATGGAGGACGATGTTGAACATGCTGTTTGAATTACAATGGTGATGTGGTATGGAAAGTTGTTTGAGTCAATTCCGGTAAGGTTCTGGCAATAACCCAATTGCTGATTTCGGTAGCACCTTGTTGCCGCAACACGATGGCCAGTTCATTCAATGAAGCGCCTGTCGTCATGACATCATCAATCACGGCGACATGTTTGCCCGATAAATCAATTGTACAGCCAAATGCTTTGCGGATATTTTTTTGCCGTGCTTTCCACGGTAATCCGGCTTGTGGTGGCGTATGCTTGATACGGCTGCAGCAATCGGGTAGCAGCGGAATTTTCATTTGCCGTGCAAGATACCGGCCGATTTCCATTGCCTGGTTAAATCCGCGTTCGCGCAGACGAATTGGATGCAATGGCATCGGTACGATGATATCCGGTCTAGTGACAATCGTCTGCAAACGGGTGAATAGAAGATTGGCGAGAATCGGTGCGATGACCAGGTTGCTTTGGTATTTTAATGATTGAATCAATGCGTTGACCGGGAAGTCATAGCGCATCGCCGCGATGGTGCGAGTGAACGCTGGCGGCTTTTTCAAGCAAGCGCCGCAAATTTCTGCCGTTGGCACCGGCCAAAGACAAACCGGACAATGATGTGCCGGTAAACGCGGAAGGTGATCGTGACAAGGCTTGCAAAAATCTGCTTGTGTGTGAGCGCCACAAAGAATGCAGGAGGTTTGAGTTAGAATTTGCACGAAATATAGTCTGCCGTTTAAAAATGGGCAATGGTAGAATGGGCTGCCCGATGTTGTTTATTCCATAACGCTATCGGCAATCGCGGTAATTGTTACAGGATTCAATTAGCTTAATAGGTATACGTATGAATTTGGATACATCGTCAAACTGTGAAACGGAAAACGAACGAAGCGGCGCAACGGCTAATCACGGCCGCATGCAGCGCTGGAGTGTTTCGGAAATATTAGCGTTGCTCGACATGTCGTTCAACGATTTGCTTTATCGGGCGCAAACGGTTCATCGGCAACATCATGATCCGAACGGTGTGCAGTTATCTACGTTGATTTCCGTCAAAACCGGCGGATGTCCTGAAGACTGCGGTTATTGCCCGCAAGCGGCGCGCTATCATACCGGTGTTGAAAATCAAGCGATGTTGTCGATCGATGAAGTTGTGACGGCGGCTTCCGCGGCCAAAGCCAAAGGCGCGTCGCGGTTTTGCATGGGCGCCGCCTGGCGTGGCCCGAAACAGCGCGACATTGAGAAAATGACTGAAATGATCCGTGCGGTTAAATCGCTCGGTATGGAAACTTGCGCTACTTTGGGCCTGTTAAAGCCGGGTCAAGCGCAGCAACTCGGCGAGGCTGGATTGGATTACTACAATCACAATCTTGATACCGCGCCGGAATTTTATGAAGAGATTATTACCACGCGGCAATATCAGGATCGCCTTGATACGCTGCAGGATGTGCGTGATGCCGGTATCAATGTATGTTGCGGCGGTATTGTCGGCATGGGCGAGACGCGGGAATCGCGTGCCGGATTGATCGCGCAACTGGCGAATCTGAACCCATATCCGGAATCAGTGCCAATTAATCATCTCGTGCAGGTAAAAGGTACACCGCTATACGGTACCGCAGCGCTTGATCCAATGGAATTCGTCCGTACCATCGCCGCTGCCCGGATCACTATGCCGAAAGCCATGGTGCGTTTGTCCGCGGGGCGGCAAGAGATGTCGGAAGCGATACAAGCACTGTGTTTTCTAGCCGGAGCCAATTCGATTTTCTATGGCGATAAGTTATTGACGACCGGTAACCCCGAAACTGATCGCGATCGGGTCTTATTGGATAAGCTGGGGTTGCACGCATTGTCATAGATGTTCTCTGATCTTGCCGAGCAACTCCGCAAGCGCGAACAACAAGGCTTGTTGCGCCAGCGGCAAATTCTCGAAAGCCCGCAAGCAAACCATATCAGCGTTGAAGGTTGTCATTATCTGGCTTTTTGCAGTAACGATTATCTCGGACTTGCCAATCATCCGCAATTGATCGAAGCTGCTTGTGCAGGTGCGCGCCAACTGGGTGTTGGCGCAGGGGCTTCGCACCTGATTAATGGTCATTCCGTAGTGCATCATGATTTGGAACGAGCACTGGCGGCATTCAGCGATTTTCCCCGGGCGTTGCTTTTTTCCACAGGCTATATGGCGAATATCGGTGTGGTGACGGCTTTGGCCGGACGCGGTGATATTATTTTTGCCGATAGACTGAATCATGCATCTCTGAACGATGCCGCCTTACTGTCCCGTGCAAAATTCATTCGCTACCCGCATCTGAACTTGGAAGTCCTGGAAAAACGGTTGGCGTCGGCAACAGCGAGGCGCAAACTGGTGATCTCTGATGCGGTGTTTAGCATGGAAGGTGATGTTGCGCCGATTCCGCAGCTTATCGAATTATGCGAACGCTATGGCGCTTGGTTGTTGATCGACGATGCACACGGGTTTGGGGTTTTGGGAAGACAAGGACGCGGTAGCTTGTTCTTATCGAATGATGGAAAGCATCATTCGCCGGTTGTGATCTATATGGCAACCTTGGGTAAGGCGGCCGGCGTATTCGGTGCATTTGTCGCGGCACAGCCGGAAGTGATCGAAACACTGATTCAATCGGCACGCAGTTATATTTATACCACCGCGACACCTCCCTTGTTATCACAGGCACTGCTGACAAGCTTACAATTGATTGAGAATGACGAATGGCGACGTGAATTACTGGCGCAGCATATCGCGCAGCTTAAACAGAACCTGCAATCATTGCCGTGGAAACTGCTGCCATCCGATACGCCGATTCAGCCACTGCTGATCGGTGAAAGCATTGAAGCGGCGCGAATCAGTCAGCGTTTGCGTGAACGCGGCATTCTGGTACCGGCTATTCGTCCGCCGACAGTGCCGCAAGGAACGGCGCGATTGCGTATTTCGCTATCCGCCGCGCACCAACCGCAGGATATCGCGCGTTTGACGGATGCTTTATACGAGCTGGCAGCTTAGTCATGGCAGCCTTGCATATCGAAACATTCGGACGAGGATCTGATCTGGTGTTGCTGCATGGCTGGGCGATGCATGGCGGTATCTGGAGCAGCGTGCGCGATTTGCTTGCGCAGCATGGCCGTGTGCATCTGGTCGACTTGCCGGGACACGGCTTGAGCCCGATGTGTGAACCGGGAACGCTCGACCATCTGGTTGAGATCGTCGCTGATTGTTTACCCGAGCAGTGTATGATCGGTGGCTGGTCACTGGGTGGGCAGATTGCAATGCAACTGGCGTTGCGGCAACCGGAGCGAATCAAAAAGCTGGTGCTGATTTCAACCACGCCGTGCTTTGCGTGGCAAGACGACTGGACATTCGGCATGGACCGCAAGCTATTACAACTATTTCTGGAGAATCTGAAACTGAACTACGCGACCACCATCAATCGGTTCTTGACGCTGCAAATGAGCGGTGATCGCGATGCCAGCAAAATTCTGTCGCAATTGCGCAAAAATTTTTTTCAACGTGCCGAACCCGATCCTGCGGCATTGGAGAAAGGATTGAGAATTTTGCAGCAAAGCGACTTGCGCCGGTGTATTGGCGACATCCGGCAACCGGTTTTGATCATGCACGGTGATAATGATGTGATTACGCATCCGGCGGCAGCCGATTGGATGCACCGGCAATTACCGCAATCGCAGTATGTAAAATTTGACCGCTGCGGTCATGCGCCATTTTTATCCTACCCCGAACAATTTGTAATGCATCTCAATGATTTCAGAACAAACTCTTGATAAGAAACAATTGCGCGCGGCGTTTGAGCGAGCCGCCGGCAGTTACGATCAGGCAGCTGTATTGCAGCGCGAAATCAGCCATCGCATGCTGGCGCGGCTGGAATATATCAAATACCAGCCGGAAGTCATTCTCGATGCCGGCAGCGGTACCGGCTATGGCACACAGCAATTGGCAAAACGCTATCAGCAAAGCCGGCTGATCGCGATCGACATCGCTTGGTCGATGCTTACACATGCGCGTCCGAATACCGCCTGGTGGCAACGCTTGCTGCCGTTGCAGCAACGTAGTGACTATGTCTGTGGTGATATTGAGCAGCTACCGTTTAAAAACGAAAGTATCGGTATGATTTGGTCAAATTTGGCATTGCAGTGGTGCAATAATCTGGAGCATACTTTCGCCGAAATACATCGCATTCTACGTGCCGATGGATTGCTGATGTTCAGCACGTTCGGGCCGGATACCTTGAAAGAATTGCGCCAGTCGTTTGCGGGTATCGATGGTTACCATCATGTGAACCGGTTTGTCGATATGCATGACATCGGCGATTTGCTTTTGAATAACCGTTTTTCCACGCCGGTGATGGATATGGAATACATCACGTTAACATACGATGACGTCATCAGCGTGATGCGCGATCTCAAAGCAATCGGTGCGCATAATGTGATTCAAGGACGGCGTCAGGGATTGATGGGCAAGGACCAATGGCGGCATGCGATTGCCGCTTATGAAACGCTGCGCCGCGACAACAAGCTGCCGGCGACATTTGAAGTGATATATGGTCATGCCTGGAAACCGTATAATCCACGTTCGATTCTGACTCCGGAAACACGGCGGCAATTGGGTTTGCCGCCTTAAGAATAAATATGTCCAGAGGTTACTTCGTGACTGGTACCGATACCGGTGTCGGTAAGACCACCGTTAGTTGCGCATTGCTGAAAGCTTTTGCCGCGCGGGGTAAAAAAGTTGTGGGTATGAAACCGGTGGTGGCTGGCAGCGAAAATGGCCAATGGTGCGATGTCGAACAACTGATCGCCGCCAGCAATATCCGTGTTGATCGCCAGCACGTCAATCCTTATGCCTTCGATCCCCCGGTTTCTCCACATATCGCCGCACAGCAAGCTGGTATCGATATCGATCTCATAATGATTCAGCATGCTTATCAGTCGCTTAGTCATCAAGCGGATTTTGTTATTGTCGAAGGCGCCGGTGGTTTTCTGGTGCCGCTCAATGCGCAACAAACCGGTGCGGATTTGGCGCTTGCACTGAATTTGCCGGTTATTCTGGTAGTCGGCATGCGTCTCGGCTGTTTAAATCATGCATTGCTAACCGTCCAAGCGATTCGCGCGAGCGGCTTGTTATTGGCGGGTTGGGTGGCGAACTGCATCGATCCGGAGATGCTGGTGTTGGCGGAGAATATCGCAACATTGGAACAGCGAGTGGGTAGTCCGTTGTTAGAAATAATACCGTTTGGTTTTAAAACAAATAAGCGAGCTGCACTTGATATTTTCAAGGTTCTGGATCAGTAGAAATAATCGTCTGATCGAGAATTTAGCGCATTACGATAGAGCTTCTCATTCAAGAATTCTTATTTAATCAATAAGTTTTGGCTTTTGGTTTTATCGGATTGCAGCATGTGAATCACCGCTATTGCAATCCGAATAGCACATTTGTATGATAGCGCAAGTAGCAAATCACCATTCTAAGAATGGTTTTTATGCTCAAAGCGCTTCACCAATGACAAGCCTCATAGCTTTTAATTGGATTAATCGGGAATAATCTAGGGGAATTTTTATGTTTCATGCATTAAACAATACATTTACGAAGCTGGCAGCAGCATTGATAATATCGGGCGGAATCAGTACTTCCGCTTATGCGTTTCCAATCGCGGTACCGGGCACTGAAGGATTCAAGGTAATCGCAACAGGCGGAGAAATCATTGCAACATATGAAGGTAACTCTGCTGCTTTCAGTAATGATCTATATTTGGATTCTACGTTTATTTTCAATAATCATTCGACGCCGGTCGGGACATCCGTTAGCTTGGGAACCTTTTCTGCGGGAACCGAGCTCATTTTCCGGATGCACGTTAACAATACCGGTTATGATTTCTTTACTGGCGAGGCAAGCCGGAATCCAGACGGTCACGAACACGCGCGTGTTCAGTCTGATTGGCTTCCGAATACTACGCTGGTCAGTTTTGAGGATCTTTACAACGGACCTTTTGATTACAATGATTTAAGTTTCTCGTTTAGTAACACCGTTGCGGCGGTGCCTGAACCTGAAACCTATGCGATGTTTCTCGCGGGGTTGGGATTGCTAGGGTTTCTGTCACGTCGTAGAAAACACTGAAATTAAAATAAGAAACATTAATTGAGCAAGTGAAAAGCCCCGTTAAAAGCGGGGCTTTTTTATTTGCAATGATTCGATCTTTTCTGGTATTTTCATATCGAATCAGAATTCTAGTGATCGGAAATTTTTGTCTTTCTCAGCATATCAACTAATATGCATGGAATATTCCAATATTGTGCTTCGATAGATTGATGTCTCAAGACCATCAATCCGATTGGTCTCGTGAAATTACCGAAACCAGCAATGCTCTTGACCTTGACCCTGGCGTTTTTACCTGGAATGATCCGCGCAGAATCGCGTTATCGTTAAAGCATTCTGCCGATAGCAGTGAGCGGCGTAAAGCGGAGCCGTTTGCATCGGCGATGTCGATGTTGAATTTTTATATCAACCGGGCAGGAAAGCGTTTGCCCGTAGCGCAGCGGAAAGTACTCGAAAGAACTAAGGATGAGCTGCGTCTGCTCTATGGAAAGTCGCGCCACGACGGATAGCCAATCTGATCCCGGGTACAAGCATTATTTGACAGTCTGTAAGTCATCCAGTAGATTTCGCGAGATTGTTTACTTATTGATAGAATGTTAGTGCCCATGAGTCATCTCAATTTAACCGATCATCAATTCAATCCCAAGAGCCATTGGAATCAACCATTGCAGACAGCTGATATACCACTGGCGCGGGACCTGGCGTTATTCGATCAGAATGGTTACGATCTGACCGATCTGGAACAGCGCTATGCCGAAATCAATCAGATGCAAGCACTTCCGCACCGCGAGCATCGGCGCGCATTGAAAGCGCCATGGTTTACGCAACCGGATCGGGTAGAAGGAGCGGTGTTGAATCACAGCTTGTTGTTCGAACGTAAAGGCTATACCGGAGAGGCATTGCAGCAACTGAAACGCTGGGCAAAAACCAATCCGCTGATTTTCAAGATTATCCGTATTCGTCCGAAATGGGGTCTCGATTTCAGCATCGACTACGCCGATCGGGATGGCAATGTATTTGAAGTATTGCATTGGGAATACGACGGTTTCAATTATGCCGAAGTCGAAGCGCGTAAACAGGAACTGGAGCCGAAATTCGCCGCCATCGACTGGGACGATGCCGCTACCAGTATCCTGAAACAAAAAGATCGTTGGCATCATCTCGATTTCTTCGCGCAAAGCGACTGGAAGTGCAATTACTTCGGCATTGTCAAGGAGCGCTTCAAGATGGTGATTTGGGAATAGTGACTCTAGATGTAATTCGTTGAATCGCATTTTGCAGCAGTCGGTTTATTAATCATGATATTGCCGAAAATAGTACAAACCTCCTATAAAAAGGGGTATTCTTTTCTTATGGTTTGAGAATATCTGAGGGAGTACTATTCAACTGCTGAATAGTTTTTTTAGGTTTATTAATCACATAATTTGGGGAATCTAATGAATAAAAAATTCAAATTGGCAAGTGCGGCCGCGTGCATTTTAGGGCTTTCCATATTGTCTTCGTCTGCAAGCGCGGGACTCAGTGACCATAGTTTTGCCTGGACGCATGGTATCGGTAGTGCGCAATTGGTTTTGAACGGCAGCACGACGCTGACGGCAACCAATCGCGGCTGGGTTGATGAATTTGGCTCAAACAATTTTGGCGGTGCTTTAGGAAATTATATTGTGGGTACTTGCGGTTCATCTGATTCGTGCGGTGGAAGCGATAGGTACGCAAATAACTACTTTGCATTCGATCTTCATGGCATTTCGGGCACTACTAGCGCGGTGTTGAATTTGTATCAACCGGCTGTCGGCGAAAATGGAGGAGCGGATGGTGGCTTCTTGAGTCAATCGTCTGCGTTGTTATATACGCTGTTCGATGTGTCCGGTAACCCATTGACCGATTCCGGTCTTGGAATTTTCGGTGATCTCGCATCCGGCGTTTCTTACGGTTCGATTGCTGTCGATTCATCGAGCAACGGCAGTATCGTATCGATTGCACTGAATGCAGCAGCCGTTTCTGCAATCAATGGCACGGACACTTTCTTTATCGGCGGCACGATCAGTCCGGTACCTGAACCGGCCACCTATGGCATGTTGTTAGCGGGTCTGGGAATGCTAGGATTTATGGTTCGACGTAGAAATCAAGCCGTTTAATTTTGAAATGAATGTCACCGGAACCTTCCGGTGACAGTTCCCGTATTTCACTAACTAAATGTACTTCATCGCAGCATTTGATTAATCGCCCAGAAAGCAGCATGATCTCATGCGGATGCTGTGCTGTATGTCACCAATCCCAATCTATTTCTAACAATTTTCTAATTTCGAGTGGTTGAAAGGCGATGCAATCATTGTGGATGTCGGCGAATTAAAAAATTTTGTTGACTTGGTGCAGTCGATTGCTACGACGGGTGCCATTGTTATTGGTGGCATTTGGACTTATTTTTTGTTCATTAAGAACCGGCTCAATTATCCGCAAATAGAGCTGAAAATTGCCTGTGATCAATATGCATTGGATCATGGCAAAAAGCTGATCCACACCACCGTCACGCTAAAGAATACCGGTAAAGTGATGTTGTACTCGCGGTTTGCGGAAATCCGCCTGCGTCAGGTATTGCCACTGCCAATCGAAGTAAATGAACGGATTTCCCAGAATTATGATCTGCTATTGCAGGATCAGACTCAGGTTGAATGGCCATTGATTGCAGCCCGGCAATGGCATTGGGATTCCGGTGAATTTGAAATTGAACCGGAGGAATCCGATGCGGTGCATACCGAATTTGTTGTCGATGCATCCGTTACCTTGGTTCAATTTTATTTCTTCATCAAGAATGCGAAGAAACAGAACTTGGGATGGTCTCTCGCTGAGATGCACAAGCTTGAGTCAAAAGAGGAAAAAGAATGTGCCGCACAAAAATGACCACCCGAGTTCGGATAAGATAGAAATTTGACGGCAAAAGCTGGAGCCATCGCAGCAACAAAAACGTACTTGCTGAACATCTCAGTGCAGTTTTTCCTTTCATTATTTTCGAAGCCTATTTTTTAAACTGAACCAATTGGAAGCAATGCACTCATACACCGCTTTCAATAATTTCAGTGTGTCAGAAAAGCATGTTCTACAAAGAAATATTCAGCTTCATCGCAATCGCGATCACCTTGGCTGCGTTCATTCCTTATATTCGGGAAATCTTCCGAGGTACGATCAGACCGCATATTTTTTCCTGGGTAATCTGGGGTGTGACGACACTGCTGATTTTTGTAGCGCAGCTGGAAGATCATGGCGGAGTTGGAACATGGCCGATCGGGGTTTCGGCGAGTATCACGATATTTATCGCTTATCTGGCGTTTATTAAACGTGCGGATGTAACGATTACTTGCGGCGACTGGCTGTTTTTTATCGCGGCGCTGTTGTCTTTACCGCTGTGGTATTGGACATCCGATCCACTGTGGGCGGTGATTTTACTGACAGCTATCGATGTTGCAGGATTCGGTCCAACGGTCAGAAAAGCTTATCAGTTTCCGTATTCGGAATCCTTATTGTTTTTTGCGTTGTTCACGCTACGTAATGTGTTGGTGATGCTGGCATTGGAGAATCTGACCTTAACGACATTGTTATTTCCTGCGGTGATGCTGGTACTTTGTATTTTAATGATGGCGATGATTGCATACCGCAGGCGGGTGTTGTTCGCGTAGCCTGATAAATATAACCGTCGCATTGGTTTTCATTGCTGCTGCATTTTACATCGGTTTCGCTGATACCATTGCAGATACAAGTTTTTTGCTGGGGATGAGTTTTCTCGGAAATCAATTTATCTACCAAGGAGGTATCTGCAGTGGCCTATAAGGAATATAAGGTGTTATACGTGACAGAAGGAGGATTGGGAACGATTTTTCTGGGCGCATCGGGCATACCGATCAAACGACTGGAGATGACGCTTAATAAGGAAGCAGCGGATGGTTGGACACTGGTGTTTCAGTTTGTCGAACAAAAGCGGTTTTTATTGTTTTGGAAGCGGGAAGCCGTCATTATCACGCTGGCGCGTTGACAATCAAACGACATACCGATGAAGAACAAGCAAACCATTGAGCAAGATGAAGAGCGCATTCGAAGAATGGTGCGCGCACTGCCGGATGACAAGCGATCAGTGTTTTTCGCTCAAGCGGAAAAATTGCTGAAAGATCCCGATACTTATGCTACGTTAAACTTTCTTTTTATCGCCGGCTTGCACCATTTTTATTTGGAAAAGTGGGCGCGCGGCTTTGTTAATCTCGGGGTTTTTTTGACCGGAATCATGATGCTGTTCACACCGCTTGCCGGTTTCGGAATACTGTTGCTGATTGTCATTACGGTGGTTGAATTGAATGCGCTGTTTCAGTCGCAATTACTGGTTAAGGATTACAATAACAGCGTGATGGAGCGGATTTATCGGCAGGTGACATTGGAACACCGATAATTGCTACATTTCAACGGTTGGTGTAACTGCGTAAGAGTCTTGCTATTTTGGAGTGCTCTTGGACAACCCGATGTTCCGTGACGCTAAAACTTTGAGACTATTGTCTAGGGAAGAACCAACCCCGTTTCATGCATGAGGTTGGCTTTTAGTATATCCAGAACTTGAATTCAATCTCTACGGGTACTAGACGTGTGTTTTATTCATAACATTTCGCATTGCTTCGGCCAGTTCCTCAGCTACAAACTTAGCGACATATGCATCCGCACCGACCGATTTGACATGATTTTCATTGGCTTCACCGGTAAGTGAAGAATGGATAACCACGGGAATCGACTTGAATCGCTGATCATTTTTAATGTTGCGTGTCAGCGTGAATCCGTCCATTTCCGGCATTTCTAAATCAGTAAGGACCAAAGCGACTTTATCTTGAATGGTTTTTCCTTCGGCCTCGGCGGCATCAGCCATTGATTGAATCTTGGTCCAGGCTTCCAATCCAGTTTTAGTCATTTCGAAAGGTACGTTTAATACCTTCAGGCTGTTTTCAATCATGCTACGAGCAAGTGGTGAGTCATCGGCAGCTAGGATGACTTTGCCAGCAGGAACGACGAGTGCGGTATTCAGTTTTTCCGGTATCAAATCTCCGGATGAACTTGGTAACACATCGCGCAGAATCTGCTCGACATCGAGCACTTGCGCTAAACGGGAATCTTCCTTATCACCGTCGAGACGAGCGATGCTGGTGATTAAATTACCGCCTTTTCCTTCTGCGGCGATCACTTGGTTCCAATCCAAGCGGGCGATTTCGTTAACTTCTTCCACAGCGAAAGCTTGAGTTGAGCGCGCATACTCGGTTACCAGCAGAATTGAAGTTCCTTTTTTGGGGGTGCAACCGACTACTCTGGGTAAATCAATGACAGTAATGATCTGGCCACGAATGTTAGCGACACCCATAACATATTCGGGAGCATTAGCAACTGCGGTTATGGTTGGCATAACCAGGATTTCCCGTATTTTAAACACATTGATGCCGAATAGTTCGCGATGGTCGGTACCTGGTGCCTCTCCTAATCTGAATAACAGTAATTCGAATTTGTTATTTGCCGTTAAATTGGTGCGTTCATCAATTTCGTGTAATGCTGTGCTCATGGCATGCTCTCCGCTATCGTTGAGTAGGTTAGAATGTAGAGTGTATCTTACGGCTGATGATGGAAAAGCTTGAAAAACGAGAAGAAAACTACTTATTTCACCTTCCAATAAAATGATGATTGCATTGTTTCTTTTGCAATTATTGCGAGCAAATTTTCCCGATTGTGCAATGTGTTGTTCGATTCGTTTCTAATCATGACCATTCTTCTGAATTATTTGCGGGTTTATGTTTTAACGGTTGATAAATGGTTGTTGCTGTTTTGCAGCATCTGGATCGGTATTCTGGTTACTCTGAATTATCAGCTGGGAATTGAGCGCGAAATGATTGCCGGCCTGAGTTCGCGCTATTATCAATTTGCCGCGTTGACAGGACTGTACTGCTGCGCGTTTGTGGTGCCTTATTGGTTTGTGATTGCGCGGGGAGTAAATCAGGAAGTTTTAACGCCGGCATTCTGGTGCTTGCTGATGCTTGCACCGCTTTTATTTGCGCTTAAAGTAAGTATCGCCAATCCGCTCGAAAATTTAGTAGCGGGGGTTTGGGGTGATTATTTGACGATAGTGACGACATTGCCGTTTAAATTGCTGGTGGTATTGATACCATTGCTGGTTCTGGCCATGCGTTTACCGGTGCAACAGGGTATCTGGGGTATGACCTGGAAAGGTGTTCAGTGGCGGCCTTATATTCTTATGCTGGGATTAATGCTGCCGCTGATCGTTTTTGCCAGCACGCAATCGGATTTTCTAAATACGTATCCCCGTTTAAAGCAAGTTGATTTTATTTTGCCGCATACGGATCACTCCATACCGATCCTGTTACTGTATGAAATCAGTTATGGATTGGATTTTGTGACCATTGAGTTATTTTTTCGAGGGTTTCTGATTTTTGCTTTTGTCCGCTATGTCGGTGCAGCTGCAATTTTACCGATGGCTACTTTTTATTGTAGTATCCATTTTGGTAAACCTATGTTTGAATGCGTTTCTTCTTTCTTTGGTGGATTGATTCTGGGTGTTATTGCATATCGGACACAGTCGATCGTCGGTGGTTTGGCTGTTCACTTAGGAGTAGCTTGGATGATGGAAATCGGTGGTTATTTTGGGAATCTTGCGTTGAGATGAAGAATTTTTTTGGGCTGATGCTGATTGTGATCATCGCAGTGGCGTGTGCCGCGACTGGTGGGCAAAGCGATTCCATCTCTCAGCAACGGAAATGGGAAGAGGCCAGAATTTCCCACTACCGGTTTGAGTTGCGTATCGTTTGTTATTGCCCTTTCAGGGGGCGCATGCCGTTGCAGATCGAAGTTTTGGATGGTCAGATGGTATCGATGAAAGATGCGCATGGCGTTATCATCACAAAAACGGATGCGCACTTTGAGTATTTTGACCGCTATGCGACCATGGATCGTTTGTTTTCCGTCTTAGAAGCTCACCAAGGCGGTAAGGCGGATCGGGTTACAGCGAAGTTTCATCCGGTGTATGGCTTTCCGGAACAGATCTATATCGATCGCATTAAAGGCGCTGCGGATGATGAATTGAGATTTGTTATTTCCGGATTCGAACAATTACCTTAAGGGGGGCACGGATTGATTCGTGGTTTGCGATTAATTGGCGATTTCACCCGTTTGATTGACCCAATCGTACGCAAGCAACTTGATATCCGTAAACTCCCGCAGACTCAGGAAACCTAGTTTCGCCAGCGCGGATTCGACGGCGGCATTGTCGCCTTTTTCTTCTATTTCAACCAATTGGAGTGCTTGACCAAGGCGGCCCTCCCGTTTCATCAAAGCTTGGTGCATATCTTCCGAAATGCCTAATTTATTCACAATTTGTTGCATTTCTATTCCCAACAATTCGTCCAGCAAAGACAAAATACCAACCAAGAAAGCCCTTTCCTGGTGATTCTTATCGTGGGGGCGCTCGACTGTGGCGATCAATTCCATTAACTTGCCGCGTTCAACTGCGGTTTGCATACGCCTGTCGGACAGACCATCTTCGGTCTGATTAGAGGTGTAAAGCAGCAATTGAATCCATTTTAATAATTGCTCGCGCCCCATCAGCGTGATGGCGTGTTTGATCGAATTGATTTTTTGCGGCAGATCCCCAGCTACGGAATTGACCATGCGCATGAGGTGATAGCTTAAACCCGGTTGGCGTTTGAACTCTTTTTCGATCTGATCGTGATCGCGATTATCGGTTACCAGCGTCAGTAACTTCATAAGCGATAATTTCCCAGGGTCTGCGCGTTTGACCGACATGACCTCCGGTTTGGCGAAGTAATATCCTTGAAACATCTGGAATCCCAGTTGCTTACAGCGTATTTCCTGTTCACGGTTTTCTACTTTTAATGCCAGTAGCAGAACAGGCCAGCGTTTCAAATCGTTAACCAGTTTTTCCAAGGCATCGATTTCGAGGGCCAGCACATCGACTTTTACGATGCTGACAATCGGTAATAACCGTTCGATCCTATTATCGATGGCGACAATGTTATCCAACGCAAACTGATACCCCTTTTGCTTTAATTCATTACAGTGTTGCAAAAAATCTTCGGTGATGTGATCGGGAACCCTGAGCTCCAGAACTACATGTTTACACGGCAGCAAGCTGATGATATCGCTCATGATCAAGCCGGGATCTGCATTAATGAACCCTCGTTGCCGTCCTAACACATTTTGAATACCAAAGCGGCCATAGGCGTTGACGATGACATTGGCGGATGCGGATAAATCATCGGTGACAGTTGCGGCTTCCTGGGTTTGTTCCTGACGGAACAGCAATTCGTACGCGACCAGATTCTGATTACGATCCAGAATGGGCTGTCGTCCGAGAAAATAATTATCCATTGCAATCTCCGTATTCATCTGTATTTCAGTAACTTATACTAAATCAAACACATATTGCCGAAGCCTGGGGAGTATACGGTAAAGAGCAAGAAAGCCTAAAGCGGGAATAAACGGGCTTTTCCGTTCAGCGGGGAATTTGGTCGATCATGCCGGCGGCGTGCGTAATAGATACCTGGTGGACTTTGCAAGAAGTTTTGCATATGCTTGCCGGACATCTATAGCGCGGTGAAATTTATTCATGAACTCAAACGTCAGCGTTTTTATCAGCTACAGCCACGATACAGCCGAACACCGCGAATTCATCTTGTTGCTGGCAAATCGGCTGCGCGGTGACGGCCTTGATTGCCAGATCGATCAGTACGTAAAGGGATTCCCATCGGAAGGCTGGCAACGATGGATGGAGGCTCAGATTGAGCGCGCGGATTTTGTGCTGATCGTTTGCACGCCGCTGTACTTGCAGCGCTACCGCGGGCAGGCGCCGGACGGCGGGCGCGGCGTCAATTTCGAAGGCGTCGTGATTTCTCAGACACTGTACGATCACTATTACCGCAATGCCAAATTCATCCCGGTCATACCCGAACATGGCAACCTGGACGATGTGCCGCTGCCGCTGAAAAGCTACACTACCTATGTGTTGCCACGGGATTATACCGCGCTGTACCGGTTGCTGACGGATCAACATGCGACACCAGCACCGGAAATTGGCAATATGATTTATCTTCCATCAGAGACCATTAATGGGCTTGCATTAAACATCAGCATTGCGCAAGAAGCGGTACAAGTCGCTTCGTATACAAATTTGCCTGATGCCGCAATCCAGTCTCTCGTGGAACAACTGCAGAAACGGCTTTCCGAAGAAAAACGGAATAATCACAATCTCAGTGATCTGTTAGAGAGATACCGTAACGATGTGGTTGAATGGGAAAGAAAGTACCGGGATGCGTTTGTACAAAATACAACCGATTTGCAAAAGAATCCCGAGAATCCACAATTACTGGCCGAGCGGCAAGCACTGCAAACAGGGGAATTGGAACAAGCAGCACAAATCCGTGAACGCTATTATCAAAATCTGAAACGGGAAAGAACGGCGGAAATTGGCCAAGGAAGCATTCACGGCTGCCGAGCGCTGGCAAAGCGCATTCAATATGCCCAAAGCATTGGGACTCTACCAGGAAGCCGTTGGATTCCAGCCTAATTTCCCGGCTGCCTGGCGCAATATCGGCAGCTTGGCCAGGAAAATGGGGAATTCCAAATTGGCGCTGGAAGCCGCGCAGAATCTGCAAAAACAACTCGATCCGGAAGTGGATACCTGGTGGCTGGCTGTAGCATTGTCCGATGAAGGCGATGCGCGCAATGCATTGGGCAACAATCGGACCGCACTGGAAAAATACCGGCAAGCGCGAGCGCTGCTCAGTCAGCTCGCTCAAATCGAGCCTGGTAACTGGGATTTACAGCGGGACCTGTCGGTGAGCTATGAGCGAGTCGGGGACATGCATCTGAAAAGTGGCGACAACGGAGCGGCGCTGAAGGCGTATCAGGAATCGCTAGCGATTCGCAAGAAACTGGCGGAACTTGACCCGGATATGGTGGAGTGGCAAACCGATTCAGTGGTGAGCTATTTCAAGCTTGCGCAAATTTTGGAAGACCGGCAAAAAGATCTGTTGACGGATGCGCTGGCTATTTTATACCGGCTGCACCGTGAAAATCGGCTGGATTATGAGAAGCAGCAGTGGATCGGTATGCTGGAAGAATTGCTGCAGCGCAGGAAATTCGGAGCGGATAAACGCTAGCCCGGATGCAACCGGAGCGGTAAGGTAATGTTTTACTTGCTGCAGGTTTTGAAGCGTTCAGTGGTGCGGATTAGGGCCGCTTGTATGCCCGGCTCCCATACCGAATGCCCGGCGTCGTCGATGATAATGTATTCCGCTTGCGGCCAGGCATGGTGCAAATCATCGGCGCTGATGATCGGACAAACCGCATCATATCGTCCTTGCACGATGGTGGCGGGAATGTTGTGCAGTTTGTGCACGTTATTTAACAATGAATTTTCGGGTAAGAAGATGTTGTGCATGAAGTAATGCGCTTCCATGCGAGCAAGCCCGAGCGCAACGGTGTCGCTTGCGAAATAATTGACTGTGGCGGGGTTGGGCAACAATGTCGAGCATGATCCTTCGTAAGTGCTCCAGGTGCGTGCCGCTGGCATATGGATAGCGGGATCCGGATTCATCAGACGCTGATGATACGCGGATAGAATGTCGTGGCGTTCCTGTGCAGAGAGCGGCGCGACAAATTTCCGCCAAGCTTCGGGAAATAAATTGCGTAGCCCATACAAGAACCAATCAATTTCCTGCTGGCGGCACAGAAAAATGCCTCGCAGAATAAAACCAAGGCAGCGTTCGGGATGTGCTTCCCCATATGCCAAGGCTAATGTACTGCCCCACGAGCCGCCAAATACAAGCCATTGATCAATTTCCAGGTGCTGGCCAAGTAACTCCAAGTCATTGATCAAATGAGGGGTTGTGTTATCTTGTATTTCACCGAGCGGCGTTGATCGCCCAGCGCCTCTTTGATCATAAATGACAATGCGATAAGATGCGGGATCGAAAAAGCGCCGATGCGCGGGAGCAGATCCGGCGCCTGGCCCGCCATGAAGAAATATGACGGGGATACCTGCAGGGTTGCCGGATACTTCCCAGTACATAGTGTGTATTTTATCCAGGGCTAACATACCCTGCTGATAAGGTTGGATTTCGGGATATAAAGTAGCGCGATTATTCATGATATGAGTACAAATGCCGTTAAATAATTTGGTTAAAAAAACTGGAAAAGAGTGATAAACAGCACAGAGTTCAAAATATAAATGAATTATAGTTCTGTTATATTGCTCGGCAGGCGAATTATCGTATTTATGTTATAAGGAATATCATATGCCTAATACAATTCTGAGAGAACAAGAAGTTTCCATGCTACGCGAAGAAATGGAAATTTTAATGAGCGAGCGTCAATGCCTCCTAAATGCAACCGGAGCGGCCGCTGTTTTTGTAGCTAAGCTGGATAGTTCGATTTTGCCGAATTCGGCGTGCCAAGCGGCAAAAATCTTATCCAGTTCGTTAAATAATTTACCAGAAGAAACCTTACGGGATGCGCTGGAGAGGGTGAAGTCAGAGTTTGCAGTTCGTGCATGAACAACAGAAAGATCCGGGTACGCCTAAAGTCGGTTTGGTATTAACCGGAGGTGGTGCCCGTGCTGCATACCAAGTGGGGGTGTTACGAGCGATTGCGGAACTTTCGCCGGATAAAAGCCGCAATCCGTTTCCCATAATCTGCGGTACCTCAGCTGGTGCGATTAACGCAGCGAGTATTGCAGTCTCAGCAAACAATTTTGCTGAAGGAGTCGAAAGGCTTGAAGCTGTCTGGTCGAATTTTCATGTCGATCAGATCTACCGGTCCGATTTTCCTGGTGTGCTGCATAATACCTTGCGCTGTTTGCTTTCGTTAATTTCGACCGAATATGGTCAACATCATCCGATCTCCCTTCTGGATAATTCCCCTTTAGAAGCCTTATTGAGAAATCGTTTTTCCTTTCGCACCATCCAGCATTCCATTCGTTCCGGTTCTTTATATGCGCTCGGTCTAACCGTGTGGGGTTATACATCCGGTCAATCGGTTACTTTTTACCAAGCGGCTAAAGAAGTTTCACCTTGGAAGAGAGCCCAAAGATTGGGAGTTCCAGCCGAGATCGGGGTCGGGCACCTAATGGCTTCTTCGGCGATTCCTTTTATTTTTCCGGCAGTAAAACTGAATCGGGAATTTTTCGGAGACGGTTCAATGCGGCAATTGGCGCCGATCAGCCCGGCACTGCATTTGGGAGCGGATAAAGTGTTGATAATTGGGGTGCGCAAACCCGTGACCGATGAGCCGAAGCGTGTCAGTGTGTCGGGTTATCCGCCATTTGCGCAGATTGCCGGACATGCATTGAACAGTATTTTTGTCGATAGTTTGGATGTGGATTTGGAGCGTTTGCTACGCATTAACGAAACGTTAAAACTGATTCCGCCGGTGGCATTTGAAGAAAACAATATTTCATTGCGGCCGGTTGAAGCGATGATGATAGCGCCTAGCGAGGGTATTAATGAGATCGCGCAAAAATATGCTGATACTTTACCTTGGATCATGCGTTATTTGTATCGCGCTATCGGTGCAATGGGGCCTAACGGCTCAACCCTATTGAGTTACGTGTTGTTTGAAATGGCATTTTGCCGGGATTTAATTGAGTTGGGTTATAGCGATACGCTTCAGCAGAAAACGGAATTATTGAAATTCATCGGAATTCAAAATAACGAGAACGGACCCGAGCGTTAGTTGCAGTTTCTGTAAATGGACATTTCATTGGAAAGTTGATGGCATTTGATACCCCGCAATTTTGGTTTGCCGTGTTGCAAATTATTGCAATTGATATTGTTTTAGGTGGCGACAATGCTGTCGTAATTGCGTTAGCTTGCAGACGATTGTCCGAGGAGCAGCGCAAACTCGGGATTTTTTGGGGCGTTGCGGGTGCAATTGTGCTCCGCATTATTTTGATTTTTTTTGCATTAAATCTCTTGACGATTCCTTATTTGAAAGTTGCGGGCGCAGCGTTGCTGGTTTGGATCGGTATTAAATTATTACAGCCGGAACCGGAAGGAGCGCACGAAGTAGATGCCAGTACAACGCTGCTCGGTGCTATCAAAACTATCATCATAGCGGATGCGGTGATGAGCCTCGATAATGTGATTGCAATCGCGGGCGCAGCGAAAGACGAGATTAGTTTGGTGATTTTTGGTCTGGTGATCAGTGTGCCGATTATCGTTTGGGGGAGTCAGCTTGTCATGAGAGTCATGGACCGGTATCCGGTTACTATCGCGATAGGTGCAGGGCTTTTGGGGTGGATTGCGGGTGATATGGCGGTGACAGACGTGGTTACCGCGGATTGGGTCAATGCGAATGCGAAGTTTCTGCACTGGGTTACTCCTGCTGTGATGGCTGTGGTGGTGATTGCCATTGGTAAAATATTGGCCGCTCGCAAATTGGTCGAGTCGAAACCGATCATTGATCTGGCCGATGAAAATAATCCCAGAAAGTAGTCTGGGTTAGTTCAGATAAGTAGAGGATTAGTCATGCTGAAAATACTGCTGCCCATTGATGGTTCCGAATGTTCCAAAAAAGCCGTGAGAGATTTTATTCAATTGCTCGATTGGTACAAGGAAATACCGGAATTTCATCTGCTAAATGTTCAATATCCACTGGATGGAAATGTGTCATTATTTATCAATCAGGCGGATATCAAGCAATATCATCAAGAGGAAGGCTTGAAGAATCTGCGCGAGGCTCGCGATATATTGGATCAAGCGGAAATCACTCACGAGTTTCATATTACGGTCGGTGATCCGGCTGAGATGATCGTGCGATTCGCAACTGAAAAGCAATATGACTTGATCGTGATGGGACCCCGCGGCAGAGGCGGCCTAAAAGGGCTGCTGCTGGGATCCGTAACCAGCAAAGTGATGCAGCTTTCGCAAACACCTGTCTTACTGATTAAATAATTCTTTATTTGGATTGGTTCCTTGAAACTCAGAGTTTTGGGATGTAGCGGTGGTATTGGCGGTGGTGCACAAACCACGGCTATGTTACTGGACGACGATGTCTTGATTGACGCCGGAACGGGGGTCGGAAATCTGAGTATCGAAGAAATGATCAAGATTGATCATATTTTTGTTACTCACGCACATCTCGATCATGTGGCTTGTATCCCTTTTCTGGTTGATACCGTCGGTTCGTTACGTACCAAACCGCTCATTGTCCATGCTATCGAAGCAACACTGATTGTTTTGCAGGAGCATTTGTTTAATTGGCATTTATGGCCGGATTTTACAAAAATTCCGGATACAGTCTCACCTTATATGTGCTATGACACGATACTGCCAGAACAGGCGATCGATTTAAATGGCCGCAAAATTATACCGCTTCCAGCGAACCATACCGTTCCGGCAGTTGGTTACCAATTGGACTCCGGTCATGCCAGTCTTGTTTTCTCAGGGGATACCAGCACGCATGATGCCTTCTGGTCAATCGTGAATAAGATTGGGAATTTAAAGTATTTGATCATTGAATCCGCTTTTTGTAATCAGAAAAGAGACATCGCGATCAGATCCAAGCATCTTTGCCCTAGTTTATTGATTGAAGAATTAGAAAAACTGGAATGCGAAGCGGAAATTTTAATTTCACATTTGAAACCCGGCGAAGCGGATATCACCATGGATGAAATTCGGCAATGCTTAGCGCGATTTAATCCGAAACGACTGGAAAACAATCAATTATTTGAATTTTAGGAAGCGACATCATGAGTATATCCGCGCCAACACTGCTTAAACAAAAAAGTATCCCGAATACCATTTCCGCACAGGATTTTTCTAAAAGCCAGCAAGCTGTTATCGCTAAGATTCAGGCTGCGAAAAGTGTTGATGAGATTATGGCGGAAATGAGTAAAGACATTCGCGCGCTATTCGGTGCGGACCGATTGACGATTTACTTACTGAGCGACGATAAATCATTTTTTATCACCCGTGTTAAAACCGGGGTTCATTCATTTCAAGACCTGAAAATTCCGGTAACGGAAAACAGTATTATTGGTTATGCCGGCTTGCAAAAGAAAACTGTCAATATTGAAGATGTTTACAATAAGAGTGAATTGAAGGCGATTGATGCGCGCCTGGTTTTTTCCAACGAGGTTGACAAGCGCACTGGTTATCGAACCAAGCAAATGTTGGTTGCACCGATACTGAGCTTGGATAATCAAGGATTGATAGGCATTGTTCAAGCAATCAACAATAAAAGCAATCGAACATTTCCAGCCGAGATTGTGCAAAGTATCACCGAGATTTGCTGTGCAGTTGCGGGAGCTCTCAAGCAACCGCAGAAACCGGCCCAATTATTAAAATCAAAATATGATTATTTAGTGCTTGATGCAACGATAACCGCTGCGGAACTGGAGTTGGCCGCGCGCTCAGCGCGTAAAAAAGGATGCGATTTGGAAGACATATTACTCGATGAATTTCAGATCGGATCACCGCTTATCGGCAAAGCGTTGTCCTCTTTTTTCGAAGTCAAATACGAGCCTTACAGAGCCGATCGCATAAAGCCGGCAGATTTGCTGAAAAATTTAAAAAGAGATTATGTTGAAAGTAACGCGATACTGCCAATAGACGACAACAAAGAAGGTTTGGTGATTTTAACGCTCGACCCCGAGCGCATTAAAACACAGCGTATTGCCAATACTATTTTTCCGAAATCTAAAATTATCTATGCCGTGACCACCAAGCGGGAATTCGATGCGACCGTGGAGCAGTTTTATGGCGGTAATGACGAGATAGGTTCGGGCGATATCAATGAGATGCTCGTGAATCTTCAAGGGGAATCGATTGATATCGAAGAGACTTCCGTTGAGAAAGAAGAGTCTTCCGCGGCTTCCGATAACGAGTTGGTTAAGCTGGTCAATAAAATCATCATCGATGCCTACAAGATGGGGGCTTCGGATATTCACATCGAGCCCTTTCCTGGCAAGGACAAAACCAAAATCCGATTCCGCAAAGATGGTTCGCTAATGCCTTATATCGAGATTCCCGCCGGTTATCGAAATCCTCTGGTAACACGGATTAAAATTATGTGTGACCTGGATATTTCCGAGAAACGCAAACCCCAGGATGGCAAAATTAAATTCAGAAAATTTGCGCCGCTGGATATTGAATTGCGGGTGGCAACGATTCCTTCGGCTGGCGGCATGGAAGATGTGGTTATGCGGATTCTTGCTGCCGGCGAGCCGATCCCGCTGGAGAAAATGGGTTTTACGTCACATAATCTGAAAGAATTAAAAAACATCATCAGTAAACCTTACGGATTATTCTTTGTCTGCGGACCAACAGGGTCTGGTAAAACCACCACATTGCATTCCGTATTGAAATATCTGAATCAGAGCGACACCAAGATCTGGACGGCTGAAGATCCGGTTGAGATTACACAGAAGGGGTTGCGGCAAGTTCAGATCAACGTCAAAGCCGGTTTAACTTTTCCGGTGATCATGCGCTCATTTCTGCGGGCAGATCCGGATATTATCATGGTTGGGGAAATGCGCGACAAGGAAACTACCAGTATCGGCATTGAGGCATCGCTGACCGGCCATCTGGTCTTGGCGACCTTGCATACCAACAGTGCGCCGGAATCGGTGATTCGTTTGCTGGATATGGGAATGGATCCATTCAACTTCGCCGATGCTTTGCTGGGGGTGTTGGCACAAAGGCTGGCTAAGCGGCTTTGCAAGAGTTGCAAGGAAGCTTATGTAGCCAGCGAGCAGGAAATCGATACTTTATTAGCCGAGTATTGCACTGAGCTCAAAAATATCGATCGGTTTAAGGTCGATCCCGATGCCGCGCTTCGTGAAATTCGTGAGCAATGGATCCGGCAGTACGCAAACGACCAAGGTCAGATTATTTTGTATAAGGCCGTTGGTTGTGATGATTGCGTCGATACCGGTTATGCCGGACGGGTTGGACTGCATGAATTGATGACCGCAACCGATGCACTCAAGAAGAATGTGCAGGAACGTGCCCGTGTTGCGGATATGTTAGTGACTGCGTTGAGTGATGGTATGCGGACCCTGAAGCAGGACGGTATTGAGAAAGTTCTGCAGGGAGTTACCGATATGCATCAAGTGCGGGTGGTGTGTATTAAGTAGTTTGTCCGCATTGAGAACGTATTAAGTAATCTCTATGACTTATCGCGTAGACGCAGCGGTGGGTTTACATGATTTATCGTGTGAGGAATTCGATATCAGCATAGGCTCTTAGCTATGCTTAAGGGGCGGTGTTTAGTGGAGATTTATGTGACAGTATTCGATTTGTTTAGGGCTGAGAAGGATATTTTTTGAATTGGATGTAGAAAAGATGCAGTACTACTAGGTATTCCGCATTTTGTGTTGTTGAGTTGTTGTTTTCTGGGATTAATCCAACTTAATGATTTGAAGATTGTTTCATGGAGAGCCAATAAAAAAACCGCCTTAAAGGCGGTTTTTTTATTGATAAATCATATTTTTATTAGCAAATAGCGCCGGCTGCACGTGTGAGGCAGCCGCTTGCAGCACTGACTGTCCAGGTTACTTTGCCTTGCGCGTCAGCAACAGGATTGAGGATATATGTTTCATTAGCTAATCCTTGAACAGCAGTGGCTGTCGCAGTAATATTGCCAGCGGCATCAACAGCGATGCCATTAAGGAATGTACTGCCAGTTGGGGCTGCCGGAATTAATCCAAAAGCACCAAAAGCGACATTAACTATCGCTCCGCCATTAAAACATCTGCCATCTTGTACACATAATTCGACGCCTGTTTTAACTCCAGAGACAGAATTGACAACTTCTGAAAATCGTGCTTTTAGAACATAATTTTGATAAGCAGGCACCGCCACCGCAGCCAAGATACCGATAATGGCTACAACAATCATTAATTCGATCAGGGTAAAACCTTTTTGTACGTGTTGCATTTGTTTTTCTCCTTTGGTTGTGAGTAGGGCACACCCGATGTGTGTACCGAATTCATAGCAGAATCCGTGCCATAATTTTTATAAAAAGAATTCTTCTATTTTATTCATAGGTTATCGGTCAAATATCAAGTCGTTTGTTATTATGTTGGATATCGAAGTCGGATTGAAATTTCAGTAGATAGAAAATTTTTTAATACACTGCATTAGTGTCCAAAGACTTCTTCCCATAGTGTCAAAACCGCTTTGCGATCATCTTTTAGAGGATTACCTTCAACGCGGGTATATTTTTGTGCTTGTCCATCCGTGGCGCCACCGGCGATATCGGCATCACCATTTAAGCGCAAGCGGTGCTGGATGCGCCGGAATTCCCGATAGGATGAACGTACATTTTCAGCCGCGATGGCGGGGATCAAATCCAGCTTGCTGGCGAGTTTCAAGAGCGCGATATTGCCAATATTACCAGTTAGTTCGGGGTAACGGTTGGCATAGCCGAGTACCAGGTATTGCACGATGAACTCGACATCGATGATACCGCCGCGATCATGTTTGATATCAAACAGTGGAGTTGGGTTGGGGTGCGCTTCCAACATTTTTTCACGCATTTTTAATATCTCTTGTTTAAGTTCGATCAAGTCGCGAGATTTGCATAGAATTGTTTTACGTGTATTTTCAAAAATTTCTCCGACACGTGGATCACCGGTCACAAAACGCGCCCGGGTCAGTGCTTGGTGTTCCCATACCCAGGCTTGCTGATGCTGATATTGCGCAAAAGCTTCCATTGAACTGACCAACAAGCCGGAGGCACCGTTGGGGCGCAGGCGCAGATCGGTTTCATACAGCAGCCCGGCGGATGTGTGACGTGTAAGCCAAGCGTTGATGCTCTGTCCCAACTTGGTATAGATTTCCGCTGCATCCGGATGGTTGTCATCGTACAAAAATATCATGTCAAGATCGGATGCATAGCCAAGTTCTTTTCCGCCGAGTTTGCCGTAGCCGATCACTGCAAAAGCGGGTTTCTCACGATGACGCTTTTTCAAGCCAGGCCACGCAAGATTCAGGACGTTGTCCAATACCAGATCCGCTAATGCCGTAAGGTGATCGCTGAGAGTTTCCAGTAGCAGCGTACCTTCAAGATCGGTGACTAGGAGGCGGAATACTTGCGCATGCTGGAAATGCCGCAAAACGTCCATTTGCCATTCGATCACGTCATTTTTCGGATTGTTAACATGATTCAATTGGTAGATCAATTCGTCGTTGAGCACTGTCCAATCCGGGACCGGGTGTGGTTCGTGTTGACGCAATAATTCATCCAGTAGAATGGGATGGCGTCCCAAATAATCGCTGGCCCATTGGCTGATACACGCAAGTTCCGCGACACGCTGCAAGGTATGGGGATGTTCCAGCAGTAGCGCCAAGTAAGAAGACTGCGTGCTGATTTTTTCGAGTAATTGCAGCATGCGTTCCAATGTAATATCGACCGGCGGATGCTCAGAGGCTGCTTCAATGAACATGGGTATCAGTGTAGTGATTTGCTGCCGACTCGATTCCGGAAGTTGCTGATAGGAGGTATCCTGATAGAAGGAGCGGATTCGTTGCGAGATTTTTGCGGGTTCGCTGAATCCCATAGTGCTTAGTTGCATCGTGGCAGCTTCGGTTTGCGAGGTATCGTGCGCTTCGGTTCGCCATAAATAAGCCAACATGTCATGTGTGGGGGATTTCCGCGGCGTGGCAAAAATGAGCTCAAAGTGACGCGTTACGTCATTTCGGTGCATGTCCAGTTGTTGCATGAAGTGATCGTAGTCGTTGAAACCCATGGCCATCGCAATACGATACTGATCGTCGGGATTTAATGGTAACGTTTGGGTCTGTTGATCATCCAGGTATTGCAGGCGATGCTCGAGTTTCCGCAAGAAATGATAAGCTTGAATGAGCTCTGACACGGCTTGTTTCGGTAATTGCTGCTTTTCTCGAAGTCGTTGCAAAACGCTGAGGGTAGGACGAATGCATAGATCCACATCTCGCCCGCCACGAATTAATTGAAAAACTTGGGTGATGAATTCGATTTCCCGGATGCCGCCGGGTCCGAGTTTGATATTATCGTGCAATTCGCGGCGTTCGACTTCTTTGCGCAGTTGCGCATGCAAACGGCGCATCGACTCATAAGCATTGAAGTCCAAGTACTTACGGAATACGAAGGGTCTGACAATTTGCTCCATCAAGATGGATTCGTTCTCGCTATCAGTGTTTCCAGCGATCACCCGGCCCTTGATCCAAGCATGGCGTTCCCATTCCCGTCCTTGTTTGATGAAATATTCCTCCAACATCGGGAAACTGATCGCTAAAGGGCTATTTTCACCATGCGGGCGTAGCCGCATATCAACCCGGAACACATAACCATCGGCGGTATAGTCGTTAAGACTGGCAATCACCTTGCGTCCGAGGCGCGCAAAAAACTCGTGATTTGAAATTGATTTGACCCCATCGGTTTCGCCATCTTCCGGATACACGAAGATCAAATCGACATCCGACGATACGTTCAGTTCGCCGCCACCGAGCTTACCCATGGCGACAATTAGCAAATGCTGGACCGCTTGACTGTTTTCACCTTGAGGTGATCCGAAGCGATCAGGCCGAGTGAGCCACATTTCGTGATATTTAAGAGCACAATCAATTGTGACCTCTGCGAGATCGGTCATGCAAGCCATTACTTCGGCTAAATCAGCCAGTCCGCTAATGTCGCGAATCGCTAAACGAAGTATAACCTGCTTGCGTAAATCGCGAAGTACGCTATTTAAGTTTTCTTCCTTTAGGATTTGTTTTAACCGCGAATCAAGAAAATTCTGCATTTCTTTTCTATGAAAGCGCGTGTGCAGATTTTCTAACAAGGTAGCTTTTCGTGCCGGTTCGCTATCCAACAACCGTTGTGCATAGCGACTGGCAGGTAGTGCGGCAGTCAGAATCGCATCGGGAGAAAGATTGCCTTGTTCCATTGTTGAATTGATGTTAATTATGTAGCTGATCAGGAAGCTTACTTTAAAGCGTTGGATAAAATACCGTATAAAACGAAATAGATCGTTATCCTACTAAATGCTAGAATTCGACATGGATAAGATCGGTTCGATGCCGTGCATAGTATATATACTGGAACGGGCTGATAATAAAACAGATTTTTTAAAATATCCAGTGTGATATTTTTTAAGTTTTTTGGAAAAGATTGAATCAGAGTAAACGAAGTATGTTAAAAAATACAGTTAAAGACCATTCCTTGAACATCGATAAAGGTGCCGATAAGGGATTTTGTGTGGCCGCGATACAAATGGCTTCGGGACCGAGTGTGTCCGCTAATCTCGAAGAGGCGGCGAGATTGATTGAAGATGCTGTGTGCCGTGGCGCCAAATTGGTTGTGTTGCCTGAGTATTTTTGCATCATGGGTATGAAGGATACGGATAAGCTGGCGGTTCGGGAGCAACCGGGCGAAGGGCCAATTCAAAAGTTTCTGAGTGACACAGCAAAACGTTTAGGAATATGGTTGGTAGGAGGTTCGGTGCCGCTGGTCTCGCCTGATCCTAATAAAGTCTATAATAGTTGCTTGGTTTATGCGGATGACGGGCGGCAAGTGGCTCGTTACGACAAGATTCATTTGTTTGGTTTGCAGCTGGGGCATGAATGTTATGCCGAGGAAAAAACCATAAAAGCGGGAGATAAAGTGGTGACGGTGAATTCCCCTTTTGGTCGAATCGGCTTGTCGATATGCTACGATCTAAGGTTTCCGGAATTATTCCGGTTGATGGATAAAGTTGATATCATCCTGGCACCGGCTGCATTTACGGCAATTACTGGAAAAGCGCACTGGGAAGTTCTCGTGCGCGCGCGCGCTGTCGAAAACATGGCTTATGTTATAGCACCTGGACAAGGCGGTTATCACGTTAATGGACGCGAAACCAATGGGGACAGCATGATTGTCGATCCATGGGGCGTGGTGGTGGAGCGTTTGCCGCGTGGTTCCGGTGCCGTTGTGGCGAAAATCGATCCCGATTATCAATCAAGTTTGCGAGCCAATTTACCAGCCTTGAATCATCGGATTTTACAACCCTGCTAAGCGTATGAGATCCATGCATCATGGAGGACTTATTGCGGCTGCAGCTCAATTAATTGAATTACGATATGAGCATTGAAGGAAATACAGAGAGTGAGGATTTTATAGCGATTGCAAATCGCTGTTTGCTGACGCCATACGATCTGAATGAATCTGGATTGCAGCAAGTGATGGGGCAGTTGTTGTCTCATCGAATCGATTATGCGGATCTCTATTTTCAGTATAGCCGTTCTGAAGGCTGGATGCTGGAAGAAGGTATTGTGAAATCGGGTAGCTTCAATATCGACCAGGGCGTCGGTGTTCGTGCGATCTGTGGTGAAAAAACCGGGTTTGCTTATTCCGATGATATCAGTATGTCGGCGCTAATGTCAGCCGCTCAGGCGACACGGGCGATCGCCAATCAAGGTGGCCAGCACGCGGTTCAAGTGGTAAAGCGAAATGGATTGGATCAACGAACACAATTGTATTTGCCTCAAGATCCGATTGCGAGTCTAAGAGACGCGGAGAAAGTAGCGCTACTGGAAAAGGTGGAGCGTTTTACCCGGCAACTTGACCGCAGGATTACGCAAGTGGTGGCGTCATTGGCGGGCGAATACGAAGTGATAATGGTTGCTCGAAGTGACGGGGCGCTGGCAGCCGATGTGAGGCCACTAGTCCGATTGTCTTTGCAGGTAATCGCCGAAGAAAAAGGCCGTCGCGAACAGGGGGTGGCAGGCGGTGGCGGGCGCTTTGGTTATGAATATTTTACCGACGAGATTTTACAGGACTACGCCAAGCAAGCTGTTCATCAAGCTGTGGTCAATCTGGATGCGCGCCCGGCACCTGCTGGTACGATGACGGTTGTTTTGGCGAGCGGTTGGCCGGGGATATTACTGCATGAAGCGATTGGTCACGGGTTGGAGGGGGATTTTAACCGTAAAGGAAGTTCGGCATTCTCCGGTCGTGTTGGACAGCGCGTGGCGGCTCCGGGCGTTACCGTGGTCGATGACGGTACTATTCCTCGACGACGGGGATCGTTGAATATTGATGATGAAGGTAATCCGACGCAATGTACTGTATTGATAGAAGATGGCATACTGCGCGGCTATTTGCAGGATAATCTAAATGCCCGGTTGATGGATCTGCCGGTGACCGGCAATGGTCGAAGAGAATCTTTCGCGCATATTCCGATGCCGCGCATGACCAACACCTATATGTTAAACGGCGACAAGGACCCAGCCGAGATTATAGCATCTGTCAAACACGGGTTATTCGCAGCCAATTTTGGGGGCGGTCAAGTTGACATTACCAGTGGAAAATTTGTTTTCTCGGCTGCAGAAGCCTACATGATCGAAGACGGGAAAATCACGTACCCGATTAAAGGTGCTACTTTGATTGGTAACGGCCCGGATGTATTAACCCGGGTTTCCATGATCGGTAATGATATGTTGCTTGATCCGGGAGTCGGTACCTGTGGCAAAGAGGGGCAAAGCGTGCCTGTTGGTGTAGGACAGCCGACCTTGCGTGTCGATGGTTTGACGGTGGGTGGAACAGGCATTTAATTTTTGAATAATACCTTACGCTTCGCGGTACGATGTTTCTTGATACGATAGCGGAGTTTTCGGGTGTTATTTTTTTATGAATTGTTATTGAAATTGATATTAGGATGCAATTGGCATGAGTGTAGAACTGACCGGTGCTGAAATTACCATACGGTGCTTGCAAGAAGAAGGGGTGCAATGTATTTTCGGCTATCCTGGTGGCGCTGTGTTATTCATTTACGATGAACTGTTTAAGCAAGATAAAGTTCGTCACATTTTAGTGCGCCATGAGCAGGCTGCGTTACATGCAGCGGATGGTTACGCGCGCTCTAGTAATAAGGTGGGTGTTGCGCTCGTTACTTCCGGGCCGGGGCTTACCAATGCTGTGACAGGGATTGCGACTGCGTACATGGATTCAATTCCCATGGTAATTATTAGCGGTCAGGTGCCGACCAGCGCCATTGGTTTGGATGCCTTTCAGGAAGTCGATACAGTCGGTATTACACGCCCATGTGTAAAGCATAATTTTCTGGTGAAGGATGTGGCTGAGTTAGCGCAAACTATCAAGAAAGCTTTTTATATCGCTTCGACCGGACGTCCGGGTCCTGTTCTCGTTGATATTCCAAAAGATATCTCGCAACAAAAAACGAAGTTTGTCTATCCGGACAAGGTAACAATGCGTTCTTATAATCCGGTGGTAAAGGGGCACGCTAGGCAAATCAAGAAAGCGGCGGATTTGATATTGAGCGCCAAACGCCCAATGATTTATGCGGGCGGTGGTGTGATCTTGAGCGATGCTGCGGCCCAATTGACCGAGTTAACGCAGTTGCTGAATTTTCCATGCACTAATACTTTGATGGGATTGGGCGGTTATCCGGGGACCGATAAGCAATCCTTGGGCATGCTGGGCATGCACGGCACTTATGAAGCGAATATGGCGATGCAATATTGCGATGTGCTGGTGGCGGTCGGCGCCCGGTTTGACGATCGTGTAATCGGTAATCCAAAGCATTTTTACAATGAAAATAGGAAAATCATTCATATTGATATTGATCCATCATCGATTTCAAAACGTGTAAAAGTGGATGTTCCGATCGTCGGTGATGTTTTGGATGTGCTGAAAGAATTAATAAAATTGCTGAAATCCGAAAAAGAAAAATCAGATCAAGCGGCGTTGAAGGAATGGTGGAAACAGATAGATCTCTGGCGGGAGCGGGATTGCCTGAAATTTGATCGGGATAGCAACATCATTAAACCGCAGATGGTCATAGAGAAATTGTTTGACATCACGAAAGGAGACGCTTTTGTTACTTCCGATGTCGGACAGCATCAGATGTGGGCCGCACAGTTTTATAAATTTGATAAGCCGCGCCGCTGGATCAATTCGGGTGGACTGGGTACGATGGGGTTTGGCATGCCGGCAGCAATGGGAGTGCAATTGGCCAATCCGAAAGGAAAAGTAGCCTGTATTACAGGTGAAGCAAGTATTCAGATGTGTATCCAGGAATTGTCAACATGTAAACAATATCGCTTGCCGCTGAAAATTGTTAATTTAAACAATCGTTATATGGGTATGGTAAGACAATGGCAAGAATTCTTTCATGGCAATCGCTATGCGGAGTCCTATATGGATGCACTGCCGGACTTTATTAAATTAGCAGAGAGCTATGGGCACGTCGGGATGCGCATCGAAAAACCTGGAGATATAGAAGATGCCTTAAAAGATGCCTTTAAGCTCAAAGATCAATTGGTATTTTTGGATTTCATTACGGATCAGACTGAGAATGTTTTTCCAATGGTGCCAGGTGGAAAAGGGCTTTCTGAGATGATTTTGGTGTGAATAAATGCGACATATAATTTCTTTATTGATGGAAAATGAGGCGGGAGCCTTATCTCGAGTAGCCGGTCTGTTCTCCGCTCGTGGTTACAATATCGAGTCACTTTCTGTGGCGCCAACGGAGGACCCGACCCTATCCCGTATGACGCTGGTCACTGTGGGATCCGATGATGTTGTGGAGCAGGTGACAAAACAATTAAACAAGCTGATTGAAGTGGTTAAAATTGTTGACTTGAATGACGGTAACCATATCGAACGGGAGCTGATGCTGGTAAAAGTGCGTGCAATCGGAACTGATCGAGAAGAGATCAAGCGACTTTCCGAAATTTTCCGCGGTTCCATTATTGATGTCACAGAAAAGTCATTTACGATTGAATTGACAGGTACGAGTTCAAAGCTGGATGCGTTTCTTGAAGCTGTCAGCAAGAGCGCTGTTCTGGAGACAGTGCGTACAGGCGCATCCGGTATTGGGCGTGGGGAATGGATTTTAAAGGTATAATTTCTATTGGCGATTAACTCGAATCTTGAAAGCAATCATCCACAGCGTTTAATTTTGTTAACAGGCATAGTCTCTATTGCTTGCTTGTGTCTATCCAACATTTGTATAAAAGGAAAATAATGAAAGTTTTTTACGATAAAGATGCAGATTTATCTCTTATTAAAGGGAAGAAAGTTACGATCGTGGGTTACGGTTCTCAAGGGCACGCGCATGCAAATAATTTGAGCGAATCCGGGGTAAAGGTTACTGTCGGTCTGAGGAAAGACGGTGCATCGTGGGCTAAAGCCGAGAAAGCAGGATTGAAAGTCAAAGAAGTAACCGATGCTGTCAAAGGAGCCGATGTCGTAATGGTGTTATTGCCCGATGAACAGATTGCTGCAGTGTATAAAAAGGAAATCGAACCGGCTCTGAAAAAGGCGAGCACGCTTGCTTTTGCGCATGGTTTTAATATTCATTACGGACAAGTGGCACCGCGAGAAGACTTGGATGTCATCATGATTGCGCCGAAAGGCCCGGGGCATTTAGTGCGTTCGACCTATCTGCAAGGTGGTGGAGTGCCAACGCTCATTGCAGTTCATCAGAATAAATCGGGCAAGGCGCGTGATTTGGCATTGTCGTATGCAGCTGCTAATGGTGGTACGCGCGGAGGCGTGATAGAAACGACGTTCAAGGAAGAAACAGAGACGGATTTGTTTGGCGAGCAGGTAGTGCTTTGCGGTGGTTTGACCGCTTTGATACAAACCGGTTTTGAAACGCTGGTCGAAGCTGGTTATGCGCCAGAAATGGCCTATTTTGAATGTTTGCACGAAGTGAAATTAATCGTGGACCTGATCTACGAAGGTGGAATTGCAAATATGCGGTATTCAATTTCCAATAACGCGGAATATGGCGATGTGTCTCGTGGTCCGAGAATTATTACCGAGCAAACGCGTGAAGAGATGCGGAGAATTCTGCGGCAGATTCAAACTGGAGAGTATGCCCGCGAATTTATTCTGGAGAATCAAGCAGGTGCGCCGGTACTCAAATCAAGCCGCCGGATTGCTTCCGAACATCCGATTGAACAAGTGGGCGCGAAATTGCGAGATATGATGCCTTGGATTAAGAAAAATAAACTGGTTGACCAAGGAAAGAATTAAGAATTTTTATCCTGATTGAATTTCTTACATTAATTTTGTTTTTGGCTTAGCTTATTTCATGGCTTACTATCCTTATCCTATCATCGCGCGCGAAGGCTGGTTGCATATCGCGATTGCGTTTGCAGCAGCGATCAGTGTGACCTTCTTTGTTGACTGGTATTGGGCAATACCATTCTGGGTAATTGCCATTTTTGTATTACAATTTTTTCGAGATCCACCACGGGAAGTACCGGTTGTCCTGAATGCTGTTTTGGCGCCTGCTGATGGCCGAATAGTGGCGGTTGAGAAAACACACGATCCTTTTTTAGAGAGAGACGCAATTAAAATCAGCGTTTTTATGAATGTATTTAACGTTCATTCCAACCGTAGTCCGGTTGATGGCGAAGTACGCAACCGGTGGTATTTCCCGGGAAAATTTATTAATGCCGATTTGCCCAAAGCTTCACTGGAAAATGAACGCAACGCCTTATGGATTAAAACCGATAATGGCGCGGATGTGACTTGTGTTCAAGTGGCGGGTTTGATTGCAAAACGGATAATTTGCCATACTTCGCTTGGTGATCATTTGGCAAGAGGACAACGCTTCGGGTTTATTCGATTTGGTTCGAGAGTCGATGTGTATTTACCGCTGAATACTAAAATTAATGTCAATATCGGCGATAAAGTCTTTGCAACAACATCCATATTGGCGGAATTTCGTGAAGAGGCCAACGCACCTGGCTGAAGCAAATTAGTGTTCGTACCAGGCCTGTTTCTGCAAAGCCAGCCAGTGTTGGATTGGGAACGTTGAAGAGAAACTATTTCTAGCGTAATTTAATCCATTGGATTTTATATTTTTTGTGCCTTCAAGGCAGCCAAATGCCACTGACACCTGATTCACTACCAGAACGCATTGTGATCAAATCCCGGCTTCGCCGGCGGGGTATCTATTTGTTGCCTAATTTGTTTACGACGGCTGCGTTATTCGCCGGGTTTTATGCGATCGTGCAGGCAATGAACGGGAATTTTGAATATTCAGCGATCGCTGTTTTTATTGCCATGGTATTGGATGGATTGGATGGCCGGGTGGCGCGCCTGACCGGGACTCAAAGTGAGTTCGGTGCTGAATACGATAGCATGTCTGACATGGTTTCATTCGGGGTCGCACCTGCGTTGATTGTTTATGAGTGGGCATTGAAGGAGATGGAGCAATGGGGATGGATTATCGCATTTATTTACTGCGCCTGCGCAGCATTGCGATTAGCCCGTTTTAACACCAATATTGAAGTAATCGATAAACGCTTTTTCCAAGGATTACCCAGTCCGGCTGCTGCTGCATTAATAGCCGGATTGGTATGGGTCATGTTGAACTTTGACATTCAGGGAAACGACATCAAATGGCTGGCAAGTATCGTGACTTTGTTTGCTGCATTAACGATGGTGAGTAATATTCCATTCTATAGCGGTAAAGAGATAAACTTACGGCGCCGAGTGCCGTTTTTTACTGTTCTGTTATTGGTGTTGTTCTTTTTTGTTCTGATTCCAAGTCATCCGCCTTTGGTGCTATTCATTCTTTTTGCTGCTTATGCATTTTCGGGATATTTCATTAAATTATGGCGTTTTGGTAAAAGCAAAAGAAATCCGGACGAATCTAATCGCTAGTACCTATTGCATAGAAAGCAAAAAATATTTATAGTCGCTTCCATTATGTATTCCAAAAACAGTTGTTCACCGCTTACCGTACTGCTTTCTCCGATAAAAAAATTATCGGCTCTATTATTGCGCCCAGCGCGCTAAAATTTTCTATCCCTACTTCATTTCTTCCCTATAAAATCCGAATGACGGATTTTATTATTCTTTAAGATTTCTTCCTCAAGTGGAGAGCACATGATGCAAGACCATTTAATTATTTTTGATACAACACTGCGCGACGGCGAACAAAGCCCCGGCGCTTCTATGACTAAAGAAGAAAAGGTGCGCATTGCTTGGCAACTGGAACGGATGGGTGTGGATGTTATTGAAGCCGGTTTTCCGGCTGCATCGAATGGCGATTTTGAAGCTGTCAAAGCAGTAGCGGATACGGTCAAGGAAAGTGTGGTGTGTGGTTTAGCCCGAGCGATCGAATCGGACATTCAACGTGCAGGTGAAGCGTTGAGTGGTGCAAACTCTGCGCGTATCCACACTTTTATTGCAACATCGCCCATTCATATGAAGAATAAGCTGAGAATGTCGCCTGATCAGGTGATTGCGCAAGCTGTAAAGGCTGTCAAATGGGCGCGCCAATATACCGATAATGTTGAATTTTCACCGGAAGATGCGGGGCGTTCAGAAATCGATTTTTTGTGTAGGATTCTGGAAGCGGTCATTGATGCGGGTGCGAGTACGCTCAATATTCCGGATACGGTTGGTTATACCATGCCAGAGCAATTCGGTAAGCTTATTCTTAATTTGCGCGAACGTATTCCTAATTCTGACAAAGCGACTTTCTCGGTGCATTGCCACAACGATTTGGGGTTGGCGGTTGCCAATTCACTCGCTGCCGTAATGAATGGCGCGCGGCAGGTTGAGTGTACGATCAATGGCTTGGGCGAGAGAGCGGGAAATGCTGCACTGGAAGAGATTGTGATGGCTGTGCGTACGCGCCAGGATTTCTTTTCTTGCGACACGAAAATTGATGCTACGCATATTGTGGCAGCCAGTAAGTTGGTTTCCGGTATTACCGGTTTTCCGGTGCAGCCCAATAAAGCGATTGTCGGAGCCAATGCATTCGCTCACGAATCAGGCATTCATCAAGATGGTGTGCTAAAGCATCGGGAAACCTACGAAATCATGCGTGCACAAGATGTAGGCTGGAATGCCAATAAGCTATTGCTTGGAAAACATTCGGGCCGGAATGCATTTCGCAGCCGACTAATGGAACTGGGAATCGAACTGGAATCCGAAGAGATGCTCAACAACATGTTTATGCGTTTCAAGGAATTGGCGGACAAGAAGCATGAAATATTCGATGAAGATCTACATGCATTGGCTTCGGAAGAAGAATTGGTATTGCATGAGTGCTACCGACTCATATCGCTGACCATTCATTGCGAGACAGGTGAAATTCCTTATGCGCGGATAGTGATTTCCGACAATGGCAATGAGATGCATGCTGAATCTCAGGGAAGCGGGCCGGTCGATGCAACCTTTCGAGCGATCGAAAAATTGCTAACGAGTGGTGCCGAGCTCCAATTGTTCTCAGTTAACAATATCACCAGCGGTACCGACGCTCAGGGGGAAGTTACGGTCAGATTGCGTAAATTCGATCGCATCGTAAATGGCCATGGAGCGGATACCGATATTGTCGTCGCTTCGGCAAAAGCTTATTTGAGCGCATTAAATAAGCTTTGTAGTAAATTAGAGCGGGCTCATCCGCAAGTATAGTGCGGTGTGACGGTGTGCGAAATATGAAAAATTCAATGGCGGCTTTTTGCATATTCTTGCTGATACTGAGCGCCCAGGCGCATGGGTTCCAATTTCAAGATGCGACAGGGAAAATCCATAAGCTTGAAGATTATAAGGGGCGGTGGGTGTTGGTAAATTTCTGGGCAACCTGGTGTCCGCCATGTTTGAAGGAAATTCCTGATTTAATTTCTCTTTACAAAGATCGTAAGGACATTATGGTGATCGGTGTGGCGATGGACTCAGGTGACCCGCGGGTCGTTATGGAGTTTGTGCGGTCAATGTCAATCAGCTATCCGATTGTATTGGGCAATCGCCAGATCGCATCTCAATTGGATGAGATCTCGCTATTGCCCAGTACTTATTTTTACGATCCTGAGGGTAATCCTGCGGCGCGTCAACTCGGCATTATTTCGAGAGAGAGTATAGAAAACTTTATTGAAGCAAAGTCGATCGAGAAAAAATAATTCGGCACATTAATCTTACAAAAGCCGTGTGCATCAAGATGACGTGTAGCGCCATGTGGTTTGCCATTTATTAAAGACTGATTGTGGATATGAAGCGGCGCCCAGGCTGCCGTTGTATCTCCCAAGCGCCCGGAAATAATCGCCTTTTTCTTTATCCAAGTAGTGACGCAAGATAGTGCAACCATACCGTAAATTAAGACGTAGATGAAATAAATTGTGGTTCTGGTGTCCGATAACACCAACCCAAAAAGGCATTATTTGCATATAACCGCGAGCGCCAGCATGGGAAACGGCGTATTTCTTAAAACCGCTTTCAACTTGAATGACACTCAGAACGAGCTGAGGATCTAATCCTGCGCGTGTCGCTTCGTAGAATACAGTTCTTAAAAAAGCTTCACGTTCGAGTAAATCCGGTATGTATTTTTCCAAGCGGCGGCTCATGTTGACAAGCCAGGTGACATTGTCAGCCACAGCTGCATACTCCGTGTAAGAAGCTGCCTGGTCGCTTGTTTCGTGAAGGATAATGGCCTGGGTATTGGTGGCCAGCTGCTCATAATGCGGGTTATTAGCGGCTGTAATTCCGGGAAATAATAAGGTGGTGATGGTTAATATTAATTTTTGCATAGCCTGGCTGTGATAAATGAAAGGATATGATCAAAGGGTACTGCTTGTGAAGCTTGATCGCTACGGCCTTGATATTCAACGGTTGATTCCTTAAGTCCGCGTTCGCCTATGACGATTCGATGAGGAATACCCATTAATTCGGCATCCGCAAACATTACTCCTGGACGCTCGTTTCGATCATCAAGAAGAACTTCGATGTGTGCATTGATGAACTGTTTGTATAGTTTTTCCACGATTTCCTGGATTTGAGCGTTTTTATGTAAACCAATTGGGATGATTACGAGCTGAAAAGGGGCCATGGCCGATGGAAAAATAATACCATGGTCATCATGATTCTGCTCAATGGCGGCTGCGACAATGCGCGATACACCGATACCATAGCAGCCCATTTCCATATTTCTGGTGTGCCCGGACTCGTCCAGGTAAGTGGCTTTCATAATCTCAGAGTACTTTGTCCGTAATTGGAAAATATGTCCCACTTCAATTCCGCGGCAGATTTCTAATGGACCTTTGCCATCAGGTGAAGTATCGCCCGGCACGACATTTCTGATGTCAAATACATGCTTGGGTATACTAAGATCGCGATCAAAATTGACATTCATGAAGTGAAAACCTTCCTTGTTTGCGCCGATGACAAAATTGCTCATATTGATAACCGCTTGATCGGCGATAATACAAGCGTCTAAACCAATGGGGCCGATATAGCCGGGTATTGTCCCAGTAACTTGCAGGATATCTTGTTCACTGGCCATCTGAAACCCGGATAAAAAAGGTATTTTCCTTACTTTTAATTCATTCAGCTGATGATCGCCGCGAAGCAATAATAAATAAATTTGATCGTTTGCTTTTACAGCGAGCGTTTTGATGGTTTTTTCTAACGGGATTTTAAGAAACTCTGCAACTTCCGGGCAAGATTTCTTACCGGGCGTTGCAATTTTTTTCATTTCTCCTGTCGGCTCATCCCGCTTTGTGTGAGACAGTAATGGACTTGCTAATTCAATATTGGCAGCATAATCAGAATTTGGGCAAAACGCGATCGCATCTTCGCCGGAATCCGCTAGCACATGAAATTCATGCGAGCCGCTGCCGCCAATGGCACCGGTATCAGCTGCTACAGCCCGAAACTTTAGACCGAGGCGCGTAAAAATACGACTGTAAGTTTCGTACATATTCTGATAAGTTTGCATCAGACTCTCTTCGTCGGCATGGAAGGAGTAAGCGTCTTTCATGACAAATTCCCGGGCACGCATGACTCCGAAACGAGGCCGGATTTCATCGCGGAACTTTGTTTGTATCTGATAGAAATTGAGAGGTAGCTGGCGATAGCTTTTGATTTCCCTTCGCGCGATATCGGTAATGATTTCCTCATGAGTGGGGCCGAAACAAAAATCGTGTTCGTGCCGATCTTTGATTTTGAGCATTTGCGGTCCGAAAACATCCCATCGACCGCTTTCTTGCCATAATTCAGCGGGCTGTATCGCCGGCATCAATACTTCTATGGCACCACTCCGATTCATTTCATCACGGATAATGTTCTCTATTTTTCTTAAGACTCTAAGACCCAAAGGCATCCAGGTGTAGAGTCCACTACCTAACCGGCGGATAAGTCCGGCACGCAGCATAAGTTGATGGCTAATTAACTCAGCTTCTGCAGGGGCTTCTTTCAAAGTTGAAATAAAAAATTGCGAGACGCGCATGAGCGATTCCATATTATAATAAAATAACAGTAATTTTACCTTGAAACGCGTGGGAAAGTGCGTACGGAACGATATATTGCGGGTACGCCGATCAATTTGATAGAAAGAAATAGGGCGATATGCGGCTTTCTGTTTCAAGGCACTTTTAATCTATAATAAAGTATGAAAAAATCCACTCATTTAATGGATCAAATGAATAATTCAAATGATCGATCGTAATGGATATCGTCCCAATGTCGGTATTATTCTCCTGAATTCTAAGAATGAAGTTTTCTGGGGTAAACGAATACGACAAAATTCTTGGCAATTTCCCCAAGGCGGCATTAAATCAGGCGAAAGCCCTGAACAGGCCATGTATAGGGAGCTAAGTGAAGAGATAGGATTGCGTCCGAATCACGTTGAAATTATTGGACGCACCCGCGATTGGTTGCGATACGAAGTTCCTGATCGTTGGATCAGGCGTGAATGGCGTGGAAACTACAAAGGGCAAAAGCAAATTTGGTATCTCCTGCGCTTGATCGGGCGCGATAGCGATGTTTCCCTGCGCCGAAGCGCACATCCGGAGTTTGATGCATGGCGCTGGAATCAATATTGGGTTGAATTGGATACGGTTGTTGAATTTAAACGCAAGGTTTATAAGCAAGCTTTGACAGAATTATCACGTTTGTTAAAAACTGATCCTTGTCAAAGCATTAGCAACGACACTAGTAATTTAACCAGGCAAGCAAAGAAAATACTTACAGATCGGTTGGGAATTAATGAATAATGGATTTGTTGAGGATTTTCAAAGATGCATTTATAGTTGACGGTTACTGATGTAAGTTCTTCATATTTTCTTGCAAGATCCCCATTCCGGGTGTTTTTATTAGGCGTAATCGGCTGCGCCATTACAGCCGTTTTTTTATTTTTTTAAGGTAGGGAGAATACCGATGAAGACACGTATACTGGTTGCGTCATTGATAACGATTGGCGCTCTTGTTACTTCAATGCATGCTTCAGCCAACGAACCTATTCAACCCATTAAAGCTGCCAAAGTAACAAATGCGGATTTGGTTGAACTGGGCAAAATGTTATTTTTTGATCCGCGGCTATCAAAATCTGGTTTTATCTCATGCAATTCTTGCCACAATCTCAGTATGGGCGGAACGGATAATATCCCAACCTCTATTGGTCATGCATGGCAACAAGGACCAATTAATGCACCGACTGTACTAAATGCAAGCATGAATTTAGCGCAATTCTGGGATGGACGCGCTAAGGATTTAAAAGAACAAGCCGGGGGGCCGATTGCGAATCCGGGTGAAATGGCATCCACCCACAAGGTGACGGTGGAGATATTACAATCAATCCCGCAATATCGTGAGCATTTTGCAAAAGCTTTTGGTTCGGATCAAGTTGATATCGATCGGGTGACGACTGCAATCGCAGCTTTTGAAGAAACCTTGGTGACACCTGGATCGCGATTTGACAAATGGCTGGAAGGCGACAAGAAAGCACTGAGTGCTCAGGAACTGGAAGGCTATGAGTTATTCAAGAGCAGCGGCTGCGCCGGATGCCATAATGGCCCGGCGGTTGGCGGTGCGCTTTATCAAAAATTTGGCGTGCATCATCCCTATAAAACTAAAAGCAAAGTGGAAGGAAGAAAAGCCGTTACCGGGAAAGATACCGATTTGAATGTCTTTAAAGTTCCGACATTACGGAATATAGAATTGACCTATCCCTACTTTCACGATGGCGCGGCAACCACATTGGAGGATGCCGTTAAGATTATGGGCAAAGTACAATTGGATCGTGATTTCAATAAGAAAGAAATAGATAGCATTGTAGCTTTCTTGAAAACGTTAACAGGTGAGCAACCGGATATCAAAATGCCGATATTACCGCCTTCAAATAACAATACTCCAAGACCGGCGCCATTTTAAATTCGAGCACTCACAGATAAGTATTTGTTAAGAGTCAAAGTTAATAAGCATCCAGGTTTAAACCCTTATCCTGGGTGCTTATTTCCTAAAAGCAGCGCCGATAAGATCAATGAATGCGATTTAATAGTTGGCGGGCTATGACGGAATTTGCAGATATGAGTATAATCTGGTGTAGATTTACATCCGAAAATGAAGTAGAGTCACTCATCCTATAACCAATAATTAGAAGAGGGAGTTACCAATGGGTAACAAGGGACAGTTACTACAAGATCCATTTCTCAATGTTTTACGGAAAGAACATATTCCGGTATCGATCTATTTAGTGAATGGTATTAAATTACAAGGACAAATTGATTCATTTGATCAATATGTGGTGCTGTTAAAAAACTCAGTTACACAGATGGTATACAAACATGCGATTTCAACGGTAGTACCTGCAAGAGCCGTTTCAATTCCCATTGAAACAATGGAGACGCGCGATACTTGATGTTGCCTGAGTCGGGTATGAATCAATCGATAGCTGCTAGTGCGGCTATACTTGTAGGAATCGATTTTGGAAAAAATGCTACCCATAAAGAGAGTTTGCAGGAGCTTCAGCAGCTAGCGATCAGTGATCAGCTCCAAGTCGTGGCGATAGTGGAAGGTAAACGAACTCGTCCCGACCCGACAACTTTTATCGGAAGCGGGAAAGTTGATGAGATTGCGCGGCATCTGTTACAGACAAGAGCCGCGTTAATAATCTTTAATCATGATTTATCACCCGCGCAGCAACGCAATTTGTCTGTGCGATTAAATTGCAATGTCATTGATCGCACGAGCTTAATTTTGGATATTTTTTCCCAGCGCGCGAAGAGTCACGAAGGTAAGCTGCAAGTTGAACTGGCGCAGTTGGAACATCTGGCGACTCGCCTTGTGCGAGGCTGGACTCACTTGGAAAGGCAGAAGGGGGGTATCGGTCTACGCGGTCCGGGCGAAACCCAGCTGGAAACGGACCGGCGGTTACTTAAAAAACGTGTAAAGCTGCTTAAGGAAAAACTTGCGGATTTACAACGCCAGGGGAGTGTTCAAAGACGATCAAGGCAACGTTCCAAAGTGCTTACAGTATCTATTGTCGGGTATACAAATACTGGAAAATCAACATTGTTTAATCGATTAACGCATGCGCAGTCGTATGCGGCCGATCAGCTTTTTGCTACGCTTGATACCACAACCCGGAAATTGTTTTTATCTGAAGGTGATTCAGTCGTGGTTTCAGATACTGTCGGGTTTATTCGCGAATTGCCACATACACTCGTGGCAGCATTTCGTGCGACGTTGGAAGAAACGGTACAGGCCGATATTCTGCTTCATGTGATCGATGCCGGCAGCCCCAACAGAGATGAGCAGATTGAGGAAGTGAATAAGATATTGAAAGAAATCGGAGCGGATACGATTCCGCAGATTTTGATTTTTAACAAAATTGATTGCGTTGATGAGGCGAATCGCGGGAAAAGTTTCGTGCGTGATGAATATGGTAGAATATCGCGCATTCGTTTAAGCGCAAAAACAGGCGATGGTATTGAGTTTGTAAGGCAAGCACTATTAGAAGCAATCGTAGAAAACTCCAAGAAATTAAATGAAAAAGCGGTAAACAGTAAGATTATGAATGAGCTTGGAGGTTGTGCTAAGGTACGAGAACTTTTTTGAACGAACAAAATAGGAAAGATTATGGGATTAAATGATCCTCAATGGGGAAAAAATAAAGGTGATTCTGGACCACCGGATTTGGATGATGTGCTGCGTAATGTCAATAAGAAAATAAATAATATTTTTGGACAGAAAAAAGGTGGCGGCAATGGGGGCGGTGATGAAGGAGGTCCACGATCACAAGGTCCTAGCCCGAACAGCGGTAGCAGTATCGCTCTAATTCTCGGCCTATTGGTTGTGGTATGGCTAGCCAGTGGATTCTACATCGTAGACGAAGGTCACAGAGGCGTGGTATTGCGATTTGGGCAGTATGTGGATACGACCCCTGCCGGTTTGCGTTGGCATATGCCTTATCCGGTTGAGAAAGTGGAAATTGTCAATGTCAGTCAGGTGCGGACAGTCGAAATTGGTTATCGCAATAATGTAAGGAGTAAAGTATTGCGCGAATCGTTGATGTTGACCGATGATGAAAATATCATCGATATTCAATTCGCGGTTCAATACATTTTGAATAATCCCGAGAATTTCCTCTTTAAGAACAGGAATCCTGACGAAGCAGTGCTCCAAGCGGCTGAAACGGCAATCCGGCAGGTGATTGGTAAAAGCAAAATGGACTATGTTTTGTATGAAGGTCGTGAGCAAGTGGCGGCCAACGCAACGCAATTAATGCAAAAAATTTTGGATCGTTACGAAATCGGTATCTCAATTAGCAGAGTAACGATGCAAAATGCACAGCCGCCGGAACAAGTTCAAGCAGCGTTCGATGATGCGGTGAAGGCGGGGCAGGATAGAGAACGCCAGAAAAATGAAGGTCAAGCGTATGCGAATGACGTCATTCCGAGAGCGGTCGGTAATGCGGCGCGGTTGATTCAAGAATCCGAAGGTTATAAGCAACGTGTCATTGTAAGTGCCGAGGGTGATGCCAGCCGCTTTGAACAGATTCTCACGGAGTACAGTAAAGCACCCAAAGTGACACGAGAGCGGTTATATCTGGATATGATGCAACAAGTGCTTGCAAATACCAGTAAGATCGTTGTGGATCAGAAGAATGGTAATAATTTGTTATACCTGCCATTGGATAAATTGATCAATATGAGTGGTTCCTCGCCAGTGTCACCGGTGACTGTGCAACCAATGATACAGGAAGCGGCGCCCGACAATAGCTTACGCGCACGCGAGTCGTTTCGTAGCCGCGAACGGGAGATGAGATAGATGAAAAGCATAACATCCGTATTAACAGGCATTCTTATTGCGGTTTTCTTTTTAGGCAGCTCGGCGATTTATATTGTCGACGAACGGCAACAAGCCATTCTGTTTCAATTAGGGGAAGTAATCGATGTAAAAACCGAGCCTGGTTTGTATTTTAAAATCCCGATCGCCCAAAACGTACGGTATTTCGAGAAACGCATTCTCACGATGGATACTGAAGAACCCGAACGTTTTATTACCTCCGAGAAGAAAAACGTACTGGTGGATCTTTTTGTAAAATGGCGTATTGTCGACGTTAAGCAATACTATATCAGCGTGCGTGGTGACGAAGGATTGGCGCAAACGCGGTTGTCACAGACAATCAATGCAAGTTTGCGGGACGAATTCGGTAACCGTACCGTGCATGATGTGGTATCCGGCGAGCGTGACATCATTATGGAAATCATGCGACAGAAAGCCGATAACGACGCCCGTTCAATCGGTGTGGAAGTTGTGGATGTGCGCCTGAAACGCGTTGATTTGCCGCAAGAGGTTAGCGAGTCGGTATTCAGGCGTATGGAAGCGGAACGTAAACGTGTAGCAAACGAACTGCGTTCAACCGGTGCTGCTGAATCAGAGAAAATCCGTGCAGATGCTGACAAGCAGCGCGAAATTATTCTGGCGGAAGCTTATCGTGAAGCACAGAAAACCATGGGTGACGGCGATGGTCAAGCGGCCGCAACCTATGCCGCAGCATTTCAGAAAGATCCGGAATTCTATGCTTTTTGGCGCAGTATCGATGCCTATAAGCAATCGTTTAAGAACAAGAGTGATATGATGGTTCTGGAGCCGACTTCCGAGTTTTTTAAATATTTAAAGAATCCCTCGATCAGTAAATAACAAGCCGATAGCGATGATGATAGAGAGCGAATTGAGTAATATCGTGGTTTTTGCTAATGACAAGCAAATCGAGTCTGAACTTAGCATGATGATTACTTAATAAGTTTCTTGTTTGTTGTTTCTATTGGTTATGAAGAGGTTCTGGAAATCGCTGTTTTGTACATACTCGATTTACAACAGAACCTCTTAATTTTTGTGCTCCCTCACTGAAGTCAGCGTGAATGCGTTAATAGCGCAGAGGTTATCGTAATATATGTGGGAAAATTTTCTGAATGCGATCGCATTGATGTTAATCATTGAAGGAATGCTGCCTTTTTTGTCGCCGCAAGCGTGGCGGGAAGCGTTCAAAAGGCTAATCGAAACCAATGATAATCAGATACGCTTTATCGGTTTGACATCCATGATGGTCGGTGTAATGTTGCTTCTTATCTTCAGTTGAGTTGTTTTTCAAATTTCTTCATTGATGGTTATCAATCCTTAATTTATGCGTAATTGGTTACTTCCGGAATATGTCGAAGACATATTACCCGTGGAAACTTTACAGATCGAAAATATGCGCCGGCAAATTATTGATTTGCTAATGGTGCATGGTTACCAGCAAGTGATTCCGCCGTTGCTGGAATATGTCGAATCCTTATTGACCGGTAGTGGCAGCGATATGGATTTACGCATGTTCAAAGTAATCGACCAGCTGAGCGGTCGGATGATGGGATTACGTGCTGACATGACACCGCAAGTCGCCCGGATGGATGCGCATTTATTGAACTGCGAAGGCGTCACTCGATTATGTTATGTCAATAGCGTATTGCATACGATTTCATCCGGCATTACTCAAACGCGTGAGCCGCTGCAAATTGGCGCGGAATTGTACGGCCATGCCGGCCTCGAAAGTGACTTGGAGGTGCAACGGCTGATGTTGCAATGTTTGTCGGTTTCGAATGTCACTCAAATTCACCTGGATCTCGGGCATGTCGCCGTATTTCGTGGCATCATCAAAGGCGCAGGTATTTCGCAAGAGCTTGAAACCGAGCTGTATGCTGTTCTGCAGGCAAAAGATATATCGACTTTGAATGAATTGTGCACGCAGCTGCCAGCGTGCACACGTGAAGCATTGTTGTTGTTGCCTGAGTTGTATGGGGACGGGAAAGTATTAGCGGATGCTTTCAATCGCCTGCCGGATTATCCCGAAGTCAAATCCGCGCTCAATGAATTGTCGACTGTCGCCGCAGAACTGAGCTCCTTTGTGGATACGATTGCGTTCGATTTGGCGGATCTGCGCGGCTATCATTACCATACCGGGATGGTTTTCGCTGCGTATTCACAAGGCTGTTCAAATGCAATTGCTCTGGGGGGACGCTACGATGAAATCGGTAAGGCTTTTGGCCGGGCGCGTCCCGCGACTGGCTTTAGCATGGATCTCAGAGAATTGGCGAGATTGGTAAAGCCGGCAACCTATCCAAAAGCCATTCGAGCGCCTTATCAGTTGAAGAATCCGGAGCTTGAGAGCAAAATCGCGCAACTGCGGAAATCTGGAGAGATTGTCGTCGTGGAGTTGCCGGGACAACCGAATGAATCGCAGGCTTGCGATCGGCAGTTGATATGGCATGACGGGCAATGGATCGTTAAAGAATTATAATTGTTGGGAAACAGAATTTTTAGAGATGCAAATATGACAAAAAATGTTGTCGTTATCGGAACGCAGTGGGGGGATGAAGGAAAAGGCAAAATTGTCGACTGGTTGACCGATCATGCGCAAGGGGTGGTGCGTTTTCAAGGTGGACATAATGCCGGTCATACCTTGGTTATCGGCGATAAGAAAACCGTGTTGCACCTGATTCCTTCCGGTATCCTGCGTAACAATGTGGTGTGCTACATTGGTAATGGCGTAGTGATTTCACCGGGAGCGTTACTCAATGAAATCGACATGCTCGAGAGCAACGGCGTTGATGTCAGCGGCCGATTACGGATCAGCGAAGCGTGCCCATTGATTTTGCCGTGCCATATTGCGCTGGATAACGCCCGGGAGACTGCTCGAGGTATAGGGAAGATTGGCACGACTGGACGTGGCATCGGCCCGGCTTACGAAGATAAAGTCGCCCGGCGCGCGGTGCGGTTGCAGGATTTGTTTCATCGCGATCGTTTTGCTGCAAAACTGGGAGAAATTCTTGATTATCATAATTTCGTATTGAAGAATTACTTCCATGCACCAGTAATTGACTTTCAAAAAACAATGGATGAGGCACTGGTACAAGCGGAACGTATAAAACCGATGGTGGCCGATGTGCCGCGGCAGTTGTTTGAAGCGCATAAAGCCGGCAATAACCTGTTGTTTGAAGGCGCACAAGGCGCGTTGCTCGATGTCGATCACGGTACTTATCCTTTTGTGACTTCCAGTAATTGTGTGGCCGGCGCAGCCGGTCCCGGCAGCGGTGTCGGCCCGCAAATGTTGCATTATGTGCTGGGCATTACCAAAGCTTATACGACGCGCGTGGGATCGGGACCATTTCCAACCGAGTTGGTTGATGAAGTTGGTAAGCATCTGGCGACGCGCGGACATGAATTCGGTTCAACAACGGGTCGTCCGCGCCGCTGCGGCTGGTTCGATGCGGTGGCGCTGAAGCGTTCAATCCAAATCAACGGCGTGACCGGGTTGTGCATTACCAAACTGGATGTATTGGATGGTGTTGAAAGCCTTAACCTGGGAGTCGGTTACCAGCTCAGCGATGGCAATAAAAGCGATATTCTTCCATTCGGCGCGGAAGATCTTGATCGCTGCGAACCAATTTATGAAGAAATACCCGGCTGGTCGGAAAAAACCGCCGGTATCAGAGAATTTTCGCAATTGCCGAAAGCCGCGCAAAATTACCTGCGGCGTCTCGAGGAAGTCTGTGAAATCCCCATCGATATGATTTCCACCGGACCGGATCGGGACGACACGATTTTGTTGCGTCACCCGTTCAAATAACAGGTTCTGATCGGATCTGCCCGCCGGAAATTTATCATGCTTCCTGAGCACTCGGTACAAATAGTGCGCTGGCGGACGCAAGCCCCGGTATTGCGCGTTATTCGCACCGCTGTGTTCATTCAAGAGCAACAAGTTCCCGAAGAACTGGAATGGGACGAATTCGATGCAGTCAGTGTGCACGCGTTGGCGTTCGATATTGCCGGACAACCGGTGGGAGCTGCACGGTTGTTACCGGATGGACATATCGGCCGCATGGCGGTACTCAAGCAATGGCGCGGTAAAGGATTCGGTAGTGCGCTGCTGCGAGCACTCTTGCAAGAACTGCGGCAACGTCAGCAAAAGAAAGCCATGCTCAATGCGCAAACTTACGCTGTTGCATTTTATGAGAAATTCGGTTTTAAAGTCTGCAGCGGAGAATTTATGGAAGCCGGTATTCCCCACGTTCAAATGGAATTATTTCTAGAATAATACGGCGTGGTTACTGGACTTCGGTATTGCCCCATTCACTGGCTAAAGCATCTGTCGCTTGCTTCCATTGATTGGTTGCCTGCTGGGCCGCTGTTTTCGCTCGTTCTGACCGTATTTTTGCGGCTTCGGCTTCTTGCTCGGCTTCCGTCAGCTTTTGTTTTGCGGTAGCCAGTTTCCTTTGGGCGAATGCGGCGTCTTTTGCTAAATCATCGGCGGATCTCTTTGCATCCATCATTTTTTCATAGGCGATACTGGCATTTTTTTGCAACAGTTCGATGGAATCCGCTTGCGTCGACGATGTCCACGAAACCAGTAATATTATCAACAGGTAGTCAATACGGCGGAAATGGCTGTGGGGGAATAGTTTTAAATTATTGTTCATTGTCATCATAGCCTATGCGTTCAAAAACTTTGTCACGTTGCTTAACCGTATTGGAGTTAAGGTAAAATCAGTATAGCAAAAAGCGATTATTCAGTGTTCATCTAACTTATAGGAAAGAGAAATGTCGATGTCATTTTTTTTCAGAATCAGCGTCATCATCGGTTTTAGTGCCGGACTCAGTTTGCTTGCGACGCCGGTGCTGGCGAGTTGCGAAGGCTGCTTATGTCCGGGAGATCCCTGTAATTTGTGCCCGTTACCGGCGATGGAGAACGATCCGCCCAAATCGGACGAACCTGAAATATGCGCGCGCATCCGTGCACGCGTTCCACCCACTTCAGCGCAACCTGGCGCCAATGAATATTTTCCCAGTTTGGACCAGTCGATCGCGGTTTGCGTCAATGAAGGCGGCGATGTGATACGAAACCGGTTACGTAATAATCCGGAATTCCCATCGCGTTATTACTGCAAACCGCCCGCAGTGATAAAGAAGCAGTGAATACCGCATATAGATAGCGGTCAGTGAAGCATCAACCGACTTCAATATACGGTAATCCCGTTTGCACCAGCCCCGTCAAATTAATGTTTTCCGCATTAATAACGCTTTCCGCTGCCAGCACGGTTAATCCGCCGATTGAGAGGTCGCCGTCGTCCAGCATTTCAACGTAAGGTGATTTCTCGCTGTCGGTTGGAAGTTCGCCGAATAGGTTGTGCCACAACAATGTGACGATTTTGTCGTGATCGGTCAGCCGGGTGGCGTCGATGGCGAATTTTGCCAACTGCTCATAGCTCAATCCTTCGTCGGTTTTGCTTAAACCGATACCGACATAGCCGGTGTTGTTGACGAAAGTTGCCCCAAATACCGCACCGATCAGTTTGGCGACTTCTCCGGCGTTGCCGTCGAGGTCGAGCGCCAAGTGATAATCGTCAAATATTGCCCGCTCGATATTGACAAGCGTATCCTCGTTGCTTGGATCGGTATTCAGTTTGACGGTATAACCGCTGGTATTTTTGCTGAGTGTAGCTTGATTGTATTGCGTTTCGATTCTTACCGTGTCAATACCGGCGCCGCCGTCCAAACTGTTGCGGCTGCTGTTACCAACCAGAATGTCGTCACCTTGTCCGCCGATGGCATTCTCAATGGTAACTTTATCGGCAATCCATACATTCGGAATCGGTGAGCCAAGATTAACGCCGTTGGCTTGTACGTAGACCGCTTGACCGATGAGCGATGGATGCGTGGCGTTGAGATCGATCAGGCTCGGTATCGAACCGGTGTATTGAATTGTGTCGGAAGCGCCGCCGGCATCCCAGATCGTCTCATGATAGGTGTGAGCATCATCGTATACATACGTGTCATTGCCGGTATGGTAGTTATTGTTGGGACCGTAGAGATACTGAATGGCGGCGATATCCAGCACCATCGGCGTAGTCGGATGAAAGGAAAAACCATTGCCTTCGTCACCGTCCAGGTTGGCGTAGGTATAGCTCATGACAGTATGGATGGTGTTATCCAAATCCGGTGGCAGCGTAGCTTCCGAAGGATTATCAGGATCTGTAAACGGATGCTTCAAACCCAATGCGTGACCGAGTTCGTGCAGAATCGTTTCAAATGACAGACTGCCAGGATTCCATTCTTCCTTATTGAGTTCTCCTTTTGTGTTAATCCAGATATCGCCTCCCAGAGGACTGCCGCTCGGCAGGTAAGTCCAGGCCAGGACCAATGAATCCGCTTCGACCGTATACGCTGCACGGATATCGCCGACATTGCCGGGGGATTCACCGACTTGGGTAAAGTTCAGTTTGATGACATTCGCCCATTGCTGCAACGCATGGATGAAATTGCTCTGATCGGTACTGGATAGTGGAGAAAATGTGCTTCTCCACGGCTCACCATCGCCGGATACAGGGCCATAGCCGTTGGAATACGTAGACCAGAGCGAGGTGCTGTTGCTGGTTGGAAAGCTGAAAGAGATGGTGGAACTCAACCACAGCGAGCCGTTCAATAATGCGTCTATTGAGTTGATACCCGAAGGATTGCGATTGGTGGTGCTGCTTGAGAATAGAGGCGATGGCATAGTAAATCCTGATAATTGATCAAGAACTGACAGTCATACAGCGAATAATTATTAGTCTGTTGATAATTATTCCAATTTTTTATCCTGAAAGCTTCACAAATTATTTCCAATAATGCAATGAATAATTATTAATCTACTGATAATTATAAATTTTATTTGTTTAGGAAGCTTCACAAATTATCTTTAATAACCTCACAAGAAAATCATGTATTGAGGAGTAAAATGTTCAATCGCAGAAGTGTGTTTTATTTCAAGGAATTATCGTCTATATGATAGATCAGTCGCATGCACTCAATGTTCCGCGGGCTTCTGCCAAGATTCGTCTCTTTTCTATGAGGAAAACACCATGATAGTCAAAAACACAATGTTTTTGTTCTTTTCTTTAGTAACATTCATGTTGCTAAGCTCCAGTGCGCAAGCACTGCCAAGTTTTGCACGTCAAACCGGTTACGCCTGCAGTGCGTGCCATGTGCAATCGTTCGGACCCAATCTTACGTCGGTTGGCAGAAATTTTAAACTCAATGGCTATACTCAAACGGATGGTAAAAATAACAATCTTATTCCGTTGAGCGGCATGATTCGCGGTTCTTTTACGCATACCCAGGAAGGCCAGGATGGCGGTGCCGCGCCGCGCTTCGGTCGGAACGATAACGCGACGATTGATGAAGCGGCGGTGTTTTTGGCTGGCCGCTTGACATCCAAGATTGGCGCATTTGTCGAAGGAACCTACGATGGCGTTGAAAATATCGGCGTGCTCGATAATACCGAAATCCGCTTTGCCGATCATTTTGAAGTGGCGGGACAGAAAGTGGTATTCGGTTTGACTACGAATAATAACCCGACTGTCTCGGATTTATGGAATACCACGCCGACTTGGGGATTTCCGTGGAGTTCATCGCCGCTGGCACCTGCGCAATCAGCTGCAACATTGATCGAATCACTGGGCTCGCAAGTAATCGGCGCGACCTCGTATATGATGATTAACAACTTGCTTTATATCGAAGCGGGCGGTTATACCAGTCTGGCAAAAAATGCTCAGAAAGGCATTAGTGTCTTCGATCCGGAACAATCCCGCTTGAGCGGCGGAGCGCCATATTGGCGGGTTGCGTTGCAGAAAGACTGGAACGGGCATTACGGCGCGATCGGCACATTCGGTATGCACGGAGATGTCAATCCGCAACGGATAACGACCGCAGGAACCGATCGCTACGATGACATCGGTTTCGATATGACATACCAGTATCTGGGAAATCCGGTTCATATTTATGAATTTACTGCGACCTACTTGCGCGAGAACCGTAACATGAATGCCAGTTCCGCATTAGGGTTGGCGGATAGGATTAAAAGCAATCTCGACACTGTGCGCATCAGAGCCGGTTATACCTTCCAACAAACTTATGGTTTAAATCTCTTCTACAATCAAACGACGGGAACGGCTGACACGTTTATTTACGGCCTTGGTGATCCGATCAGCGGCAGCCGGACAGGTCGCCCTTTAAGTCAGGCATTCATCGCTGAAGCCAGCTTTACGCCATTTGGTTAATCCAATAATTCGGTAATGAATACCCTCGTCAATCTGCGGTTAGCGGTGCAATACGTGCATAATTTCAAATTTAACGGTAGTGTTCATAATTACGATGGATTTGGTCGTAACGCCGTCAATAATGATGCGGTGTATTTCAACGCATGGATGTCTTTCTAACCCATGCATCGTAAGCGGCATCCAAACATGGATGCCGCTGACCCGGATAAAACATGGCAGTTTTACGGAAGAATGTTACCGGTTATTGTTCCCTGGAGAATACTACTCGACCGCTTCTTCGGTTTGTTCAATGGAAAAGCGGTAGCCAGTGCCACGCACGGTTTGTACCAGATTCTCTTTTTCGACCTTCTCCAGAATCTTGCGTAACCGACGAATATGTACGTCGACCGTGCGATCTTCGATGAACACATGATCGCCCCAGACACGATCGAGCAATTGAGCGCGAGTGTGAACCCGTTCTTTATGCGCCATCAGGAAATGCAACAAACGGAATTCGGTGGGGCCGAGCGTGATCTCCGTGGCTTTGGAAGGATCGTCAGTTGCGATGACATGCACCCGGTGCGTCACCGGATCAAGTTTTAAACCGCCGATTTCGATGATTTCATCCGACATTTCCGGCAACCGCCGGCGCAACACCGCCTTAATGCGAGCAAGCAATTCCCGCGGCGAAAACGGTTTGGTGACATAGTCATCGGCACCGGCGTCCAATCCGGCGATTTTGTCGCTTTCTTGCACGCGTGCAGTAAGCATGATGATCGGGATTGTTTTGGTGCGTTCTTCGCGCCGTAGTTTCTTGGCGAATTCCAGTCCGCTCATATCCGGCAGCATCCAATCAAGCAAAACCAGATCCGGCAAAATATTATTGACCATTTTTCTGGCTTGTTCAGCATCGCTTGCGCAGAGCACGATATGCCCGGCTTTCTTGAGATTCAGTGCGATCAATTCCTGGATTGCAAGTTCGTCTTCAACAACGAGTATGGTGACAGTCATCCACGACTCCAAAATTACCACAGTTAAAAGATGCTGCAATCATATAAAGAATGCGTTACAAATTTATGACAATCAGGTGAAGGGAATATTATTTGTTACGAGTGATGCATGAATCTATGCTGCGATATTTTTTTGCAGCGCGATACAGATCGAATTCAATTCTATAACGCTATAAATTAAGGCGATATCAGTGATAAGATATTCAATGTATAAGACTATCTTTAGACTCTTTCCGAATGAAAATGGTGCTTGCTAATTCCAAGAAAGCTGAGACTCCCGATGATGCAAAACGGGAGGCAAAGTCGCAAGCAGGATACACGGTCAACGACCAGCGCCCGGAATCAATCGCGTTGAATCGCTTGAATACTGCCATGAGCGCTAGTTCCCGAGTGCAGCAGCTGAAAAAACAAGCCCAGCGAATCAATAACAGTTTGCAGTCGCAAACACAGTACAAACCGCATTCTGCAGCCATTGGCAGAGTGGTTCAACGCACGTTTGATGCGACCGTAGCTGCGATGCATCCGATGACTGGCAAGCCAGCTATTCTCAATTTGTTTGATAATGTCAATGGCATCTATCAATACACGGGCAGCATCGCCTTCTTTTTTAAACCCGCTACCAATGAATATTTCGATTCAAACCAGAAACCGATGCCTGGTCCTGCCGATTTTGACGAAGACAAAGCAGCCATTAATCCTACGGTAGGTGGAAGTAACATTTTTCGTAAATTGAAATTCACGGTGGATAGTTTCAATCGTGTGATTGGTGCGGAAGGACAGATCTATAAGAGCGGTACTACTCCCGAGAGTGGTCGTTCGTCCGACGCCCAATCCGGTGCGTGGGATCATGTGCAAGGCATCCATCGCCGCATGTTCAAACCACTTAAGGAATTTAACGGCGGGCACATCATTGCGCACCATTTCGGCGGTTCACCGGGGACCGATAATATGGTGCCGATGGAGAAAGTTTATAACCAGGCTGGGAGCTATAAACAATTCGAAAATGAACTGGATGAAGCGTTAGAAAACGAAAGTCCGTTATCCATCAATATTCAGGTTGGCTATGCGACCGATTTTGACGATTTGATGAATCAATTAGTGAAGAAGGATGACGCCGATAAACGCACCGATATCAAGAACGATCCCGCAACCAATAGCATGATCATGCGGACTTTAGGGCGCATTCCTAAAACAATCCATGTGGTATCGTTGACCGATTCGAGCCTGAGCAACGTTGCAATAACCGATCCCGATAGTCCTATGGATTCCTTACAAGGAACCATCCCCAGGAACTTTAGCACCGCTACAATCTTGCTCGAAGAATTTAGCAAAGTAGGTAAGGGGCGGGAAGGTGAAGGCACTTCCAAAACTTTTAAACCATTTGAAAAATCCTATGGCCCGAAAAAAGGTGAATCAATTGCTAAAGACAAGACTTACCAATCGGATTACCAGTCTTTATACGGCGCTATGCCGAGACCGGGGATTACGGAATATTTAGCAGGGAACAATGGATTAGCGGGCGGTGTCCGGGCTTACGTCTGGATGGATCCCATGGGTATCTACAATCGATTTGGCGGTAGCGATACGATTGATACCGTCGATCCATTGGGAACTGACTGGGCTTACCTGCGTAAAGCTGTGAATTTTGCCACCGGGGGCGATAAAATTTATAAAAAAGGGCACTTGCTCAATGCCGGGTTACACGGGCCTGGCGCAGATTCGCGTAATTTATTGCCGATCACGACGCGGGCGAACGGTGAGATGTCGCGCAACTTTGAAGAAATTGTAAAGAAATCGGAAGCGCTGATTAACCCTCAGAAAGGGGTGCTCTGGGAAACCCGAACCGGCGGCGGTAATGTGACACGCCCATTCGGCTGGGATCGGCATGCGGCTGGTCTGCAAAACTCCGCCAAGTTGTTTGATGAAGAAGTCAAGCTTCCTCAGTATCTTGATTGCAATGCCTGGGAAGCGATTCAATATCATAGCGGATTGCAGAAAGGCCGTTTGATTGCATCTTATCGTGCTTGGAACGGTCATCCCAACGATCCTAACGGCGTACTCGGTAAGACCCTGGCAGGCGGACAAGCTAATGATGCTGGAATTGCCAATACCATCAAACAAGGCGATAACAATGTGACAGGGCATGAAGTCGTGCCTTTGCCGGCGGATGCCTCCGAAGCTTATGAAAAAGGCTATCAAATGGATGGCAATTGGTTGCAGTTAAATCTCGGGAAACAGAAGGATTTTCTCGAAGGATTGGGCGACAGAGCATTTGATACCGGATTTGCGCAGCAACCAAAACCCAATCAATTCGGATGGCCATTGCTGGCAACCCAAACATACGACAAGTATTTCGTTAGAGGTCAGCTGAAATTCAGCCATGCGCACGGTCTGCATGATGAAGTTCATGAGCCGGTCAATCCCAATCAAGTCTTGGCTGACAGCTATAATCAAGGCCGGTATGACCGTGGCCGGGCCATTGGCAAATTGCTGGGCGATCAACCCGATAAAGCCAACCTTAATGATCTGATACAGGAGGGATACTTTGATGGTCTCTACTCGCGCGGTAAACAAGACGCGACTGAGGACAAGGTGGCCGCCAGCGATAAGAAAGACTATCTTGAAGGATATTGGAAGATCTATCAGGACAAAGCCTACGATCATGGATACGATTGCGATCCCTTTCCTCAAAACTTACCCAATATCTATTTCCAGAAATTTAATTCCGCCTATCGAGAGGGCCAGGATGCGCGTGGATTTCACGACGGTTACGATATTAAACCGTCGTTGGATAATCAATCTCAGGAATACTATCTGGGATGGGAAGAAGGAATTGAAAAACGCGGTTATGAAGACGGTTACGATCTGGAAGACGAAGCCAGCGCCGAACAAGATTATGCCAAGGGTTATTATGACGGAGTTTTCGAGCGCGGTAAGGACGATGGCTATGACGCTGAAGATGAAGCCAGTCAGGATAACGTGTACTTAGAAGGTTACTCGCAAGGCGCGCATGAATTGAGTCAGGATGAAGGCTACGATTTGATACCGCATCATGAAACAAGCTATATCACCAATCAAGGCGATAGTCACACTCAAGCCTATGCGCAAGGGATGTATGAACGCGGCAAAGACGATGGTTATAATCTGGTGGCGAGAAAATCCAATAATCTGACATACCGGAATGGATACGAAATGGGGTTGTTCGAACGGGGACAATCCGATTCCAACGATGTAGGGATGCGCATGAGCAATGAGAGAAGCTATCTGGATGGATTCGGTGGTTAACGGCCTGTTAATGGCGGGACTGGATTACTGCCGTTTAAAACTTTAAGAATTCAAACACCTACGATGTTACCATCGTTGCTCAAATCGATGCGATGCGCGGCTGGATCGCGCGGAAGTCCTGGCATGGTGACGATGTCTCCTGTCATAACCAGCAGATAGCCAGCACCGGCGGCGATGCGTACCGATTCCACAGGTAATGGAAATGCTTCGGGGTGGCCGATTTTTGCGGGGTCGCTGCTGAGCGATAAATGAGTTTTGGCGATACACACCGGCAGCCGGTCGAAACCCAGCGCGCAGATTCGCTCGAGGTCTTTCTTTGCCGTCCGGCTGAACTCGACTTCACTGGCGCCATAAATGGTACTGGCAACGGCGGCAATTTTATCTTCGGGCGAAGCATTTAGATCGTACAAATAACGCACGGGCGGTTGTGGCCGGTTGGTTGCGGTGATTACCGCATGCGCCAGTGTTTCGGCTCCGGAACCTCCATCGGTGAAGCCGGTGAACAGGGCGGTACTCAATCCAAGCTTGACGCAATACTGTTCGATGATACTGAGTTCGTTTTCGGTATCGCCAATGAAGCGATTGATGGCGATGACCGGTTCGAAGCCGAAAGCACGCACGCTTTGCACGTGATGTTCCAAATGCGCCAGCCCGCGTTCGATTTCTTCGATACTGCTCGGACGGGAAGGATCGCCGCCGCCATGCACCCGCAGCGCTCGCGCAGTGACGACCAGCACCACCGCACTCGGCCATACACCGGAACTGCGGCATTTCAGATCGAAAAATTTCTCCGCACCCAGATCGAAACCGAAACCCGCTTCCGTCACCACCCAGTCGGCACAAGCCGCGGCAGCTTTGGTGGCGATCACGCTGTTGCAGCCATGTGCGATATTGCCGAAAGGGCCGCCGTGCACAAAAGCCGGTACGCCTTCGGTGGTTTGCACCAGATTCGGTAGCATCGCATCGTGCAGCAAAGCCGCCATCGCGCCTGTTGCCTGCAGGCTCTGCGCCGTGACCGGATTGCCGGAACGATCGAATCCCACCAGGATACGCCCCAATCGCGCTTTGAGATCGGCGAAATCTTCGGCCAAACAGAGAATGGCCATGACTTCGGAAGCCGCGGTAATGTCGAAACCGGTTTCCCGCGGCACCCCATTGAGCCGTCCACCCAACCCAATCACCGCCTGCCGCAGTGAACGGTCGTTCATATCGAGCACGCGACGCCAGAAAACCTGACGATGTTCCAAATCCAATCCGCTGCGGAAATGCACGGCGTTATCGAGCAACGCGGCGAGCAGGTTGTGCGCAGCGCCGACGGCGTGTAGGTCGCCAGTGAAATGCATATTGATACGCGTCGACGGCTCAAGCTGACAACTTCCGCCACCGGTGCCGCCGCCCTTAATGCCGAAAACAGGCCCCAACGACGGCTCGCGTAACGCCAGCGCAACCTGTTGCCCGATACGCGCAAAACCTTGCGCCAGCCCGATCGAAACCGTCGTTTTCCCTTCACCCGTGCGCGTCGGATTAATCGCCGAAACCAAGATGATTTTGCCTTTCGGTAGCGCATTCTTTTGAGGCAAAGCGCTCAACCGTAGCTTGGCCATGTGCTCGCCGAAAAGCATGAGCTTATCTGGTTGCAGACCAAGCATTGCGGCGATATTGACGATGGGTTGCATATTTACAGTTGTTCGTAATGTCCGCCAATAGCGAAAATATAAACGTACTGATCATCAAATTTGTAGATCAACCGGTCTTTTTGGCTAAGTCTGCGCGACCAAAAGCCTGTCAAGTTATGGCGCAACATTTCCGGTTTGCCGATACCCGTTGCCGGATCGTCGCGCAGCATTTCTTTCAGAATATTGCAAAGTGTTTTGTGTAGGCGCGGGTCACGCGTTTTCAGTGCTTCGTACACTTCCTACGTATTGCCTTCAAACACCAAGGATCTTTTGGGTTTCTTCATCCGAAGGGCGGTATCCCGATTTTGTGGCGTGGGTTTGTGTAGAGGTCAGGATTTGTTGCATGAGGTTGGTATTCTGAAGCACAAACAGCGTTTCTTGATCACGCGCCCAATCTTCCGCGCTGATAACTACGAAATCCTCGCCGCTACGGCGTGTGATTTTAACCGGCTGATGTTCGCTGATCACTTTCTCAACGATGTTTTTCAAGTTATCGCGAAATTTATTGACGCTGATGTTATCCATTTTGATTTCCGTACGGTATGGCCGTGCACTCAATTAACAATTGCAACGGTAACATAGTCATTGCGCTAAGATAAATTTGTTTTTGAGAAGACACCGGCTAAACAACGCTAAGCATTTTGTTTGCATAATCCTTGCCCGATGTCGGTGGCGGTAGCAATTTGCCATCTCTTTCGTACAAGGTAATCGTCTCATCAACGATTTCGCAGAGTTCGGCAAAAACCTGTTTTTCGTCATCGCCATGACAGCCGCCATAAAAAAGACCAGGGCAACTGCCGACAAAGCATTGATCTTCATCGGACCACTCGACAATTTTCACATAATGGTGTTTCGCGTTCATTTTTTGGATTCCTCTATAGCCGTTGCAACCGCTTTCTCCTGATATTTCTTGGCATCATCGCCCGCATTTCCGGAGAGTACAACCGGTTTCATCACCAGCGGGTGGATAAAATTTCTATGACTGCCTTTGCCGCCTCGATTAACAAAACCGGCTTTTTCCAATTCACCGATGAGTTCTTTGATTTTTTTGGGCATACATCATCACATCTGCTTTCGGTACGATTCTTATCGTCAAACCTGCACTTCAACAAACGAGCTTGAGCAATGCGGTACCGGGATTTTTTGGCCTTCATCTTTAAGACCTTCAATGTGAAATTCGATGGCTTCCTGGATAAGCTGCAATACTTCTTCCATTGATTCACCGGCAGCGATACAACCCGGAAGATCGGGAACGTAGGCACCAAAGCTCGTCGGTCCTTCTTCGATAACAACCATATAACGCATACACACCTCTACTTTTTCAGTCCTGCTTGTTTTAAAACGTTGATGAGCGTACCGGACGGAACATCCACGCTGGGTTTTCCGGCAACTGTGACCGTACCGGACTTAACGGGATGGTGAAACTGGCGATGACTGCCTTTTTGCCGAACCTGCTGCCAACCATCCGATTCAAGTAACGCGATGAGATCTTTAACTTTCATGCTGCGAGTTTAGCATGGTATGTTGTTGATTTTCAGCAATGAACGGAAACAATGAAATCGAATTGTGAATTGACATTTTTTTGCGTTCGCGACCTGGCTTATATTTTGCAAGAAAAGGCAACATCAAGACACACTCCTTTGCACGATCTCTTACATTTCGTTTGTATCGGTTATATTTCTTCAGAATCAAAAAAATCATTATCAAGAGCTTTTATTTCATAAGTAATCTTGGTCTGTACTCCTACATTAAATTTATGCATCAAGTCCACTAACTTGGATCCATCCAATAATATTATTTTGTGATGTGCATTTTTGGCTTTTATTTTTGCCTTTTCATCAAAAGTTGAAGTTGTCACAAAGATGCCTTTGTGGGTATCACCGCTCATGGCACCAATAAAGTTTCGTATGTCCGTTTCACGAACTTTATTCTCGGTAAAACGTTTTGCTTGAATATAGATCTTTTCAAGCCCCAGCTGATCTTCGTTAATAATTCCATCGATTCCGCCGTCACCAGATTTTGACGTTTCTATGAAATCACCATACCCCATTTTCTTAAGCAAAATCAGAATTATCTTTTCAAATGCATATGGATCAATTCCTTTAAGTTTCGAAAGTAGTTCGTCTTTCACCTCTCGCTCGATCTGTTCAAAACCTGAATCAATTAAATCCTGTGGACTCGCATTTACAGCAATTGTTGTTTCCGATGCCGATTTGCTTTCAGGTTCATAAAATGTGATGACATTGGAATGAATTTCATTGAGTGACACATTTTCTGGCTTGGCTAACTTTCCTTTTTCTGTTATCTGAACATAACCTCGCTGTGGATAGTGCACCAATTCACCTTTTTTAAGATATGACTTTCCCCAGGCAATTCTATTTTCAATTAATCGATCTCCGCTCTTAGTTGTTTGCTCTAGCAGATCTCGAGGTAAATCAGAATAAAATCGTTCTTCAACAAGTCGAATTAGATCGCGGCCTTTGATGACTTGACCATCTTTAAGCACTTCCAGTATTGGAAGAAAAGTTTCATTAAATTTTGGCAATTCCATTTTTCACCCATATCGTGACTTAGGGGATGATCAAGTTGCAACAAACAGATTTAGATAGCGAATCAAGAAAATAGCAGCAGCCGGCCACAAATAATATTCCTCCAATTTATTCTTGAAATGCAACACACAAATTACCCAAGTTGCGTCCGATGATACTTCAAATGCTCCCCGATAAATGTACTGATGAAGTAATAACTGTGATCGTAGTTTTGGTGGTACCGTAACGTCAGTTTTTGTCCGGTTGCGTTGCAGGCATTTTCCAAGCGGTGCGGGTGCAGTTGCTCGGCAAGGAATTGATCGTTTAGACCTTGATCGATCAGCAGATTCGGCATTCTTAGGCCGTCTTCGATCAGCGAGGTGGTGTCGTATTTACGCCAGGTTTGTTGATCTTCGCCTAAATAGTTACGGAACGCTTTTTGTCCCCACGGGCAATGCATCGGTGCGCAGATCGGCGCAAATGCCGAGACCGAGCGGAACAGTTCGGGGTAGCGCAGCGCCAAGGTTAATGCACCGTGGCCGCCCATCGAGTGACCGAAAATACCGATACGGCTCGGGTCGGCGGGGAATTGATCGACGATGATGTTGCGCAGTTCCTGCGTGACGTAGCTTTCCATGCGGTAATGCCGCGCCCACGGTTCGGCGGTGGCGTCGAGATAAAATCCGGCACCGGCGCCGAAATCCCAGGCGTCGGTTTCACCGGGGATACCGGTTTGGCGCGGGCTGGTGTCCATGGTGATCAGCATCAAGCCGAGCTCGGCGGCGTAGCGTTGCGCACCGGCTTTGATCATGAAGGTTTCTTCGGTGCAGGTCAGTCCGGCGAGGAAAAACACGACCGGAACGCGCTGCTGTTCCGCTCGTGGCGGTTGATACACCGAGAAGCGCATCGGCAGACCGATGACCGTGGAAGAATGCTGATAATAGCCCTGGATACCGCCAAAACAGCGGTGCAGACTGCGAGTCTCCACAGCAACCATCAATAAATCACCACGGAGCGGATCGATTCACCGGCTTTCATCAGGCGGAAGCCTTCGTTGATGTTGTCCAGCGTCAGCGTGTGCGTGATTAGCGAATCGATGTCGATTTTGCCTTCCATGTACCAGTCGACGATTTTTGGCACGTCGGTGCGGCCGCGCGCGCCGCCGAACGCCGAGCCTTCCCATTTCCGTCCGGTAACGAGCTGGAAAGGGCGTGTGCTGATTTCGGCACCGGCTTCGGCGACACCGATGATGATGCTGCGTCCCCAGCCTTTGTGCGTGCATTCCAATGCCTGACGCATGACTTTGGTGCTGCCGATGCATTCGAAGCTGTAGTCCGCACCGCCATCGGTCAGTTGCACCACGGCGTCGACGATGTTGGGTACGTCGTTCGGGTTGATGAAATGCGTCATGCCGAATTTGCGCGCCATCGCTTCGCGTTCGGGATTGATGTCGATGCCGATGATTTTGTCGGCGCCGACCATGCGCGCGCCTTGGATCACGTTCAAACCGATGCCACCCAGGCCGAACACCGCCACGTTCGCGCCGGCTTCGACTTTGGCGGTATAAATCACCGCACCGAGTCCGGTGGTGACGCCGCAGCCGATGTAACACACTTTATCAAACGGTGCATCTTCGCGGATCTTGGCCAGCGCGATTTCGGGTACGACGGTGTAATTGGAGAAGGTTGAGGTTCCCATGTAATGAAATAGCGGCTTGCCGCCGATGGAAAAACGCGAACTGCTGTCGGGCATCAAACCTTTACCCTGCGTAGCGCGGATCGCTTGGCATAGATTGGTTTTTTTCGATAGGCAAAACTTGCATTCGCGGCATTCCGGCGTGTACAGCGGAATCACGTGGTCGCCCTTGCGCAGCGATTTGACGTTAGGGCCGACGTCGACTACCACACCCGCGCCTTCATGGCCGAGGATCGTCGGGAACAAGCCTTCCGGATCGGCACCGGATAGGGTGTAATAATCGGTATGGCAAATGCCGGTGGCTTTGATTTCGACCAGCACTTCGCCGGATTTCGGACCTTCCAGATCGATTTCCTCGACGGTTAGCGGTTCGCCCGCTTTCCAGGCTACGGCAGCTTTTGTTTTCATTGTATTGTCCTTATCGATTGATGTGATTGCGCAAATGCTCCAGCAAACCTTGGCTGGCTTCTTCCACCATGTCGAGAACCAGCTCGAAGCCTTGATGGCCGCCGAAATAAGGATCCGGCACTTCGGTATTGCCGTCGTAGTTTACGCCGTAATGCATGAATAAGCGGATTTTGTCGTGATGATGCCGCGGGCTGCGCTGCTTCAACAAGTGCAGATTTTCCTTATCCATCGCCAGGATGTAGTCGAATTCCTCGAAATCTCGTAATTCCACTGCCCGCGCGCGCAAATCATCCATTTTATAGCCGCGATTGATAGCGGTGCGTTGCGAACGTTCATCCGGGGGGTTGCCGATATGGTAGGCGTGCGTTCCCGCCGAGTCGACCTCGATTAAATGATCCACCCCGGCGGTTTTGACATGATGGCGAAACACCGCGTCGGCGGTTGGCGAGCGGCAGATATTGCCCATGCAGACGAATAGTACTTTGATTTTCTTTTGAGTGTTCATGGTGGCTTTTAAGTGACAGCAATTACAAATGAAATTGCCGGTATTTTACACCGCTGTGAACGTAAGAACAGTATGTATGCGGCTGCCTTTGTAACACTTAAGCGAGACGGTCTTATGCAAGATTGCATCGCGGAATATATGGAAGCCTACGGATATTCGGCATCATGGAATACCAGCTTCGGGAGCGGGCAAGCATGATAAAATCCGCGCTTCAATAATCTAAATCCATTATGAATTTCTCTACCATTACAGCACTCTCGCCGTTGGACGGGCGTTACCACGGCAAAGTTGAATCACTGCGACCCTACTTCAGTGAATTTGCGTTAATTCGTCATCGTGTGCAAGTCGAAATTGCCTGGCTTAAAGCACTCAGCGCCGAGCCTGATATTACCGAGGTTCCGCTTTTCTCAGCGGAAACGAATGAACATCTGGATGATTTAGTCACCAATTTTTCGGTGGCGGATGGCGAAGCCATCAAAGTGATTGAGGCAGTTACCAACCATGATGTGAAAGCCGTTGAATATTGGCTGAAGCAGACGCTCAGCGACAATGTGGAAGTGGCCGGTGTCGCCGAATTCATTCACTTTGCCTGCACCTCGGAAGATATTAATAATCTGGCGCACGGGTTGATGCTTAAATCCAGCTTGCAGCATGTGATGCTGCCGGCGTTGACCGTGATTATCGCCAAACTGGTTGAATTGGCGCAGCAATTGGCGGAAATACCCATGCTTGCAAGGACGCATGGACAACCGGCATCGCCGACGACGCTTGGAAAGGAAATGGCGAATTTCGCCTATCGTCTGCAGCGCGCAAAGAAACAACTCGAAGCGGTCGCCATTCTGGGCAAGATCAACGGCGCTATCGGCAATTACAATGCGCATTTATCCGCTTACCCTCATTTGGATTGGGAAAAGTTGGCGCAATCGTTCGTGGAACAATTGGGATTGGAATTCAATCCGTACACTACACAGATCGAACCGCATGACGCCATGGCCGAACTATTTGATAGCTATGCCCGGATCAATACTGTTCTAATCGATCTGAATCGCGATATTTGGGGTTATATCTCGCTTGGTTATTTCAAGCAAAAAACTAAAGAAAATGAGGTGGGTTCCTCAACCATGCCACACAAGGTCAATCCGATCGATTTTGAGAATTCCGAAGGCAATCTCGGCATCGCTAATGCCATCCTGCGTCATTTGAGCGAGAAACTGCCGGTTTCTCGTTGGCAACGGGATTTAACCGATTCGACGGTGTTGCGCAATATGGGGGTCGCATTGGGATATACGTTGCTGGCGTACGATTCCTGTATTAAGGGATTGAATAAACTGGATGTGAACATCGTGCAAATATTCGATGATCTCGATAACACTTGGGAAATTTTGGCGGAGCCGATTCAAACGGTAATGCGGCGCTACGGTGTTGCCAATCCCTATGAGCAGCTGAAAGCGTTGACTCGCGGTAAAACTGGCATTACCCAGGAAACACTGCATCAATTTATCGTGCAACTTGATATTCCCGAAGCGGAGAAGGAACGCTTATTGGCATTAACGCCTCGCAATTATATTGGTAAAGCCAGTGTGCTGGCCGCTGCGGTTAAATAGAAGTCATAAATTTAAAATTTAATCAATTGAACTGTAAGGATAAATTAAGAATTCATAAAAAACTCTTGTTTTCAGCTTGAAATTTTAAGCGACCGTCCCAACATTGTCTGCACAGTTATTAGGAGGAACAATGCAAAGTCCAGAAAATCCGCAAAGTGCGGAAACAAATCAAGCGGAAGCAGCAGAAAAGACAGTAGAAACTAAAATTCCCGGCGTAACCGATGATCCCACCATACAGACAGGTGAAGTCGGTGCAACGCAGCTTAATTTTGAACATAGATTGAAAGAAGCTGAAATAAAAGCCGCCGAGCATCATGATGCGTGGATACGTGCGAAAGCTGAGACCGAAAATATCCGGAAACGCGCGCAAAATGATGTTGCCAATGCGCATAAATATGCGGTTGAGAATTTCTCAGCGGAATTGCTCAGTGTGATGGACAGCTTGGAAGCTGCGTTGGCAGTGGAAAATGCGACGGTTGAGAATTACAAAAATGGGATGGAGTTGACTCAGAAGCAACTTTCGAGTGTTTTTGAAAAATTCAATATTAAAGCCATTGATCCTAAGGGTGAGAAGTTCGATCCGCATCAACAACAAGCCATGTGTATGGTGGATTCCGAGTTGGCTCCCAATACCGTGGTTCAAGTCATGCAAAAAGGCTATAAATTGCATGAACGGATTATACGCCCCGCGCTGGTATCGGTTTCCAAAGCCAAAGATACTTGAATTTCTGACAGATATCCCCAACTACCAATCAATTTACAAGCAGAATTAATTTCAAAAAGGATCTAAAGATGGCAAAAATTATCGGTATCGATTTAGGAACCACCAATTCTTGCGTAGCTGTCATGGAAAATGGAAAACCTAAAGTCATTGAAAATTCGGAAGGTGCCCGGACGACTCCTTCGATTGTTGCTTATACTGAGGAAGGTGAAATCCTGGTGGGCGCTTCGGCGAAACGCCAAGCAATCACCAATCCGAAAAATACCTTGTTTGCTGTCAAACGGCTTATTGGACGCCGGTTTGACGAAGACATGGTGCAACGCGACATTAAAATGGTGCCTTATAGTATTATCCGGGCGGATAACAACGATGCCTGGGTTGAAGTGCGCGGCAAGAAAATCGCACCTCCCGAAGTATCGGCACAGGTATTGGTGAAAATGAAAAAAACCGCCGAGGATTATTTGGGAGAACCGGTTACCGAGGCGGTTATCACGGTGCCTGCGTATTTTAACGATTCGCAACGGCAAGCAACGAAAGATGCCGGACGGATCGCGGGCTTGGAAGTTAAACGGATTATCAACGAGCCGACAGCCGCGGCGCTGGCTTTCGGATTGGACAAAAAAGAAGGTGACCGGAAGATAGCGGTTTATGATTTGGGTGGCGGTACTTTTGATATTTCCATCATTGAGATTGCTGAGGTCGAAGGCGAACATCAGTTCGAGGTGCTGGCAACCAATGGCGATACTTTCCTCGGTGGTGAAGATTTTGACTTGCGTGTCATTGAATATCTGGTCGATGAGTTTAAAAAAGAAAACGGTATCGATCTGAAAAAAGACATGCTGGCATTGCAACGGCTGAAAGATGCGGCTGAGAAGACTAAAATCGAATTATCGTCCAGTCAGCAAACGGAAGTTAATTTGCCGTACATCACGGCCGACGCTTCCGGACCCAAACATTTGGCGGTCAAAATAACCCGCGCCAAATTGGAAAGCCTGGTGGAAGACTTGATCGAACGTACCGTGGGGCCATGCCGTACAGCACTCAAAGACGCCGGTTTGAGCGCATCGGATATCGACGATGTGATTCTGGTGGGCGGACAGACCCGCATGCCAAAAGTGCAAGATAAAGTAAAAGAAATTTTTGGCAAGGAACCGCGTAAAGACGTGAATCCCGATGAAGCTGTCGCTGTCGGTGCAGCCATTCAGGGCGGTGTATTGCAAGGCGATGTGAAAGACGTGCTGTTGCTTGATGTGACGCCTCTGTCACTGGGAATCGAGACACTGGGTGGTGTCATGACCAAGCTGATCCAGAAAAACACCACGATTCCGACGAAGGCGCAGCAAGTGTTTTCGACCGCGGAAGACAATCAAACCGCTGTTACCATTCACGTCCTGCAAGGTGAGCGCGAAATGGCATCCGGTAATAAAAGTCTGGGGCAGTTTAATTTGAGTGATATTCCGACGGCGCCTCGCGGGATGCCGCAAATCGAGGTAACGTTTGATATCGATGCCAATGGTATTTTGCACGTATCGGCAAAAGACAAAGCGACCGGTAAAGAAAATAAAATTAAGATTCAAGCCAGTTCCGGTTTGTCGGATGATGAAATTGAACGCATGGTGAAGGATGCGGAAGCGCACGCTGAAGAAGATCACAAAGCGATGGAACTGGTGTCTGCGCGTAACCAGTGTGATGCGATGATTCACTCGGTCAAGAAATCTTTGAAAGAGCACGGTGATCAATTGGGCGATGATGAAAAAGCCAAAATTGAAACCGCGCTAAAAGAAGCGGAAGATGTGCTTAAGACCGATAACAAAGAAACCATTGAAGCCAAAACGCAAGCATTGACCGAAGCAGCACATAAATTGGCTGAGAAAATGTATCAACAACACGATCAGTCGTCGGGGCAACAAGCGCAACCGGATTCGGGAGCCTCTTCGAATCAAAGCGAAAAACCGGTCGAAGGTGAAGTTGTGGATGCAGAGTTTGAGGAAGTTAAAAACAAAAAATAACGGTTGCTGAAGCAACACTATTGCCGCAGAGGCGCACCAAGGGAAAAAATTTTCCTTGTGCGTGCTCTGCGTTTTAGTGTCGTTAGCTGTAAATATTAATGATTAAGAAGCAGAACCCTTATATCTGTCACGGTAGTAGGAAATCAATATGAGTAAGCGCGATTATTATCAAGTGTTGGGCGTTAGCCGCGATGCCGACGAAGCAACGATCAAGAAGGCCTATCGAAAACTGGCGATGAAATATCACCCCGACCGTAATGCCGGTGATGTGAAATCGGAAGAGATGTTTAAAGAGGCGAAAGAGGCTTATGAAGTATTGACCGATTCGAATAAGCGAGCTGCGTATGACCAGTTTGGACATGCCGGTGTGGAAGGCAGTGCGGGTGGAGCCGGTGCGCAAGGATTCAGTGATGCTTTCAGCGATATTTTCAGTGATTTGTTCGGTGGACGCGGCGCACGCGCCAATGTGCATCGAGGATCGGATTTGCGTTATAACTTGGAAATCTCGCTTGAACAAGCTGCACGTGGCACCGAAACGAAAATTCGCATTCCAACCATGGAAATATGCGACGTTTGTCATGGTAGCGGTTCCAAGCCGGGTAATTCGGTAAAAACCTGTTCGACATGTAATGGCCACGGACAAGTTAGAATGCAGCAAGGTTTTTTCTCTATTCAGCAAACCTGTCCTAAGTGTCACGGCAGCGGTAAGACCATTACACACCCGTGTACCAGTTGCCATGGCGTCGGGCGCGTCAAGCAACATAAGACACTTAATGTAAAAATTCCGGAGGGGGTCGATGATGGCGATCGGATCCGTATTTCAGGCGAGGGTGAAGCGGGTGTCAATGGCGGTCCGTCGGGTGATTTGTATGTGGTTGTCCACTTGTCGGCGCATTCGGTATTTCGCCGCGATGGTGATCATCTTCATTGCGAAATTCCGATTAGCTTTACCGTTGCGGCATTAGGCGGGGAAATCGAAGTGCCGACTTTGGAAGGACACGCCAAAATCAAAGTGCCGGCGGAAACGCAGACTGGTAAAATTTTCCGGCTGCGTGGTAAAGGCATTAAGGGTGTTCGAAGTCATGAAAAGGGCGATTTATTGTGCCATGTGGCTGTGGAAACACCGGTCAAACTAACAGCTCGCCAAAAAGAATTGCTGGAAGAATTGGAAGCCATCAGTCTGAAAGACGGTTCGCGGCACAGTCCCCGTGCAAAATCCTGGATGGACAAAGCACGCGAGTTTTTCTCGGAGAAATAAAGCAGCTTGATGGAATAAAACAACCATCGAATCCCGTGGTGGTTTTATGTCTTGTGTTGTTAACAATTTGACTATGATTGTTAATCCTATCTGAGAATTTACAAAGAGTTTGCATTTCCTTCACAATTCGGGGTTCTTCGTAGCCTATAGTTAAGCCTGTTTATTCAAAAACGCTTTTCATCTTCACGGATGGAAGATCATCAGTTTAATAAGGAGGCGATTATGGCGACGATATCTTTTCTGGTTAATGGCAAATCAACGGATAACCGCAAACCGGCTGCATGGGTGACGATTACGGAGAACGGCGGCGGCTCGCTCGATTTCATGGTAAAGCAAGTGGGTGGCAGCATGGGCGGTTTACGAGGTGTGTACTTTAATATCGAAGACGATAGTATTGTTAACGCTTTACAAGTAACCGCCGTGACGCAGTTAAATCGCGTTAATGCAAAAGCCATGACGTCTCTGAGAAACGGCACGGATTTGGAGCTAATGAATGCAGAGGCTATTCAGGATTGTGAAGATGATAATCATCTGACCGGGTCAAAAGGAAGTGCTAATGAGGGAGGCAGCTATGGCTTTACTTTGAGTAGCAGAATCCGAGCGCTGACATTGAATGATTTCTGCCATATCCATCTGGATTATTCAGTGGGTTGTAACAACACCGCGAACATAGCGGACGATGACAACAGTTCCCGCTGGTTATATTTGAATCTTTTTTGAGTAGGGCGTTGTGCCCAAACGCGGAGTCGATCAGCAGTATTTGAATTATCAATTGAAGTGATGATAGTTGAGGCTGCTCGATTCCGCTTCCCGCATGCGAAATCAAGCTATCGAACCCTATCAATACGATTGATCATTTCTTTGTCAGTAACACCATCGCGCTGGTAAACGAGACCAGTAAGCCCAAGAGCAACGGTGCCAGAACCACTCCATCACCGGTCATTTCGTAGTAGCCAAAAAGTATCAGAGCGATGATTAGCGAAACAATCACAATCATTTTATTCATTTACGCCTCCTTTCACTATTTTAAATGAGTTTTCATCGCATTCATGATACCCGGATTCATGAGATTCTCTGATTGTTTCAAATAAAACATCATCCACTGGTTATTTGCGGTGTTTGTCATTAATGGCTTGCGCTACGAATAACCCGGCAACCAAAGCGATAATGCAATAAAAAGTGATTTCGATTAGATCCGACATTTATTTCAATTCCCCGTAACGATGATACGAAGTTCAATCATACTATATCCGCCGATAGAAATTGAACGGAAAAACGTGTTATCCAGTATCCCGGGCATGTGATCGGCTCGGGTTGATATTGCGATCCCGCGAGCAATTGCTTCACTTTCGCTCGTTTCCATGGAATCATACCCGCCATCGCACTTAAATAACTCAAGAAGGAGTTTCATTATGAAAGCAGTCGCTCGCTTTGTAGTCATATTGTCTTTGTCATTGTTCGTTTTGACGTCAACGCATGCAGAAAATATTACCGCCGACATTTACTTTAACAGAGCAGGTACGAAGATCGTGAGCGGTATTGCCAATGTTGCGACTGGCTGGATGGAATTACCCAAAAATCTTGCAATTTGGAATGAGAAGGATGATCAGATTGTGATAGGCACTATCAATGGGTTGCTTTGGGGCATGTTTCATACAGCTGGGCGCACTGCCAATGGAGCGCTGGATTTCGCTACTTTCTGGTTACCGACCTACCCAATCCCTGACCCGGTATTTATCTGGGAAGATTTCTGGAAAGAAACAGACTACCTCGGCTGGCGCATGGCGAGGTAATTCGGATACTTCAGAACGGCCATGGATTCAATCATCACCTGGCTTTGCAATTTTCTTGAGGTTTCGCTATTCTTCCGCTAAGCTGTGGTTTGTTAAATTGAAATAGAGGAAATAAACGTAACACTGTAATATCTCTCAGTTTTGTCGGGTTTAAAAAAGCAAGTTGTAGAGCGCTACTAATCCAATCAATAAGGAGCTGGCTATGGGGCAGTATAAAACACCGGGTGTTTACATTGTTGAAAAGAATGCGTTTCCAAATTCCGTCGTAGAAGTTGCTACGGCTGTGCCGGCATTCATCGGGTATACGGAAAAAGCAAACAATAAAGGCAAATCGTTGCTAAGCAAGGCATGGCGCATTTCATCCATGTCTGAATTTATCAGTTTTTTTGGTGGGCCGCCTAAAACGCAATATCAGATTTCCGAAGCAACGGCTCCCACCCCCGCTCCTACTACGGGTGGAAAAGATAAGGATAAGGGATCAGGAAAAGATAACGCAACTGCCGTAACCGCGCTTGAATCCGATTTTTCCAGTGAGCAGAAGGAATATGCACTGGAATTGCAGGGTGCCCGCTATTTTCTGTATCACAGCATGATGCTGTTCTTTCAGAACGGTGGAGGTGCTTGTTATATCGTTTCTGTGGGTAACTATGAGCAGGAGGTAGAGAAGCAAATTATTGAGAAGCCCAAACTGAGCGCGGGAATCGATATCCTGCTAAAAGAGCAAGAACCGACTATGGTGGTGATTCCGGATGCCGTGTCGTTGGCCGAGCCGGATTGTATCGCTTTGCAACAAGCGATGCTAAGCCATTGCGGGCAGGTGATGAAAAACCGTTTTGCCATTCTGGATGTGTTCGACGGGTACAAGGAAGCGCAGGATAGCGGCTGTATTGAGACATTCCGGAACGATCTCGGCACGAACAGTCTGGATTTTGCCGCAGCGTATTATCCATGGTTGAATACTTCCATTGTACAAACCGGCGATTTGAGTTTCTCCAACGTATCCAATTTGGATAAATTGAAAGAATTACTCAAAGCGGAAGCGGATGGCAGCGAGCTGGATGACAAGAAAAAAGGGGAGGTCAACGCCAAAATTGCGGAGATAGGCGTATCGCCCAAAACAGATAAGATGTCCAGCGATGAGGATTTGCATAAAATTCTCACCGCTGTTTGCCCGCTCTACAAGACCATTATCGAAAGTATCAAAGTCAAGCTGAATCTGCTGCCACCCAGCGCTGGCATGGCGGGTGTCTATACCCTGGTTGATAATTCCCGTGGTGTATGGAAAGCACCAGCCAATGTGAGTCTGAATGCAGTCATTTCTCCTTCCGTGGAGATTTCTCATGCGCAACAAGAAGATCTGAACGTGACAACGGCAGGCAAATCGATCAATGCAATACGTACTTTCATCGGGGAGGGAACGTTGGTTTGGGGGGCGCGCACGCTGGATGGAAATAGTTTGGATTGGCGCTATATCAATGTGCGCAGAACCATGATTATGCTGGAAGAATCTATCAAATTGGCGGCTAAGGCCTATGTATTCGAACCGAACGTATCCAGTACCTGGGTGACGATCAAAAGCATGGTCAGCAATTTTCTTACCAGCATATGGAAACGCGGTGGTTTAGCTGGCGCAACACCGGACGACGCCTTCGGTGTTTATGTCGGCTTGGGTGAAACCATGACACCGCAGGATATCCTCGATGGTATTTTACGTGTCACAGTTTTGGTGGCATTGAGCCGACCAGCTGAGTTTATCGAAATTACTTTCCAGCAGCAGATGCAGAAGTCTTAACCTGAAAGTACAGTTTGTACCTTAAGGCAGTTGATGAAAGCAGCATTTATTTCTTAATCATAAAAGTAGGGGTAAATCATGGCAGATGATGGATCGGCTCAATCGACGACAGTATGGCCCATGCCGAAATTTTATTTTCAGGTTAAATGGGATTCGCAAGTAATGAGATTTCAAGAAGTCAGCGGATTGGATATCCAATCCGAAGAAATCAAATATCGCCATGGTGATAGCCCGGAATTTTCAGTCATTAAGATGCCGGGCATGAAAAAATTTGGCAATATCACCATGAAGAAAGGTATTTTTAAAGGCGATAATAAATTCTGGGATTGGTTCAAACAAATCAAGATGAATACGATTAAGCGCCTGCCGGTCACGATCAGTCTGCTCGATGAAGGCGGTAAAGCGACGATGGTGTGGACGTTAACCAATGCTTGGCCGACAAAGATTACGGGTACCGATCTGAAATCGGAAGGTAATGAGGTCGCAATCGAAACCATCGAAATTGTGCACGAAGGCTTGACGATCGCCAACAGCTAATTCCAAACGGATCCGGAGAGCAGATGAGTGGATCAATGAATCTTTCATTGTCAGACAGTATTTATCCCCCATCTGCTTTTTATTTCAAGGTAATCATCGGGCCACCGGCCGGTTTGACAACCGACACTTCTTTCCAGGAAGTTTCCGGAATCGATATTGAGATGGATGTGGAGACAGTGACCGAAGGCGGTGAAAACCGTTTTGTCCGTCAGCTGCCCAAAGGTACCAAACACTCCAATTTGTCATTGAAGCGAGGCATCGCATCGATGGATTCGCCGCTCGTAATATGGTGTAAAGCGACGCTGGAATCCGGTCTGAATTTAGCGATTAAGCCTTTGCCGGTGCTGGTGTACCTGATGAATGAAGACAAGGTGCCGATTCGTGGCTGGGCTTTTGACTCGGCTTATCCTTTAAAGTGGGAGGTGGAGAGTTTCGGATCGACCAAGAACGAAGTGGCGATCGAGAAAATCATATTGAGTTATACCTCGTCATCCCGCATCATTTAGCGTGTCAGGATCAGAAGATGTCTATTGAAATTAAACAATTACTGATTAAATCGAATATCATTCAAAGAAACAAGCTGGAAGATTCGGAGTTGCCGGAAGACTACCGGGAACTTAAAGAAGACATCCTGGCAGAATGCCAACGGTTGATTCATGATTCTTTGCAGCGCAAGGAAGATCGTTAAATGCTGCTGAGCGGAACGAAAACACTGCTGACGATTTCTCCGTGTACGGTCAATAACGGCAAAATCAGTGTTGATGGTTCCAAGCAAAAATTCGAGGCTATGCTCAATCCCGCAGGCTATGAGCATACCTTCCGGCTAAGTTATTCGAAGAACCGGGTGTTGGGACAGCCGGGAACGGAAACCAAATACGATGCCAGTCATCCTGAGAAAATCGTTCTGAAAGAGCTGATTCTGGATGCGACCGGTGCGGTAAGGTCGAATCCGCTGGACGTGGCCAGCGATCCGGTGCCGGTCAAGGATCAGATCGAGCGATTGAAAGAAGTGGTTTACACCTACCTGGGAAGCAAGCACGAAGCGCCGATCGTTCAGTTGAAGTGGGGTGAACTGCTATTTTATGGACGGGTGGAATCGCTCAAATTTGATTACACGTTGTTCAAACCCAGCGGAGTGCCGCTCAGGGCCAAGGTGACACTGACTTTTATCGAATACCAAAGCAGCGAGGAAATATCCAAAGAAGCCGCGCAGGAATCGCCCGATTTGACACATCTGATCGAAGTAAAAGCCGGTGACACCTTGCCGCTCCTTTGTTACCGGATTTACCAGGACTGCAGCTATTATCCGCAAGTTGCAAAGATTAACAATTTGACGGATTTTCGCAATCTAACCCCAGGGATGAAGCTTCAATTCCCGCCATTAAGCTGAGGTTCGCTATGGCAGATTCCCCCTTAAAAGGCAGCACGGGTGTAGTTTCGGTAACGATCCAGAGTAACGGAACTACGATCGCTGACACGATCCAAATTGTATCCATTGAAATTTACTATACGGTTAATAAAATTCCCAGCGCCAGGATTACGCTATTGGACGGCGACATGCCGAACAATGATTTTCCGGTGAGTAATGCCGACGACTTTATACCCGGCGCCGAGATCACTATTAATGCCGGGTATGCCAATCAAACCACCACCGTTTTTAAAGGTGTCGTGATTAAGCACGGTATTAAAATGGACGGCGATAACTTTTCCCGCTTGATTGTGCAATGCAAGGATAAAGCGGTTGCCATGACAGTGGGGCGCAAGAATGCCAACTATGTCGATTCGAAGGACAGTGACATTCTTAGCAAAATCATCGGATCCTATAACGGATTGTCGTCCGACGTGGCAACCACGACCACCAGTTTTAAGGAATTGGTGCAATATTACTGCACGGACTGGGATTATGTGCTGGCCAGAGCCGAAGCCAATGGATTTTTGGTGACGATTGATCAAGCCAAAGTGAATGTTAAAGGACCGCAAGTGAGTGGTGAAGCCGTGTTAACGCTGACTTACGGGATCGATTTGATGGCATTTGGTGCGGACGTGGATGCTGCCGCTCAATACTCGGAAGTTAAAGGCGCCGTATGGAATTTAACGGATCAAGCGGTACAAGAAGCGCAGGCCGCTTCGGACAATCTTACCGGGCAAGGCAATTTGACAGGAAGTGATTTAGCCGGAGTGATCGCGGTCAGTAATTTCCGTTTGCAAACACCGGCACCGCTTGACGACTCGGCACTGACCGATTGGGTTAAAGGACAACAGGTGAAATCCGGTTTGGCAAAGATTCGGGGTTACGCATCTTTTCAGGGGAGCGCGAAAGCTAAAATTGGTGAGTTGATCGAGTTGAAGGGCGTAGGCGACCGTTTTAATGGCAACGTATTAGTGACGGCGGTCAAGCATGAAATCAAGCAAGGTAACTGGGTGACGGAAATCGAGTTTGGTTTGTCACCGTTATGGTTTACGGAATTGTACAAAACCGAGGCGCCGTTGGCATCTGGTTTGACGCCGGGTGTAAGCGGTTTGCAAGTCGGAGTGGTGAAGAAACTGGACGCGGATCCGGAAGGGCAATACAAAATCCAGGTATCGGTTCCGGTCATGCAACCCGAAACTGAGGGTGTTTGGGCCAGGTTTGCAAGCTTCTACGGTTCGAATGGTTTTGGTGCTTTTGTTATTCCGGAAATTGGCGATGAGGTGATATTGGGATATTTTAATGACGATCCCTCGCATCCGGTGATTTTAGGGAGTATGTACAGCAGCAACCGGAAACCGCCGTACGAATTAACCGCTGATAATTACATTAAGGCCGTGGTTACAAAAAGCAAGCTTAAGTTGGAGTTTGACGACGAAAAGAAGATTATCACGTTGATTACGCCTGCTAATAACAAGATCGTCATCGACGATGATCAGAAATCCATTTTGCTGCAAGATCAAAATTCCAACAAAATTGAGCTTAACAGCAGTGGCATCGTCATTGACAGTCCTAAAGATATCAAGATCAGTGCAAAAGGCAAAGTTACCATTGATGCTGTCGGTAATATCGAATCGACCGCGCAAGCGGATATTAAGAATCAAGGTTTGAATATCAATCAACAGGCGAATGTTGGTTTCAGCGCGAAGGGCAACGCGACCGCCGAATTATCCGCCAGCGGGCAAACGACGGTGAAAGGCGGTATCGTCATGATCAACTAGCACCGCCAGGATTATCATTGAACGATCAACAGAGGAATCTACAATTATGCCGCCAGCCGCCAGAATTACCGACATGCATACTTGTCCGATGCAAACCCCCGGTGTTCCGCCGATACCGCATGTAGGCGGGCCGGTCAGCGGGCCTTGTGTTCCCACCGTGTTGATCGGGAATTTGCCCGCTGCTGTCGTGGGTGATATGTGCGTATGTGTCGGACCGCCCGATACGATCGTAAAAGGCTCGGCAACTGTGATGATCGGTAATAAACCGGCGGCCAGAATTGGCGATACCACCGCACATGGCGGTGCAATCGTTGTCGGCTTTCCGACCGTGATGATTGGCGGTTAAAGCGGAGACCCAATCAGTCATGGCTGTCGACAAATCCTTTCTTGGAACCGGTTGGGGATTCCCCCCGGAGTTTAATATCAACGGATCGGTAAAATATGTTTCCGCGGAAGATGATATCCATGAAAGTTTGTATATTCTGTTATCGACCTCTCCTGGAGAAAGAGTGATGCAGCCGACTTATGGCTGCGGTCTGAAAACCCAAATATTTGAAGAAATCAATGAAACTGCGGTAACGGTCATTGTTGATCTGGTGCGGCGCGCCATCCTTTTCTTCGAGCCGAGAGTCTTGGTGGAAGCGATCACCGTCGATTCGGATAGTAAGGAAGATGTTTTAAATGGACTCATCAAGATAAACATTACTTATATCGTGCGGGCAACCAATAATCGCCATAACATTGTTTATCCGTTTTATTTCACTGAAGGCACCAACGTTGAATTGTAATTTATTCGAGCAAGCGGATGAGATCGTATAAAGATCCATTAAATTATCAGCTGCATATTAGCGATGGCCGGAGTCAGAAGAACAGGCTTCTGCCTGCATTGCAGAAAGATTATTTTAATGTATCGGAAATGCATTTTCATACACTGTTAGCTTTGTTGGTTGATTATGCACAGGTAATGAAATTTTATAACCTGGAACACCAAGTTTCCGGGACCTGGAAACAATTTTTCTCATCGGATGAAACGGTAGTGATCGCGACGATACTGTCGGTTGATTTGAAGAAATTGACAGTCGGCAGCGAAACCTCGAATACCGGGAATCCAATTGTTAATGCGCTGCGATCAATCGCTTACAAAGAAGTTGGCCGGCATATGATCGGAACCTATACCGCAATACATTTGTTAGATAACTGGTTGCAGATATTGTCGGTATCGCGGAATCAAGTCACAACGGAATTGCACAAGGTCTTGGAAAGCGTGATTATCGGGCTGAGGAAGGATACCGAAATTCTTTGGCAATATTTAGCGGGACACCTCGGGTATCGCGAACATCAGGAAGTTTTTTCAAGCGACCTGATTGCGTTGACGTTTTCCACCGAAGGAGAGTCGCAGATCCATCGTGAAACGAGTGCCGTTGAGATAACTGATACCGCACCGATCCGATCGAGTCATTATGCCTTTATTAAAGCCATCGAAATGGTGCAGATAAATGCAGCCAAATTACTTTCTTCATCTTTACTGAGCGGTGATCATGACCCTGCGGTCGGTTTATTATTTGCTTTTTTACAGCTATTTCAGAAACTGCAAAAAAAATTAAATCGATTTACGCTGAATTATGTTGATTTTTACTATGATCAAGTACTCAAGGTTCAGCAGCGTGATTTTTCCCCGGATTATGTTTTCTTGGTAATTACTCCCAACAAAAAAGACTATAAGGGATTGATATCACGAGGAACCGAATTTCTTGCAAAACTGGATGACGAAAAGCTGGAAGCCGTTTACACGGCAACCGAAGATGTTTCAGTCAATGATGCGATCGTAAAGTCGGTTTATACCCTTTACTTTAAAAGGGATGCGATGAATTTTCCAGAAAACGATTTGCTGGAAAATGTCGTGTTGAATGACCGATCCGGTGAATCCGGAAGACAATTGGCAACCGCTTGCTGGTTGCATGATATTCCGGCATTGCCGAGTACGAATATCGATCAGGATACTATGCCTTCTTATCCGCTATTCGGTGCGACGAGAGACGGTGAAGAAAATGCTTTGGCGCAGCAAGCGGATATCGGTTTCGCATTCGCAAGCAAGGTTTTGCAATTGAAAGAAGGGCGGCGAACGGTAACGATTGAGATTTCTTTTAAGCATAACGGGCTGACGCTGGGACAATGGATTCAGAAAATTGCCGCAGCCACGCATTCCGGGTGTGGTAGCAGCAGCGCAACTTCAACGCGCATTCAGGAGCAGCAAGCTTTTTTTAAAGCGTTTAAAGATAGTTTTGTCATCAGCTTATCAACCAAAAGCGGGTGGCAAGAAGTACCGGAATATTTGCCTTCCTATTCCGGCGTCGATTCGCAGCAAAAACCCAATAGCTTGCGAATAACCGTGTTGTTGCCGGAAAGTTTTCCAGGAATTATTGCAGTCAATCCCGATGTTCATGGAGCGGATTTTGGAACCGAGTTGCCGGTCATCCGGTTTCTATTGAATTCCCGGAGTTATTTATACCCTTATGGGATTTTTTGCGAACTGGAAGTATCGTCGGTTGAAATAGACGTTCATGTCGAAGGATGCAGAACACTGCAGCTATACAATAATATCGGACAATTATCGCCGTTGACGCCCTTTGCACCTTTCGGCCCGATTCCGGAAGTAGGTTCTTATCTGATTGCAGGGTGTCCGGAAACCGCCGGTAAGCATTTATCCGATTTTGATATCGTGATTCAATGGGGGGGCATACCTGCAGCGCTGGGTGGTTTCAAGGCTTATTATCAAGGCTATGAGCTCTCTGAAGATACGGATTTCCGGGTTAGCGCCACAGTCCTGGCGAATGGCAAATGGCTGCCTGAGAATGCCGGAGCGGCAACTGTCAGCTCACTTTTCCAAACGAATACCGGCTTGGATGGCGGGAGTGAAATCAATGAGCATAGCCACCTGTCTTGTCGCTCCATTATTTCCAGTTGGAGTCCGGTTGAATACCGCAGCTCCGGGATTCCATACCGTTATTCGCCATCCACCAATAAAGGTTTTTTTAAATTTACACTGATTGCCCCGGAACAAGCTTTTGGTCATCGGGAGTATCCGAAAGTATTGACGGAGGTATTGACGTTTAACGCGAAACAGAAGCATAGCCAGTTTCTGAAAAAAATACCGAATCCTCCCTATACGCCGATGATCGTTTCGATATTTGCAAACTATAAAGCGGCTTCAAAAATCATCGTGGGCAGGGAAGAAACAAACTGTATACCCACGATGCAAGAAAAAATAATTCACTGGCATCCGTTGGGTTGGGAAAATGCGATGGTTAACGTCGATCGCCACATTTTTTTGTTGCCGCGATATTCATATTCAGGCAATTTATTGATCGGCTTACGAGGGTTGATGAATGGCGGTGTGATAACGCTGTATTTTTATTTGCGCGAAAATTCCCTGCCGATTAAGAATTCTTATCTGAAAGAGTTACAGTGGTTCTATATGGCCAATAATCAATGGCTGCCGCTAAGTGCGAAAGAGATATTGTCAGACTCCACCCAACGGTTTATGACGTCCGGGATCATCACTTTAAATATTCCGATGGATATTACGCAGGAAAATACGGTGCTGCCAGCCGGGCTATCCTGGTTAAGAGCATCTGCCGAGCATGAATTGGAAAATTTTTGCAGCGTTTATTCGATCCATGCGCAAGCGATCATGGTCAGCCGGCAATTGGGCGGCACTACGCAACGTCATTTGATAAGGCTGCCGCCCGGCGCCGTGACGCGCGCCCGTAAATCAATTCCCGGCATTGGAAGCATCAAACAAATCCAAGCTTCGTTCGGCGGCAAGCTGACAGAGGATCACAATCAATTGCGAGTGCGCATTAGCGAGCGTCTGAAACATAAGAAGCGCGCATTGTTGCCGGTGGACTATGAATTGCTGATACTGGAAAAATTCCCTCAGGTCTATAAAGTGAAATGCTTTCCCAGCATGGCGCCGGATTTCGTAACCACACGGCAGTTTTCTCCCGGTCAACTGGTAATAGTCGCGTTGCCTTATTTGTCGCGTGATGAAATGCTGATGCAGCAACCGTTCTTAAGCGGCCATTTGATCAATGAGATTGAAGGTTACATCGGTGAGCTGACAACGCCATTTGTGACGGTTCATGTCGGTAATCCGGTTTATGAAGTGATCCAGATCCGGTGTACGGTCAAGTTGAAGAACCCGCTATTGGCAGGCTTACATTTGAATCGATTAAATACAGCGATTTCGGATTTTTTGTCGCCTTGGAATGAAACGGTTGGCAATACCAATCATTTTGGCTGGAGCATCAGCAAGCACGATATCGAATCGTATATTCAGAGCATGAGTTATATTGATCGTGTAACCAACCTTTCGATTTTACGTATCGTACCGAGAGGTGATGATTATTTTGAATTGTTTGATAGCGCGGAGCGGAAGGAAGATGATATAGAATCCAAAGATATCGCTCCAATCTATCCCTGGAGTATTGTGGCACCCATTGGGCAACATTTCATTGAAGTGGATGATCGCTTCGATTTGATCGAACCGGAAATAACCGGGATTGGGAAGCTGGAGATTGGCAGTACTTTTATTATTTCTGATGAAAAATGGCGCGAAAAGATAGAAAAACATTAGAAGCCAAATTTAAGAATGGAAGGATGCCATCGGAAGTTGCATTCGCCGATCTCATTGACTCAACGCTGAACTTGATTGATGACGGTTTCGACAGAACCGTTGAGGATGGTTTAAAAGTCTCGCAATTAGGCGATGGAAAACTGATGAGCTTTTATCAAAATATGGCGACGTTGAGCGCCATGTGGTCTGTGGGTATTGACAAAGCGACCACGAATTTGAGTTTTGGCAATCAAAGTAATCCCCACGTATTGACTCTAAGCAGTATCGGACCGGTGGATCCTGATTCCGCGGGCGCGGCTAAAATGGGCGTCGGAATTAATACCGCGATACCTCGATTCGAGTTGGATGTCGCCGGAACCATCGCATCTTATGGCCGGGTGGGGCAACGCGGAGAACTTGCCGTACCTGCCGACGGCAACTGGCACGATGTCACTGAAATGTTAACGGGCTGCCAAGCATTTGAAGTGGTTGCCGGGGTTGGCGGAAAAGATGCGGACGGCAAGTTTGCATTGATGCATGCATTCGCGCTTAATACGTACAACACCAAGGGCCATATCACCTATCATCAGTCCCACTACGGCGCAAAATGTAATCGCCTCGAATTGCGCTGGCAGAACGGCGAAAATGTCGAAAACTTTGAATATAAGTTACAGCTCCGCGTAGAAGCTTCGTATGGCGATAATATCTGGGTTAACTATTATATGACCCGGCTTTGGCATGATCCGCTGATGTATGAAAGTGAAAAAGAACCTGGATCCGTCTATCCGCAGGTCATACGTAAGCGGCAGGAAAAAACGGATAAATGAAATGACCGAGCGAACATTAATTATCAGCTTGAATCTGGAAGAAGGCAATTTGCTCTTGGAAGCGCTTGCAGAATGTCCTTTTAAATCGGTTTTTGAGTTGATCGGAAAATTAAATCATCAAGCCAACCATTTATTTATTGCCGGCGCTTCCCCTCAAGAGCGGCGGCAATTTGTTTTTACCGAAGACGAGCTTTCGTTCTCTCTTAAAGCACTGGGAAACCTGCCTTATCATCGTGTTAACAAACTGCTGGAAGACTTGAATTTGCAGATCGAGACGCAGTGTAATAAACAGCGTTCAGCGGTAGCTTCAACCGACTATGTCAACATCTGATCAAATACCACGAATTAGAATTGATCCGGATGGTCTTGATTTTGATACTTTAAGAAAAGAAGCATTCGACAGAACGCAGGATCTCAGCGGCAAGATATGGACGGATTATAATACGCACGATCCGGGCGTTACGATCCTGGAACATCTTTGCTATGGCCTGACTGATTTATCGTATCGAACCGAATTTGAAGTTCAGGACTACTTGGCTGGTGATAACAATAAGATCGACTATCGCCAGCATGCGCTATTTTCTCCGGAGGAAGTATTTCCAAGTGCAGCCGTCACAGAAATCGACTATCAGAAAGTTTTATACGACGCGATACCGGAGATCGAATATGTCTGGCTGGAACCATACGCTGCAGAAGGGGATCCGGCGCCGAAGGGACTTTATTCCGTTTTTGTGAAACTAAATGCAGCGCAACTGCAAAGCGGTACGGAGAAACCGAAGCAGGAAGATCGCAGCTTCGGAGAAAATTCCGCAAAGCTTGAGTGGATAAGCTCGGTATCGGACCAGGTGCGCAACCAGCTCGACCAGGTTGGTGAATGCTTGGATACTTGGGTGGAAGCATTGCAAAGAGGCCGCGATAGCGGATCCGAGAGCGCTCTTTCAGAGCGGGAATCCGTGCAGCTTATCAAACAATTGAACGAGATTCTGTGCCGGTTGGATCGAATCTTGTCCTGTATCGACAGTATCTGGAGCCGGATCAATAACCTCTGGTCGGTAGTGGCTGATTCATTACTGAGCGCCGATTTGACCGGACGTTTTGACGAGATTCTGCTAAAAATGGATGCGGTATTCGGCTATGCCAAGCTGAGCGAGGCGCTTAAGAATGTTTTAGCGTTTCTGGATTCGGATCGAAAAAATTCGAGTCCGGTGGAAATGGATTGGCTGGCAAAGCTGACTATTCCCTTATCAAAATTTGAACATGCGTTAAACAAACTGGATGCGTCGCTGCAAGAGATCGGTAATGGTTTGTTTACGCAAATCGAACCGCCGGATAATGCTGTTGCAACATTTGACGAAACAACGATTAAGCAAAAAATACAGACGGTTTTTTTGCAACATCGTAATCTTTGTGAAGACATTCACCATATCGAAGTCATTCATTCCATACCTTTCTTTCTGGCGGGAGAGGTCGAGGTTCACCCATCACACAACCGCGCCAAAATTTATGCCGAGATTTTTCTCAAATGCGCGCACTGTATATCTTCAGGAATTCAGATTGATCGCTATGAATCGGTTTTCAGTCAGTTAGGCGATTTTGAGCAGATCTTTTGCGGCCCTTTGACAAATCATGGTTATATAAGCGATCGTTGTTTTGAAGATTCGCAACAAGTGCTCGGGGTGATTGATTTGATCACATTGGCGAATCAAGTCGATGGTGTCATCCAAGTAAAAGAGCTGTATTTAATTGACCAGGATAATAAGAAGCACACCAGTATTTCCTATGATTCGTCCCGGTATGTGTTTCCGGATTTATGTTTCCCAAAATCGGCCAACCCGAAGCAAATGCTGAAATTGGCTCTTCCACAAGCGGTCAGTCAACGGCAGTCCGCCCGGAGGGTTCCTGGTTTTGAACCTTACGACGATACGCAAGATGTTCTCTTACTTGAAGAAACCCGGCTGGAGTTGAAGAAGTTAATTTTCGAATATCACGCCTTCAGAAATAGTCACCCATCGCTTTCGCAATTGATTCCATTGCCAAAAGGTCAGCAGCGGCCGCTGCAAGAATATTTCTCAATCCAAAATCATTTTCCTGCCATTTATGGAATTAACCGCTATGGTATTCCACTATCCAAACCTCTGGAGATTCAAGCGCGTGCAAAGCAATTAAAAGCCTACTTATTTCCCTTTGAACAGCTCATGGCGGATTATTTGCAGAATCTGCATGAGATTCCTCGATTGTTTTCGCTGGATTCAAAGCACGATCAATCCTATTTTTCCAGAATTTTAGACGATCGGAATATTCCCGACATTGAAAGCCTTTATGTCGGTAACAAGGAATGTAGTCAGACTTTATTAGCCACGCTATTAGCGCGCTACGATGACTATGCAGATCGGAAAAATCGGTTATTGGATACGTTGTTGGCGATGCATGGTGAACAATACCCGCAAGCGTTACTGTTGCAATTCGATCGTTACTGGCGGAAGAATCCGGATAAATGGATTCTTGATAATAAGATTAATTACTTGAAGTGTATTCGGGAAATTACGCGCGATCGTGCACTTGGTTATAACTATTTGGAACCTGCGATGCGAACGGCCGATCAGGAGGTTGTTGAAAATATGGCCGGCGCTCACCAGCGGATCAATATTTTGCTGGGACTGACGCAATTTAACAGCATACCGTCCATTACAGCGGTTTTGCTGGCAAGAGGCTGCCGCTTGATTCCCGATCGCGTGTTTGCGCAAGGTGTTAATTTCCTGTCTGAAGCGCTCGAACAATCGGCGGTTTCTATTTTTCCTGAGGAAGAAAAGTTTACGAATCTTTCGATTCCTTCGACATTACCCCCGCTTGGGTATGCGATTTTTAAAGAAGGCGCTGAATTACGAAATTACCGGTTGGTAACTTCAGGCGGCAAAACATTTATTTGTTTAAAAACCGTGCAGTTCGCGCATCTCTGGCCATTGGAAGTGAAGGACAGTCAAGATGAGGCCATACGTTACGCCCATGAGTTTTGCCATGCGTTGACGCAACTCAGCATTGCCTGTGAGGGGTTCCACTTGATTGAACATGTGTTATTGCGGCCTAGAGGCTACGATCAACCGGATGATAGCCCCGGCGCGGCCTTCTTCGATTTCAGGGTCAGCGTGATTTTCCCTTCCTGGACAGCCCGGTTTTCAAATCCGGCATTCAGAAAATTCGCTGAAGAAACGGTACTCAAAAATCTTCCGGCGCATGTTTTCCCGGAGTTCTATTGGCTTGATTTTGTTTATATGCAGGATTTCGAGCGGCGCTACCGGATATGGTTGGACTGTATGCGGCTTGCCAATCAGAATCCGGTGCAAGAGAGTCTCGCGCAGTTGAATGATGCATCCAAAAGAATCATTTCTTTCCTTATAAAAAACAGGAAAGGGAATAGCACTGAGCGCTGGATTTAGTGTTATGCCGGCAGTACATCGAATCGAAGAGCTTATTCTTGATTGTTCTTTTGATTCCATCGCAATCGCTCAGGCGCTCGAAACCGGCATGGACGTCTGGTTAAGAACAAAATTGTTACCGGTTATCGATACGGTTTTATTCGAATTTGACGAAGCTGGTTTCGACTGGCGTTTGGATCAGCTGGAAATTGATCTGGGCGATATAGCCGAAGACAATTTTCACGATGAGTTCATTCAACGCTTGCGGGAGAAGTTGAGCGATCGGCTACTGTCCGCGCAAAAGAAAGCGCCTGGTTCCGGAGAAATGCTCGCGGCTCCGGCACGGCGTGTCAGCCGGTTGCAATCGGATCTGGAGCGATTGCGGGATTTTTTGCGAACCGGCAATTTGCCTTGGCATACCAATACAACCAATCAGCACGTGCATGAAGAAATGCTTCAGCATCTGTTGCAATCTGAACAAGCCGGAGCGCTATTGGTCTCGCTGTTGAGACGCTTGCCGGCGGTTGACCGGACAATCATGGTGAAACGCCTGGTTTCTCAGTTTTCGCAGCAGCATTTAGAGCATTTGCTAGTTCACATTACGCCAGCGAATGCTGCCATACTTGCCGATTTTTTGCGGATTTACCGGCAAATATTGCTTGAGCGCGGCGATCCTCAATACCCGCCGGTGGAACGATCATCTGTTGCGTGGGTACAGGTACTCGAATTATTACTGTCAGACAATCGGTTATCCAGTTACCCGCAAGCGTTATTGCTTTTATTGATCAATCAAAATGCGATTCGGGAACCGTGGCAGACGTCACGCCAGTTAGCGAAACAGGTGCTGGAAACGGCGATTCAAAGAAAAAAAGCCGGAAAAATCGGTCATGTTCTAACGGACACATTGCAGAAACTCAACGCTCAAATTTCTGGGCAGAGGCTTGTTGGCGAACATCACGAATCCGCAGTTTCTCTTAATCAACCCGCAAAGCGGTTTTTTCTGGAACGAAAGACACCGGGGGCGCGGATAGCGGCGGCGTTGCATGGGATCATGACAGCCGAAGAAGCGATTGCGCTGCAAGAGAGCTTGGGACCGGAAGCATTCCGGCAACAACTTCAAAAATTGCTCAACCAGGCGACAACGCGTGCCAAGATCGTCAAACTGTCAAAACGCGTGTTGCAAGATATCCATTGGGTGTTGTCGGAACAAGCGGCCTTGATGTTCGAGAGCCTGCTTGGCTACAGCGATAAGCTGTATAAACTGACATACCGTGAAGGTGCGCTTAGCCGCGCGCAATGGCAACAGAAACTTTGGATGGCCAGCTTGACCTACTGGTCGACGCAACCCGGTAAGGAATTTGAGCCGCTGGCCTATCTGCAAGCGCTTGCCCGTGGCATATCGGAACCGGCGCACCCGCGGAAGACGTTGTATGCATGGCTTGTGGCGCTGAAGCGGGATAAATCATACGGCACGATTTATACGCAACTGCAAATGTGCGCCACAATTGCTCCCGAACGACACCCGGCGGAAGGAAAAAACGCAGCATTGATAGCTGACGGGCGAGTGAAAGACGATAACGCGTATCGTCAATTGCGACAGCGATTCTTGACGGGCAGGGCGAATGCCGCGCACCGGGAATTGCAGCAGCAGCTGCAGGAAATGTTCGGCAAGAACCCCGTGCGACTACGGCGTTTCTATCAGGATTTGCGCCACGGCTATTACGATCAGACGATTGCGCAGTTGAACGCACGCGACCTGCGCAGCCTGATCGAAGGATGGCTGCAGATCGAATCGGCGGTTCCGGACAGCGACCGCATGATTTTTCTGCAGGCCATCGACAAGCAAGCGAACCGGGTAGCCGATCAGCGCGTGTACTACTGGAAATTGCTGGAAGCCATGCTGCAGAACCGGGACATTGATGTGGAAGCGATTGCGGCGGCGTCGCAGCCGGACAGTGAAAATTACAAAACCGGCGGCGAAGAAACGGCAACCGACGTACAAAACGACCGGGTGGCGGATAAAAAAGCGAAGCAACCCCAAGCGACCGATCCGGTTGAAGCCAGGCAGTCCGGCAGGGAACCGGCTTGGCAAACTGAAGCGGGTTATAGCGTAGCTTACAGAAAGATAATAGCCGGACTGAGAAAGTCCGGGTTGTTGAAGACAGCGAAGCGAGCCAGTCGGACTGATATGCGGTTTTCGGGCCATCAGCGGCGGTTGCACGAGCTGCTAAGCGTCATGGAGCTGGATGAATTGGCTGACAAATTATCGCCGGCGCTGATACTCGATATCATTTATTTATGGCAACCGCAGGCAGCGCAAATCACGGAGCACTTGCTGGCGCATAGCGCTAAGCTGCATGCGTTAGCGGGCTCGGAAGCACCGGAGAATCAGACGCAATGGGAACACCGGCTGCGGCGAACGGGTATAGCCTATTGCATGACGAAAGGTGAGCATGCATTCGAATCGTCCGCTTATATCCGTGCGTTGGCACGCGCGGTATCGGTGGGAGCGAATACCGGAGCGACGTTGCTGGCCTGGTATGAAAGGTTGGAAAAGAGCAAAGCATACGGTGCGCTTTCTGCAATTTTGTACGAGATAATCAGAGAAGGGGCGGAGCTTCTGCCGCCCCGCGTAATAAAGGAAAACCGGTTGCTCAATCAGCCTGCAGCGATAGCCGGATTATTTTCCGAAGACGAGCGATCTGTAATCGACTGGGAAGCTTTATTGCGCAAAGTGAAATCACCCGATGTGACCGAAGAGATATTTATCGATAATGCAGGATTGGTGTTAGCCGCTCCGTATCTTCCCCGGCTTTTTACATTGCTGGGGTTGATTAACGATGATGCATTTGTCGATCGGCATGCAGCGGAACGGTCAGTGCATGTGTTGCAGTACCTGGTCAATGAGCAATCGCAATCCCCGGAATATCAGCTGACTCTGAATAAAATTTTATGCGGAATCTCAACCGGCATTCCCATTTGTAGCGAAATCGAACTCGCGGCACAAGAGCAAGAAACGATTGAAGGATTGCTACGCGGCATGATTCAGAATTGGAAAACCATCGGCAATACTTCCATCAGCGGATTACGTGAAACTTTCTTGCAGCGAAAAGGGATATTGCAGTTAAAAGAAGATGGAATGTGGTATTTAACGGTTGAACCGGGTGTGTTTGATATGCTGCTGGACAGCTTGCCGTGGAGTTTTTCGGTGATTAAACATGCCTGGATGGAACGCGCTATTCACGTCACCTGGCGTTAATGAACAAATAATAGAGGAATTATCCAAACTCGATCGGTCGTTTTTGCTTGTCAATCTTACCAATCTTATCCGGCGTTCAACATCAAACCGGGGCCTGCTAAATCAGGTTGTGGCTGCTATATCCTGTTCAGAACATAGAATAATCGGGGGCGGGCAAATCATATTATGAGACCTTCACACGGTTACTACGCGGCACGATAATTGCGTTAAAAATTCGCAAAAAATGCTCATTTACCCCGTGTAAACTCCGCTTTTCCGCAAATTTTTGCCTTATTCTGGTACCGCTCATGACACCGTGCAAAAGTCTCGGTCTATGTGACGCCCCATCAGATGTGCTCACATGATTACCCTTGTTGTATTTAAGAAACATCTTTTTGAGGGGATCGTCTATTACTTCGAAGTTAAATTATTGAACATTCGATTCACATTATAATTTAAGACAATGTGGTTTCTTATCATTTGAAAATTTCAAAGATTACTATGCCGAATCATATACCGACAAGGGCTTCATAATGAATAGCTCCAATAGCATTAATAACATCAAAAACAATGATCAGTTGACTAAGATACAGGAAATCAGAGCGGATATTGTTCACAACGCACAGTTCGAGAAAGCTTTTATCGTAATGAATGCGCTCGCGGCGATCATTGCCAGTTATGCACTTTTAGCCGGAAGTGTATCCGGTGTTATTGGTGCCATGCTGGTAGCGATGTTGCTGGGGCCGATAGCGGGTCTTTCATTATCGCTTGTCGATGGTGATTATCTGCTATTCAAACAATCCGCGATCTCCTTAATCGGCGGTATCGGCATCGTTATTTTCTGCTCCTTTATTATCGGTTTTATCCATGACGACATGCCGGTTAGCACTGAATTACTGGCAAGAACGCGTCCCAATTATTTGGATTTAATGATTGCGCTGGCGGGCGGAGCGGTCGGTGCTTATGCGGTTATTACGCCGCGCATTCCCAATGCGATAGTTGGTGTCGCGATTGCAACCGCCCTGGTTCCGCCGTTATGTGCCGGAACTATCTTTTTAGCGCGCGGCAGTTGGGATGAAGCCTTCGGAGCGTATTTGTTGACGATTACCAATGTGGTCGCGATCCAGTTTTCATCATCCATCGTATTGTGGCTCTCCGGGTTTCATAATGCGATCAACCGCTTCTACAGCAATAATAAAGTCATTTGGCTTAATGGAATCAGCATCGTATTAATGATACTGCTCTTTGTGATATTAAGCGCCAATACCAAGATTTTAGTCAGCAAAGTGATTTACGAGACAAGAGTACGCAATGTTTTAATTGAGGAAATTAAAAACTATCCCGGTGCTTATGTCAGTGAAGTACGAATTGCACCTGAGAATGGAAAAAATATAGTGCGCACAGTGATCCGCAGTCCAAAGAACTTTTCCGCCCAAGACGTTGCCACTATTGAAGCGAAACTTCCAGTTTCATCGAATCAGTTGCCAGTCGAATTGCGGCTTCGTCATGTAAAAGTTTCGGTGATGACAAAGGATGGGCCGATATTTGATGCTGAAATGTCCCAACTGAGCAAAACCGGTGAAATTACTGGTGAAAATTTAGTCATACCTGTATCGACTCCATAAAATATTCCAATGAATCTGATGACTGCCGGCGGCAACCCACAGGAGAGCAAATTTATACGCATTTTGATATTTATCTTGTTGATCGGTTACGCGCATCATTCGGCTTTTAGCCATGCCAATAATAAAAATTCATCATCTCAAGAACAGTTTTCTCAATCAAAAAGCTTATTGGCGCCGTTGCCCAAACATAAACCCATACTCGCGCCTTTTACGTATGACGCAGAACATGTATCACCGGCCAATCAGTTAAATATGATCCTTGATACGATCAATCTGCTAAAAAAAGAGATTGATGAGAAAGAGAACTTACTGAAGAAAACTGATGCGGAGCATGAAAAGATTGATATTCAGAATGAAATAAACAGTATTAGTCAGTCACTGACGCAAAGTGAGAAATCATTTGAAATCATTCAATCGGGTGGCTTGGAATTAACAAAGCTTCAAGATACGCCCAGCGAATCCGCATTTGATTGGCAAAAGGAGTTATTGGAAATTTTAAAGCCTTTTATGAGCGAGTTGCATGAACTGACGCAAGATAAAAGAAACCTGGCAAATTTGCAAAATAAAATTCCTTTTCTTGAATCCCAGATTCAGGATATTGAGAAAAGTCTCGCGCATATGACACAAATTTCTATCCCGGTACTTGAACCTGGCACACTTAAACATTTTGAAGAAATAAAGAAGAAGTGGGAAACCCGTCTCGATGAAAAAAAACAGTCGCTCGAGGTTTCTAAAATTCAGTTGAAAGAAATAATAAAATCCCAAACTGAAAAAGAAGTGACCTTTAGTGAATCATTAAAACAATTTGCCGCAAACCGCGGCGCCACGCTTTTATTTATTGTGATTGCCGTGGTGGTTGTGTGTCTTTTCTTCTATCTGTTCTGGAGACTGATTGTACATTTCAGTAGTTACAACCAAGAAGGCAAGCAAACCTTTTTTCAACGCATCTTTAAGCTGGCTTTCTACGCAACGGCCGTCCTATTTTCCATCGCTGCCGTTTTTCTTGTTTTAAATGCGAGAAATGACCAAATCCTGTTAGGTGTAGCCGTATTATTATTGGCGCTGATTGTTCTGACGCTGAGGAGTTATATTCCGCAATATCTCAGGGAATTACAAATTCTCCTCAATGCCGGCCCGGTAAGGGAGGATGAACGCATCATCTATAATGGTGTGCCTATGAAAGTTGAAGCGCTTAATTTGTATGCGAAACTAAGCAATCCCGCTTTACCGGATCTTGAATTAAGATTGCCATTATCCGTGTTATCAAGTTTTATTTCCCGGCCTTATACGGATAACGAGCTCTGGTTCCCCTGTCAGATTGGCGATTACGTGATGCTTTCAGATGGACGTTTTGGCAAGGTTATATACATCTCGCTGGAGCATGTTCAGTTGTCGCTTGGCAACGAAATGATGCCGCAAACTTTAACCATGAACGCCTTTATGGAAGCCGGTCCGCAAAATCTATCACGCGGGTTTGTGGTCACCAATACGATCGGAATTGATTACAAATACCAGCAACAAAGCACCACTCAAATACCGCTCGTATTTGAGGATGGCATACGCTTAAGGCTGCTGCAAGAAAATTATGGGCATGCATTAGTAAGTGCAAGGGTTCTTTTTGAACAAGCCAACACATCATCCTTGGACTATAAAATAGTCGCTATCTTCAATGGCACCGTGGCGGGTGATTACGGACTTATTCAGTGCGATCTGCAAAGATTCGCTGTCGATATCTGCAATCAAAACCAATGGGAAATTCCTTTTACTAACGTTGTAGTACATAACGTTGGGGCATGAACTTGAATGTCAGCCTCTCCAAGGAAATGCCGGCTAATTCACCGAGCAGGATGAGATGCAACGCGGATGAGCGCAAGAAGCAAGGCATCTCTCTATTTAATGCGATCTGCGGCACACTCAAATCTTTTTTCGACGGATCCGTTTCATTGACTTCTACACTATCATCAACCTTCATAAGAGTTTGAATAATGCCACTCCTTATGAAATACTCATGACTTATTGTAATCAACCGCGCTATCAGCAATCCTGAGTTTTCTTGCACATAAGGTATGATGGAAAGTCATGCAAATGCAGTTACTTTAGAGAAAGAGATCACCTGGTTCAAAGCGGTGCTCGCAGCTCGTTGCGATATTTATTTCTGCAGGGAATCCGACATTGTTGATATCCGCACGATTATGCCGCCGGATATCGACACCGATTCTTCCGAATATGCGCAATTGGTAGAAGCCCATGCGATGGGTTTTGATGAGCGTCTGGTGCTGATTCTGGCGTTATTGCCGCATATTCAACCGCATGTGCTGGATACCTTCTTGCTTAATAATCAGGAAACTGCTCGCGGATTTACCGAGTTCGGCGGATGGAAAGGAAAAGGGCATAGCGGTTTTTTACCCACTTGTGAGACGGCCGTGTTTATACTTGCTGGCGAGAATCTGGCGAGGCGCTTTGAAGTAATGAACTTATTTCAGCCGGATCATTACTTGTCCAAACAGCAGGTGATCCGGATAGAACACAATGCCAGCGGGGAGCCGTTTTTGAGCGCCATGCTGATGATAACTTCCGAATGCCTGAATCGGGTAACGCTCGGTCGCCGTGATAAAACCGATTATGGCATTCATTTTCCAGCAAAACTGATTACCACTTCGTTGACATGGGATGACTTGGTGCTGGACCCCGAGGTGATGGATGAAGTTGAGAATATCAATACGTGGTTGCAGCATTCGCAAACGATTTTGCAGCAATGGAAATTAGAAAGAAACATTAAACCGGGATATCGAGCGCTGTTTTACGGACCGCCGGGCACTGGAAAAACTTTGACCGCGACCTTAATTGGGCTTGGTAGTGGCGTTGATGTGTATCGCATCGATCTGTCGATGGTTGTGTCGAAGTATATCGGTGAAACGGAAAAGAACCTTGCCAATGTATTCGATCAAGCCATCAATAAAAACTGGATTTTATTTTTTGATGAAGCGGATGCGCTATTCGGTAAAAGAACACAGACCAGTAACTCCAACGATCGCTATGCCAACCAAGAGGTATCGTACCTTTTGCAGCGGGTTGAAGACTATCCCGGTGTCGTGATCCTGGCAACCAATCTGAAAGCTAACATTGATGAGGCTTTTGCCCGGCGCTTTCAGGCTTCGATACACTTTGCAATGCCGGATGCCGATCAACGCCTTCGATTATGGCAGGGGATGTTTGCGGATCGTGCATTGTTATCAGCCGATGTGGATTTAATGAAATTGGCGGAAAGATACGAACTGACTGGCGGTGCTATTACCAACGCAGTGCGTTATGCCGCCATTCAGGCGATACGCACGGATCGTAAAAAGATTCTTCAGCACGATTTGATTCAGGGTGTAACAAAAGAGCTGCTTAAGGAAGGTCGAACCTTGTGAGTATGCGATGAATAGAAACTTTTATATTATTTTCATTGTGTGGTGTTGTTGCGTATCGGTCGTATCGGCGGCGGAAGTTTATTATGATCGGTTACTGGATCAAGAGAAATTCAGTCACTTGGATAGATCCACTGTAAAGAGGATGCAGCAGAATCTTGCAGTGATCTATCAGTATGACCGTGACTGGGCGCACGATGCCGCTCTTAGTCAACATCCGTTGACGGACGGGATGCTCGGACCGGTTACCTTATTCTGGTTGCAGCGCTTTATTTACGATTTCAAGATCGAACCCATCGGCCGCCGCTATGTGGACGAAACGATTCTGCGATTGGAACGCATTGCATCGTTTGCAGGGATGTTTCCGGAAGAATTGAAAATCCTCATCAGTTCAGACTTTTCGGAATGGAACGATGATCAGCCGGATAAGCAAAAGAACCAGTATTTTGGTGTGAGACGGACGGGCAGCGATCAAGCATTGCTGGATCTGGTGTATTTATATTTACAGGTGGTTGAACCGCCGCCGGATCCGGGAAAATCCAATAAAAATCCACTCACGGCCTATTATTACCAATTATCGGCGGAAGATTTCAAGGTATTGCAAGGTAAGAATCAGGTACAAGCGCAGCTGGCGAAGCTGGTCAACAAGCGATTTGACAATGTCGAAGCGCTCAAGGAAGCGGTCACGGGCGTTCTTGGTGAATATCCGGAGTTGGTTGATAAATTGGTACCGGTGATCGAGCGCTACTATCGTTACGCGGATCCGGTTATCAGTCAGAGTTTTCTTGAGATCCTCATGGGTGATACGTTGTTTGCCTCGCTCAATCATATCCTCGTTAAGTTGCTGGAGAATACGATCAGTGGTATCGCCTATCCGGATCCATATTTGTTTGCTCAGACGGTAAAATCCAAAATCTCCGCGGGGATTGGCGCTTGCCGGGATCTTGATCAACAGAATGAATATATTTCCCGTTTAAAGTGGAGCGATGACGATTTTCATAAATTGACCGAAGATTTATTGACCGGCCCTTATCAAGGAATACCCGATTTCTCGGAGCAGTTAAGGCAAATTGATTTGTTGCGTATACGCCGCAAGGGCGATTGTGAAACGGAAGATCTGACGCTGACCAATGAATTTGTAAACGGCCTTTATGAGAACGTCGTTCATCCGGCTATTCAGTTGCATTATAAGAAGAAGCCCGATTATAACGCGACAACGTTTATACGATGGGATGGCAACGGCTGCGGTTGTGTTCTGGATGATTTGTCGGGGACAGTTTATGGTTTTTATCCGTTCTGGGTCGCCAATGGTGAAACGCAAACGGTTAATTTCAGCGTATTGTCCCGAGTGGCATACTATGGGTTATCGTTCGATGAAGACGGTATCATCAAGCAAACCAATAATCCTCATAATGATATTACAGTGTTGTCCGTAAACGATGCCGGTCAAAATCTTCAGGCAGCGTTCATTCGAACAGCCCGCAAACACAATAGCAAAGCCGATTGGGTCGTGCATAGCGACAAACCCTATTGGGACCGATGGAGATCTCTAGCGTATGCCGCCAGAGTGACGGTTCTTGAGACGCTGGCGGACAGCATCGTTAACCTGCTGACCGAAAGATTGACCGACAGTACTTCGAGATTTGCGCAAAAAGTGACATTCGGCGCTATCAAACCGGCAACACGCGGGGATGGCGTAACACTTTACTTTAATGATTTTCCGGATGATTACGAATCGGTCGGGTTATTCAATCGGTTTTTTTCGGATCTGCAGAAACGATTGCACGCTGAAAACAATGATTACTTCGCCAATATCCTGGTTTCCCAATCCAAGCTGGGAACCGGTATTTATCGGTACTCCAATTTGCTGGCATGGATCGACCAAACAAAGTCTTCAACCGGGATAGCGACAGCGGCGAATATTCCCTCCCAGGAAACAGTGAATACCAAAATTCTGGTTTTTATCGAGGAACCGACGACCGACTCAAAGAAAAAATTACGATTGGAAATAGAGAACAGCGAATTACACGGAATAGAGCGCGGGGTGTTATTAAGAAATATTATCCCGGTCATCGAATTTGATGGTAAAAATTGGAAGCAATTGGAAGATGACGTAGTTTATTTCAAGGATAATTTCGGCGGTATTGGTTTCTGGCCGCTGTTGACGAATGAAGCGGAAGTTGCCGCGGAAATGCCGTTCCATTGCGATGAAATTCGATCGGTGGGCGGCTGTTTGACTCGTTTTTTTCAAGCTGCAACGTGGCAGGGAGAACCCGAATCGATGCTGGAAAGAGTGGTTTGCGATAATCGTTCTTTGTTCCGAATGGCATTGGGTCTGTTGGTTACACTTTGCTTGATTTATACCGGTCTGTATTTTTATTCATGCCGGGTTCGCAGCAAAATTAGAAATATGTATATGTTCTATTTGATTTTGATTGTGATTTCAACCCTGGTTGTCGCGTTACTGTTGTTGACGTATGATCCGGCTCTGGAACCGATTTCGGAAGGTAATTTGCCATTAATCATGCTGCTTTTTGGCGGTGTTGCAATCAGTATTATCGTGTATCAAAGGCGGAAAAAACAAATGAAAAAACCGGCGCGGCCAAGAATATCATCGGTACTCAGTAATCAAACCGGGAGTTAGCGGGTTGATTTAGATCGGAACAGTGATCATGAATCTCATCGAGAAAGCAACGATCTTGCATTACCATCGGTACCGCATCGAGCAATTTCGACATGGTACCGTTGAAGCGCTCGGTTGGCGCAGTGCCGACAGTCAGCGGTTGCGTTTTCAAACCTTGATGAAGGTCGGAAATCTGAACGGTGCGAAGATTCTGGATATCGGTTGCGGCTATGGCGATCTGAAAGCTTTTCTCGATTTGCACTTTCCGGATTTTGAATATACCGGCATCGATCAAATGCCCGAATTTATCGCCGAAGCCAGGAAGCGTTATGATGGATACGCGCGAACCAACTTTTTTCAAACAGACTTCATCACCGCAGAATTACCGCCGGTCGATTATGTCATCGCCAGCGGCGTATTGGGGTATCGCTGTAAAAATGAAAATTTTTATACCGACATGATCGGTAAACTGTATCACAGCGCTGGAATTGCGCTGGCTTTTAACATGCTGAATAAAAGCCGTTTCCCGCAGCATGATTTGCTGATCGGGCATAATCGCGAGGAAATTCTGGTGTTTTGCCGAGCACTGTCGCCGCGCGTAGAATGTTTCAATGATTATTTGGAAGATGATTTTACGGTGTTGATGTATCGGAATGCGATGAATGATCAGCGAAACTCTGGAACAGAGTTTCGTTAGTCGCTTGTTGAATATTCTTGGAAGGGGGTTGCATGAAGCAGTCGTTAATGACCAAATCTCGCCGTCCTGCGGACTCAATGCAAAAGATTGTTGCCGGAGATTCTTCGCCTATCGCCAGACAACGAATTGTGGATAACCGTCCGCACGTGATCGCGCAGCGAAAACTCAAAGAGATTCTTAACAATAGTCCCCGTGTTGTGTTGCAACGTAAGACGGCGGCGGTGATGCAAGGCGGTTTGCGACACCGGTTGCAAAGAGTCGTGCCCAGATCATCGATTAAAGCGGTTGCGCAATTGGTGACGATACATTCCACCGGTAGTGAAGCCAATCCTGGTTATGACTTCACGGTGCTAAAAAGCGATTTAAACAAAGGAACCAATACCACAAAAGAAACCAGGGAGTACGTCAATAGCTGGGCAGCTATCCCGGGAACAGTCAATTATTCCTATGAGATTTATGATGTCGGCCAAGGGGATAAGCAAGTCGATCAGGACTCCGGCTCCGCAGCAAATCCCAATCCCATGAAAATCGGGCAGAACTGGGATGCGGGCCACTCGCTCGGTCGCCAAAACGGGGGGGCTAGGTGATGACAAAGGTTGGGTATTTCCACAAAATCCGCAGTTCAACCGCGGTAACAGTTATTTGGGACAAAAGACTTATCAAGATTGGCGTTATTGTGAGAATGTGTTTCATAATTCTGTACATCAATATGGCAGAGGCCGCTGGAAGGTATGGCTTACCTAGCGCTAAATCACAATACAATTCTGCTTTTGAATAAACAAAACCGGGGGTGTGCACATGAAACGAGTATCGCCGATGGAGCCAGAGAAAAGCCGGGCATGCTGCTTCAATGATCCGCTAAGTCAGATCGTTCCTGTGCAGCAAGTATTTGCCGATAACCGAGGTTCAACAGTAACGCAGCGGCAATTAAAAGCCGCTATGGCTAATTCACCGCGTATGGTGAGGCAACGATTGTTGAAACATCAGTTGCACAACAGCGAGAGAATTCAAGCTCATCGTGAGATGTTATCCGGTTTCCCTGTTGGAATGGCGCAGCGTTATGGATATCAGTATCAGCCAGTTCAATTACAAGCTTTGCAGCTGCAATCAGATCCGAAAATGCTGATGCAATTCAAGAAAATTACCGCGGCTGCTCCTAGTTTAGGGGCCTTGCGTAAGAAAAGATTTAACAACTGGGTTCATTTCAATATTCAAATGAGTGGTGATTCGCGCATGGCAGTCGCTGGTGTTGGATTGGCCAATCAAAATGAAACAAAGAATTATGTGTACAATGGACTGATGGTATCGGTTCCTAAAGATACTGAGCATGATAAATCAACCGATGCCGACTATATCGATCAGAAATTATACGGTTTGTTGTCGACACATAGCGTAAAAGATAAAACCGAAGTCTATGCGACGGCTGCCAGTAATCCGCATGAAAGCCGTCAAGAGTCTTTGAATACTTGGAAAGGAAAAAGCGAGAGTGAACCGCATGTTTATCAAACCGGAAAAATCGAAGAATTGATCAATTGGTATGAGCAGTCTAAATACGGTAATTCACTTAAAGATCAGTTAATTAAGAATTATGGGCACGATGATGTGGAAACTAGTCTGGGTAAGAAATTAAAATCTTTGAATAGTGCCGGTAATGCAGTTCTTTGGTTTAAGGGTGATCCGTCGGAAAGCGGTGCGATCAATTCACTCCAAACTGCTAAAACAGAGCATTGGCTGAGCGCTGGAGCGGGTAACACGATTATTTCCAAAATTGCCAAAGGATCAAAATATGCTATTGCCGGTTCATTGGCCGATGGAATGAAAGTCGCATTAGCCGGTAATCTGACGAGCGATAACCAATTTACCGTGGATAAGCTCAATGAAGCGGGCTATACCAATTTAGGCAAGCAATATGGTTTCTTTTATCAATATAGCGACAAGATGACGCACTTTGGCGGACGGAGCGGGCATCTTGAGCCGATTGCAGCAATGGGAATCAAGACAGTTTATTTTGAAGAGGAAGGTAATAGTCAGGCCGGTCGCACTGTTGGTATGGGGAAAAATAATGCGATGAATAAAGTGGTAGTATCCGGCGTTGGTGGTTTGGGAGGAGTTATTTCAAAAGCACTATCCTGGATGCAGTCGAACGGGAAATATTACGGCGGAAAACGTGGCCCAAGCGTCGATCAAGCAACGTTGATGGATAACATTGTCCGTCAGTGGCTTAAGCTGGACTTGTCGGCTGTGATCGGCAATGCGCAAAGAAAAGAATTTTACGAGAAATTTGTTGCAAAAACTTCTGGCATTGATCAACACCGGCAAGACAAGGATGAGACACTCCGTAAAAATAGCGAGCGTTTTAAAGATCAATTGAGTAAAGCCGGTCATCTTGATCTGAGTGCACTGGAAGGTGGCGTATTTTCCGATGATGATGTGGATAAAATTGTAAAAAGTTTTTAATCACGGCATGTTGTTACAAGTGTATCTAAATCGTCAATAATTTTGTGCATTCCAGTGTGATGAGATAGAGGGAGAGCAAATTATGAAGCAATCGTTATCGAAAGATGTCGAACAGCAACAGGCGCGTATTACAATGGATTCGAAAAACATGTCGGCGGTTGTCACTCAAGCATTGATTGATAACCGTGAATTCGCAATAGCGCAGCGACAAATGATCACCGCCATGACCAACTCCCCGCAAGCCATTGCGCAACGGAAGATCAGTCGGCAAATGCACGGCAGTTCGCGCATGTTGGCGCAGCGCAAGCTGATATCCGGTGAATCCGTGCAGCGCATTGAGGAAGATGAATCATTGCAAAAGAAATCCGAGCCGATCCAGCGGGTTGAAGAGGAAGAATTACAGAAAAAAGCAGCCACGGATGCTCCCGCGCAATTGAAAGAGCAATCTTCTGCCCAGCCACATAACACTGCGAGCAACACCGGCCTGCCGGATAATCTCAAATCAGGTATCGAATCGCTTTCCGGACTGTCGATGGATTCCGTGCGGGTTCATTACAACTCATCGCAACCGGCGCAACTCAACGCGCTGGCTTATGCGCAGGGTACTGACATTCATGTGGCGCCAGGGCAGGAGCAACATTTGCCGCACGAAGCCTGGCATGTGGTGCAACAAGCGCAAGGCCGGGTGCAGCCGACGATGCAGATGAAAGATGGCGTGCCGATCAACGATGATCAAGGGCTTGAAAGAGAAGCGGATGTGATGGGCGAAAGAGCGTTGCAAATACCCGCTGGTGGTTGATGATAACGCGATTCAATCGGTTTTGTAGCGATAGGCTTTCCCGAATATACCATCCATCGCAGAAGCTCGCTGGCGTAGCCGATTGTTCGGCATTTTCTTAAGATTTTCTGTTTCTATATGCAGATCCACCGGCGTCCCGCGCAGAATTCCGATTACGATTGGCTATTACGGTTGCATCATACCGTGTACCGGAATTTGATCATCAAAGCGTTTGGTTGTTGGGACGAAGACGAGGAATTCGAGTTATTCACCGAAGCGTGGCAAACGCAAAAGATTCAAATTCTGATGCGTAACGGCCAGCGTATCGGTATGTTGATGATTTTCGAAGAAACCGGCCGGTTGTGGCTCGATGAGATTCAAATCGATCCGCAGTTCCAGAATCAAGGTATCGGTACCATCGTGATCAAAGAATTAATTGCCATCGCCCGGGATCGTCAGTTGCCGGTTCACCTTCGCGTACTGCGCGCCAACCGTGGTGCGCACCGGTTATACTGCCGATTAGGTTTTCGCCGGATCGAAGAAGCGAAACATCATATTGTGATGGCGCTAAAATGATTGGTGATTGATCTATCAGAGGTGTTGAAATTTTCGTAGACTTAGCTGCGATTGCTGCGATTCGACGGAATTCTGGGAAATGGCGGCAGTCCAATGAACAATTACGATTAAAATTGCGGTGAGGCTGCTATGCGTATTCAATGGAAATATTTACCAATAGTTCTTCTGCTTGCCCTAGATTGCAGTGCGGCTTGGGCGCGCGGGCATCATCATAGTCACTTCGGTATCGGTTTGGGGTATTACGGTCCGGGATTTTATGGCGGGTATGGCGGATATGGATTTGGAGGGTATGGATACGGCTATCCCTACTATTATTCGCCTTGGTACGCGTACCCGACACCCGTCGTACCAACAGCGCCAATCGTGCCGACAACGCCGCCAGTATATATTGAACGGCAAGAAGCGCAATCGAGTCAACCGGCGCAATCGCAAGCGAATTACTGGTACTATTGCCGCGACCCCGATGGTTACTATCCTTATGTCAAGAATTGCCCGGGTGGATGGTTGCCGGTATCGCCGCGGCCAGCAGAGTAATACCATCAGGAAGAAAAGATGGTAAGCCGATTACTTTTTCTATGGATTATATTGATGATACTGACGGCTTGTGCCAGTACGCCAACCGCGCCGAGTGTGATTACTCTGCCGGGTAAGGGTGTCAGCTTCGAGCAGTTTCGTGCGGATGATTACGATTGCAGGGTATTTGCGTTTCAACAACTGGAAGGCAAGGGCTCCCCGCTAGCCTCACATTCAAAAAGAGTTGAGGGTGCCGTGGCCGCTACCGGTCAAGACGGCACATCCGGTATACCAGGCGCCGCTTTGGGGGGAGCATTCGAGCAAGTCCCGGCGACTGCCGCGATGGATGGGGGTCAACGGCAATATGATATCCACTATATTCAGTGCATGTATGCCAAAGGTCACCGCGTACCGATGTTGGGAAGAATGACCGGCGATCAGGCTGATGTAGAATCGGCCGGCCCCAAAATTATCTCACCGCCAGCCGGTTTTAAGCCGCCACCGCCACCCGCAGGCAATCCGCCACCTCCGCCATTACATTAAAGCAACCGCTAGGTCGGTTTTCTTTTTAAAGGAGCAAACGATATGATTGAGCAAAAGAATATCCAAGAACCTGAAAAAGTATCGTGCGAAGTGTGTTTCAAAGAAATTCCACTGTCAGAGGCGACCAGCGTCAAAGCTACCGATTACATCGTTTATTATTGCGGCCTTGAGTGTTATGATCGCTGGAAGCAACAGCAAGCTGAGTCTGCGGACTCTGAGAAAAAAAGCTGAGGGTGCACTGATTCACTAGTTCGCGCAAGGGATTCTCCGCGTTGGATGGTACTCAGGAGCTTGCCTGTCTTGATGATATGTCCCGTTTCTTGTGCTCCATTCGCTTTGCATAGCATTTTGCTCGGCAAATAAATCAATACTTTCCTAAATCGCGGATTTCGGTCCTGCGAATTTTTTCAGTTCTTCATTATGAGCGGCACTGCTGTTAAAAATCAACGGACGTACGCAACGTGTACCTGCAATGCGCCATTCAGTATCGATTGAGTCATTCCGGATAAACTCTTCGCAAGAAACCGATAACTGGTCGAATTTCATCGAATTCCGCTACCGGTAGTGGCGCAATACTGTTTTCACTTCCATAGTATCAATCATGTAGGAATATTCTTCCACTAAATGGAGGTTATTCTTATAGCTTTTATAACTTCAGTTGCGCTAAGGTTCGGTCCCATCATTTTACTTTTATATATATAAATAACCTTGAAAAGAATAATGAATTACCGAATCAATAACCTCATCGTTCTAGCGGGAATGATTGCCGTTGCGATCATTGCGGCTAATCACGCGACCGCCAATGTCACGCCGGAATTTCTCAAACGTAATGGTTTGGAAATCGGCGGCTGGATCAACGGCGGAGCAAACTATAATGCAAACAATCCAGCGGATGGTTTTAATGGCACGGTGACATTTGCCGATCGCGCCAACCGTTTTCAATTAAATCAGCTTAACCTCTTTATCGAGCGCAGTGTCGAAACGGACTCCAATCATTGGAGTATCGGCGGGCGCTTCGATTTTATGTTCGGAACCGATGCCATTTACACCCAGGCTTTTGGCATATCCGCATTCGATGAGAATACCGGTGAACCGTCGAATAGGGGGAATTGGGATCTGAATCTTTGCTGCAAATCGACGCGTACGTATGGTATCGCGCTACCGCAGGCTTATCTTGAAGTGCATGTGCCGGTGGGTAACGGCCTGAATGTCAAAGCCGGGCATTTTTATACACCGCTGGGTTATGAAAGCGTGCCCGCTCCCGACAATTTCTTTTATACCCGCGCCTATATTCTGAACAGCGGTGAACCTTTCACGCACACGGGTTTTTTAGGTACTTATATCATTAATCAAAACTGGACCATCCTCGGCGCGGCGACTACCGGTAGCGCAACCGGCGGTTGGGATGGTGTTTTCGACAAGCAGCTCGACAATTGGGGCGGGCTGGCCAATCTGGTGTGGAACAGCGATGATAAGCGTACTAACGTGTCGCTGGGTGGCACCTATGGCCAAAGTGCGGTGGGTGAGCCTTGGATGATGTATAGCGCGGTGTTGCAACATTGGTTGACGCCTAAGATGCACGCGGTGTTGCAACATACGAACGGCTGGGCCGCCAATATCAGTCTTCCCGAAGGCGTCCGCAACGCCGCTTGGTATAGTGTCAATACCCACCTGACTTACGATCTGCGACAGAACCTGTCGATCGGTATTCGCGCCGAACGTTTTCACGACCGCAACGGCTGGCGGGTATTCTCTCCTTACCGTATCTTGTCCGCCTTGAACAACAAGGGCGTCAGCTATGCTGGCAATGTGCCGTTCATCAGCGCCCCCACGAATTATTACGCCGTAACCGTGGGCATGAACTGGAAACCGGCGATGCACTGGGACAAAGGCTGGAAGCCGATCCGCAACATCATTGTCCGCAAGAATATCCGCTACGACCGGGCTGATGGCATCGATATGGCGTTTCGCCCGTTCGACGGCAAAAAGGATCAGTTTTTATTCTCGTTGGATGCAGTGATTCCTTTCTAAAATAAGCATTTCCTTAAAGCTTAAACATTGCCGTCAATAGCCATATTGGTATGATCATACCAGGGCTATTGGCGGCTTTCTCAAAATAATCCCCCTTGAAGATATGGCTGTAGCCGATATCGAAGCCAATGCATTTCAGGTAACTGAATTGTGGGTCCTATTATGGCGCATTGCATTTTCATTGATATACAATGGTACCCGGATATTGGGGTGATTGTATGGATCAAATGGTGCAGGCAATAGAATTATCGAGTGACCCGGTCGGTGTCATAGAGGAGATTCACGGGCCGGTGATTGATGTGGTTTGCGAAAGATTGCCGCCGTTGCACCAAGCTTTATTCTGCATGGTCGATCATCAGAATTATATATTCGAAGTCCATCGCCATCTTGATGCACGCCGTGTGCGTGCAATTGCCTTGCATTCAACGGGTGGGCTCCGGCGAGGCCTGACAGTGTTCGACAGTGGCGGGCCTTTGCGTATCCCGGTTACGCCTGATTGTCTGAATCGTATGCTGGATATGTTTGGTGCGCCGCTTGATGGTGAAGCGCCACTGCAGACATCGGAAATGCGCAATATTATCGCGCTTCCCGCTTTGCTGACTGACACGGTGCCTGCCGAGGGTATTCTGGAATCTGGCATTAAGGTCATTGATTTGCTTTGCCCTTTTGTCAAAGGTGGTAAGACGGGGCTATTTGGTGGTGCCGGTGTTGGAAAAACGGTTCTGATAATGGAATTTATGCATGCCATTGTCAATTTGCACCAAGGGGTCTCGGTTTTTGCCGGTGTCGGCGAACGCATCCGTGAAGGCCACGAATTATGGCATGAAATGCAAGATGCCGGCGTGATGCCGCGTACGTTGATGCTGTTTGGGCAAATGGATGAATCGCCTGGGGTTCGGTTTCGCGTGGGGCTGTCTGCATTGACGTATGCCGAATATCTTCGCGATACTTTGGGTAAGGAAGTTTTATTGTTGATGGATAACGTATTTCGTTTTGTCCAGGCAGGCAGTGAAATTTCCGGGCTTCTCGGGCGCTTGCCCGCGACGGTAGGTTATCAGCCTACTCTGATGAGCGAAGTGGCGGAATTACAAGAGCGAATTATCTCGACTCGTACGGGTAATATCACCGCGGTGGAGGCGGTATATGTGCCAGCGGACGATATGACAGACCCGGCAGTGAGTACGATTCTGGCTCATTTGGATACGACGGTTATTTTATCCCGTAACCAGGCAGCCAAAGGCATATATCCCACAGTGGATCCACTGCAGTCATCCAGCAAAATGATGGATCGTACTTTTCTAGGAGACCGTCATTATCAGGTTGCTAAGGGGGTGCGTGAACACCTTGCTCGCTACCAGGAATTGGAAGATATTATTGCAATGCTGGGTTTGGAAGCATTGTCAGAGAAAGATCAGCTCATCGTCATGCGTGCGCGGAAGCTGCAACGCTATCTGACACAGCCGTTCCATGTGATGGATGCGCATAGCGGGATTCAAGGGGTCTCTGTCAGATTGGATCAAACATTGACTGATTGCGAAGCCTTTCTCCGGGGCGATTATGATGCGGTTCCAGAAGAGGATTGTTACATGCGTGGATCAATGCAGGAGGTGAAATGAAATCGTTTGCTTTGCATATTCAAAGCGCAACGCAATACACCTTAGTGGAAGAGTTGACCTGTTTTGTCGGTGCGGATAGCTCGGGTAGTTTTGGCATCCTTTCAGGACATGCCCGTATGATAACGGCGCTTAATTATGGATTGGCGCGTTATCGCTTACAGAATGACGAGTGGCGTTACTTGGCTTTCCCCGGCGGAATACTATATTTCGTGAATAACCAGCTCTACATCAGCACACGCCGTTATCTTTCTGATCCTGACTATCAGCGTATCAGCACCGAATTACTGGAACAGCTCTTGGTCGAGGAAACGCAATTAAAAAAAATCAAAGATAGCTTACGGCAATTGGAACAAGAGATGTTTCGCCGCTTATGGCAAATGGAGCGTAGCGAGATTAAGGGATAGCGATCATGGATGACAAGCAATTGCGCAAATCTGTCGAGCAACAAATAAAGCGCATGCAACGGGCCGAGAAAGAGCGTCCAACCCTGCTGGCTCAATCAATATTCATGGGGACATTATCATTGCTCTTCGTGTTACCGGTCATTGTTGGGGCCTATTTGGGCACTTGGCTGGATGATAAAACCGAAGGCTACTCAATTCGATGGACGATCGGGTTAATTATTGCGGGTCTTGTTCTGGGTATTATGAATGTTTATTTATACGTGCGGGAGCATCGCTAATGGATATGCCTGCTGTGGTATTTTATATCGGTCCCTTTGGTGTCACCTCTATCGTGGTGACGACTTGGGGTATTATGATGACATTAGGTGTTTTTTGCTGGTTCGCAACCCGGCGCCTTACACTTATTCCCGGAAGGCTGCAAACGGTGTTGGAAGGTCTCGTTTTGGCGATAGAGGATAGTATTAAAGCCGTCATACCGGAATATGCGCAGCAGGTACTGCCGTTTATTGCAACGCTATGGATATATATAGTGATTGCGAATCTTACCGGTTTGATACCGCAGCTCCATTCTCCAACTGGTAATTTATCCGTAACGGCTGGTTTAGCGTCATTGGTATTTTTGTCGGTTCATTGGTTCGGGATACGAAGCGGCGGCATTCGCCAATATTTAAAGCATTATCTGAGTCCAACACCGTTGCTGTTGCCTTTCCACTTGATTAGTGAAGTGACACGAACCATTGCGCTGGCGGTACGCTTATTCGGCAATATTATGAGTCTTGAATTGGTGGCATTGCTGGTTTTACTGGTGGCAGGCTTGCTGGTGCCGGTACCTTTGTTGATGCTGCATGTTGTCGAGGCTTTAGTGCAAGCCTATATATTTGGGATGTTGGCGTTGATTTATGTTGCGGGCGCCATGCAATCGCAACAAGGAAGTGAAAAAGGAAACCATATATGAGCGATATGACTTTGTTTACAGTTCTTTCAACGATAGCTGCAGCGTTAGCTGTGGCTATTGGCATGATGTTTCCGGCATTGGCGATGGGTCGTGCAATCAGTCAAGCGCTGGACGCATTGGCGCGGCAGCCGGAAGCCGAGAAATCCATCATGCGTACATTATTTATTGGATTGGCCATGATTGAATCACTGGCAATTTATGTATTGGTGGTCGTGCTAATCATCCTGTTTCGCAATCCGTTGCTGGAATATCTGATTCATTAGAAGCTCATAAAATCCATGGACTTCGATTGGACTACCTTCGTTCTTGAGATAATTAATTTCTTGATCCTGGTATGGATCTTGAAGCGATTCCTATACCAACCAGTACTCAGCGTCGTTGCCAAGCGTCGCGCGGATATAGAAAAGTCGTTATCGGATGCGCTACAAATTAAAAAAGAAGCCAACGAGCTTAAGCATAAAAATGAACAATACTTGACCGAATGGGAGGCGAAAAAAGAAGCCGCCCAAGAACAATTGAATGCCGAATTGGCCTCTATGCGCGAGAGCAAGTTGGCTGAGCTTGAAGCTAAAATGAATGAAGAAGCGGAACGCCGCCGCATTCTGGACGAACGGAACCGTCATGAATTTGAGCAATTGATGGAAGAGAAAGGCATCGCGCAAGGCGTTGCATTTACAAGCAAGTTGCTTTCGCGTTTGGCTTCTCCGGAGCTGGAAAACAGGCTTTTCTTAATACTCGCGGAAGATTTGCAGAAGCTGCGCGAACGAGACAAGCATGCAATCGCCGCAGCTGCAGAAGAACCGGGATTGCAGATCAAAATACAAAGCGCATTTCTGCTGGATACCAATAAACGTGAAGAATTAACACGGTTATTGCAGGAAATGACGGGGAAAATATTACCCATTGTATTCAATACAAACCCGGAATTGATTTCCGGATTTCAAATAAATATTGGCTCGTGGGTTTTACACGCCAATTTACGTGATGAATTAAAGTCGTTTAGCGAGGTGCTGCAGCATGCCGGATGAGGTGAGTATTGCTTCTGCCGATACTCGATCTGACTCTCCATTAACCAAACAAACCGATTGGGTGTCGCGTTATCAATATCGCTTGCGTTTGTCGGAACAAGGGACTGTTATTTCTGTTGGCGATGGTATCGCTTGGATTAGTGGGTTGCCCTCTGCCTGTATGGATGAAGTGGTGCAGTTGGAAGACGGTAGCAGTGCTCTGGTATTTCATCTGGCGCGCGATCGAATCGGAGCCATCTTGCTGCATCAGACGAAACAGTTGACGGCTGGCACTCAGGTTTTTCTGACGGGGAATCGGCTCAGCATTGGTGTCGGTGATGCGCTGCTCGGGCGGGTGATTGATCCATTGGGGGTTCCTCTCGATGATATCGGATCTATTTCTTTTAGCGCTTATCGTCTGCTGGATGTGCGCTCGCCGCCAATTATCGCGCGTGATTTTGTAGCGCAGCCGATGTATACCGGTAATAAAATTGTCGATACCATGATTCCAATCGGCAAAGGTCAAAGACAATTGATTATTGGAGATAATGGGAGCGGTAAAAGTACATTGGCGATCGATACCGTCATTAACCAACGCGATAAGAATGTTAATTGCGTGTATGTCTTAATCGGACAGAAGCGTTCCACCGTGGTCAATGTCATCGAAACGCTGCGCCGTAATGGAGCGTTGACTTATACTGTGATCGTGGTGGCGGAAGCGACCGCTATGCCGGGCCTTAAATATCTGGCGCCGTTTGCAGGTTGCACGGTGGCGGAAGCCTGGATGGCTGCAGGACGAGATACATTGATTGTTTACGATGATTTGAGCACTCACGCGCGTAGTTATCGCGAACTATCGTTATTATTGCGCAGACCCCCGGGCCGGGAAGCTTATCCGGGGGATATTTTTTACTTGCATTCACGTCTGTTGGAACGTTCTACCCGTTTATCCGCAAAACAAGGTGGCGGCAGTATGACGGCCCTGCCGATCATCGAAACGGAGCAGGGTGAAATTGCGGCCTATATTCCCACTAACTTAATTTCGATCACCGATGGTCAGATTTATTTTGATCGCCAGCTTTTTGCACGCGGTTTTTTGCCTGCAATTGATGTGACCCGCTCGGTTTCACGCATTGGCGGCAATGCTCAGCATGCGGCAATCAGAAAAGAGGCCGGGCGTATGAAATTGGATTTTCTGCAATTCTTGGAACTGGAGGTGTTTACTCGATTTGGGTCGCGGCTGGAAGCCAGCATGGAAGAGAGAATAAAGCGGGGGAGGATTCTACGTGAAATCCTCAAACAGGATTTGCTTTCACCGCAGCCCGTTGAATTTCAAATGGCCTGGTTGGTGGCTTATAACGAAGGGCTATTTGATGATTTGGATGTGGAACAGATCAAGCCGCTTCTGGTGCGTCTTCAGAAACAAGTTGCAAGTGCCGGTTTAAACATTGATCAAAGCCGTGATCAATGGAAAACTTTGGTTCGTGCCTGGTTAAAATAGATTTGAAATGTCCAAGCGGCGTGAAATAAAAGAGCATTTGGTAACCTTGGATGAAATTCAGGGCATTATGAATGCTATGAAGAATCTTGCTTTGCTGGAAATACATAAACTGGATGTTTTTCTGGCAACGCAACGCCGGTCAGTTGCCAGTATTGAAGCGGCGGCGCAGGACTTCATGAGTTTTTTTCCTCACTTGCAATCAGGCGCCGGTGATTTGCAGCAACTTTGGATCGTGATAGGTTCGGAGCGTGGCTTTTGTGGCGATTTTAATGAATCCTTATTGCATTTTCTGGATACGCACACTTTGCAATCAAACATCCTATTGCTGGCGGTGGGGCGGGAACTTGAAGTTAAATTGCATGATGACGCGCGTATCACCGCCTTTATCGAGGGGCATAGCGTTGCCGAGGAAATACAAGGAACATTGCTTCATTTAACGGGTGTACTTAATCAACTGCAACAACAGTTGGAATTGGCAAAAATCGGGCGTATCAGCGCTGTCTATTTTGATGATGCAACCGACGCCATTCAGTTGCGGCAATTATTGCCATTAACGGCATCCAAAGTAAAACCGGCCTTCTCTTATCCGCCTGTACTTAATCTTGAGCCGGGTCAGCTTCTTTCCCAATTAACGGATCACTATCTTTATGCTGTACTGCATGAAGTGTTTTATGCAGCCTTGATGGTGGAGAATCGCAAGCGGCTTGAGCATATGAATAAAGCCATTCGTCATTTGCAGCAAAATCAGGCTCAATTAAGCATGAGCTACAACAATCTTCGCCAAGAGGAGATTACTGAGGAAATAGAAATTATTTTGCTGAGTGCGGAAGCATTGAGCGACGAGGACCGACCGGGAAGATCGGCGATTTCCCGGCATTAATTTTTTAGGCCAGTTCTTCTCCCTGCTCACCGGTACAGATATATCCGCCTTTCTCCGCATCAATGATGTAGACCTTGCCGGCGCCTTGTTGGTGTGTATTGGCTGTGGTCATGATCGCATTGAATATGCCTTCCACCATTTCATCCGGAGCAAAAATTTCTATACGCTTTCTGGGCGCATACAAGGTGTAGTCTTGTCTGTGAAGTAATTTCTCTCGCCCAAAACCTTCACAATCGGATACGCTCATCCCGGGGAAATTTGGAATTTCAAGGAGTATTTGCGTGAGTTTCGGCAACATGAACGGCTGAATATAAGCACGAATTTCTTTCATTGGCGTACCTTACGTTTCGTTTTGTTCTTCAAAATTGTGATACAAAGCGGGAAGCATCGTTAAAGTTAGTAATGTAGCTGAAATCAGACCTCCGATAATCACGACTGCAAAAGGTTTGACGGTTTCGGAACCGACACTGGTCGAAACCGCCGCAGGCAACAATCCCAGCATTGCCATAATTGCCGTCATAACGACCGGACGCAACCGGCTGACGGCGCCTTGTATGATTGCTTTGTGTGTCGAAGCGCCTTCGCGTCTGAGTGAATTAATTCGCGATAACAGGATGACGCCGTTCTGAACGGCAATGCCAAAAAGTGCGATAAATCCTACGGCAGCGGATATGCTTAAATGAATGCCCGTCAGCAACAAAGCAATGAGTCCGCCAATGAGCGCGAAAGGTACGGTCATTACAATGAGCACTGCATTTTTGACAGAATGGAATGCCCAGAACAAAAGTACAAATATTAAAACCAGGCTGACCGGAATAATGAATGAGAGCCGCTTCATAGCACGCTGCTGATTCTCGAACTGACCGCTCCATACAATATGATAGCCTGGCTGCAATGTCACTTGTTGCGCGACTTTTTTCTGTGCTTCAGCGACAAAACTTCCCTGATCACGACCGAGCAAGTTGCATTTAATGGCTATGCGGCGCATATTATCTTCGCGGCTAATTCGGGAAGCACCTTGATTAATCCGGATATCGGCTAATTCAGCCAAAGGGATGCGACCGCCACCGGGAGACCCTACCGTAAGATTCTCTATGGCAACGGCCGAGTTCCGCATCGATTCGACTAAACGCACCGTAATGTCAAAGCGGCGTTCACCTTCCAGCATTTGAGTCGCAGCTTTGCCACCGATGGCCATCGAGATCAAATCTTCGACGTCGCTGACATTAATGCCGTAGCGGGCGATTTTGTCCCGGTCGATAGCAATAACCATCTGCGCCAAACCGGATTGTTGTTCTGCTGCGATATCGGTGGCGCCTTTGATGGTATGTAAAATAGTTGTGATTTGGTCTGCTTTTTCCTGAAGGATGCCGAGATCATCTCCAAAGATCTTAATCGCGATCTCGCCTTTAACTCCGGAAATAGCTTCTTCGACATTGTCCTGGATGACCTGTGAGAAATTGAGTTGTAATCCGGGAAATACCGACAATTTTCTTTGTATTGCTGTGATCAGTGCATCTTTGTCGCGGAAACGCCAAGTTTCCTTGGGTGTTAGATCAATGAGGATTTCGAGATTATTGAATCCTTTAGGATCAATACCATCCTCGGGGCGTCCAAGGTGAGTCAATACGGATTTAATTTCGCTGAATTCCCTTAAATCGGAGCGGATAGCTGTCTCCAACGCTTTTGCTTTACTAAGCGAGATAGAAGTGGGTAAAGTGATTGTTAACCAAATATTCCCTTCGTCCAGTTTAGGCATGAATTCGGTTCCAATCCAAGGCACTGAAGAAAGCGTTAATACAAGAGCGAAGCCGGCGCTTACAAATAATCTGCGCGGATGGCGCAAAACAGCTTGCAGGAATCTTCGATAATACTGCTCCATGTTTTGTACAAGCGGATTATGCGATTCGGTAAGTTTGGGTCCGAGTAAATAGCTGAGCAACACCGGCACCAAAGTTAAACTTATGATGAGTGAGCCGAGCAATGCAAAGCTCAGTGTCATGGCCATCGGAGAAAAGATTTTCTCTTCCACGCGCTGGAAGGTGAAAATAGGTAAAAAGGCCATAATAAGAATGGCTTTGGAAAACAAAATGGGGCGGGCCATTTCCGTTGCGGTCATGAGCATGGATTGACGCATGTGCGCTTCACTTTCCTGCCGCTGCATTTCCAGTGTCATTTTGACCATGATCGCTTCAACCATTACCACTGCACTATCAACGATAATGCCAAAGTCGATGGCGCCTAAAGAAATCAGATTGGCGGAAACATGCGCGGCGTTTATCAAAATGAAAGCGAACAGTAAAGACAAGGGTATGACCACAATAACCACCATAGCGGCCCATGTCCGGCGAAGAAAAATAACCAGAATGATAAAAATCAATACGGCGCCTTCCAGCATATTGTGTTCAACGGTATTCACCGTATGCTGCACCAATTCGGTACGGTCATAGATGGGAATAATCTTGACGCCCGGCGGTAAACCGTGATTATTCAGGTATTCGATTTTTTCTTTGATTCCATTGATGACTTCGATGGCATCCTGGCCTTTGATCATTAGAACGATGCCTTGCACGATGTCATCGAACTCGTTATAACCGACGATCCCAATGCGCGGTTGTGTACCTATGACGATATCGGCAACATTTTTAACAAAAATGGGGATGCCGTCTTGGCTGGAGACGACGATATTGCCGATCTCTTCGGGCGATGCCAATAAACCGGTGCCCCGCACGATTAATGCCTCGTATCCCTGCTCGATATAACCGCCACCGGTATTGGCGTTATTGGCGTTGATGGCTTGATAAATTTCGGGTAGCGTCAGCTTGTAATCTTTTAGCTTATTGGGGTCCACTTGAACTTGATATTCTTTAACGCCGCCGCCAAATCCGACAACATCGGCGACACCCTGCACCGAACGAAGGGTACGTTCGATCAGCCAATCTTGTAGTGCGCGCTGTTCTTTCAATGGAAGGCCAGGCGCTTCCAAGCGATATCGGTAAATTTCTCCCACCCCGGTTGTCAACGGCGCCAGCACCGGACTGGTTTGTTGCGGCAATCGGACATTCTTTAACCGCTCCAATACTTGTTGCCGTGAAAAATAATCTTCCGCGTCATCATCGAAAGTCAGGGTGACGACCGATAAGCCAAAAATGGATACTGACCGCATATTGATCAGGTGCGGTAAACCATTCATCTCCCTTTCAATAGGCTGCGTGATGAGCTTTTCCACTTCTTCCGGAGCCTGGCCGGGATATTGAGTCACGACTTGTACAAATACATTCTGTACGTCAGGAAAAGCTTGTACCGGCAAGCGTTCAAAAGACACGACACCGACTATAATTAGCAGTATCGCTGCACCTATGACAAAAAGCCGTTGCTGCAGACTGAATGCAATAATTTGATTGATCATTGCAAGGTTGTTTTGCTTTGATGTTGAAAGTTTTGTTCAGCACGTAGCAGTAACGCGCCGTCAGTCACCAAATGTTCTCCTGGTTTCAATCCATCCAGGATGACCGCGCGATCTTTGAGGCGTAGGCCTGTTTTGACCAATCGCTTTTGATAGTGATAGTTGCCATGGTTGACATAGACCCAGACGGATTGCCCTTCGGTAAATAGGGCTGTCAACGGCACCACAATTGCAAGATCTTCCGGTTTACTTTGTATTTCGATCGCTGCGAACATGGCAGGTAGTAGCTGATTTCCAGGATTCGGCAGATCACAGCGAACTTTCACAGTACGTGAAACTTCGTCGACGACTTGTCCAATGTAGCTGACCGTCGCAGGAAATCGCTTGTCAGGATAGGCCGGTACTTGCACCTGCACTTGCGCACCAACGTGGATTAAACCGATATCCTTCTCAAAAATATCCATTTGCGCCCACAATTGGCTTAAATTAGAAATTACAAACAGCGGCAATGTTTGATCGGATCGTATTTCCATACCTGGATTGATGTTGCGTTCCACGATGGTTCCGGAAATGGGCGCGCGCAAAACGAAATGATCGTCGAGGCGCATTGTATGCACGCCCAAATTGGCGAGCTTTAGACGAGCTCTCTCCGATTCATTGCGGGCTCTGGCTAAATCAGCCTTGGCCTGCTCCAGATCTTTAAGAGGAATGGTATCGTATTGATAAAGGCTTTGTTTTCTCTCAAATGTCCGCTCAGCCAGATTAAATTCGGACAATGCGCTTGCGTAAGCCGACTGTGCTTGTCCTAGCTCAGGGCTATCCAACTCTGTCAATGCATCATTTTTTTGTACAGAAGTGCCGAGTTCTGCGATAGCACCGACTACACGGCCTGAGATGGGAGAGGTGACGCGGCTGGTGCGGGTTTCATCATAGACAATCCTCCCGGTTACCGGCGCCATAATCGGCCGTTGCACGAGCTCTACCGCAGATTCTTTTATATATGCGAGCTTGGGTGAATCGGGTGTAAGGATTACTTTGTTCGCAGGATAAGCGACTGGTTGCTCAATGGGTTGACTGCTTTGTAACTGGCAAGCTGTCAAAAATAAACCGAACAGCCAGCCGCGGGTTCGAATGCCGCAAAGAAAATCTTCAATGAACATGTGCATCATTCTATTCTTTCTTGATGAGGATCGAATGCGTTTATATTACATCACATGTCAGAGCGGCAATAATAGGAAAGTTTATTCAAGTCGAGCTATATTACGAGCCGGCTTGGCTTGCGTTGCGTTTGCCAGGAAATGATGTGTAATGCAGCGTTGCACCATAATGATCATTTCGTTCTCGTCGAAAGCGTTGACTTCCTGATAAAGGTCTGGCGCCATTGTCACAAAAACATCCAATAATTCCGGATCAAAATGGCTGTCACCCTGGTGTTTGAGCGAGGCAATGGCATCGTGGACAGTCCATGATTCCTTATAGGGGCGTTTGGAGGTTAATGCATCAAATACATCGGCAATGGAAAATATTCGCGCATGTAAGGGAATTTCTTTGCCTTTGAGTCCTTTTTGATAACCGGTACCATCGTATTTTTCATGATGGAATTCCACGACATCGCAGGCACCGACCAGCCAGCTTGATTTTTTTAAAATCTCCACACCCAACGTGACGTGTGACTTCATGATTTCAAATTCTTGCGGCGTTAATTTTCCGGGTTTCAGCAGAATGGGATCGCGGATTCCAATCTTGCCGACATCGTGTAAAAAAGCGCCGGTTATAAGATTGAGAATGTTTTCGCGCGAGAGCCCGATTGCTTCTCCAAGCCGTAGCGCATAAAAAGTAACCCGGTAATTATGGCTGTTGGTATCGGAATCACGTTCTGCAATGGCGCAACCCATTACGTTCATCAACTCCAGATTTCCGGTTAAAAGATCAGTCGATAACTTGATCAATTCCCGGTTTAGCATCAGGATGACCGGATACATCAGGAAGGTGGTAAAGGTAATACCGAGGGCTATAAATAGTTGCGTGCGCAGTAGCTCATTCGTGATCGTGTCTTGAGTTTCTTGATTGACCTGGTAAATCCCTTCGAAATAACCGACGAGGGATTGCTGAGAGCCTTGAATCGGAACCAAGATAACGAGCAGCAATTTACCTTGAATTAAGTGAAATTCATGAGAGAACTCTTTCCGTTCCGGGAATGTATGACGATGCAGGTTTGTCCAGTGTTCCGTCGTTTTTTGCCCTTGACGGAATGCTTCAATCTTAAGCTGTTTGTTGCGATCATAAAGCTCAACAACAAGGAAATTATGATTCACCAGTTGTTGTGCCTGTCGGGTTAGGGATTTGGAAGCCGAGGCATCCAATAGCTCAAGATCGAAAGTGGATGCCTGACTGAGTACTGCAGATTCTTTTAGCGCAAGTTCGTAAACGAAATGCTGGAAACGGGAAATCTCCAACCATAAAACAATGCCGCCGATCGTGAGGCTGAGAAACAACCATCCTAAAAACAAGCGTAGCAGAATTTTTCGATACACAACCCGGCTGATCGTTAGGGCTTCTTGCGAATCCGCTTTAACGTTAACCACTCTCTGAGTATTTAATTCTGATTCAGTCATTGTTGATTCCCTGATGAGAAGCCCGGAAACTTTAAATATCCATCAAAGTAGCAGAATACTGCGATCAAGTATTCACATTTTTGCGTGAATGGGATTTTGCAGTGCGATTCAATTAAAAAAATGCAATGAAGCGATAAACTGAGAGACTGACCGCATGGTTGACCGGGAACGTTTCTGATGCAATGCGTCGCTCCAAGCCTCTATGCGGGTTAGTTCCGTCTTGCTTATTAGAACAGTAAAGTACTATTAAAGGTTCTATCGTACTTTACTAAATCGAAGAACGATTCACTAAGACGTGAATTGTTGTGTTATCGGATGTGAGAAACAACTCCGGGAAAGCACTGAGATCGGGTAATTATGCAAACAACGTGAGGTACGGAAATTCGTTTGTCAGCATGGATTACCATTTGTTGCATTCGATGTTTGTGCGTATCGATCAGTGCTTCCCGGATACTTGCTTATTTAAAACTTAAATGTTGCCATGGTGTAGCCATAATTGGTATCAGCCGATAGGCCATCCGCTACTTTATTGAAGTAATCCCCCTTAAAGATATGGCTATAGCCGATATCGAAGCTGACGCGCTTCAGATAACTGAATTGCGGATCCCAGCCGACACTGACATCGAGCATGTTGCCGAGGAAACTGCCGGCGCGGCCGGTCGGGTCTTGCAAGCCGCTACCAACATAAGCACCGTGTTTATTAGCCAGCCAGTAGGCACGATGTGACATCATGAGTCTGACATTTGGAAGAGGTAAAAGCGTTGCGCGAAAGCCGACAGGCGATAACAAGTTGGACGGAAAGAAAGGTCCGAACATACCGGTTGGACCATATTCGACGCGGCGTTTTGCGTACAGAATATCGAAGTTTTTGTCCGGATCGCGGTTACCTGACGAAAAGTCAAATAAATAAACAGCTCTCAGAGGCATTGCCGTGTCGAAACTATACCCAATCTCTCCGTGGTGGCGATGAGCGAATACACTTTTGTCGCGGGTATCACCAAATTGATACATCGATTCAATTTCATAATCCATGCTCTTTTTCGTAGGCTTGGCAAATAAGCGGAAGCCGGTGGTCGACAAGTTGCGTTTTCTGAGGTTATTACCTTCGTTCAACTGAAAGAAGTAGCCGTCGAAGTTGGCCCAGCGCAGATCGCGATTGGTGACTTGAGCGCCGGAGAAGTAAGTTTCAGGTGTGTTCCAATCCATAGAGTTTGGATCGCGTTGAACCGGACGAGCGCCAAAGACGCGCAAGCTCCATTTCTCCTGTTCGTTACCGACCATGAAATGCAAGCCATCGAACGCAGGCGAGAAGGTTCCCCAACGGTGTCCGCCTACCAGACGGGCTTCGCCTAAATCCATCATAAAACGTCCGACTTCAAATTTCGCGGCATACCCCGTACCCAGAAAATCTTTGCTATGGAGACCGAGGTGCAGTTGCGTGAAATCAAAATGGTTGGCGAAAACAGGCGAGTGATCTTGTCCATATTTAGCCATCGGCGCGCGGATATCGGTCAGTTCAAGAGTAAACTTAAGCGGATCGATGATGTTTTTGATTTCCATCAAGAAACGGGTACGCTGGTGAATCTGGTCGTTGAATCCCGGTATGCTTCGGGTGAAACCGTTATCGAACACGTCGTAACGCGTGCGATGTTCCACCGCGAGATTAAGCCAATCCGGCGCCATGGCGGCTAGCGGTGTTTTATGCTCTTCCATCAGCTTTGTCAGATTGTCGAAGTCGAAACGAGTGTGCCCCGGTGTTTCCTGAGCGCTGAAAGGTGTGCTGGTGCCGCTGGTGAGCGGATTGTTAATCTTGATAATTGTGGGTGATTCTTTATTGCTCTGAACTTCTTCTTTCTTCTGAGCTTCTGTTTTCGGTGGTTCGGCAGCTAACAGGTACTTGCTCCATAACACGCAGCCGATGCAGAAAAATACCAGCCAACAGGTGTATTGAATATTTCTCCAAGTCATTTTTTGTTTCCTCATCAAGTAATATTTTCTCCAAGACATTTTCTATTTCCTCGTTAAGTAAGTAATCGATCAAAGAAAATCCGGGGGATTAATCAGTTTTTACTAATATACCGGGCGATCGTTACTGGAAAAATACGCGCGAGCACTTAACAAGTAGTAGTTGGCCAAAGAGAATCCGGGTGAATCGATCAAAATTTTACCGGGCGATCGTTACTGGAAAAATACGTGCAAACACTTAGATGGATGCAATTCTGTGCAAAATACGTGCAGACACCTAAGAGCAAACCCATATCTATCTTGGATCAATATTAATTGTATCGTTTAATCATTGGGTTGTCTAATTGCTGCTGCATTGTTTGTTGTTGCAATTGTGATACAGTGACAGAATCCGGTCACAAAAATGCTGCGAATGGTTAGCGTGTTTGTGATCCTGGCTGAATGCAGCCAGGATTTATTTAGAGGATTGAAAGATAAGTATACGTATGTTGCGGTTGGTGTTTAATACGAAGCAGCCGGCCCCATGACCCACTGGCAATCGGTGACCAGGCACATGCCGCCGAAGTCTCTTAAGTTTGGCTGCAGTATACTGATGATTCTTGCAGCCTGGTTTTCTTCGCAGGCCAGCACCATAATGGCATTGGGAAGTTCCAGCGCGTAATCGTCCGGATTACGTTCGCCGGTCGATCCGAGTCCTCCCGCTTTTTTAATGACGGTATAACCGCGTACATTGGCATCGCGCAGCAGTTTCAGCAGATCATCCAGCGAGTTTTCGTCGATGACAATCTCAATTCGCTTCATGGGTTTCAATATTTCCTTTTCTAACATAATGATGTATCTCCATAACTAATAATGTGGTAATCGGATATGAAAGTGTTGATAACTTGTGGCGGCACCGGAGGTCAGCGCCGCCGCAAGTGTGCTCCTGTTGCTAAAGGAGGAAAGCATCAGGAGCAGGCCGAAGCGGCTTACAGCCATGACCCCGACCGGCTGACGCGCCGCTTACCAGGGGTAGTAAGTAGCATGCAGATATTGCGCAGCGGCGTAATACATGGGAATACCGACTACGACATTGAACGGGAAGGTGCAGCCGAGCGATAGCGTCAGATAGAACGACGGATTCGCTTCCGGGACCGCCAGGCGCATCGCGGGGGGGACGGCGATATACGAGCAGCTGGCGGCCAGCACTGTGACCAGCGTGATACCGCCGACCGAATAACCCAGCAGGAAGTGGCCGACAAACAGACCGCTGGCTGCACCGATGAGCGGCATCACAATACCGAAGCTGACCAGGAAAATGCCGACAGACTTAAATTCCGACAATCGTTTCCCGGCTTCCATACCCATGTCGCATAAGAAGATACACAATGCGCCCATGAAGATCAGTTCAAAGAACGGTTCGATTTTATGATAGCTGGCCTCCGAGACGGCAGCGCCGATCGCCATCGAGCCGAATAAGAGCAGAATACTGCCGTTGGTAAAGGCTTCGATGATCAAGTGCTTATACATTCCTTTGTCAGCTTTGGTTGCGCCTCCCATGACTTTTCGGGAATACCCGGCAAGCACCAGGCCGATCATGATCGCTGGCGATTCCATGATTGCCAGCATAATCACCGGATAAGCTTCATACGTCACGCCGATACCGCCGAGAAATGCAACCGCGGTCATGTAGGTGCCGGCGCTGACTGAGCCGTAGTGCGCGGAAATGGCTGCGGCGTTGAGCGGATCAATTTTACCGACCATACGTAAAATCACGTAAGCGACAATCGGCAAGCCGACGCCGAATCCGAGCGCCGCCCAGACCGCCGGTATCGCGGATGCCATATCGGACCCGGCAAGCGCTTTACCGCCATGAAGTCCGATACCGATGAGTAGATAAATGACGATCATTTTGTGCATGTCGGGCGGGAATTTCAGATCGGATTTGATCAGGCAAGCAAACATTCCCAATGCAAAAAACAGAATCGCCGGTACGAGAAGACTGGAAAGAGACATAATGGAATTCCTCTATACGTAACAGGTTAAACAACTAAAGTATTGCGTGCTTGATCTTGCTGCACCGCAGGTTTCGAAGCCATTTTCAGTGGATCGCTCAATAGCGATTTGTGCGGTGTTATTGTTAAAGCCGCCATCGTCAATCCGCCTATGAAAATTTTTTTGTTCATCGTGTTTCTCCAAACAGTTAAAAATCTTTCTTTTTAAGAAAACCCTGATTAATTTGCCGAACGAGATAAAATGAAAGGTGAATGGAACGCAAGAAACGATACATATCATGAAGATAGGCGAGTTTTTGAGTGCTATCCAACACAGCAGATCGCTTGCGCAAGCAATTAATCATCTTTCCCCCGAGTGAAAACGACACACCGCCAGATGAAAATTGCTAGCCGCCGGTCGCAGAAATTTTCTGCGCATCCCGGTTGAAGCAACCGGTGCCATTTCCTACCGGGCAAATCCTACAAGAGAACCCCGTAAGGAAATATCCGGGCGGACACGTAAGTACAAACCCTTACGTATCAACAAATTGATAGTAAATTGTCGATTTCTGTCGTAAGCTGTTTAGCGTTTCAATTATGAATTGATGGATGAGGGAAACATTTGAATAGTGCAGTGAGAGGCTTAGCTTTCTCGACAGTGTTCGAAGCCGCAGCGGATGCCATGATTCTGGCAGATGACGCGGGCCGCATCGCGGTCGTCAATCCCACAGCACAACGGCTGTTTGGTTATACCGATAGTGAATTGCAAGGTATAACGGTGGAAATGCTGATCGCGCCTCGCTACCGGAAACAGTATCGCTACTACCAGGATCTTTTTTTGAAACGCCCGGCGAAGCGTGCCATGAGCGCAGGTAACGAATTAATCGTGCAGAATCGTGACGGCAAGGAAATATTACTCGATATCAGCCTTAGTCCGATCAGAAAGAAACAGCAATTGTTGGTGCTGATTATCTTCAATGCCGCGCGACGGCGGCTGGACACCGAGGAAGCCCTGCGCATCAGTGAAGAGCGTTTGCGCCTGGCAAAGCAGGCGGCGGGGTTAGGTATTTTTGACTACAACTTCAAGCGTAATATTATTTACTGGGATAAGCAAATGCGCAAGCTATGGGGGCGGGATTCCGAAAAAACCGTCAGTTACGAAGAATTTGTGGCGGCGATTCATCCGGAGGATCGCGAAGAGCGACGATTGGCAATTGAGAAAGCGATGGATCCAACCAGCAATGGCGAATTCAAGGCGCAATACCGCATTGTTAATCCACAGAATGGAATGGAGCGTTGGATTTCGGCGCACGGACGTGTTTATTTTGAGTTCGGGCATCCGAATCGTCTCATCGGGGTGACGCGCGACGTAACCGAACAAAAACAAATCCAAAAAAAATTGCAACTGCATCGCGACGAAACCGAAAACATCCTCAAGCAGCAAGTGGCTGCGCGGACGGCGTCCGCGATCGCGCACGAGCTTAATCAGCCGCTGGCCGCGATATCCGCATACAGCGAAGTGGTGTTGCATGCGCTGGACAGCGGTAGTACTAGCTATAGTCATCTAAAAAGAGCGCTGGAAGGGTGTGTGGAACAGGCGCAGCGTGCCGGGCGCAGTCTGCACGAGCTGCTCGCCTTTTTGCAGAAAGGCGAACTGGTGACCGAACGCTCCAGCTTGACTGAAATCGTTTATGAGGCGTTAAATGTCGTCTACAACGATGGTTACGGCAGATTCCACCCAGTGCTGCGATTGCAGGACAACCTGCCGGAAGTGCGCTGTAATCGAACACAAATTCAGAAAGTGCTGGTCAATCTTTTCAGAAATGCGATTGAAGCGATGCGCAATCTGGATTCACCTGATCTGACAATTATCACCCGGATGGGAGTCATCGACGAACAAAAGATGGCCGAAGTAATCGTGCAGGACAACGGTCCGGGATTCGACCAAAGTCTGGTGAAACGGATCTTTGAACCGTTTTTCACCACCAAGCCGACCGGTATCGGCATGGGGTTGGCAATCAGTCGCGCCTTGATCGAAGCCAATGGCGGCCAGTTATGGATAGACGCCGACGCCGAAACAGGCGCGAAATTTCATTTCACGCTACCACTTGAGTCTTAATGATGCAGGAACCGACTGTTTATATTGTGGATGATGATGCGGCAGTACGGGATTCGCTCACGCTGATGATCGAACAAGCGGGTATATACGTACAATCATTCGAGAATGCCAAAATGTTTCTGAATGCCTACCGGCCGGATTTTTTCGGTTGCATCATTATCGATGTGAAAATGCCTAGCATGGATGGTTTGCAATTGCAGGAAGAATTGACTTGGAACAAGATCCGGTTGCCGGTCATTTTTCTGACCGGACACGGCGATATTCCGATGAGCGTGCGGGCGATCAAAGGTGGTGCGATCGATTTTCTCACCAAGCCGGTGATCCGCGAAAAACTGCTGATTTGCGTGCGCGCTGCTTTTGCCGAAGCCAAAAAACGTATCAGCGATGCCACCGGTCATCAGGTGGTTCATTCAAGCCTGGTCAAGCTGACAAGACGCGAGCGCGAGGTTATGCAACTGGCGGTGCAAGGTCACACCAACAAAGAAATCGCATCTTTCCTGGAAATCAGTCATCGTACCGTGGAAATTCACAAATCAAAGATCATGCAAAAAACCGGTGCGACCAACTTGCTCGACCTCGCACGCATTGCCCGTGAAAATGATTTGCTTGAATGACCGCATCGGTCATTTCTTGTAAAAAACGGCTTCGATCGAATTATGGCGTCGGCATGACGTAATCCGCTGTCAGCATTTCCAGCAGATGCCGGTTCGGATCGCGGAAATACACACCGCGGCCGCCGTGATTGTGATTGATCGTCCCGTCGTCAGCGCTGCCGGGGCCGCTTCCGTACGGAATTTTCTCCGCTTGCAATCGCGCGAAAATGTCGTCGAACTCGCGTTCCGAAACTTTAAACGCATAGTGGTGCGGCTCAAATTGCATTTTATTGTCGAAATCCAGGCATAGCGTGCCGTTGACGCGAACCACGATAAAGTGCGAGAACGCACCGACGTACTCAAACCCGAACACCCGGCTGTAAAATTTTGCCGACTCGACTTTATCGAAACTCGGCACGATGGTGTGATTCAATGTGATGGGCATGGTTGTTTTCCTTTCTGGTGGTGAGATGCGGCGGTTTTACGTTCCGCAAAACGTTTGATAAACGCGCTCGGACGGCGCGGGCGGGGTGCGGTAGTCGAAGTATTCCGGGTTATCTTCGTAGGGCTGCGCCAGCGCGGCGAGCAGGTGTTGTAATACCGTATAGTCGCCCTGTTCGGTTGCGGCTGTCAGCGCTTCTTCGACACGGTGGTTACGCGGAATGATGACCGGATTATGCGCCTGCATCAGTTGCAGTGATTCGAACGCCGGTTGCGGTTGGCGGACCAACCGTTGCTGCCAGCGATGATGCCATTCCATAAAACCAGCTTCGCGAAACATCGCATCTTGCGGCAATGCCGGTTCGGCTAATGCGCGGAAGGTGTTGGTGTAATCGGTCCGGTGTTGATCCATCCAGGTGATCAGGTCGGCAATCAATTCGCTATCGCCGTCTTCTGCGGTGAATAATCCCAATTTTTTGCGCATGCCGCCGATCCACTGTGTTTGGTAAATCTCCGGGAATGCGCGAATGCTGGTTTCGGCCATCGCCACAGCTTGCTCCTGTGATGGGTCGAACAACGGTAACAAGGTTTCGGCAAAGCGCGCGAGGTTCCACTGTACCATCATTGGTTGGTGGCGGTAGCGGTAACGGCCGTTCTGGTCAATCGAGCTGAACACGGTATCCGGGTTGTACGCATCCATGAACGCGCACGGGCCGTAGTCGATGGTTTCGCCGCTGATGCTGGTGTTATCGGTGTTCATCACGCCGTGAATGAAACCTACCATCAGCCATTGGGCAACCAACGCCGCTTGCCGCTCGATGACGCGGTTTAACAGCGCGAAATAGGGGTTTTCGCTGGCTTGCAATTCCGGGTAATGGCGCTGAAGGGTGTAATCCGCCAGAATCTGCACGGCTTCTTTGCCGCCGTGTCCGATCGCGTATTCGAACGTGCCGACGCGGATATGACTGGCGGCGACGCGCGTCAGCACCGCGCCGGGCAACATGGTTTCGCGCCGCACTTGTTCGCCGGTGGTCACGACTGCCAGACTGCGCGTCGATGGAATGCCGAGCGCATGCATCGCCTCGCTGATGATGTATTCGCGCAGCATCGGCGCCAGCGCAGCGCGACCATCGCCGCGGCGGGAAAACGGCGTCTGCCCGGAGCCCTTGAATTGAATGTCGACACGTCTGCCATCCGGCGTCAAATGTTCGCCGAGCAAAATCGCGCGGCCGTCGCCGAGCATGGTGAAATGGCCGAATTGATGCCCAGCGTAAGCTTGCGCGATCGGCTGCGCGCCGTCGGGCAGGGCGTTACCGGCAAACAAAGCTGCCGCTTCCTCGGTGGATAACGCGTGCAAATCCAGCCCCAGCGATTCCGCCAATGCGTGATTCAATAGCACAGCTTGCGGTGCACGCACCGGCACCGGGCACAATTGCGCGTAAAAATAATCGGGCAGCCGCGCGTAGCTATTGTCGAAGCGCCAGCCCACGTTAGCGGGGGAGTACTGCCTATCGGGTTTCAGAGTCATATCGCGATTTTTTCAGGGAAGCTTATAAACGAACGTATTGTAGGGGATTTAGTATGGGACATGCACAAAACGGATAGGTTTGGGTGTACCTGTGAATCATGGCCATTGCGTGTTGGGTTTTTTTCGACAGCTCGGCCTACCGTGCTTAACTTAAAAAAACATATAACGTCGGCTGGGAACAACTAGCTAGGGAATCTACTCAACCGAGGGGTCTGGCGCATAGGGACCCATTATTTCCTTTATCTTCGGCCATACCAGATAAGCCGACCAACGTTTACCATCGTGTGTGCAATGGACAAGATACTCGTCTCGATTGAGCGAGCTGGGGCGGTATTTATATTCGCCACATCCTTTGATTCCTTTCGTCACCAGCGCCTTTGTAATATCAACATTGAAATCCTCTTTCCAAGGACCTGGATAACGTTCACCGAGAGATGGGTTTGCAAATATCGGTTCAGCAATAAGGATGAGTGCGGTATAAACACAAAGTGACTTGCATAGTTTCATCATTTGAATGCTCCCTTACGTAATATATAAGACACTTTGTTCAAAATTTTGTAGATACAGCCAACTGCCACGTGTTTATGGGAATCGTTAATTATTATTCTGTTTTAAAAAATAAATGCATCATTTGCAAAATTATGACTCATTTCTTAAATAAATCATACCGTAACGCACCGCGCCGCCAGAAAATTGCTATAAAGCACTCTGCTCAGTCATCGTCCAGATTTTCCATTCGAATCCCTGTACTTGTTGGGCGATGGAGCCGACCGACCGCACTATCGCTGCTGAACACAGCCAGCGTTTCGACATGCGACGTATGCGGAAACAGATCGGCGAGCTGGATGTCGTCGATGGTCCAGCCGTGCTGGCAAAAGAACCAGGCGTCGCGTGCGAAGGTTTCTGGATTGCAGGAGATGTAGTAAATCGCCTGCAATGCTTTAAAGCACTCGAAGAATCCCTGATGTTTTTTTAGCCCCGCGCGTGGTGGGTCGAGCACCAGGATTTGCGCATTGCCGGCTTGCGGTTGCAGTTGTTTCCAAATGCGCGGGTCGTACAGATCGGCGATTCGCGGTTTCACTTTGGGAAGATGTCGGGCTTTCAATTGCTCGATCGCGGTGGCGTCGGCTTCGTACGCCAGCACTTCGGTGCAATTCGATGTGGCGATGATCGACGTGAAATTGCCGGAACCGCAGAATAGCTCCACCGCTTTGGCCGCAAGCGGGCGGGCGGCGAGTTTTTCTTCAAGCCAATTTTGCATCCATTCGCTTTGCGCGGTATTGCCTTGTTTGAAGGGGCGCTTGTGGTCGATGGCGATTTCCTGCGGCTGCAAGTCGTCGTCCAGATCGATAAAATGCCATGGTTGTGTCAAGCCATCTTGCCACTCGGGATTCGGCAATTGTTGTTGCACCGATTTCAGCAATGCGCGGCAGGCATCGTTGAGCACCAGGCAATCCTCGATCGGTGCGATTTGATGCGAATCCTCGGAGACGAAGCCGAGCTGCATGCCGTCGGTTTTGATTTGGCAGCGATTGCGGTAGCCCAATTGTTTCGGCGATGGATGGACGTGACTGATCGCCAGTTGCGCGGTGTCGAATCCAACGCGCCGCATCGCATAAACCACGCGGTTGCGTTTTTGTTCGAGCTGGCTTGTATAATCGGCAATCATCCACGGGCAGCCGGTGCAGGCATGATCTTCCGCCGTGACATAATGGCAGGGCGGCGTTTGCCGCTGACCGGACGATTGCAGCAGCCGAACGAGTTTGGCGTAGGCGAATTTTTTATTGTTGAGCGGTTTGTCGATCACTTCGAATTCGCCGTGATCGCCCGGCCAGGCGCCATAGACGAAATACGACAAGTTGTTCTGGGTGTTTTTGACGACTCCCAGGCCTTTTTGCGACAGATGAGAAATGGTACCGGTAAATTTCATGATTAATTTTGAGTGTTAGTAAAGGAAGCAATGCAATGAGCAACAACCCTTCCGAGCATTTTAAGGAAACGCTGATTAATTCGGCGAACGAGAGGAAGCACAAGGCGCACGGAACGCAGCAACCGAGACATGTCAACATGATAGGCGAGGATGCGAGTACCGCACAACAAAGTGATTCGCTCGTGCAGTCAATTAATCAGCGTTTCCTTAAAAAAGATTCCGAATCTCTGAAACAAGCATTGACGCCGTTACAGTACGAGGTTACGCAACACGCCGGTACCGAGCCGCCTTTCCGGAACGAGTACTGGGATCACCACGCCGAAGGCATCTATGTCGACATTGTATCGGGCGAACCGCTGTTTGCGTCGGTGCATAAATTCAATTCCGGCACCGGCTGGCCGAGTTTTTACCGGCCGATCAGCGAACAGTATATGCAATTCAAAACCGATTACGAGCTGTGGATGCCGCGCACCGAAGTGCGCAGCCGTTATGCCGACAGTCATCTGGGTCATGTATTCAACGACGGCCCGGCGCCGACCGGCTTGCGCTATTGTATCAATTCCGCGTCGCTGAAATTCATCGCCAAGCAGGATATGCAAGCGGCAGGCTATGGCGAATGGCTGGCATTGTTTGAAAGCGATGCGCAAAGCTAGGCGGTATCGATGAGCGGTGAACGATCAGCGTTAGAAGAATTACCAACAACACAGTTGTTGCCGTCTTTTTGGCAAGCGGCGGCGTGCTTCGGTGGCGTGTTGCTGTTGATTTCGCTGGGGTTGTTTGCGTTCCAAGCCAGTTTGCACGCATTGATTTTTCTGGCGTTGGTTTGGGTCGGATTGCACGCGCGTGTTCTGGGATTTTCGTTTGCCGCCATCCGCGGCATGATGAATGACGGCATCACCAAAGCGTTGCCGGCGATTTATATTTTCATGCTGATCGGCATGGTGATCGCGAGCTTCATGCACAGTGGCACCATCGCAACCTTGCTGTATCTCGGCCTGGATTGGCTCGATCCCGGTATATTCCTGACAGCCGGATTTGTGTTATGCAGCCTGATGTCGGTTGCGACCGGCACATCCTGGGGCACGACCGGCACCATCGGCGTGGTGTTGATCGGGATTGGCGATGCGATGGGGATTCCGCTGCCGCTGGTGGCGGGGATGATCGTGTCCGGCGCGACGTTCGGAGATAAGCTATCGCCGATATCGGATACCACCAATCTCGCGGCAATGAGCGCGGGCACGAATCTATACCGGCATATCGGTTCGATGCTCTATACCACGCTGCCGACCTTCGTCATTGTGCTGATTATTTTTACCGTGTGGGGCTTGCAATATGGCGAAAACCATTTGCCCGACGAGCATCTGACCGAGATCCGCAATGCCTTGGCGGGTTCTTACCGGCTGGATGGGTGGATCACGTTGTTGCCGCTGGTGTTGATGTTCGGCCTGAGCATCAAGCGTTACGCCGCCGAAGTCAGCATGTCGTGCAGTATCCTGCTGGCATTGGCGATTGCTATCGGCTATCAGGGCAAGGACGGCGTCGATGCGCTCAATGCGCTGTGGTTGAACTCACCCGGGCATACCGGCATTGCCAGCATTGACGAACTGCTCGGACGCGGCGGCTTGTACAGCATGGCTTGGACATTGCTGTTGTCGATCATGGCATTGGCGCTCGGCGGCATTTTGCACCAGGCCGGATTTCTGCGGGTGCTGTTGCTGCGAATGATCACCGCGATTCACCGTACCAGCAGCTTGATCGCCGCCACCATTGCATCCGGCCTGGCTGGGAACCTGGCGATGGGCGAAGCGTATATCTCCATCATCCTGAATTGCCAACTGTTCAAAGATGCCTACCGCGAAAAAGACCTGGACCCGGCGGTGCTGTCGCGTTCGGTCGAGGAAGGCTCGACCCTGACCACCGGTTTGATTCCGTGGACCACCGCCGGGACTTTCTACGCCGCAACCTTGGGTGTGCCGACGCTTGATTACGCTGTGTACGCCTTGTTGAATGTGCTGAATCCGTTTGTTTCCATTACGATGGCGGTTTTAGGGATCGGGTTGTTGCGGATGCGATCGGACCGCTAGGATTACTCGTGTTTTTTCCTCATTGCGCGATCGAATGGCAGTCGACTGCAAAGAGCTTAGAAGTTAAGGGAGCACTGATTAATTCGACGAACGAGATGAAGCGCGAGGTGCGCGGAACGTAACAACCTAGACATATCAACAAGATAGGTGATGGAACGAGTGCTATGCAACGAAGTCGTTCGCTCGTGCAATCAATTAATCAGCGTTTCCTTAAGTTTCGGATAGATTCTTTATTCTGGATCGGTTTCTCTTGCTCTCGCTCACATAAGACAATGAGTGAGCCGAGAGCTTCTGTTAAAACAACCGACGACGATTGGGACCATTCTCTGTAGGAACAAGAATATTTGATTCTGGGAGCGGCAATTTTTGATCGGGCTGTATTATTTTCAATATACTTTATAATATATTCTAGAAATGTACTTTCTCTGGTTTTTAATCAGGTAAATGGAACGCCAGGATAATTGCTCGTTTGTGAGAATATGGCGCTGAAGTTCCTAATAAAAATAAATAGCATACAGGGCCTATATGATTGCAGCCGGCGGAATACCGAATTACTCTTATACTTCTCCCGATGTTTCTAATGGTACATTTTTCCTCACTTCTTTAGAAGGTGTCTATCGTTTATCGTGCGGAATCGATTGTGCAATTGGCGTACCACCGCCGGTTCCGGAACCTGAGACCTACGCCATGTTGCTGGCAGGTCTAGGTTTATTGGGTTTCATGGTGCGTCGTAGAAAAGAATTAGCGGTATAATAAATTTTGATTCTTTCATCCAAAACGGGAGCATATGCTCCCGTTTTTTTCACTTATTTCAAATATAATTCCAAAAGTACATTCTAGAAATGTACTTTTACTGGTTTTTAACCAGGCAAATGGAACGCCAGGATAATTGCTTGTTTGTGAGAATATGATGCACCTGCAGTTCCTAAAAATAAATAGCATACGGGGTCTATATTTTTAATTTTTTCCAGAAGGAAATAACATGTTTAATTTTAAGAAAAATCACCGTGCGGTGCTCATTGCTTTAAGTGTACTGGGCACTACACATGCTCATGCTGCATTGACGCTGACAGCTGACGGTACAGCTTTGGGTTTCACGCTGTCACAATTTGTATCGACTAACCCGGGTTACGATGGTTGCTGCAGTGGCCCATTCGGTGTCGCAATGGACGCAGCCAGCGGCCATGTCATGGTGAATGTAGCCGGTTCCAGTACACGCTATGTTTTCAATGATGTCGATAATCAGACGCTGGCCGATGCTGTTGCGTCCGTACCTTCATTCACCTTTACCGGTGGTTATGCGACGGCTGGTGGAAAAGCGTATGGTCCATTTTTTCAAATGGCCGCTGATGGTTCGGTGGATCACGAACTAACTGGCGTTACGACCAGCGGGTACCTGGGAATGTGGGGTAATCCTGTCGATGGTCACATCATTGCAACCAGCGGTTCCGGTTTGATCGATATTGATCCTTTGGCCGACGGTGGCGCAGGTTCTTTCCGTGTGATTAACGCAGGTGTGTTTGGAGATGGCGTGTCGGTTTCACCAGACGGCACTACTGCATATGTCGCTTCAGGCAATATCAGTGCGTATGATATAGCGACCGGTGATTTTATAAAATCGTATTCCCCAGGTTTCGGTTTCGGCGTTGATGGTACGGGCGTGATTAGCAGTCATGATGCACTTAATGGCAGCATTATTGCAAACATGAATTCTGGCGATGTCGTTTTAATTGATCCGGTGACAGGTGACAGCACATTGATTGCAACCGGCGGAACACGGGGCGACTATACGTCTCCCGATGTTTCTAATGGTACATTGTTCCTCGTTGCTGCAGACAGTATCTATCGTTTATCGTGCGGAATCGATTGTGGAATTGGCGTACCGCCACCGGTTCCGGAGCCTGAAACCTACGCCATGTTGTTGGCAGGTCTAGGTTTATTGGGTTTCATGGTGCGTCGTAGAAAAGAATCAGTCGTATAATAAACATTGATTCTTTCACCCGAAACGGGAGCGTATGCTCCCGTTTTTTTCACTTTTTGTGATCGCTTCAATGTAAGCTGCAATAAGCTTGACCTGGAATCTCCAATCTAAGTAAACATTCAATGGTAATGACGATGCAAAATGAACTGGATCAACGTACTACAGGGAAAAATCTACTGATTTGGATCTCTGCTCTTGGTGGCGGCTTCTTATTGTCGTTTCTCGGTTTCGGTTTGTTGTGGAGCGGTATCTCCTGGGCTGTTCAAATGGTTCTGGCGTTGCTGTTTTTTACGGCATTGTCCTATGGGCTTTCGTATTGGAGTAGCGGTGCTGTTTTGCCGGCGATGTTATTGGTGATTGGTGCGATGCCGCTTGGGCTGCTGATGATGCAATTCCGCGATACCAGCGGATCGCATTTGCTGCCGATTCTGGTTGTTTTGAGTTGGTTGTTCGGGATGCTGGCGGGTTATTTCTGGGGGAAATGGGCGCGGAGGGCTCAAATCGCTGCTTCGCAAGAGCGTGCTTCTTCATGAGGAACCTCATGCATCGTCTCGAATTGAAGATTCCCCCGGCGGTGCTGGTGCTGGTGTTTGCCGGGTTGATGTGGGGCGCTGCGGAACTGGCGCCGTGGGCTGCGATAGTCATTCCGGGTAAGGCGTGGATTCCGCTGGCGTTATGGTTAACGGGATTTGGATTGATAGCGTGCGGAATAGCGACGTTTATTGCCGTGCGGACAACCGCCAATCCGTTTGCACCGGAACAATCGACCTCGCTGGTAACGCACGGGATCTACCGGTTTAGCCGCAATCCGATGTATGTCGGGTTTTTGTTGATGCTGGCGGCATGGAATGTTTATCTGGAAAATGGTTTGCCGCTACTGCTGTTGCCGCTGTTTGTATGGTGTTTAAATCGTTTTCAGATCATTCCGGAGGAAAAAGTATTGCGATCGAAATTTGGCGACGATTATATCAATTACTTGAATTCGGTGCGCCGCTGGTTGTGAGAATCTCTCAGAATATTCTATCTTTTGAAAAATTGTAACTCGTCAAAATAGCTATTTATTCAAATAGTAATCGTAGATAGGGCAAAAATTATCTAAACTCTCGTGGTTGATCGTTCGAAATAGTCGTGCTGGTTTTTTTCAGCAAAGGGTAAAAGTAATTCGTTCATTGAATTACTTTTTTCGATAAACTTTTTCGGAGATTAAGCATGAAGAAAATTTACTATGCCACAATCGTCGCTGCGGGGTTGCTGCTTGGCGCAAGCTTTGCCAATGCTGCACTGGTGTTTGTGGAGACGGATACGGCTAAACGAACCGAAGCATTTGATGTTCCGGGGTTTGCGACGCTGCCGGTCGGTTCTATGGTCAGTCTGGGGCATCTCGATTTCACGGGATTTGGCTCACAGACGGTTACTTATACCTATCTGGGTCAAGAGTCGACATTCAAAGATGAGTTTCATGATTTGTTGAGCGGTCATCAGTTACTTGAATCCAATCCGGTTGGAACATCGGTCAGTTCCGTGGTAAGTGTCACCGGTCCGCTCAGCTTCGAGTTTGAAGGCACTGTTGGCAAATTCGCCATCAATGGCGGCGATTGGGATAAAAACACCTCGATCGGGTTAATTGGAACCAACATGCTGGTCGGTTCGGTCGTATACGACTACGTGCTGGGGTACAACGATAGTGCCGGTTCTAAGAAACTGGGCGATTGGGATGATTTTGTGATCGGTGTCAGCGCGGTTCCGGAACCGGAAACCTACGCGATGCTAATCATCGGAGTCGGTTTGATAGGTTTTTCGTTGCGTAAGCAGCCGGTTAGATAAATCCCTGTCTTTTCGTCGAATCCCCTGAATAACATGTTATTCAGGGGATTTTTCATTAAAACTGCGCCGTTTCACCTGTTTTGACCTGGCATCGATTTCATCGAATGCATTTTTTTATGATCTGTCAGTAGCTTGCGAGCGAAACGCATATTTTCTGCAGGTCTGATCGAACCGCGGCAGGTGTTCGTTTTAACCATCCGGCGAGAATTTTCGAATCGGTCGTTTCCAGGATAATACTGGTTTCCAGCAACCGGTACAGGGAAGGCGTCAGGACTTTCTTGTCGTCCAAGACTTCAATCAATTGCGCCGCATGCATTTTTGCGCGCCTTAACTGACCCGCTTCATAGATTGGCGGATTGCTTTCAGGCCGTTTGGGCTGATAGACGGCATTAACGTGGATTGGTGCTTCGGGATATCGCATGGTATTAACTCCTTTTATCTGGCGTTAATCAAGGATAGCAATGGCAAATGACAACAATATTGCATGATTATTGAAACCAAATTTGTCATTCAATGTAACTGATGAAGAATAAAACTACAATGCGGCAAATTGTCGCTACGGCTTTTAACACCGTAGCGGCACTGCGGATAGTTTTTCAACGACCGGTTAAACCAGCATCAGGTCTGCCGCGGCGGCATAGTTGTTGATTGGATTTAACGCTGCCCGGACAGCATCATCAGCGGTTTCCAGAAAAATAAACTGCATCGCCTGACGTGTTGTGTCGGGGACGTCGTGCAAATCTTTCCGGTTTCGTGCTGGCAGCAGCACTTTGCGAATACCGGCGCGTTGCGCTGCCAATATTTTTTCCTTGATGCCGCCGACCGGCAATACGAAGCCGCGCAAACTGATCTCACCGGTCATGGCGACATCGTGACGCACCGTCCGGTTGGTGAATAATGAAGCTAAGGCAATGAACATGGCTACGCCGGCGCTCGGCCCGTCTTTCGGGATGGCGCCGGCTGGGACGTGCAAATGCACGTCGATACCGTCAAATACCGATACCGGAATATTCAAAGTGCTGGCGCGTGCTTTTACCAGCGTGAGCGCGGCTTGTGCGCTCTCTTTCATGACATCGCCGAGCTGCCCGGTCAGGATCAGGCGGCCGCTGCCATTCACGCGCGTGGCTTCAATGAACAGTATATCGCCGCCGACTGGCGTCCAAGCCAAGCCGGTTGCAACGCCGGGCATATCGGTCAGTAATGCCAGTTCATGTTCGAATTTTTCCGGCCCCAAGATGTCGCCCAAATTAGCGGCGTTAATTTGCACCTGCTGCAATTCTCCTTGCGCGATACGCAATGCGGCATGCCGCATAACCCGGCCGATTTCCCGTTCGAATTGACGCACACCGGCTTCGCGCGTGTAATTGGCGACGATGCTTCGCAGGGCGGCGGGCGTTAGCGCACACTGATCGGTTTGCAGGCCGTTGGCTTCACTCTGACGTTGCACCAGATAACGCTGTGCGATCTGTAATTTTTCTTCTTGCGTATATCCCGGAAGATCGATGATTTCCATACGATCGCGCACTGGTGGTGAAACATTATCGATAACATTGGCGGTGGCGATAAAAATCACCCGGCTTAAGTCGAACGGCACACCCAGATAGTTGTCGCGAAACGTCGAGTTCTGTTCCGGATCGAGGATCTCCAGCAATGCCGCGGACGGGTCGCCATGTGCACTGGCGGTCATTTTGTCGATTTCATCAAGCATCATCACGCAATTACGCGCACCGGCCTTGCGCAGGCCTTGCACGATATTGCCCGGCATGGCGCCGACATAAGTGCGGCGATGGCCGCGCATTTCCGCTTCATCGTGTACACCGCCTAGCGACACCCTGACAAATGGGCGTTGCAATGCGCGTGCAATGCTTTGACCGAGTGAAGTCTTGCCGACTCCCGGCGGGCCGACGAAACACAGGATCGGTGCCCGGCCCTGCGGTTTTAGCTTTTGTACCGCAAGAAATTCGACGATGCGTTGCTTGATGCGTTCCAATCCGAAATGGTCGGCTTCCAGGATTTCGCGTGCGACGTGGAGATCGATCGGTTTTTCTTCCGGTAGCTGCCACGGCAACTCCGTCATCCATTCAAGATAGGTGTGCAGCATCGAATATTCACTCGATGCTGCAGGCATCCGTTGCAGCCGCTGCAATTCTTTGCGGGTTTGCGCTTCGATATCACTGGGCATGCCGACAGTGGCAATCGCGTTTTGTAATTTTGCAATTTCCTGATCGTTCTCGCCGTCTTCACCGAGTTCTTTCTGAATCGCTTTTAATTGCTCGCGCAGCAGAAACTTACGTTCACGATCTTCCATTTGTTCTTTTGTGCGCTCGCCAATCTCTTGCGAGAGTCGCAGTACCTCGATGCGCCGCGTGAGAATTTGCAGGACTTTCAGCAAACGTTCTTCGGTATCGATCGTTTCCAGCAATTTTTGTTTTTCGCTGATCTCGGTATCCAGCAGACTGGCAGTAATATCGGCCAGATCGGAAGGTGTTCGTGTCGCTTGCAATGCGTGCGCCAATTCGGCCGGTACTCCCGGCAGTAACGACAAAATTTCGATTGCGCGTTCGCGCAATTGCAGCGTTAGTGCTTCAATTTGCGTGGTAACGACTGTTGTTTCTTGAAGTCGTTTTATCCGAGCGGCGATGAATGGATAGCCATCGACTATTTCTTCGATCTGAAAACGCTCGACGCCGAGGCAAACGGCATGGTGCGTTCCGTCTTCGGAAGCAATATGTCTGACAATATTGGCGATCGTTCCGACTGAGCATAGCGTTTCGAGGGCCGGCTCATCGATTGTGGCGTCTTTTTGCAACACAATGCCGATAGGAGTTTTCGTTTGTAATGCATGCTGGATGGTCGCAATCGATCTTGTCCGGCCAACAGTGATCGGCATTAACACATGCGGAAATAACACGACATTGCGCATCGGCACCAAAGCGATAACGTCGGTGGGCAATTCGAGCGGAGTGGCGGTAGATTGTTCCATAATACGCATCTCTAAAGATCATTAATTGACTTTAATATTGAGCGTTTCGCTGGAAATTCAAGAGGGAATCTCTTGAAGTATGAGGCCGGATAACCGCCGGTTCGCTGCATTCAACCGGCGGATTCGAGAATTATCGCTTACCGGCGATGCCGTGTTTCTTTCTTCTGTTCGTACCGTACCAGTTTCGCGAGATCGAGCAATTCTTCCGAGAGTATTTCCAAAACATCATCCAGCGTCAAGATTCCGACCAATTCCCCGGCATCGTCAACGATTGGCAGCCGGCGGATGGTTTTGCGGCGCATAAATTCGATCGCTTCATGCGTCGCGGTACTTTCTTTCACGGTAAACAACTCTGGCGCCATGATGTCGCCGACGGTAATAACCGCCTCGTCCAATTCGGTGGCCAGTACTTCCACGACTAAGTCGCGATCCGTAACGATGCCGACCGGAATTGCGGAACCGCTGGGTTTATCAATGACAATGACAGCACCGATATGATATTGGCGCATCAGTTTGGCTGCTTCTACAACAGGTTCGTCGCGCTGAATGACAATTACTTCACGGTTGCAAATTTCGCCGACGGTCATAGCAATCTCCTTTATTTTTTAAGTATGGTGGTTTAGCGCGACCAATGCACGCGCAGTAAATTCTCAGCCTGGTTATAGTGAAAATCCAATTCGCCTTGATACGCATCATGAATCGCTTCCCCGATACCGCGCGCCAGATGGATATCGGTGGTTGTAATTAAAAAGGAATCATTTTGCTTCTCGGTCGAGATAATGCGTTGCAACGGGTGTTCCGATTTTTCCTTTTTCTCAAAATTTTGCACCAAATGCAGAATTTCATCGCGATGGCTGCGGAAGAATTCCCCTTTCAAGGTTATAAAGCCAGCCGGGTAGTGGTCCAGTATGCGCTGGCACGCCGGGCAATTATGCTGGTGCGCATTGGCGGGTGCCGCCAGCCATTGCCACCGTCCGTTATGAAAAACCGCGTCGCAATGCGGGCAAACGGTCGGTTCAGGAAGTTTTTCTTTGATTTTATAGGAATCGTGCACGCGTTCCTTAAAAATAGCATCGTGGCGAGTAATTTGACGGTAATCAGGATGAATGCTTTGAGTACCCATGATCATGCTCTCCTTTTCTTTTATGTGATTGGCTAATTATGAACAGAAAATTATATTTCGAGTGCTCAAGCGGCAACCATTTCCTCGTCTCATTACACGCCTTTCATCTTGCTCCGTTTGATAATTTTGTCAAGCTTTTGCATAAGCATTGACAAGCCGAACGATGCGAATCATTTTATTGGCTGCGCGATTTTTTGATTACGTAAGAATTGCTTACTACCAGTTGATTAATTTTCGAGGACAACAGAATGCGGAGTATTCCGCGTGGTGATTGGTAAGGCGGCTTCCATCGTTACAGCACTTGTAATTATTTACTATTCATACACCTACCACGCAACGTGACTCCCAGATCGGCCCGGCTTGTTTGATCGATAGCATGGCCAATGTCGCTCTTTTGATTTCGACACCGCGCTCCAGTCCATCCCGCCACGGTTCCCCAAGGATTTTGCCATGCCAGTGATTGTTTTCCCGATGCACATAAAAGTGACCGAATACCATGCCGGAGTCGCGCGATTTTCTCAGGATTTGATTTAACCAAACAACCAGTGCCAACTCCGGATCGGATTCTTCAAATTCGATTTCCAAGCTTGTCAGCGGCTGCACTGCTTCGATATTGGTAATGACTGCAAATACCGCATGCGCTGCGGCTTCGAATGATTGCTCGAGGGTCAGGCCACGGCCGATAATCCCGATGTCCGCACCATATTCAAAATATGAAGAACTCATGTTTCTCTATGTTGACTGTATGTATTTTTATTGTAGTAGTTTTACTGATCCGGATGTATTAATCTGGGGTTTTATTGCGTTAGATCAATTCGTTCGGTGATTAGGGCAATACAGTTAAAAATGGAGGATTGCATGCCAAAGCATAATGCCGATATTGCTGCCGGTTTTGAGGAAATTGCCGATTTGCTGGAAATCCAGGGGGCTAATCCGTTTCGCATCCGTGCTTACCGCAATGCCGCGCGGGTGGTAGGTGAATTGCCTCAAGAAATATCCCGTTTATTGGAAAAGGGTATGGATCTGACGCAATTACCAGGTATTGGCGATGATCTGGCGGCAAAGATCAAGGAAATTGTCACCACCGGACATTGCCGCCTGCTCGACCGATTACATACCGAATTACCGCCTGCGATTACCGATCTGCTGAAAATCCCCGGACTCGGGCCTAAGCGTGTCAAGACACTGTATCATGACCTTGACGTGCAAACACTGGAACAATTATATCGGGCTGCGCGCGATGGTCGGATCCGGGCTTTACCAGGATTTGGCGAGAAAATCGAAGATAATATCCTGCAAGCGATCGAAGCGCATGCCAATCAGACGCAGCGATTCAAGTTGGCGGTTGCGGCGCAGTATGCGGAAGCACTGGAAAAATATCTGCTCGCTATCCCGGAAGTGCAGCATGTAACCGTTGCGGGCAGTTACCGGCGTATGCGGGAAACAGTGGGCGATTTGGATGTGCTGGTTACAGCCCCGACAGCTGCAGTGGTCCGTCAAGTTGTTCAACGGTTTACCGGCTATGATGAGGTGGCTGATATCCTGTCCGCGGGTACGACGCGCGCCAGCATCATTCTTAAATGCGGTTTGCAAGTCGATTTGCGCGTGGTCAAAGAAGAATCGTACGGCGCGGCGTTGCATTATTTTACCGGATCGAAAGCACATAACATCGCTATCCGCATTCTGGGGCAAAAGCAAGGATTGAAGATCAATGAGTACGGTGTGTTCCGCAATGATGCTTGCATCGCCGGTGAAACCGAAGCATCGGTCTATGCCGCAGTTGGTCTTGCATACATTCCACCGGAATTGCGTGAGAATCGTGGCGAAATCGCGGTTGCCAAATCTGGAAAATTACCGCAACTGATTGAGCGCAATGACTTACGCGGTGATCTGCATGTGCATACCAAAGCTACCGACGGTCATCACTCGCTTCGGGAAATGGCGCTTGCCGGTTTGTCTCAGGGATTTGAATATCTGGCGATTACGAGCATTCTCGCCGAATGGCATTTGCGCATGGACTCGATTCGCGGCGATTGATGCAGCAGTGCGATGAGATTGATGCGCTAAATGCCGAGTTACAAGGAATCACCATACTGAAAAGCATCGAGGTGGATATTCTGGAGGATGGTCGCTTGGATTTGCCGGATAGTACGTTGGAACGACTCGATATGGTTGTTGGCGCGGTTCATAGCAACTTTAACTTATCGCGTGCCAAACAGACTGAACGCATATTACGTGCGATGCAACACCCTTGCTTCACGCTGCTGGCACACCCGACAGGCCGCTTGCTGCAACACCGCGCTCCCTACGATATCGATATGTTGAGCATTATCCGTGAGGCTAAGCAGCGCGGTTGTTTTTTGGAATTGAACGCGCATCCGGAGAGATTGGATTTACTTGATACGCATTGTCAACTAGCGAAGGAAGAAGGGGTATTGATTAGCATTAATTCAGACGCACATAGCGTCTATGACTTTACTAATTTGCGTTTTGGTATTGGTCAGGCACGGCGTGGCTGGTTGGAGAAAAAGGATGTATTGAATACCCGGCCGTTGCAGCAACTACGTTTACTGATCAGTCATACCATGCAACATAATTCAAGGAGAAATTGATGATATTTGCCGATCGCATCGCTGCTGCCGCAAAACTTTCAGAAGCACTTGCTGATTATCGTGATAAACACCCCTTAGTGCTGGCGATTCCCCGAGGTGCGGTGCCGATGGCAAAATTGATCGCCGAACAACTGCATGGTGATCTGGATGTGGTTCTGGTGCGTAAACTTCGTGCGCCTGGTAATCCCGAATTCGCCATCGGCTCGGTGGATGAAAACGGTTGGGTCTACTTGTCGGAATATACCACCAGAGCAGGAGTGGATGACCACTATATCCAACAGGAAGTGGCCGCTCAACTGGAAACGATCCGGCGGCGACGCACGCAATATACACCCGCACGCTCGCCGGCCGACCCCGCAGGACGTATCGTCATTGTCGTTGACGACGGTCTGGCAACCGGTTCAACCATGATCGCGGCATTGCATGCATTGCGTAACCGGAATCCCGCACAATTGATCTGTGCCGTGCCGGTGGCGCCGCCTGAAACCCTGCAGAAATTGCACAACAAAGCGGATCGCATCGTTTGCTTGTCGACTCCCACCAATTTTTATGCAGTGGGGCAATTCTACAGCGATTTTCCGCAAGTTAGCGATGATGAAGTGATTGCTTACTTGACTGCTAACACTTGATTTGAGTGCAGGGTATTTTTTTGAGGTTATTTCGGCAATAATGAACCTTAATTAGGATTCTTAATCGAATCGCTCATTAGCTACGGCTGTTACTAACTAAATAATTGATATATGTGCCTCGATAAAATATACATATTGCAAACAGGCGTGAGTCTTAAAGTTTCAACCATTGCTTTGCAAAAGTTGATTGCCAGCGCCATTCATAAAAGAAAATTTCCGGAACTCCGCTGTACAACGGATTTATACGATTATTTATCTGTTGTCGTATGCGGTGGAGCGGAAGGATTGATCGAGAGACGGCAACGCTGGATTGATCAACCCATTAAAGCTGAATTACTCGCAGGGCAACCGGTTTCTTTCCGCAGTTTCTGCAACCTTTTCTGGCGCAACCTCGATGAAGATGATCCGGATGGTGATGAATGGCAGAAAATGATTGCCAGCGATCAGTTTTATTTCCAGTTGACAATTTTATTGAATAAACTGCGGATTGCCGAGCGCAGTTTGAAGAATCCTAAAAGCGTGCTATCGGAACTGTCCCTTGGTTCGGCTTGAACTTATCATCTAAAAAATCCCGCTCTATGAGCGGGATTGATCGATCAGAATCTATGTTAATGACTTGATTTGTAATAAAAATTTACTTTTATTGAATTCTCTTCAAATAAAAATAATAGCTTTAGGCTAACTGAACTCAATTGCTAGTCTAAAGTCTCGCGATTTGATCAAGCGTTTTGTTTCCGGCGATAAGCCATAAATCCTAATAATCCCAAACCAGTTAGTAGCATGGCATAGGTTTCTGGTTCTGGAACTAGGACTACAGAAGCGGACCCAAATGTGAGGTCATCAATTTCGAATCCTGCTGGTTCATCACCGGTGATGTAGAATGATAAACCTGAAATGTTATTACCTGTATTATCGAATAAACCATAAAACTCAAAGCCCAGTGTACTGTTAGTAATTGAGCCTAATGACACACCGCTTCCATTAAAGGCCTCAATCGTAGTTCCACCGATTGCATCAAAGAATCCGCCTTTCAATCCAACAGCAGCAACTGGGGTACTGAAAAGAATCGAAATCGGACCATTAAATGTTGGTGAACCGGATAATATCGGACTGGTTGCACCTGGGGCGCCATCGTCGGTAATAAATACATCATACCCATCATCCGTCACTAGACTCAGAGGACCAGTTGGGGTACCGGTAATAGTATTGGGGAAGCCACCACTTATAGTTTGTCCAGCGAAGTGACCTCCAAAACTGACAGTTATGTCACCAATTCCAGGAAGTCCGGTGAAATTGTAAATTGGATTGGTTGAACCGTTGATACCCGGTGTAGAAAAGTCAATAGCTGTAGCCGCGGGTGTAAAAGAACCTGGGCCGAGATTAACCAGTGCGGCTTCTACTCTTTCGCCTATCGAAAACAAGGTTGCGATAGCCACAGTTGTCACTAGTGAAGATGATTTCATTCTTATTTTCCTTTTAAAATTAAGGCGGAAATTAAATATTAATGTAAAAATTTTGTGACTATTTTTACAAATAAATTGTATTTTGATTTGGGAATTTACACAATATAAATTCGTCATCGCATCGCCATGCGAATCAATCTAGGATAATTAACATTAACAGGATGAATTTTAGATCAATCGCAATTTTACATCCCCGAAGTGGAAAGATTGCCTGACTACTTGATATGCTAAATTGTTAATCAGTTTCGGATCTCACCACGGTATTTCCTGATCATCGAACGCATAAAACTTACCGGAATCAGCCAGTGTAAGATTATCGATCACGCGGCGCATGCCGGTGACGCTCTGTTCGGTAGTGATCAATGCACCGGGGCCGCCCATGTCGGTCTTAACCCAGCCAGGGTGCAATACGACGGCGATGATTTTTTGTGAACTGAGGTCGATCGATAAACTTTTCATAACGATATTGACGCCCGCTTTGCTCGAACGGTAAATGTAACTGCCACCGCCGCGATTGTCGGCGATACTGCCCATTTTGCTGGTAATGGTGACGATGGTTTTGAGTTTGCTGCGAGATACGTGCCGGATAAACGCTTCGGTCATTTTCAGTGGTGCCATGGTATTGACTTCAAATGCGTGTCGCCAAGCTTCATAATCGGTTTTACCGAAAGTATCGCCGCGATCCGGTGGATAGACACCGGCATTGTTGATCAACAAGTCAATCGGCTGATCGGCTAGTGTTTGCGATAATTGTTCGATTTGCCGGTGATCGGCGACATCCAGTGTATATACTTGAATCTGTTCCTGAAATTGAGTTGCAAGGCGATTAAGCGCATCCGCAGCCGCTGGATTGCGGCAGCCAGCGAAAACACGCCAGCCGATGCTGGCGTATTGGCGCACGAATTCAAGTCCGATTCCGCGGTTGCTGCCAGTGACTAACGCAGTTTTCATAGGTGCTCCTTGAGTTGAGTAATCAGATTTGTTGCGGTTATTTTACTGCGACTGTGGCGCTAGCGCTTAGTGAATTGCCGGGCTGATTGTAGCTTTGAGTATTTCAAAATGCGTGGCTGTGCGTTACTCGGACTTCACGTAGTTTGTTCTCAGCGTATCATCATTTAATTGTGGATCGGTGATTTTAATATCTGCGGGTGCAAGGTAAAATGTCTTTCGAACGTGATTCCGAAAAGGAAAATCCTGCATATTCCGCTGGTTTGGTTGGTGTTCATTTCCAGTTGCAATCAACCTCACAAGTATTATCGAGATAACCTTAATGTTTTTATCGAGTAACTATGGTTGAAATCATTGCTGCAATAGCTCGCTGGTCACAATTAACGGCCAATTTAATTGTTTTTGGCAGTTGTGTATTTCTTGCCATGATTTGGCAAGCAAAAAACATTCAGGAAACACCCTGGATGGCAAAACTGGAAAATCTTTTTCCGTGGCTGGCCGGGGTTACCGTTGTAGGGCTGATCGGTATTTTGGCGACGACTGCCGGCGAGGCTACCGGTGATGCAGGTAATGTGCTGAATCCTGCCGCATGGATGGAAATCGTGCAGCGTACGCAAATTGGTCATATCTGGGCAGCCAGGGAACTGTTTGCCATTATTCTGTTATGTGCGGTGATAGCGATACAGCGCGTGGATCGCACCCGCTGGCACTATATGCTGTGTGCGTTGATTGCGGCATTACCGCTTGTCGCCGGTACTCTGATGAGTCATTCAAGCGCCGATGAGATGTCGTTTGAAGCGGTCGCGCCATATGCCATTCATATCTTGCTGGCAGGGATTTGGTTTGGCGCGTTGCCGGCGTTCTTGCTGATACTGTTGAATTTGCACCAAGATCTTGGCAGAACTGCAATGCAAACTGCGATCGAGTATTTAAAAAAATTTTCTGTAGTTGCGCTGCCTGTGATGGTTTTGATTGTGTTTACCGGCTTGATCGTGACTGACCGTTTGGTCGATGAGAAATACTACACGTTGGTATCCAGTCCTTACGGCTGGTTGCTGAATGGCAAGATTATGATTCTTTTTGTTATTCTGATCATTGCGAATCAGGCGCGCAGCCATTGGCTTCCGAAGCTGACATCCGAGCAGAAGCAACAGCGTAACGATAGCATCGTGCATTTAGATCGGTGGGTGCGTATCGAGTTTATATTGGCGTTGATCTTGGTGCTGGTAGCGACAATTTTGGCAAATACACTGCCAGCCAAGCATACAATGATTGAGAATTGGCCGTATCCCTTCCGTTTTTCGATAGATGCGACTTGGGAATTACCGGATGTGCAGGAAAAAGTATGGTTCGGTCTGGCATTGCTTACGCTTGCGATTGCGATAGCTTGGTTTTCGGTTAGGGAAAATATCGGTGGTTATTCCTTGAAAATCCTGATGCCGGGTGTGCTGGGAATCAGTGCGCTTGTGCTGGCATTGCCGCCATTGGCAGTCAAGGCATATCCGGAAACGTATAAGAAATCGACAGTGCCGATTGATGTGATTTCCATTGCCGCCGGTGCGCAATTATTCGCGGAGCATTGCAGCAGCTGTCACGGTCCGCAAGGTAAAGGTACCAAGCCGGTTTCCGATCCCGATATGCGCGATCCGACCGATTTGTTGACTCAAGAACATACCGCGGAATATACGATCGGTAATGTGTATCATCAGTTGACGCATGGCATACCGGGGACCGAGATGCCGGGATTCGCGGACAAATTATCCGAAGAAGATCGCTGGGATTTAATCAATTTTCTGCATGCCATGTCGCGCGGCTTTGATGCACGTTTGCTGGGCACTATGATCGTTCCGGAGACACCTTCCATTGCATCCCCGGTTTTTAATTACTCCGCCAGCGACGGTTCGAGCGGCAATCTGAAGGATTTCCGTCTGCAAAAAAATGTGCTGCTGGTGCTGTTCGCCTGGCCGCAAGCGAAAGACCGCTTTTTTCAGCTCGCTGCCGCGTATGACCAGCTCCGCGAGCTCAATACCGAACTGCTGGCGGTACCGATTCATCCGTTGACCGACGAGCAATTGCAGCAGATCACCGCGATCGCGCCGTTCCCGATCATCACCGAAGGCTGGCAGGAGATTAAGGATACTTATTGGTGGTACCGGCGCGTCCGTGTCGTGCCGGATTTATCGGGTAAAGGGATGTTCCCGCAGCACATGGAATTTCTGACCGATCGTTTCGGTTATCTGCGTGCGCGCTGGGTGGCACAATTCGAGGGATTCGGCTGGCAAAACATCAGTGCGTTGACTTTGCAAATCACGCAACTGAATCAGGAAGGCGAAATCATGCCGCCGCCGGGAGAACATGCGCATTAATGAATTCAGGAGTCGATCATGAAAAAACAGCGACTGCAATATAGCGGCTATAAAACGAGGGTAACATCAATGAGTGTCTTGATGATTGTGGCGATTTGCTTAATGGCGGCGCATGGCATCGCAGCCGCCGCCGGTTCGAAAACTGCTTTGCTGGCTGAAATCAAGATCGTCGGCATTTCGCTCAATACCTCGCCGAACAAGATTCCGGAAATATTGCAAGCGCAAGGCTACACCCAAGTCAATCCGTCGTTGTATACCAAAAGCGAAGCAGCGCCCAATGGCCGAAGCATCGTTTACCGGGTTGAAATCGACGATACCGTAGTTTCACGTGAATTGGGTTACTTCCGCAGTCTGACCGGCGGCCGCAACAAAAGCCCATCGTCGCGTGATGCAGCAATTCCCGAAACAGAAGCTGCGATGGTACGGCAACTCTACGACGTCGTGTGTAACGTCGACGAGGATTTGCAAAGTGAACGTAAATGCGCGCCGCCGCAACCCGCCAGCGTGATGGTCAACCACGGCATGATGCTGACCGTGGACGCGAATTATTCGGTATTGCTGAAAGCATCGGATGCGAGTACGTCTTTGATGATTAAACAGAATAGAGCTAATCCATAAAACATCAATCAACGGGAATGCCTGTTAGTGTTCTCTTATAGAACGGTATCGGTCCATGGCAGACGCTTTGTGTTCACCTCTCAGTTAACCAAACGAAAGCAACAATGATAGGCTGTTTTACGTCCGCAGCGATTTGCTTATTATTCCGATGAAATTAAATTTCACAGTAATGATTTGGTTGTGGTGCAGCGTTCGCCGATCCAACGTGCGGCGGTTTGTGCCGATGCATGTACCGGTGTGCCGCTAACGGTGCTATCAAATTCGGTGCTGCCAGTGAAATTTTCCGGGTTGATGAAAGTACCTTCGGCGGTTCCATTTCCTTGGAAATGCTGGTTATTACAAATCAGTTCCAATCGATAACGATTGCCCATACGGGTGGCATTTTGCACGGTGCAGCCGGAACGTTGTTCGAAGAAATACCCAGGAGCTTCTTCGTTGGCCATTGTTTCGGTGATGCAAATGTGCGAAGTGGCGGCGCCATTTTCAATTTTGGGTAGTTTTAGTCCATAGCGCCGGGCGAGCTCGCTGAGCTGTTGCATATGTTCTGCGGGAATGTGCGGCACCAGTGCAAGCAGATCGGAGCGGGTAGTGACTTCCCATAATCCGGGACGGATATGCTGATGCGCGTATGCAGGAATCATGATGAAGCCAAGTAACAGGGTGCAGAGTATTTTTCGCATGATTTCTAAATATTTCTGGGTGATATTGAATGCTTCAAAAAATTTATCGTATCAGTTTACCGGATTGCCAAGAAAATCTGCATAAATCCATTGGGGACGTGATATATCTATAATCAGTTTCTATATCATTATAATAAATTATTATTTCTGGTTATATGGTGTTTGTTGTATATTCGGTACCTTTGCGCGGAATGTAAGACTATGGAATGGCAAGGCTGGTTTACATTGAGTTTGTGCGGCGCGGTATTGGCGACATTGGTTTTTACCCGAATCGGCCCACACTTAATCATGATCGGTGCGTTGATGATCATCAGTGTAACTGGAATATTAGAAAGTGGTGATGTACTCAGCGGCTTTAGCAATTCAGGCTTGATTACGGTTGCAGGGATGTTCGTGGTTGCTGCCGGTATGCATGCTTCCGGCGCAATCGATTTGCTGGTCAATATATTGCTAGGCCGGCCCAAAACATCGCGTGCCGCGTTGAACCGGATGTTCTGGCCGGTTGCATTTTTAAGTAGTTTTCTTAATAACACACCGGTTGTTGCGACAATGATTCCGGCGATTTACAGTTGGTCACGCAAAATCGGAGTTTCACCTTCCAAGCTGATGATACCGCTCAGCTACACAGCGATTCTAGGCGGCACCGTGACGTTGATCGGCACCAGTACCAACCTGATTGTGAACGGTCAGTATCAAATGTTAACCGGAGAAGCCGGTTTTTCCTTGTTTTCGATTACACCGGTTGGCTTGCCTGTGGTGATTGCCGGTTTCTTGTTCATGTGGTTATTTTTTCCAAAATTGCTGCCCGAGCGTAAACAAGGCGAAGTTTTCTCAAATTTGCGAGAATTTACACTCGAGGTATCCATTGATCCCAACGGTCCTTTGGTCGGTAAAACGGTTGAACAAGCCGGACTCCGGCATTTGCAGCGAGTTTATCTGGTTGAAATCGAAAGAAACGGCACTACACTTGCGGTGGCTTCTCCAGATGAAATCCTCAGAGGAGGAGATCGGTTGGTATTTGCGGGGGATACCGATGCGATTTCCGATCTGTTGCGTATTAACGGTGTTATTCCATCCAGTGATGAGGGGCAACAGGTGCAGACATTTGCCGAAAGGCACCCTGAAAGGCGATTGGTTGAAGCAGTCGTATCCCCGCATTGCTCGGCAATCGGGTATGCGATTCGCGAGGCTCGTTTTCGTGCCCGCTACGGTGCAGCGGTGTTAGCCGTGGCGCGCAATGGTGAACGTATAAAGGGGAATCTTGGCAATATTATCCTGCAACCGGGTGACACGTTACTGCTAGAAGCCAGACCGGCATTTGTTACGCGTCAGCGTTACAACAAGGATTTTTTACTGATCAATGATTTGAATACCGAAGCACCACGCCATGATCGGGCTTTTATTGCATGGGCCATCCTTTTAGGGATTGTCACTTTGGCCAGTTTCGAGGTGATTACCATGCTCAACGCTGCTTTGATCGGAGCTTGTTTAATGATTGTTACCGGTTGCTGTTCAGCCAGCCAGGCCGAGAAGAGTCTTGATTTGACAGTTATTCTGACGATAGCGGCATCGTTTGCGCTAGGTGTGGCGCTGGAAAAAACCGGTGTGGCTAAATACTTGGCTGGCGGTATCGTGGAATTTAGTGGAGGAATGCCTTGGCTGCTGTTAATTCTTACATATCTTGCCGTTTCACTTTTAACCGAGGTGATTACCAATAACGCGGCAGCACTGCTGATGCTGCCGATTGTGTTGGAAATCACTGCAAAAGCGGATTTAAACAATATTCCCTTTGTATTGGCCATCATGATGGCTGCTTCCGCAAGCTTTGCTACGCCACTTGGTTACCAAACCAATATGATGGTTTATGGTCCTGGCGAGTACCGTTTCATCGATTTCTTGAAAGTTGGGGTACCTATGAATATTGTCGCAGGGATTGTTACTATTACCGTGCTTTTGATTGGCTGGCCATTGACCAAATAGTTTTAATAGTTTTTCTGAAGTAAGTTGAATCGATTTCTCTTTTGGATAGAGATCTCTGTTTTTTTATTCCGAATTAACTTTAGATTTGTTTCATGGTCCAATCGTAAGATTGGAATTGTTGGTGAAGTTGTTCAATATTCAATAAGAAACCAATTGTGTCTTCGCTGACTTTATCAATCGATTTTTTTGTCGTTAATAGCAAACAAGCTATATTCGCAGATTGAGAGCCGGAGTTTGAAATGGATTTATATGCCAGTGTCACCAAAGAATCAAAACAATCCACATTCGTTAGAGAATTTCAAGGATTCATTCAAAATCTTTTCTGCGGGATTCGATTGCTTGGCTTTCGCCGGGATGCAATAGCGCAAGCGATTGTTACGCACAATCAATTGGTTCTTCTCGTGGTTTTTTACAGCTTAATCGCGCTGGTTTTTTCCTATGTGCTGACCCCTCAACCGATATTCGATTTGTTTGGATTAAGTTATCTCAGTATCGAGTTATTGATTGTGCTTTTCGTTGGGTTCGTGGTGTCAAAGATTACGCATAATCGGGAGCATTTGTTGTTGTTTCTGGTGCTTGCCTACAGCATTCTGCCTTTTCTATATCTGATTTCTTATGTTGGTTTGCCTCTGTTGCCCGATTCTTTCCTGGAGATGGGGTACACAATTTATGCCATCTGGAGTTTTTTCGTTTGTTTTTATCTTGCGCTGCAATTGTTGGATCATCGCAAAATCAGAGCATTTCTAATAGCCATCTTTTGGATGGGGGCAACGTATCCTTTGGTCAATATACCGTTCAGTTTTTGGTATGAAGATTTTGATTACTCAAGAACAATGGATGCTTATATCAATGCCGACTTGAACTATCTTAATCAAGAAGATGTTTATTACAGTCAATATAGATTACTGAATAACGTCTTGAGTCCTATCGAGCCTGGTAAAGTTGGTGTGACAGATTTGTTTTTTGTGGGATTTGGTTCCGATGCGGCTCAGGATGTCTTTATGAAAGAAATCGGCCATGTGCAGCGTGCTATGAATAAGAGCCTGGGAGCATCAGGGCGTTCAGTGGTGTTAATCAATAACCTGAAAACCATTGATACCATACCGCTTGCATCTTCTTCAAATCTGAGAATCGCTTTGAATCATATAGGCAGTAAGATGAACCGTGAAGAGGATGTGGTGCTTTTGTACCTGACGAGTCATGGCTCAATTAATCATGAACTTTCAGTCAATATGTGGCCGCTCGAACTCAATGATGTGCGGCCTGAAGATATCAAGGCTTACCTGGACGATGCCGGTATTCGGTGGCGTATCATTTTGATTTCGGCATGTTACTCGGGAGGGTTTATCGATGCATTGCAGGATGATTATAGTTTAATTCTTACAGCAGCTGCTGCTGATAAAGCATCTTTTGGGTGCACTCATGAGAACGAATATACTTATTTTGGCGAAGCGCTTTTTAGGAGCATAGAAGATAGACCCTATCAGTTTATTGAGAATTTTAGCGAGGCCATTGAGAAAATACGGCAGCGTGAGCAATCTGAGAATTTGACTCCTTCCGACCCTCAGTTATTTGTCGGCAGTTCAATGAAAGAGAAATTGAAACTATTAGAACAGGATATGGTTCGATATGCACCTGAAAGGTTTGCCGCCTATTAACGGAATACTGAGATGAGTTTCTTTGGTGCCTATTCGATTATGCACTGAAGTACGGCAAATCATTAAGGTAGTTATGTTTGTGACACCCTATCAACAATCACATGTTCTTTTTGAGCACTTAATGTTCCTTGATCAATAATCGCTAGTGTTAACCGTGAAATAGCTACGCGTTTTCCGGTAGCTTCTTCCAGAATATCGGTTTGCCAGACTTGTGTTCGACGGCCTGTATGCAATGGTGTACAGATGCCAATTACATGACCCTGAGTTACTGCGCGGATATGGTTGATATTCAATTCCAATCCAACTGCGCGATATTTTTCGGGATCAATGGTCATCCATCCCGAAACACTGCCCAATGTTTCAGACAACACGCAACTAGCACCGCCATGTAGGATACCAAAAGGTTGTGTTGTCCGTTTATCTACCGGCATTCTTCCTTTCAAGAAATCGGAGCCCAGTTCAATAAAACGGATACCGATATGCTCGCCCATATTGGCATTTCTTAAACCCTCTAAATAGTCAACGGAATATTCCTTAAACCAAATATTGCTCATAGTGTTTTTTCCTTAAATATCGCATGCTTAAAGAGAGAAACTTAAAATTGTATAACTAATTCACAACATCATGGAATGACATAACGTAACTAGCACAGAATGTATCCGAATTACTCATC
>NZ_JAHBZY010000039.1 GCF_019635155.1 Nitrosomonas sp. | reverse complement strand
CCCACTTACTAGAAATCGGCACTCTTACAGCTAATGCGACAGAACCGAAATTCATGCTAATGGAAAATCTCGGTTGATGCAGTTTTTCAGGGGCGACTAGCTAGTTCCAGGAAGTTTTCTGCATAAATGATCTTAGCCGTCAGATTTATATCATTTTCGTAGGTTTGGTAGCCGTAGCAATTAGTATTCATAGCCCAATCTGTATCGGAAGGTCCGGCGACAAATATGCCGACCACATTGCCCGTTCTGGGGTTAACAATCGGGCTTCCCGAGTTACCAGGGAAAAGACTTATCCACCCGTGGAAATATTCCAGGTCGCCATCTGTTTCAGCAATTTTCCCCTGGCTAAATTTCATGGGCTGCCCAAGCGGGTATCCAGTCATTTGAATGATATCACCAGCCTTCAGCGATCGCTGTTCAGAAGTAGGAGCGCTGGTGAAGAAATTTTGGACTGGCTGCTTGGTCGAGATAATGCAGATGTCCTCATCCGGATGATAAATAATGGCAGTGACATCAAGCATCTTATAAGTAAAGTCGGAACTGGGGGAAGACTTCCTGAAATACCCTGACATCAGCTTCAACTTTGCAAAATCCGTTGGCTTAGCACCAACCTCGCTGAGTACGGATTCCACCACGTGCTTGGCTGAGATAAACGACGTCCTTCCGTCAATTGCAAACGCAGTCCCTGTCATCCATACAGCTGTTTCCGAAGCGATATCAGAACACAGAGTACCCTGACCACCATCCGGGTATCTAGGGTCTTCGGTGTAGTAATAATGACCACTGGTTTTGGGGGTCAACGAGCCAATCTTACTGTTCAGAAATGTCTGCCCTACGGCACATACAGTACAAATAGCCTCAGCTTTTTCCTTGAAGATATCCGGAAACTCTTTATCATAGTAGTCGACCGGGTAGAATCGGTTAAATATTGCCATAATTATGGTTATGGTTGGTTTATGTGAGAGGATTATTTAGAGTGTGGGCAATGCGCATGATTGCTGTGGAAGTTGACTAATCCTTTACCGTACCTTCAGAAGCCGTTTCGGGTATAGGAAAAATAAACCACCTTCTCCATAAGTTCTGAATATACTGGGGGCTGGCTCGGCTGTCAAATACTGTGGCAATCAATCGAAAAATGGTACTGTCAACTTATCAAGCCAAAAGCCAGAAATTGGGTGCGGAAAGTAATATTTGGACAAGGGCAAGGGGCAGCAAACTTGGCGCTTAATTATGCGCAAGTTACCTCATGCCAAGCGGTGAACGCTTGGCTTCTGGCATTCCGGTAATCGGTAGCGGTTTGATGGCGATGCCTAATGCGGAACAGGTTACTGACCTGGGCATGGGCTGACAGGAATCGTTGCGCTTGCCCTGCCGACTTGAACCGCCGCATCTGACGCGGGGTTGTTGAATAATTCACCCTTTGACAGCAAACCTATACTATGTGAGGATTCCTGTCATTTTTCCAGTTCTCTGTCACCCCATGCCATACAAACACAATGAAAGCGTCCGCCACAAGTTCGGGAAAGCAAAGTACCGGGTAACCAATTGGCCTGAGTATAACGACGCATTAAGGAAACGTGGCGACTTCACGTTGTACTTCAGCGAAGAGGCGATGGCATGGTGGCACCCGCCGAAGACCGGAAAGCGCGGTCGACCATTCAAATATTCGGCGATGGCGATCACCGTCGCCCTGATGCTCCGGCAGGTGTTCCGGTTGCCGCTCAGGCAGACCCAGGGCCTGATTACCGCCTTGGCTAAGGCTTTAGGGAAACTCTGAAAAAGGGCCAAATAGTCGCCGATCTGTCAAAATATCCATATCTCCACCTTCAGAGCCTACCTATGAAACAGATAACCTTTGCAGACGCGGAATATTCGAACAAACGCAAGCAGACCCGTAAGGAATTGTTCTTGAAAGAGATGGAACAAGTAGTGCCATGGAAGGGATTGCTGGGATTGATTGAGCCGCATTACCCGCGTGGAGAAGGTGGACGCCCATCGTATCCCCTGATGTCTATGCTGCGGGTGCATTTGCTGCAGAATTGGTTTGGCTACAGTGATCCGGCCATGGAGGAAGCGCTGTATGAGACCACGATTTTGCGCCGGTTTGCTGGCCTTGATCTGGATCGGATTCCAGATGAAACCACCATACTCAACTTCCGCCGGTTGTTGGAGCAACATGAGCTGGCGGCAAAGATTCTTGTTGTCATCAACGGTTATCTGGGAGATTGCGGTCTGTCACTGCGTCAGGGGACGATCATTGACGCCACCCTGATCCATGCACCCAGCTCAACCAAGAACAGGTCAGGCAAGCGTGATCCGGAAATGTACCAGACCAGAAAGGGCAATCAGTACTACTTCGGAATGAAGGCACACATTGGTGTCGATGAGAAATCGGGCCTAGTACACAGCGTTGCGGGTACGGCGGCCAATGTCGCTGACGTTACCCAGGTCGACAAACTACTGCACGGCGAGGAAAGCACTGTCAGTGCCGATGCGGGCTATACCGGTGTTGAAAAGCGTGTCGAACATGCGGGTCGCAAAGTAATCTGGCAGATTGCTGCACGCCGCGGTTCTTATAAGAAGCATCGGGAAAACAGCTTTTTGTATCAAACTCTACGCCAGATTGAGCGTGCAAAAGCCAAGATTCGCGCCAAGGTTGAACATCCCTTCCGAGTAATCAAACGGCAGTTTGGCTACACCAAAGTGCGCTTTCGTGGTTTGGCGAAGAATACGGCGCAACTGACAACACTGCTTGCCCTGTCAAACCTGTGGATGGCTCGCAGGTTTCTGCTGACAGATACAGGAGAGGTGCGTCCATAAAGCACAAAATGATGGCTGAAATGACTTGGCGCAGCCACAAAACATCGAACTTATGTCCAATTCGATTATTACTTGGGCATCTTCGTCTTTTGAAAATGACCAGAGAAACTAAAAATCAGAATTTTTCAGGGCTTCCTTAGGTATTGCAATCGCAGCCCCCCCGATTTCAGCAGCCTGTCCAAGCGAAGTGCGGGGCTGCCACGGCACAAGTTGTCCAAAGAAATGACACCCGACAGCACCGTCATCGCCGATTCCACTGGCCTCAAGGTGTACGGCAAGGATGAATGGCAACAGGAAAAACATCGTGTCGTTGCTCGCCGAACCTGGCGCAAGTTGCACCTTGCGGTGGACGAGTACCACCAGATTATCGCTTGCGAATTGACCATGCCGGAAACCGGCGACCCCACGGTGTGCTCGACCTGCTCGACCAACTGGACAGCCCGTTCGACAAATTTATTGGTGACGTCGCCTATGATGGCGAACCGGTGGCCAATGCGGTCTTGGTCGTACAGCCGGATGCGTCCGTTGTCGTCCCACCGCACAAGACGGCGGTCTGTTCACCCGAAGGCGACACCCAGCGTGACGGGCACATCCTTGCCATCGGGCGGCAAGACCGCATCGCCTGGCAGAAGCAAACGGGCTATGGCCTACGCAATTATGCCGAGCTTGCCGTACAACGCCACAAGCGCATCTTCGGCAACACGCTCAAAGCGCGTGAATTGCCGCAACAAAAGGCGGAGCATGGGTTTCTGCCCTTGCCCTTAACCGGATGACCATCCTAGGGATGCCTGTGTCTATCAAAATCTAAAGGGTTTGCGGTATAGGGAAATTACGGCTAATCTTTGAATTATTCAACAACCCCGAGCAATCCCGTTTCTCAATAATTTCCTTTTAACCTATGGATAGAACTATCTCTTATGCTTCGCTTCCTTCGTCATTAACGTGCGTAGCAACGTCGGTGTCGACTGGCGATAGATAGCACGTTCCGACAATCCGCCACTCCAAGAAGTGTCGCAATTACAGTGTGCGATGAACTTGTAGTAGCAGGAATTGTTCACTCCCTCGTTGTAGCTTCCCGACTGATCACCTCGCACCTTGTCGCGGAACATATTGGTTCCGCTGATCTGATCACCGGTATCGATACAGTCGGATCCATAACAGTAACATACCGAACCGGAACCACCGAGGTGGCAACTATCATCTGACCGGCAACCGGTCTTGGACACAATGCATTCGTAGCTATTGATGCCTAATATGGTTCCACCAGCGACTCTCATCGACTGGTATACTCCATCTTTTACGTCCTTCGTCAAGGGACAACCGACGGCGGTCCATCCTTCATACGCGGCCTGCAGATTCACGGCACGTTGCAAGTTGTTGCACGCCTTGCTGCCCTTGCCATCGTGCGCGCAGCCCGGTGAGTAGATACTGCTGAGAAGATCCCAAATCGATTTGAAGATAAATCGGACCGGCTGATCCCCCGATTCGGCGCTGTCGATAAAGTTACCCAAGTTGGTCTCATTGACGGCTTTCGTCAGGGCAGTGCGTGTGGCGTTGGTCCCACCCAGTACCAACATCAGTGATTTTGATGATATCTTCAATGCCTTTTCCTTTTCCTCCGTAGAGTAAGCCGCGCAACCTTTGACACTCCAGCCGCTACTGGCCTGAATACCCTCAACTTCGGCACAGGCTTTGGCCTTCAGCAAATTTTCAATGTCAGACTCAGTGGATGTCGAGCTTTCCCATTGTTCAAAACGGCTGCCGATCTGCTGTTGCATCATGATATGCGAACCTTGGTCTTGCAGAAATTGCACATACGGCTGCCAGGACGCCACATTATCAACCTTTTGGGGATCAATCTGCGCGAGCGACTCAAAATTGTTCAGGAATTGCGGGTCGATGTTTTTCTCACTAAAACACGCTGAATCTTGTTTAAAATCCACTGCTTGCGTGATGATGTTAATGTCCATACTTTCCGAATGGAATGTGGTCGTGATATCAGAGCTCGAGCCTGTCATCGCTTCTACCGACCCATTTACCGTGAGCACCGCCGTCTTGTAACTCCCACTCAGATTGGTTTCCGACATGATGTAGCTGGATAATTTTTCCATGCTGTCAGCCGACGCGAACGCTCGCGAGTGTTGAGATACCGATGAAAGAGTCGCACACTCGCCCAGAGCCTTCTTTACAAAAAAATTATTACCGCCGGTATCGATCGACAGTGCATTTCGACTCGGTAGATAAAACCCATTACCGAGACCAGGACAGATGCCATTCGGGCAGGCTGGGGAATCTTGAATCTTGGTAACCTTAGCACCGTCAAGGTATACACCGCGCAACTCAGAAGGAGATTTCGTGGTTTCAGAGTAACCAACAGATGATAAGGAAAATAGGCCAATGACCATTACTACAAACAGTACGTTACAAAAATGCATATGAAACTCCTTCGTGAATATTGAACTTGCGATTCCCCGTGGTCTTGCCGCGGGGGATAGGTGCAGGGCGCGAGGAGCAAATTTATTAGAAACCGTTCGGAAATAAAAATTTATATCTCAACCAAAAAGCATCACAAAATAAGCACGAAACCGTTGAAAGGCTCTGTTGCAAAAAATATTCAATTTATCCCAGCTTCTTAAGCTCAAATAAATTATGTACTATAAATATTGAATTGTCTTTCATTTTTTTCGGTTCTGTCGCATTAATCGAGGATGCTGATACAATTGACATCGACTGCCTATATTGAGAAAGTGGTGATGCTACATGCTGAATGTAAAAGGAATGCGATTTCCGATTGATGTAATTCTCGTCTGCATTCGCAGGTATGCGGCATACCCGTTAAGTTGTAGGAACCTGGAAGAAATGATGGAGGAACGCGGTATATCGGTGGATCATTCTACAGTAAGCCGTTGGGCGATTCGGTTTCTGCCTTTACTGGAAAAAGTTTTCAGAAAATATAAGCGCCCAGTTGGCAAGAGCTGACGAATGGACGAAACTTATATCAAGGTCAAAGGTGCCTGGAAATATCTCTATCGTGCTGTGGATAGAGAGGGTAGAACAATCGACTTTTCCTGTTAAAAGCCAATCGGGAAAAGGCTGCTGCTAAACGATTCTTTGACAAAGCCATGCAAGATAATGGTGCTCCCGAAAAAGTTTCGATCGACAAGAGTGGGGCCGACAAAGCAGCAATCGATGAGATCAATGCCAGCAGAGATATCCCTATAGGG
>NZ_JAHBZY010000038.1 GCF_019635155.1 Nitrosomonas sp. | reverse complement strand
GTTGTGCAGGGGTCTTTATAGTGAGACAAGTTTGAGTAACAACATGAATTTCAACATATCTTATGCTTCGCAATGGTTGGAGTTCATGAATTCACTCCAATCTACTATACTGCTCATCTAATTAAAGCGCATCGCACCATTAGTTCGGCGCAATACTATTGCACCCTACTGAATTCATCAATATATGCCTTCACCGCCGCTACATCCGCATCCTTCACCACAAACCGTTGCGGCAAGTCTTCCAGATTCTCGAAACCTGCTGGCCGTTCCGGTTCACACCCGATGGCTTCTTGGATGCTTTCGGCGAATTTAGCCGGTAATGCGGTTTCCAGACAAATCAGTGACACGCCGGTTTCGCGGTGTGCTTGGCCGACCTTGAGGCCGTCGGCGGTGTGGGTGTCGACTAGTACTTGGTAGCGTTGGTAGATGTCGCGGATGGTGTCGATGCGCGCCGCATGGTTGCTGCTGCCGGAGACGAAGCCGTAGTCCTGAATTTTGGCGAACAGCGGGGTTTGCGATAAGTCGAAAGGCTGGCCTTTGTCGACTGCTGACCACAATTCCCCGACCTGTTGCGCGTTGCGGCCGGTCAAATCGAAAATGAAGCGTTCGAAGTTGGAGGCTTTGGAGATGTCCATCGACGGGCTGCTGGTGTGTTGGGTCTCGATAGTCGTGCGTGGACGGTACACACCGGTGCGGAAAAATTCGTCGAGCACGTCGTTTTCGTTAGTTGCCAGGATCAGGCGCTTGATCGGCAGTCCCATCATACGGGCGACATGCCCGGCGCAGATGTTGCCGAAATTACCGGATGGCACGGCGAACGACACTTGCTCGTCGTTGCTTTTGGTCGCGGCGAAATAGCCTTTGAAGTAATACACCACTTGCGCGACGATGCGCGCCCAGTTGATCGAGTTGACCGTGCCGATGCGATGCGCTTCCTTGTAAGCATGGTCGTTGCTGACCGCTTTGACGATGTCCTGGCAATCGTCGAACACGCCGCGGATGGCGATGTTGAAAATGTTTTTGTCTTGCAGCGAGAACATTTGCGCGGTCTGAAAGCGACTCATTTTGCCGAGCGGCGACAGCATAAACACGCGGATGCCGCGTTTGCCGCGCATTGCGTATTCCGCGCTGGAGCCGGTGTCACCCGAGGTTGCGCCGAGAATGTTCAATTCGTCGCCGGTTTTATCGAGCTGGTATTGAAACAGATTGCCAAGCAGTTGCATCGCGATGTCTTTGAACGCCAAGGTCGGACCGTTCGACAATCCCAAAATATGCAATCCCGGTTCCAACGTTTTCAGCGGCGTGATGTCCGCCGTGCCGAATACTTCGGCGGTATAGGTCTGGTTGATAATGCCGCGCAAATCGTTTGCCGGAATATCATCGACAAAGCGCGATAGGATCTCGAACGCCAGCGCCGGATAACTTAAATTCCGCCAGGCGGTGAGTTCCGCTGCCGTGATTTTGGGGTAGGTTTTCGGGATCGCCAGGCCACCATCCGGTGACAGGCCGCTCAACAGGATTTCAGAAAAAGGCTTGGGCGGCATGCCACCGCGGGTAGAAATATAACGCATGGTTGATCTCTTCAGGTTATGCAGCAGCGAGAGGCCGGGGATACGGCAAACGCCCGCAAAGCAGCGGGCTTCCTCATTGCCTATCACTTCAGTTGTTCAATTCCTCGATACGCAGGCGGAACACTTTGCCAGTGACGACCGGCAATGCTTCGATACGGGCAATCGCCGCATTGATGTTTTTCTCCACCGTCAAATGCGTCAGCATGATAACACTGACTTGATCGGATTCGTCGCTCGCCTCTTTTTGCAGCAACGCACTGATCGAAATATTTTGTTCCGCAACAATGCGGGTGATTTCCGCCATCACGCCAGGCTTGTCAACAACCTGGATACGCAGATAGTAAGAAGTTTCGACTTCGTCCATCGGAATCACCGGTGTATCGGACAGCAAATCCGGCTGGAACGACAACGGCGGCACGCGGTGCTTCGGATCAGCGGTATGCAAACGCGTGATATCGACCAGATCGGCAATTACAGAGCTCGCGGTCGGTTCCGAGCCGGCACCGGCACCGTAATACAATGTCGCGCCAACCGCATCGCCTTTGACCACAATCGCGTTCATCACGCCTTCGACATTGGCTATCAAGCGTTTCATCGGAATCAGCGTCGGATGCACACGCAATTCGATGCCTTTTTCCACTCGCTTGGTAATACCGAGCAATTTGATCCGATAACCCAATTCTTCCGCATAGCGGATATCTTCGCCGGTCAGTTTGGTAATACCTTCAACATACACTTTGCTGAATTGCACCGGAATGCCGAACGCGATTGCCGACATCAGCGTGATTTTATGCGCCGCGTCGATGCCTTCGATATCGTACGTCGGGTCAGCTTCCGCGTAACCGAGTTTTTGCGCTTGCGCCAGTACTTGATCGAACGGCAAGCCTTTGTCGCGCATTTCCGACAAGATGAAATTCGACGTGCCGTTGATGATACCCGCGATCCAGGTGATGCGATTGGCAGTCAACCCTTCGCGCAATGCTTTGATGATCGGGATGCCGCCAGCCACCGCCGCTTCAAAAGCGACGATGACGCCTTTGGCGCGCGCAGCGGCAAAAATTTCGGTACCGTGGTTGGCCAGTAGCGCTTTATTCGCAGTGACGACATGTTTGCCATTGGCGATTGCTTCCAGGATCAATTCTTTGGCGATGGTTTGGCCGCCGATCAATTCGACGACGATGTCAATATCCGGATTTTTAGTGACTTCATGACCGTCGCCAGTCACGATGACACCGGAGTCCGCCAGACTTCGCGCTCTCTCCAGATTGGTATCGGCAATCATTTTGATGACAATTTCGCGGCCCGCGCGACGCGCGATTTCTTCGCGGTTGCGTTTCAGAACCGTATAGGTGCCGCCACCAACGGTGCCAACGCCTAATAAACCTATTTGTATTGGATTCATAATAGCTAAACGATAAAACTTAAAATAATGAAATTATAAGGATTTATTGCATTAATTCGTACCGTGACGTTTACGGTAACGCTCAAGAAAATGTGCGATGCGCCCGACGGCTTCGGTCAAGTCGTCGGTATTCGGTAGAAACACCACGCGGAAATGATCGGGGTGTTTCCAATTAAAACCGGTGCCTTGAACCAGCAGCACTTTTTCTTCCAACAGCAAATTGAGCACCAATTGCTGATCGTCCGAAACCGGATAGATTTCCGGATTCAGTCGTGGAAACAGATACAACGCCGATTGCGGCTTAAAGCACGTTACTCCGGGGATATCCGTGAGTAGCTTCCAGGCGACATCGCGTTGCTTCATCAATCGTCCGGTCGGCATGGTCAAATCGTAAATACTTTGATAACCACCCAGTGCAGTCTGTATGCCGAACTGCGACGGCACATTGGCACATAATCGCATTGAAGCAAGCATATTCAAACCAGCGATATAGTCACGCGCATGCGTTTTTTCCCCGGAAACCACCGCCCAACCCGAGCGAAAACCGGCAGCGCGGTAATTCTTCGACAATCCGTTAAACGTAATAAACAACACATCGTCAGCTAGCGAAGCAATCGACGTATGTGTCGCGTCTTCGTAGAGAATCTTGTCGTAAATCTCGTCAGCATAAATGATGAGCTGGTGTTGCCGCGCGATCTCGATGATGTCGAGCAGTAATTCTTTCGGATACAATGCACCGGTTGGATTGTTTGGATTGATGATGACGATGGCTCGCGTTCTCGGATTGATTTTTGCACGGATGTCGTCCAGATCCGGCAACCAGCCAGTTGCCTCGTTACATTCGTAATGACGCGCCACCCCTCCGGAAAGTACTACGGCCGCTGTCCATAGCGGATAGTCCGGCATCGGAATCAACACTTCATCACCGTTATCGAGCAACGCTTGCATGGTCAGCACGACCAATTCGGATACACCGTTGCCGATAAAGATGTCGTCGAGTTGGACGTTTTTGATTTGCTTTTCCTGCGTGTAATGCATGATTGCTTTACGTGCCGCGAATAACCCTTTGGAATCGCAATAACCTGAAGCTGCCGACAAATTGCGTATCACATCCTGCAGAATCTCTTCCGGCACGTCGAAACCGAATGTTGCCGGATTACCAATATTCAGTTTGATAATGTGATGGCCTTCATCTTCCATCTGCCGCGCACGCTCAAGCACCGGCCCGCGAATATCGTAACAAACATTGACTAACTTGCTGGACTTTAAAATGGGACGCATGGTAATGACATGAAACTTGTGAAGATTAAATTACTAATTTAGCCCTACAATCACTGATATCGCAGTTGCGAAGTTTGGCATTATATACGCTATCTTCACTTTTCCACATTGAAAACACGCCGATCTTTTCCCTTAAATCCGCTTCTTTCGCATATTCTTTGTGAGTTAAACAATCGTCAGTGCGCTTACAAAAAATCACTCGCTGCACGATGACTAATCGACCTTATTTCTAATCGCCGGAGAAATGAATAAGGCAGGTACTGGTTTCCTTGCATGCTGTCGATGCGTTGCTCTATGCAGTTTACTGTCGTTTTCGGCCATTACCGGATATTTTGAAACATAGGGCTCTGTAAATAACGGATCTATATTTTTATTCGTTTTATTTTTTCTATTTGTATTTCTTACCGCCTGCCCTTTGTTGAAAGGTACGATGTTTTCATGATTTCTTACTGAAGAATGAATATTCTTATTGCGATTACGCACACCTGACTTGCTTTTCTGTTCAGTTGCTTCGGTTTTAGCATTGAAATCGAGCGATTGTTCTAATTCCAGTTCGTCTTTTCTATCCATCTGCTCAACTTTAAGCTTAAACCCGATGAGTTTTTCAATGCTTGCTACCAGCTTATTTTCTTCCCGGCTGACCAATGAAATCGCAGTCCCTTTTCTTCCGGCTCGACCGGTACGTCCGATTCGATGTACATAGTCTTCCGGATTACCAGGCAACTCAAAATTGATCACATGTGTCAGATCTTCGATATCCAGTCCTCTGGCCGCAACATCCGTCGCCACGAGTATCCGGATCAAGCCTTGTTTAAAGTCTTCCAATGCTTTAGTCCGTTGCGACTGATTTCTATCCCCATGAATGGCAGCGCATGTAATGTCCCGGCGGCATAACTGTTGAACCAACCGGTCTGCACTATGCTTGGTTCTGGTAAAAATCAATACTTGCTCCAATGCTTGTTGAGATATTAATCCCACCAAGAATTCTTGCTTCCTTTTAGTATCAACAGGATACAGAACATGGGAAATCAAATCACTCACTGAATTCTGCTTTGCGACTTCAATCGTTGCAGGGTGAATTAATATTTTACTCGCAAGCTTTTTGATTTCTTCTGAAAAAGTGGCTGAGAACATTAGGTTCTGACGCTTCTCCGGCAACAATTCAATTATTTGTTTGATATCTGGCAAGAAACCCATATCCAACATCCGATCGGCTTCATCTAAAACGAATATTTCCACCTTTGAAAGTACGAGGTTTTTTTGTTGAAGATGATCCATTAATCGCCCCGGCGTCGCCACCAAAATTTCCACCCCCGATCGAAGCGCTTCTATTTGCGTATCGATATTGACACCACCATAAATTACAGCCGATTTCAGTAATGAGTACTTCCCATATGTTTTAACACTCTCGAAAACCTGTAACGCAAGCTCTCTTGTGGGAACCAGAATCAATGCCCGAACGGGATGACGTGCTGGTGATGCGCTGTTATTGGCATGAATTTCTAATCTCTGCAACATTGGTAAGGTAAAACTTGCGGTTTTACCTGTTCCTGTCTGCGCTGCGCCCATTACATCCTTGCCTGCTAATATCACTGGTATCGCTTGCTCCTGAATAGCAGTCGGTGTCGTATAGCCTTCTTCGGAAACAGCGCGCAACAAATTTGTCGACAAATCAAGCTGTTCAAAAGACAAAATTTTATTACTACTCATATTTTATGTACGTTTTACCTTTTAAATTTTTATGTTTCATATTTAATTTATGATTCGTCACGATCTCATAAACAAAAAGAACCCGTACAAATATTATTTGCACGGGTTCTATAGTAGAAGAATTTGATTTCACTCAGACTCTTAGATGTGCTGAGTGTTAAACGAAGTACAAAGT
>NZ_JAHBZY010000037.1 GCF_019635155.1 Nitrosomonas sp. | reverse complement strand
CGATGCCACTGTATTCGCTCAAAAATCAAAGGCTTAGGAGTTTTCGTAAGCGTTGGTCACGGTTTTGGTCACGGTTCCAAAACCGATTTTTAACGAATCCAGCTTATCGACCGCTTGTCGATTGCCGCCTGGGATCAGATGTCCATAGGTGTCACAGGTGATGGTAATCGACGCATGGCCAAGTTGCTCTTGGACATATTTCAGGTTCTCGCCATTCGCGATGAGTCGGCTTGCATAGGTATGGCGGACACTATGCATATCCAGCCGTCGTAGTCCGGCCTTCGCGACCATCGGAAACCACAGTTTGTACCGCAACCAATTCTCGGCCATATAACTCGGCTCCCGCCTGGTTCCGCCAAGGTTGCCTGGAAAGAGGATTTCAGGCGCTGGGTCTCCAGCGGCGGCCGCCTCCAGATCCTGTAGCTCGATCCATTCTGTCAGAGCCTTTGCGAGACCCTGGGACATGTCCACGCGCCGGGCCTTCCCGTTCTTGGGTGTGCCGAGGATTCCCCGCGACCAGTTCCGTTGCACGTAGATGGATCGGCTGTGAAAGTTCAGATCGCCCCGATGGAGTCCCAGCACTTCTCCGGCTCGTAGGCCGGTGCGAAAGAAGGTCAGGGCCATCGGGTAAAACAGCGGGCGTTCGCGTCGCACGGTTTCCAGCAACAGGCCTTCTTCTTCGGGAGTGAAGATCGCAAGTTCTGATTCCTCGATGGTCGCTGGCCGTTTCAGCAGTTTCCCGGAACGGAGGGCAGGGTTATGAGTGATCAGCCCATCCTCCACGGCTTCGGTCAACACCGCGCTGAGTGTCAAGAGTGCATTCAGCGCCGTATCGAAATCTAAACCCTTTTCGAGTAGCCCTGCCGCCCATGCTTTGATTCGGGGTCGTGAGATGGCGGAGAGTTGCGAAGTCCCAAAGGCGGGGAGGGCATGTTTACGTAATCGCGACTCGTACGTCTTGATCGTCGTAACCTTCTTGCCGCGTGCGGGTTGGTTTTTGAGCCACGTCACGAAGTAATCTTTCAGCAGGAGTGATTTGGTCTTTTTCGGTTTGGGAAAGAGTTTTCCCTCTCGTGCTTCGGCCTTCAACTTGCCATACAGCGTGCGTGCTTGGCTTTTGGTGTCGCACTTGTGCCATGTCTGGCGTCCCTCTTCATAGACACGCACCCACCAGCCTTCCCGGCCTTTCCGCTGGGTGATGCCTCTATCCTTTCCTTCTTTTCGTGCCACAATGACTCTCCTTTTCTTCCCCATGGGCATCAGAATAATCTGTCGAAAAATCTCTCTCGTCCAGCGTTCAAAAGCCGCTCCCGTTGCTCTTTCATCTCGAATTTAAGATCTTCTTCATCGAGTTGGCCGCCGGTCAGCAGCTTGTCCGCAATAGACTTTTTCCCGTTCAAATATTTACTCACGGGATAAACGGGTATTTCCCTATCAAATTCCAGAAGCATCGCTTGATGCATTGAAGCCCAAAGAGTGGTGATGCATCGACGGGCCCAATATCGATCGTGCTCTGTCCTGTTCTTCTCATAGCCTAACCAGGCAACCACACTTTGAATGTCTTTGAGATTCTCATAGGGATACAGGCCGACTGAATCGGAGCTAGGAACATTCTTAAAGACGCCCCTTAGAAAGTCAGTTACCGTCGACAATTGTTTCATAGTCGAGGCAAAATCGCTTTGTGTCGGAGTAGGTATATGGGTATATTGAACCGCCGCCTGCACGACCGGTATCAATTCTGCCCAGAACTCTCTTAATGCTGATAGGTAGCTTGTCCTCCGCTGAATAGCATAGGCTAAAAATGTAGCTGGGATAGCGATCAAGAATGGAATGAGATCTTTATAGACCTCGTAGAGACTGTGGTACTTGAAATGGATCCATACTCCAAAAACCACGGCAGCTACATAAGACCCGATCACACTGATGGCCGTATTCCGGAGGCGTTTGCGCGTCATGTTCTCCTCCCGTCGTAACTGCTAGATCCTTGGAAGAAAATACACTCATGAACTAATCAATTAGCTCTGCCTTCCGCTTGAATCTCTGAGTAACGCTACAAGAGTTCTCGACGGTTGACGTAGAGACGTACCCACCAGCCTTCGCGGCCTTTACGCTGGGTGATGCCTCTATCCTTTCCCTCTTTTCTTGCCATGGCGGTCCTCCTTTCGTGTCTCTGTCTTTTGGTCGGTCCTCCGGCTTTCTCGCCACTTTCTCGCCGCAACTCGGTTTTGGCAGCGCGGTTGACAGTATAGCTGGTCGCGTCTGATCGCTAAATAGATCTTGGCGCATTCCGGACAGCGTCGAATGTAGTCTCCCGACTGGGCCAGGAGGTGTACAAAGCGGTACTCAAACTCCTTGGCCTTGCGTTTCGCGCTCACGAAGATTGTCCCGGCCTCGTCAGAGCCCTCGCCGGGCGATACCACAACCAGTGTCATCTGCGGAAAGGTGAAGGCGGTGTAACCTTCGTGCCAGTAGAGTTCTAACTGCTCCAGGACTGTCGCCTGAATGTCCTGGGCTTCTTTGCGACTGGGTATCGTCTGATAGTTCTTCGCGTTGGGCACTCCTTCCACGCTCCAGCCACTTTCCGGGGCGACCATCCCGCCGAATCGCTCTCCCGTCTCATCGACAAAGGCCGCGACTTCAAACGCCACCAACGTCCATTCGGTTGGTGTCAGGGCCTCTAGTTCCATCTGCAGGAACTTAAGCACCCATCCGACGGCGCCATCCGGCATTGAGCGGATACGTTCAATCGCTTTCTGGTACTCCTGTTGGAAGTCCTGCTCGGCTTTCTCCTGTGCGCTCATGCTTTCCGCTCCTTTTTCATGCCGAATCCTCTCAATTTTCCTGATCCCAACACGACTGAAAAAAGTGTCGTGCTGAAGGGCCGTCTCCACCTGAATTTGTTTGGCAAGTGTACCTCCTCACTGCTAATGGCTGTCAAGAGTCATCACGCTTATAGGTAAATAAGCGTGACTCTTCACAACCATTCTTTCAAGGAGGTGTCCGATGGTCAGTACAAAATTGATCACTATTAGAGAAGCGGCCAACCGGCTAGGGCTGAAGGAAAGCACAATCAGGAAATATATCCTGAAGCGGCAGATTGCCTATGTGAAGCCGTCGGTGCGCGCCGTCCGGATTCCCATCGAGGAACTGGAGCGGATTCTGGTTGCCGGTTTGAGGCCGGCCATTCCTCAAGCGGAAGGTGCGCGATGAGCCGCTGGAAGGAGTTTCGGCGGGAGCCCGTCGCCGGAGAATGGACCAGGAAGCAGAAGCGGGGCTACCACCGGGTGCGGTCGCTCCTGTGGTTCTGGGAGTGCCATCAATTCCAAGTGCTTTGGGTCACGTTGTCCACAGCAGAAGGCGGGGATGCGGAGAAGCTCACCTACCATCACAAGCAACTTCGTCAACGGATCGAACGCCAGCTGGGATTTCAGGGCTTGGAGTACTATCAGGTCCGGACGGAAGAAGGGCATGGGGTGCTCCACATCTTCTGGGCCTGGCGGGTGCCGGACGGGGAACGCGCTCGCCGGTTCTGGATTTCGCAGGAGTGGCTCTCGGCGCAATGGCAAACCCTCCACGGGGCTCCGGTGGTCTGGATCAAGGCGTATCAGCCCAGCCATCGTTCACGAAACCGTCTGAGCCGCTATGTGATTAGCCAATACGTTCAGGATCAATGCGGCTACGTGAACATGTGCTGGTCCTGGAAACGCTCGCTAGGGTTTCCCATCAGCCGACTGTGGGAAGAAATGCGGCACCAGTGGTCCACCAGGAATGCCTATCGCCGGATCAGAGGAGAGATCGAAATCCCTAGAATCGTTTTCATCAAGACCTGGGAGGATCTGCTCTCGGGGCATCCCATCTGGTTCAGCGGCACCATTCTGCAGCTGGTGTTGGGGAAGGGGCTGGTCTATCAGGAGGTGTGAGGATGATCTGGCATCGATGCAGCCTCAAACTGCCGAGCTTGTTTGGACCGGCCTGTTGCGGACGGGAAGCGAGCACTTATGATCGGGCGCGGAAAGCCTGGCTCTACCCTGAGCATACGAAAGAACGGCTGTGTGAGTTCTGCCAGTCAGAACGGGCATGGGCCAGGCTCTGTTATGTCGTGGACGATGTACTCTGCGAGGTGTGGCTCTGTGCGGATTGTGCAGGGCTCACGCGGCGACTGTGAGGCTCAGCCGATCTAATCAATTTGTCCCTGTCACCCGTCCATTATCCGTCACGGGTGAGAGGGAACCATGGTCCTTCCTCGTACAAGGCGGCGATGCGTCAGCTTGGCCGCCGTTCTGGGTGATCGTTGTGTACACACGCAGAGAAGAGAACAGGGATACTGAAACCATGGGGAGATTGGTCACGCAAAGATTCCGCCCAACGAGGCCGCCCGGCCGTTCCGGACCACTGGACCGGACGGCCGGGGGGATCGGGGGCGCAGCCCCCGCTTCACTTGATCTATATGGTCAAAGTAGGACATAAGTAGATTTTCAAGTTTGGCTGAAGTAAGCTTCGCACGCTGAGATACGCATGGGTTTCCACTAGGTGAAGGTGAGGCCATGGAGACGCTCCTGGAGCTTATGTCGAAGATCATTCCGATTCTGCCTTCTTTACCCTCGTGGCTACGATACACACTCTTGATCTGGGTCATATTTACATCCGTTGCGTGGGTATCCGTCGGAATTTACTGGCTTCTACTTGCTCCCACCATGAAACAAGCAGAAGGAAACCAACTTCAAACCGCACAAACACAATCAGTTGAACAGTCTCCAGCTTCAACAAATATACAGATTGGTCGCGATCTCATAATTCAGGCCCCTACTCCGTCTTCCGTTCACACTTTTTCTCTCGCCGAATGCTCGTTTGATATGATTTTAGAAATTCCTGTGCAAGGTGTCGAAACATTTCGCAAGGCATTTCCCCAAGGAAGTGGGAATTTGACTGTTTTACTGAATATCTCAGAGGACGGAGTCAATCAACAGGCCCAGCTACAGCTTGCGGGGCAGTGGAATGGAACAAGCGGTATGATTTCACATTACTCTGAAGATTTGATTGTCTACACGCTTTCTGAGCATAGGTTCACGCTGTTACATAAAAAGCCCATCATTATGAGTGTTCCGACTAACTTAACCCGCCTCAGAGCCGGAGGCCACTATTCGGTGCATTTGACAGCATTTCCTGGCTTCGCCATACCGCTTATTCCGAAAGAGGTGCATGTTAGAACCCATGACGGAATGCTATTCAGGGTCTATGACTTTAAGGGAGATGACAAAGGATGGTATTCGGGCACACTCTCCCTTTAAAAACGCAACCACAATTTGTGGGGATGCCCGACAGGAATACAAACTGGAGAACTGCCAGGTTAACCTAAAGATATTGGCCCCGTTATCAACCGTTAATGGCGAAATATTTTTGTCGGGAGATATGTGTGGAAGAGATCGCTGTAAAAAGCTGGGAAGAATTTGAGGAACGCCTCTTACCTTTCTTTGGAGGATTAAGCCGCATAAGGAAGAGCCCACCGCGTCTTACTACCCCTATATTTCGAGGTCATGGGAATGCTACTTGGAGCCTCAAAACTACGCTTGAGCGATCCGCGCAGCACCAACTTTCAATGTCGCAATACTTCGCTAAAATCCGCACTGTGAAACCCGCAGTTGTTTCACTTACAGGGAAAGAATGGGTGCTGCCAGGAATGTTCGATCCTGACTATAAGCCTTCCACACCTCCCCCTGGCTATGAGTTCATGATATATCTCAGGCATCATGGTTTTCCCTCACCTCTGCTCGATTGGACTGAATCGCCCTACGTCGCGGCCTTTTTTGCGTTTCACAAAAGTAATGACCACAACAATGACCATGTTGCCATCTATTCTTATGCAACACGTACTATGTTTAGGAGGAAGCGGTCAGTCAAAGCCGGATATATCATCACGCTAGGGCCACATGTTGTCAGCCACCAAAGGCATTACTCACAACAATCGCGATACACGATCTGCGTTCGCCCTTCGGAAAATGAAAATGAGGGATTTCTTTACACGAGGCATGAGGATATTGAAACAAGCAGGAGTGAAAACTTCCACGTCTTCACAAAATACCTCATCCCACGATCTGAAAGAAAAAAGGTTATGGCTAGACTTACGCTCATGAACATAACAGCGTTCTCTCTCTTTGGAAGTGAAGAAGCCTTAATGGAGACTCTAGCCTACTCTATAATCGAGAAGGGACAGTCTTGATGAGAGCTGTTAGCTTACAACCTTTTCGATCGATCACGCTTCAGTTATCCCGCTAGTAAGCTTAGTGGTGAGGGCCTTAGAGAGCTGCAATAATGCTACAGGCTAAGGCTGCGCATTTCCAAAACGGTTTTCCGCAAACCGCAGCGTACGACATGGATACAGACCAAGGAGCCATTCCGTACTTCAATCCGGAAATTGTTGTCGTCTTCTAAGTAGTTTCTTGGTCACGGTTTTGGTCACGGTTCCAGGTCAAATTTGGGCATAAATGGTCGTAGCCAAGTCGTGGCGGTGATGGCCACTTTCTCCTTATATTTCATAGGCTAGCGCAATAAATCGCACTCAGTCGCAATTTGGGACTTTCGAATAAGTACATCGCCTGT
>NZ_JAHBZY010000036.1 GCF_019635155.1 Nitrosomonas sp. | reverse complement strand
TGATGCGACTGTATTCGCTCAAAAATCAAAGACTTAGGGGTTTTCAATGGCGTTGGTCACGGTTTTGGTCACGGTTCCAAAACCGATTTTAAACGAATCCAGCTTATCGACCGCTTGTCGATTCCCGCCTGGGATCAGATGCCCATAGGTGTCACAGGTGATGGTAATCGAGGCATGGCCCAGTTGGTCTTGGACGTATTTTAAGTTCTCGCCATTCGCGATGAGTCGGCTTGCATAGGTATGTCGGACACTATGCATATCCAGTCGTCGCAGTCCTGCCTTCGCCACCATCGGAAACCAGAGTTTGTACCGCAGCCAATTCTCGGCCATATAACTTGGCTCCCGCCTGGTTCCGCCAAGGTTGCCTGGAAAGAGGATTTCAGGCGCTGCCTGTCCAGCGGCTGCCGCCTCCAGATCCTGTAGCTCGATCCATTCCGTCAGAGCCTTTGCGAGACCCTGCGACATGTCCACCCGCCTGGCCTTCCCGTTCTTGGGTGTACCCAAGATCCCCCGTGACCAGTTCCGCTGCACGTAGATTGATCGGCTGTGAAAGTTCAGGTCACCGCGATGGAGTCCCAGCACCTCTCCCGCTCGTAGGCCGGTGCGAAAGAAGGTCAGGGCCATCGGGTAAAACAGCGGGCGTTCGCGTCGGATGGTTTCCAGTAAGAGGCCTTCCTCCTCGGGGGTGAAGATCGCGAGTTCGGATTCCTCGATGGTCGCCGGCCGTTTCAACAGTTTGCCGGAACGAAGGGCAGGGTTATGGGTAATCAGTCCGTCCTCGACGGCTTCGGTTAAGACCGCGCTGAGCGTCAAGAGTGCATTCAGCGCCGTATCGAAATCCAAACCCTTTTCGAGCAGCCCGGCGGCCCATGCTTTGATGCGGGGACGTGAGATTGCAGAGAGTTGAGACGTTCCGAAGGCGGGGAGGGCATGTTTTCGTAATCGCGACTCGTACGTCTTGATCGTCGTAAGTTTCTTGCCGCGTGCGGGTTGGTTTTTGAGCCACGTCACAAAGTAATCTTTCAGCAGGATTGATTTTGTCTTCTTCGGTTTGGGAAAGAGTTTTCCCTCTCGTGCGTCGGCTTTTAACTTGCCATACAGCGTGCGTGCTTGGCTTTTTGTGTCGCACTTGTGCCACGTCTGGCGTCCCTCTTCATAGACGCGCACCCACCAGCCCTCGCGGCCCTTCCGCTGGGTGATGCCTCTATCCTTTCCCTCTTTTCTTGCCATGGCGGTCCTCCTTTCGTCGCTCTGTCTTTTGGTCGGTCTTCCGGCTTTCTCGCCATTTTCTCGCCGCAACTCGGTTTTGACAGCGTGGCTGGCAGTATAGCTGGTCGCGCCGGATCGCTAAATAGATCTTGGCGCATTCCGGACAGCGCCGAATGTAGTCCCCGGACTGGGCCAAGAGATGGACAAAGCGGTATTCAAACTCCTTGGCCTTCCGTTTCGCGATCACGAAGATCGTCCCGGTCTCGTCGGAGAAGGTGCCTGGCGATACCACGACCAGCGTCATTTGCGGAAAGGTAAAGGCGGTATGGCCCTCGTGCCAATAAAGCTCTAACTGCTCAAGGACGGCGGTCTGAATGTCCTGTGCTTCTTTGCGACTGGGAATCGTCTGATAGTTCTTCGCATGGGGCACTCCCTCTACACTCCAGCCACTTTCCGGCGCCACCATCCCGCCGAATCGGTCCCCCGTCTCATCGACAAAGGCCGCCACTTCAAACGCCACCAGCGTCCATTCCGTGGGCGTCAAAGCTTCCAGATCAGTCTGTAAAAACCGGAGCACCCACCCGACGGCGCCATCCGGCATCGTGCGGATGCGCTCAATGGCTTTCTGGTACTCCTGTTGGAAGTCCTGCTCGGATTTCCCCTGTGCGCTCATGCCTTCCGCTCCTTTTTCATGCCGAACCCTCTCAATTTTCCTGATCCCAACACCATCGAAAAAAGTGTCGTGCTGAAGGGCCGCTTCCACCCGAATTTGTTTGGCAAGTGTACCTCCTCACTGATAATGGCTGTCAAGAGTGGTCACGTCTAAAGAGTAGTAAGCGTGATCTGTCCACAACCATTCTTTCAAGGAGGTGCCCGATGATCAGTACAAAATTGATCACCATTCGAGAGGCGGCCAATCGGCTAGGGCTCAAGGAAAGCACGATCAGGAAATACATCCTGAAACGGCAGATCGCTTATGTGAAGCCATCCGTGCGAGCCGTGCGGATTCCCATCGAGGAGTTGGAGCGGATTCTGGCTGCCGGCCTGAGGCCTGTGATTCCTCAGCCAGAAGGTGCGCGATGAGCCGCTGGAAGGAGTTCCGGCGTGAGCCCGTCGCCGGCGAATGGACCAGGAAGCAGAAACGAGGCTATCACCGTGTCCGGTCGCTGCTCTGGTTCTGGGAATGTCATCAGTTCCAAGTCCTCTGGGTCACGCTATCGACGGCGGAAGGCGGGGATGCCGACAAACTCACCTATCACCACAAGCAACTGCGCCAACGGATCGAACGCCAGCTGGGGTTTCAAGGATTGGAGTATTACCAGGTCCGGACGGAAGAAGGGCATGGTGTCCTGCACATCTTCTGGGCCTGGCGGGTCCCGGATGGGGAACGGGCGCGTCGCTTCTGGATCTCCCAGGAATGGCTCTCGTCACAATGGCAGGCCCTCCATGGGGCTCCAGTCGTCTGGATCAAGGCCTACCAGCCCAGCCATCGCTCACGAAACCGTCTCAGTCGCTACGTCATTAGCCAATACGTCCAGGATCAATGCGGCTACGTGAATATGTGCTGGTCCTGGAAACGGTCTCTTGGGTTTCCGATCAGTCGGCTGTGGGAAGAGATGCGGAACCAATGGGTCAGCCGGAACGTCTACCGCCGGATCAGGGGAGAAATTGAAATCCCGCGTATCGTCTTTCTCAAGACCTGGGAGGATCTGCTCTCAGGGCATCCCATCTGGTTTAGCGGCACTATTCTGCAACTCGTGCTGGGGAAGGGGCTTGTCTACCAGGAGGTGTGAACATGCTCTGGCACCGATGTAGTCTCAAACTGCCAAGCCTGTTCGGACCAGCTTGTTGCGGACGGGAAGCGACCATTTATGATCGCGCACGAAAGGCGTGGCTCTGTCCTGAACATACCAAGGAACGATTGTGTGAGTTCTGCCAATTCGAACGAGCCTGGGTACGGTTTTGTTATGGGGAGCACGACGTGATGTGTGAGGTCCGGCTCTGTGCGGATTGTGCGGGGTTGAGGTAGCAGCGGTGAAGGTTCGTCGCGCAGTGTTCCTACAAGCGAAAAAAAGCCAAGGGGCGTTCTCACCCCTTGGCTTTACCCTGTTCACCACACCGGCGCGTTAATCTCTGTCTCTACCATGGCCTTTCCCTTTCCCATTCCCTCGCCCACGCCCGGGGTTGTCGGGACGACCATTGCCCTTGTACTTCACCTTGTGCTCTTCAAAGTAGAGGTAGGGTCTATCAGTCTCTAGCTCAAGGCTGACGTAGTTGCTCCTATCAAGCATGAAGGTCGAAGGCAGCGTCATACCTACCTGCCAACTTCCCCCGTTCATGTAGAAATAGCTCCCGGTACTGACGTTCACATAGACGCCGCTCGCTGGATAGTACTGATAGCGATACCGGACTTCTTTCGCTCTCCGCCCATGAGCCGGCGCCCATGGAGGCGGGCCACCTCGCGGAGTCGCGACGATCACCGGTTCCGGCGCAGGGTTCCCGACCGATACGCCCACTCCGACATTCGGGTTTCTTCCGTCCATCGCACATCCGGCAAGGAGCAGGGTTCCGATTCCTGTCAGCAGTACCTTCTTCATTCCACGTTCCTCCTGATCTGCATGAGACGAGGCGCAGGCGTTTCCAGCGGCCTGCTGGCCTCTTTCCCGAGAGAACATCCGCCGAACCATCATCGGACCCGTAGAGCAAGCGCAATGCCTTCGTCTCTCTGACGAGGCTCTGGAGGCGTGGTCGGAGAGTCCATCGTGTAATGGGCTGATATTCCAATCTGTTTGAGACGCTGTCTTGAGGAGGTCTCTTCAAGCAATCGTGTCGGGACCTGAGCGAGGACGCTGACCCAAACAATATTTGTCCTTTTCAGACAAACGTGCGCAGGAACGCCGACGTTAATCGAGAGAGGTGTGCTTCGATGGCATACGCGTTGATGACCGTTGATGCTGGATGGTGTTGGCCGCTGATTCCGCTGAGAACGGCAAGAGCGGTGGTGTTGCTGCGGGAATCAGGGGCCAACTCGGCGGGGGAAATAGAGGACGGCTTTTCATTGCAGAAGGCGGCGATGCGTCAGCTTGGCCGCCCTTCTGGTTGATCGTTGGTTGCAAACACGGTGAATAGCATAGGGATACTGAAACCATGGGGAGATTCGTCACGCAAAGATTCCGCCCAACGAGGCCGCCCGGCCGTTCCGGACCACTGGACCGGACGGCCGGGGGGATCGGGGGCGTAGCCCCCGCTTCACTTGATCTATATGGTCAAAGTAGGAAGCTTTTTTGTTGAAGTCTCGGCCACTAGGTAAATTATCTATGCCCTACTATTGACACACCATTTATTTTGCCGATAATAAGCAATAAAGATAGTCCAATAGCACTAGTGGAGATAGCTAATGGCGAAAGCAACTATTAAATCAAAAACGGGACTCGCAATAACGATTGAAGGAAATGATAGAGAAGTTGCCCATATTTTGAAGATTATCGAGCATGGCGACTCAGTTAGTCAGGGCAGGGGGACGGCAACCAATGCCAAGGGATCTCACTCGCGACGGGATGAGAAAAAGCGCTCCGCGACCTCCGATTTAATAATGGGATTAAAAGATGAGGGGTTTTTTAATAAGCCAAGAGGGTTATCGGATATAGCAGGTTCGTTGGAAGAAAAAGGTTACGTTTACCCCGTAACGACGTTATCAGGCGTAATGTTAGGCTTGGTTCAGAAGAGACTGTTGGGTCGGAAGAAAGTTGAAGGAAAATGGGTGTACGGAAAATGAGCTCTGCAAATCCGGAGAGTATTTTTAAATCATATGAAAGAAGACTCTATGGGGATTGCAAATGATAAAAGAGGAGATGTTGGCTAAGCTCGATCGCATTAAATCTCTTGCTGATGAAGTGATAGGCGAATTAAACGGAAAGCGGTCCGATCAGTCTAAGCCTCATACAACAGGCGATATCAAGCACGTTCATGTGTCTTTTCATCCTAATACACTTGCTTTCATGAAACAGCATTCTCGAGGCTGCTCTGGACCGGAAAAGGTCACTCTCTTGTTGGCACGTTTGACTAAAGGAAACATTGCCGAACAAGTCTCCTCCATAGAAATTGAAAAACAGTGGAACAAAATGAAGAGTGTCTTAGGAGGGAGATTTAATTCCGCGTATCTGAATAGAGCAAAAGCCAACGGGTGGATAGATAGCACTAAGCATGGAATCTACACGTTGACGAATGTATGGAATGAGGTTTTGAAAGCATAAATGAGCCTTGCTACTCTCAACCACCTCCTAATCCCGTTTTTTGCCAAGAAGCACGTCGAGGCATCAACGCGCCATTTTGTGGGTATGGTCAAACATTTTGAGCTTCAGGAATGGGAAGACTGCATAGCAAAGGCTGGAAAATTTATTGAAGCCACTTTAAAGGCATTGTGGGTTCGCGCTGGAAAGACCGTGCCTGATGGAAGAGCTTTTAGCGCGGGCAGCCTGATTGATGGCTTGGGGCAGCTTTCCCAAGGATCTATTAGTGATTCCATTCGGCTCACAATTCCGCGAGTAAGTCGTTTTGTTTATGAAATCGCTAGTAATCGTGGGGGAAGACACGATCCGAATGAAATTGACCCAAACGAAATGGATGCCAATGTCGTTACAATGAATTGTTCTTGGGTTCTAGCGGAGATGGTCAGGTGTGCTCAGCACGGGATTGTCGGTAGCGATGTGGCTAAGGTCATGGTGGACTCTCTGGTCAAGAAAAGGTATCCGCTCATTGAGGAAGTGGACGGTAGAACATACTTCCACTTTCATGGAGCAAGCGCGGTTGATATTGCCCTGCTAGCGTTGGCACATGTCTCGCCACGACGGATATCGTCTTCGGAGTTGTCTTTGCTGTTAAAAAGACATCGATTCTCAACCCAAAATGCCAGGGTCGCTGTTAGTCGAATTAGAAGATATGTGGATGAAGATGAAAATGGTGGAATGCGGCTATTAATACCAGGTCTTCGGAAAGCGGAGAATTTGAAGAATGGGCGGCAGACTTAAGGAGTTTATATGAGCGCAAATCCCTTGGAAGAAATCCTTGCGCGTTTAGACCGTCTTGAGAAGGTGGTTTTCCCCGCGTCGCCCAAGGTCAGGAGTGTTAAGAATCCATCGTCTGTAGCGGACAATGGCTTGCCCACCCATATACTAAAACTACGAGATCATGGCTTTTTCCAAACACCCAAAACAATAAAAGAGGTTCACGGTAAGCTGGGATCTAGTTATCACTGCGAGGCAGATCGCGTAGCGATGGCTTTATTGAGGCTCCAACGCAGAAAGGAGCTTCGAAAAGGATCCAAGATCATAGGCAAAAGGAAGCAAGTCGCCTACATCTGGTAGTCCATCCCTCGATACGAATCCCTCGTTATATTCTCACGCAGAAACTTGGGTCTTCCTCATCTAAGTAGTTTCTTGGTCACGGTTTTGGTCACGGTTCCAGGTCCAATTTGGTCATAAATGGTCGTAATTGAGTTGGGTCGGCAATGACCACTTTCTCTTTATATTTCATAGGCTAAGGCAATAAATCGCACTCAGTCGCAATTTGGGACTTTCGAATAAGTACATCGCCTGC
>NZ_JAHBZY010000035.1 GCF_019635155.1 Nitrosomonas sp. | reverse complement strand
ATCGGCGTCAGGGTGTCACTCACCCATCGTTTTACGTTCTGCAGGGTCTGCACCTGCTGCTCCTGGGCTAATCGCCCCTTCTGAAATCCCTCCGTCAGGAGGGCGTACCACTCCAAGACTGGAGCCCGGTACCGTTCTTCATCCTCGGCATCCTTTGGGATCTGCCGGAAATCCACATACGATCGCAGCAAGCCGACCACCAACTCCTTCCAATCGGCTTCGTCTAACGTGGCCAATGCACGAGCGCACTGTTCGGCCCGATCCTTCTTGAGCTCTAATTCCCACCGAGTCCCGTATTCATGCCAGTTCTCCTGGCCCTTGCTCTGAAGTTCCAGCCGTTTGTCGTAGATGCGCAGCAAGGTCTGGCTCTGCGGACTCCCGAAGTACATGGTCTCGCCCGTGGTGGCCCCTGTCCCATGCGTCAGGTTGGAGACGATATGCCGAACCTGCGCGGCACGCGTCACACATTGGCCTGCCGATACGGCCTCTCGGATGGTCGAGACCAGCACCGTGCCCGTTCGGTCATCCAGCGCACAATCAATGCGCGTCACGTGGCCCTGTTGGGCATGGACCCACTTGAGCAGAGTCCGGATTTGATCCCGTGTCAGGGCGGACGCCAGGCCGCCCGAGAGATCCACATGGATTTCATTCGGACGACGAGGCGCATTGGTGCCCAGTTTGCCGACGCCGCGGAGTCCGTCTACTCGCATCCACGACAAGGGATAGCCTCGGAAGCCGCCCTTGGCCCTACTCCAATCTCCGCCAAGCACCTTCATGGTCTCTTGAGGATTGCTGGCCAGGACCGTAAACGCCAGCCAATCAATCGTCAGAGTGAAGCCAGAATCCATGGAACCTATCGAACTCCTGTAATGAGCGCTGTAGGTAGCGCCCCCGTGTTACCAAGACGGGGGCCATTCCGCTCCGCCCCGCAGCCTGTCGGCATGCGGCGCGGACCGGCTTCGCCTCCCGGCAACGGACGACGGTGTTGCTCTGTGACGCGCCCCAACTCGGACATCTGCACCTCTTCTTGTGCCCTGTTCCCGTTCGTCTCACCCTAGGCGAATCACCGGACCAAAGCAAAGGCCCCGGAAGGGGTCACTAGGGGACACGAGGGGACAGCAGAGGACAGATTTTGGGGTAGCTCAGATGCAAAAGGAAGTGAGCAGAAGGAGGCGTATGTGCGCTTTCGTGCGCTCAGAGCGGCAATTGTGCGCATCGTTCGGAGACGGGACCGGGAGCGAACACAAATCAGCTCGTTTTTGAGTGGTGGGCGAAAAAAAGTTTGGAAGGCATCCTCGGCATTGTGGGATAGGATTTGAAGCAGGGTGGCAGAACGCCCATAAAATAATGTCGAGGCAACTAAGTGACAATAAAAATATTAGCCATCGGGCTTAGAATTGCGCGACTAGTCTCTAAGTAAAGCGTACATACGTTCTTGTGTCCATCAGCATAAGCGATCGAACGTTATTCTTGTTCGGGCGGTGCAATTTCGCACCGTGCGGTTTGTGCGAAAAAGCTCAGTTGCCATGTTGATTGCTTAGTACATGTATGTAATTTCATGCACTCTTCGAGGGATTATTCTCGACATGAAAATAGTTATTCATAGATACGTAGGTATTCGTGCCTTCAACATGGAAATAGTTGACTCAAATTCAGCGAATTGTGCTACAACGCACTGCCATTGAAGCGCACCTTCTACCTCAGAGGACACATGCATTGTCCTGCCCGTCTTCGTAGTGCAACGTTTTCAGTCTTCGTCTTCATGACTCTCGCCTTCACATTTTTTACCAGACCAGCAGCTGCCCTAATTGTGAATTCCGAGACCGTGCCACAACTTCCTATCGGTCCAAGTACGTCACCTGGAGCGGGACCGACTCAAACTATTAATGTCAACGGACAAGTCACCTTTTCGGAGCATTAGCACTGATCTGTTTATTTTTCAATTATGTAGCGCTCACTTTATCACCGTCGTCGACGATTCGTGCCGCCTGAGGCGCGTGCCTGTTCATTTTGTCGAGCCGACGAACCCAGATCCATACCTAACACCGTAGTCTTGGAGGACACCACATGCGCACACTACCCAGGCTAGCGGCCGGTCTTTCCGCACTGCTCCTCACCGGCTGCGTAGACCTCTCCTTTCGCATCACGCCGGAGAATCTCTCGGTGAAACCGATGGCGGAGGGCAAGACCTGCATATACACCCTGTTTAATTTTGGCTACGGCACCAATACCGCTGAGCAGGCCATGGCCAACGCCACCCCGCCGATTCAGAACATTCGCAGCATCAGTCTAACGGTCTTTCATTTCCTAGTCTTCGAATCACACTGCCTGAAGGTCGTCGGTGAGAGCGCTCCAGCCGGCGTGGGAGCACGCTAATTGGAACATGATATGTTCGCAAGAGGAGGACCCCGCATGCGCACGTTCTGTACGCTGACCGTCTGTCTCGCCGTGCTTCTGCTCGTTGGCTGCGTCAGCATCACCAATCGCATCACCCCCGAGGATCTCTCGGTGAAACCGATCGCGGAGGGCAAGACCTGCATGTACACCCTGTTTGAGTTGGGCTACGGCAACAATACCGTCGAGCAGGCCATGGCCAACGCCACCCCGCCGATTCAAAAAATCCGAAGCGTGAGTCACAGCCTCTTCTTCTTGCTGTTTGTGAATAAGAGCTGCCTCATCGTGGTCGGCGAAGGCGCACCAGCCGCCGCGCCATAGCGGCGACGCCAACGGAGACGGTCTGTCGACGATTACCGCGTACTGGAGGGACTATACGATGCATCGATTGATCTGCTGCACCTGCTGGCTGACGGCCCTACTTCTCTCCGGCTGCATAAATCTCTCATTTCGCCTGACCCCAGAGGATCTCTCGGTGAAACCGATGGCGGAGGGCAAGGACTGCGCGTACGCCGCGTTTGGGTTTGGTTACGGCACCACGACCGTTGAGCAGGCCATGGCCAACGCCACTCCGCCGATTCAGAACATCCGAAGCGTGGGGATAAACGAATTCTACTTGCTAGGTGTATACAGGGGGTGCCTGATCGTGGTCGGCGAAGGTGCCCCGAGCGCCATGAAATAAGCCCACCGTGCCCCCCACACGACCGATTGTGCGCGAGCTCACTGCACCAGGCTGGTGCACGGTGGTGGATCTGGAGGGCCTGACGTATCGGGCGGAGGCGGTGGTGGCGGAACTGGCGGCCACTCGTTTGTGCCCAAATTTGTATAAAAGGCCTATCTCATGTTTGGTGGAGTGAATGTCAGAAGCAGAAGTTTTTCTTTTGACAGTGTCGCCTTGACGGGGGGACTTACAGCTTGATGTCATCATCTTTCATGCTCATCGCTTATCGAAAGGAAATTGCATGCGACATTTTGATAGACGCAACATCTTTGCGTCACCATTCTCCTTCTTGCTCATAGCGCTTGTTGTGGTTTCTGGTAGTGGTTGTACCGTCCCTCTGTATAAAGAGTCATTCCTTACCGCAGCATCAGACGGGCCCAAGTGGAGCCCAGTTCGCACAGGCCATAAGTTAGGTGTTGGTGACCATATCCACGTCATCGCTCTAGCAGTTGACCCGAAAACCCCCGACACCGTCTATGCCGCAACAGAAATCTTGCTAACGGAAGGGTATAAACGCGATCTCATTAAAACGACAGATGGGGGAGTGTGGTGGAGTAGGGTCAAGAAGGGCGTTCCCGTCTCGTTAAACGTGAAGTGTATAGCGATTGATCCTCATGTCACTAGCACATTATACCTGGGTACAGTTGAGGGCGGAATATATAAGAGCATCGATGCGGGAGAGAACTGGGTGTCGATGAGTTCGGGAATGGAAACCAAGAAACCCGGAAAGCCCAGCGCTGCGTTTCGAACCATCAATGCTTTGGCAATTGATCCACAAAATCCCAATACGTTATATGCTGCTACGCAAGCCGGAATATACAAGAGCATCAATGGGGCAGAGAATTGGGTCGAAGTCAGTAATGGCTTGACGGATATACAGGATCCGCAGTGGCAGGATTACACCGGTGGCGTTATTGCTTATGCCGTAGCAATCGACCCAACCAATTCCCAAATAATCTATGCGGCCACTTATGGTAAGGGGGTTTTTAAGAGTGCCGACGGAGGGACAAGCTGGACTGGCACGCTTCTCGCGCTCGGGAAGAATAAAATGTTTGGAGGCATCCAGGCATTCGGGGAGAATGAAATGTCAGTAGGCGTCCAAGCGTTAGCGATTAATCCTAAACAGCCTACTATCATTTATGCTGGAACGACTCTTTCCGGGGTGTTCAAAACCTCAAATGCAGGAAAGTCATGGGAGCCGGTCAACACTGGTCTGGGATCTCAAGCCACGAAAGTGGGTTCACTTATGATCGACCCTCAGAACCCCAATACCGTATATGCGGGTACCCAGCGAGGGGTCATTAGAACCACGAATGGCGGACAAAACTGGAAGTTCATTAACTCCGGACTACAGCCGGTGCCCAATATGGATCAACCAGTAGTACTTGCCATCGATCCATTGAACCCACATACGATGTACGCCGGCACTACTTTGCTCGGCATTTACAAAAGTCCGAACGTCGAAAAAGAGTAATCTGGCAGTTAGTCGAAAGTATGCCCGATGGTCACGACATCGAACGTTTTGGCAGCCGCTTCGATGAGCGTCCCGCGCAACACATTCAACCACTGTTCGCGACAAATGCCGTCACCTGTTGTTCGGGATCGACTCCGAGCATGTCTCTGTCCTGTGCCACCTCACATGTTCGTTCGGAAAATTTGAGTCATTCAATGGGTGTTCGAGTGATGAGTGCGTGAACGAGCCTGATTCCTTACCCTCACGCATGCCCAGGCCGCCATGAAAGGTGGTGGCATGAGGACAATGAAGAGCGATCGCACATAGCATTGGGCCGGCTGACACCTGCCGCCCATACGAGGCAGTGGGCCAGAATATCGGTCACGGTGTCGACCGGATTCTAAAAGGGGGCTGCCATTAAGGACGGGGGAAGTCTGATGCACAAGTACACTCTCACGCTGGTCGTAATTGTAAGTCTGTCTGTGCTGTCGAGTGGTTGCACTGCCATTATGGAGGCAAGGGCAAAATATCGAGCTGAAAATCCTCACCTGTTTCCAAAAGGGGTGGTATCTCCTGAACCAGAGCAGAAGCCACCCACGAGCGTTCTTAGCCCGGACGCTTATGGAGAAAACATAGCTGGAACTCCGTATGCTTTTGTCAAATTAACTGTGGCGGAGAAGGCGGCTCTCCATTGGGCAGCTTCTCAAGAATACCTACGATTACACAGTTCAAAGCCGTCGAATGCCGAGGTAGGAATCCTGGCAGAAATGCATGGTATGAGCTCGATCTCCCTCAGTGAGAAGGCAAACCATTGGGACATGCCAGAACCATCTATTTGGCAGGTTCTTAATGGACTTCCTCTGAGTCTCAGAGACTTTGAAAAATGGCGCGCGCAACGTATAGAACAAGATAATACACGGGCTGGAGTGGCTAGAGCAGTAGCCAAACTTGAGCAAGCCCAAATCATTGAGCAGAAAGAATCCTCTCTACATCGGCATGGATGTGAGTGGATGACCGGAAAATATTATGTGAACAGCGCCCCATCCTCCCTGTGTACTCCCGTCCTAAGTGGATGTGCAGAGGGCGATTGCACTAATGGCCATGGGACATATGTTTCCTTTGATGGAACAAAGTACATTGGATATTTTGAGGACGGTGCCCGTATTGGGGAGGATACGGTAACTGCTGGCGCATATGGATCAAATGAATCAGCTACGCCCCATTCCTTTACGAACCTACTTCCCGAGCAGAAGGCTGCACTCCATTGGATCACTAGTCGAGAGTATGTGAGTCTGCATGACCCTAATCGGGCCAAGAAAAATCCTGATGTACTCGCTGCCCTCCATGGGATGTCTGCCAAGTCGCTGGAGAAAATGGTGAATGGATGGCAAATGTCAGAAGAATCCATTCGTCGAATTATTAATCAACTTCCCTACAGGCAACATGCGTTTGAGAAATGGCGAGCACAAACCATTGAGCGGCAAAATACGTCAGAACGTCTACCTAATTTAGTTGAACTCCTTGCTCGTGAGCAATTGGGTGAGCAGGCTCATAATGGCATGCAGCGAAGTGGATGCGGATGGATGACCGGCGAATATTATCTCGATCGCAATCCTTCTGCGCTTTGCACTCCGGTTGTTGGGACTTGTATTGAGGGTGATTGCATCAATGGGCATGGCGTTTATGTCTTATTTACGGGAGTTAAATTCTCAGGAACGTTCAAAGATGGCAAACCTATCAGCCGAGATAAGATTTACCCAAAGAAAACATATATAACTGGCAGCTGTACGGAAGGTAATTGTACTAATGGACACGGAACGTATGTCTTTTCAGACGGGTCGAAATATGTTGGAGATTTCAAGGATGGTCTAGCCCATGGCAAGGGATCGAAGAGCTGGATGGTCGGGATTAAGTATAGCGGCGATTTTGATCACGGTGTCGCCACTCAAGAAGAAAGCTTTACGGTTCCAGCAAAACAGGGCCTGTCCAAAAAAACATGTCTTGAAGGAAACTGCATTGATGGCCAAGGCACACTCACATACCCTAATGACACAAAATACGTTGGAGGATTTAAATCCGGGCAGCCCTCGGGTCAAGGAATATATCTTTGGAGGGATGGAGAAGCGCTGAGGGGAGATTTCGAGAACGGTTTTTTGATAAAGGGAGAGTATATCTTTCAGGACGGAAGCCGTGTGGCTCAGAATATACGTCGAAGTTGGCACGAAACCTACGCGGAAGAAGCGAAAGCTGCTCAAGATAAGGCAGATCGAGAGCGCGCCGAACGCATTTTCAGTCGGTTTCTTTTCAATGAGGTTATAGATTCTGTCGTCGAGATGACTTTAGATAACTCGTGGAGTGGCGCTCATGGTGGACGTGGTTTTATGCAGTGACAAGGGACAGCTTTGGTGAGGCATAGTCAAAGGGCAGTCTTGTACGGAGTTGAGCCGGACACAAATGCTACATTCGATTTACGCTCCGAATGAGCGATGGAGTACGGTCTTTTGATGCCTTGGAAGAACGCGGTCTGACTCCGCGAGGCTCATTGGCGGACGCGATTCGACTCGATAATGGTATGACCGCCGACCGGTTTATGGCCTGGTGTGAGGATCAGGGCATTGGGCTACCGTGTATTCAGCCGGGCAAACCCGATCAAAATCCGTTCATCGCGCGCTTCAATCGCGCGTACCGAACCGAAGTCCTCAATGCCTAGGTGTTCGAGTCGCTCAAACATGTCCGGGAGATACCCACAGAATGGTTACATAGTTACAGAGTTTAACGAAGAACGGCCTCATGACGCATTGCCAGGCTCCCGCCTGACAGGTATCGGACACGATTAGAAGCTCGAAGTTCTCTTTTGCGGCGTCTCCTTGACAGGGGAGCTTGCAAGAGGAAGCAAGGTAATCAACCTGAAGTGTGCTAATGGGAAACTGTCTCACTGAAGGGGTTCACCCCATTGGCCTGTGCTAAATTTGTGCTAAAAATTTTCAAAACCCACCTATACACCTCGAAACAATCGAATCAATAGAATGCACGCAAGTGACTGTTTTCGCAGTTAAAACGGGGAAACCATTTGGCACACCGAGCGTTTCAAAAAATGTCCTGGCTTGTTTCGTAAACCGCAGGTCGGTGGTTCGATTCCACTCGCCGGCTCCACGTCCCATTTATTCTGGACTGAAAGCAAGCCAGCGCAAGCGGGCTCGTATGC
>NZ_JAHBZY010000034.1 GCF_019635155.1 Nitrosomonas sp. | reverse complement strand
CTTATTGAATGGCCGTAGAGTTTTGGCCAATGTCTATTCTTGTGTGCGACGCACGCGTCGATGCCCTCTGAATTCACTACGTTGCTGCAAGGGTTGTCTCAGATGGAATACTGACAAGCATTTGATCCGCTCTTTGTTAGTCCCAGCAAGGGCTAACGCCTTGGGGACAGTCCACATCGCAATGTTATAGAAGAAGTATCCATCGACTCGAGCGGCACGTATTGGCCATCAATGACTTCCCTTTACAAACATGCTCGAACCAATGGCTCTTCTTAGCAGAGATGTTCAATAGGCAGAATACGCCATGTGGCGTACATGCATGATGCTATGCTAAACTACTTATCAATCAAAACACCACTACCAACGCAGGTGCACGGCCCAAACAGCTACTGACAGATATTGCAAGTACGGCTCATAAATTGAGGTGACGCCGTATACTCTATTTTGAGGCACGATACATAGAGGGAGATATTCGACGATGGAGCGACTCTCCGGAAGAGACCTGCGAACACTGTCAGTATTTGTTCGTGACCTGTATCAGCTACGCCCGCATGATGAGTTTACAACCCATCTAATTGACTCCCTTCCGTCAATTACGGAAGGCGAGTTTACGTCCTACAATGAGTTTGTAGTAGGCAGCCCTACCGTCATTTACAAATCTGATCAACTTCCACACTGCCCAAATCCATTACACTACGCTAAGATTTTGGAGGACAATCTTCATGAGCATCCAGTGGTAGCTCATTTCCTCCGGACCAATGACAAATCAGCCCACACTTTTTCCGACTTTATATCGGCCCGCAAATTTCAGGCGACTACACTCCATAACGAGTTTTACAAACCGCTCAAGATGTCTTTTCTCCTGTTTATGGGGCTTCGCGCCGGCAAGAGAATGCTATCAATTAGTCGTCACCGAAACGATAGAGAGTTCCCTCACAGAGCGAAGACCACCTTCAATGCTATTCATCCACATATTCAACAAGCTTTAGCAAATTCCCTAGCTGTCACACGGATGCACAATGAGTTAGAGGCTTTCCATAAAGCTTCAGATAACGGCCAACAGGGCGTCATATACGTAACAGGGCGAGGACGCATGCGGTTCGCAAGCCTTCACGCTCGGCAGTTACTTAAGGAATACGGACTAGAAACTGGGCCAGCCTCAGACTTCCTACCCACTCATTTACGCGATTGGCTAAGTCATTTACGCAAAATGGTTGAATGGCGTGACGATGTTCCATCAGTTACCGCTCCACTCGTCATCAAGGGCGAGTCCGGTCAACTAACAATTAGGCGGATAGGACAAGGATTGAACGATGTCCTGCTCTTTGAAGAACAGCAAACCATCCCTTCACTTAATCAACTCAGACACTTTGGGTTGAGCAAACGCGAACTGGAAGTTCTGGGTTGGGTTGCACGAGGTAAGACAAATCCAGAAATTGGGCAAATCTTGAATATCAGTCGGAGGACGGTGCAGAAACACCTTGAACATGTCTATCTGAAGTTGGGAGTCGAAAACAGGATGGCGGCCGTGGCTTTCATTGGAAATACGACCTCGAGTTAATTGGCCAAGATCGATGGTACGGAATCACGGTAGCCGTCGGCAAGTCTGCCCGTTACCAGAGATCTTCCCGTCCTCACCTCACGACTAAATCATCAGTTTGGGAGGGCTCTTCTTGGCCTTAAAAGAGCCCCTGGCAATGAATAAAATCAATATCTTAGGTGCTGAAAAATTCCAATCTGATACACGGTTTTACAATGGCTTACAGAGAGGTTGTCCGATATAGGACAGAATCTTCTAGGAATGGATGCTGGACGGGGAATCCTGCCGAAGACCTCTCTCCGAATACTCAGCAAGAGCATTTTGGGCATGGAATTCCTCTCCTCAGCAGCCACGAAAGTCTCTAGATCACTTGTCCACAAAACCTGCGAAAACACCCTTCAAAAAGCCTCGAATTTTGGGACTAACATCGCTATATTTCCGCTGTCCTTTTAATAGATGTTCAAAAGACAGCCTGTATTTGTTCACTGCGAGGTGTGGTGAAATACGCTTATGAGGATTTAAGCGACTCTCAGTTTGAGAGGCTCGCTATTTTGATATGTCAGCGACTACTTGGCATCTCCGTACAAGGTTTCGCGGAAGGACCAGACGGCGGCCGGGACGCTAAGTTCGTTGGGACTGCTGAGTTGCATCCCAGCAAGGCCTCGCCTTGGAAGGGAACCACCATTGTCCAGGCCAAGCATACGAATGGGTATAACAGGAGTTATTCGGAAACTGATTTCTTTAGTCCTTCGTCGAAGAACACTGTAATCGAAAAGGAAATTCCTCGCATAGCCTCCATGCGTCGGAAAGGCCAACTCGACCATTACATGTTGTTCTCGAATCGTCGGATGACGGGCATCGCAGAGAGTGCGATCCGCAGCCATATTTCCAATAAATGCGGTCTTCCCGAAGAATCAATCTACCTAGTCAGTCTTGAACAACTAGACTTGTATTTAAAGAGGTTCCGAGAGATTGCGGATGAGGCTGACCTCGATCCGTTAGACTCGCCGCTCATAATTAGCCCTGACGATCTTGCAGAAGTCGTTGAGGCATTGGCGCAACACAAAGATCTTGCCGCGGCAGTATTGGATTACCCTCCTGAAGCCCGAACTAAATATCGTGAAAAAAACTCTATTAACAAAATGACAGCCGAGTACGCTCAGGAAATCCGTCGGCGATATCTGAAGGAGAGTAGACAGATCGAGAGCTTCTTAGCAGCTCCGGAAAATTTTAAGTATCAGCAAATGTATGAATCCATAGTCGAGGAGTTACAGCTAAAAATCATCGCAAAGCGCAAACAGCATCAAACGTTTGATGGTGTAATGGAACATCTTATTGATGTTTTATTTAGCCGGGATCCGATCTTACGTCAAAGAGGCAACAAGCGGTTGACGCGTGGCATACTGTTCTTCATGTATTGGAATTGTGATATCGGAGAAAGCAGCAATGCTGAGGCCAACTAAGCATTCGCATCCAGATCGCACAGTCATGAATGTGTCGATGTTACTGCTTCTGCGTCTTAAGAAACGTCGGATAGAAGATTATGACGGTCTGCGACGATTCGCAAAGAAGGCGGTAAAAGGGGGCGATGTATTGTTTCTGCCGGCTCTTAACCTGCTTTACCTGTTGGGATTGGTAGAGTATCGTCCAAAAACCGATTCCATGGAATACATTGGACCAAATGAAGCTATCTAAATTGTACTGCAATAATTCGGAGGTCTTTGAGCCGATAGAATTCGCTTCGGGCCTCAATGTAGTCTTGGCTGAGATCCGCCTTCCAGAAAACCGTAACAAGGACACGCACAATCTTGGCAAAACAACTTTGGCGCGCGTTTTAGATTTTGGATTTTTGGTGAAAAGAGATTCAAGATTTTTCCTTTTCAGGCATGAGCAGGTGTTCCAACGATTCATATTTTTTTTGGAGCTTCAATTACCCGACGGTTCCTATTTGACAGTCCGCCGTAGTGTAGACCAGGCAAGCAAAATAAGTTTTAAGAAGCATGCTGTAAATCACCAGGACTACACCGATTTGCTCGACAGTGAATGGGATCACTTAGACATGCCTTTTGATCGTGCTCGGGAAATGCTGGATAGCCTTCTCGATTGGCGCGCTCTCAAGCCGTGGGACTATCGGAAAGTCATTGGGTATTTGTTGCGCACGCAAGATGACTATAGGGATGTGTTCCAGTTGAGGAAGTTTGTCGGTTCACATGCTCAATGGAAGCCGTTTCTAGCCCATATCCTTAGTTTCAATTCACGGAATGTAAGTTTGTATTACGAGATGGGAGAGCAGCTCACTGAAAAGGAGAACGCCGCTGAAACGATCCAACATGAGTTGGGAGGTTCTATTTCGGACATAAGCAAGGTGGAAGGAATCTTATTGCTTAAGCAGCGGGAAGTTGAGAAGAAGCAGGCTTTTTTGGATGCTTTTGATTTCCGCGAGCAAGATAAACGTCAGACAAGAGAGTTAGTGGAGGAGATTGATCAAAGAATTGCTGAGCTTAATTCGGAGCGGTATTCATTGAACCATCGCTTAAAAAAAATCGTCACCTCACTTGAAGAGGATCAGATTCTTTTCAACCCAGATGAGGCAAGGAAGCTTTTCGCGGAAGCTGGAGTGCAATTTCCTGGACAAATTAAACACGATTTCGAAAAACTTATAGAATTCAACCAGTCAATTACACAGGAACGACGTGAATATCTTGAAGAAGAACGTAGGGAAGTTGAGAACGAACTGAAACTGGTTGCAACTGAATTGAACGAGCTCGGGAAGAGGCGCTCACAAACGTTAGGATTTTTGACGGACACGGATGTTTTTAGCAAATACAAAAGGGCTTCCGACGAAGTAGTAAGGTTGCGGGCAGACATTATATCGCTTGAGCGACAGCGAGCTCTGATGCACCGTCTTCTTGAGCTACGTGCGGAAATTCGTACGCTTGGCGAAGAGACAAATAGACTGCAAAGTCAAATAGAGTCAGACATCGAATCCCAAAATGAAAATAGGACCAGTAGATTTTCTGCGATCCGGCTATTTTTCAGTGAAATAGTCGAAGAGGTTATAGATCGGAAGGCACTTCTAAGCGTATCGCCTAATAATCAGGGTCATCTCGAATTCAAGGCAGAAATCCTTGACGAAGCGGGCAACGCTACAAGTGCCGACCTTGGCTATACCTATCGGAAGCTTTTGTGTATCGCTTTTGACTTGGCGGTATTGAGAGCCCACATTGCGGAAAAGTTTCCGCGTTTCATCTACCATGACGGAGTTTTTGAGTCGTTGGATAACCGCAAGAAGGAAAACCTCCTCGCCGTCATTCGTCGATACGCGGACCTCGGACTACAGCCTATTATCACGCTGATCGACTCTGATTTGCCTCTACGAGGTTCTGGCGACGCCCAAGTCTTTGCACGGGAGGAGGTCGTATTGACCCTTCATGACGAAAGCGAGCGGGGAAGACTATTCAAGATGATGACATGGTGACGGTAGCAAACGAGCGTCTAGCCGGTGCCTAAATAGTGCCTATCACCGGTGTCATTCCGTATCACTGCTGGTTAATACCAAGCAACATCAAATACCACTAGACGCCGCTACAGGCGAAGAGATTCGCTGAATGGCCGCATAGACACTGCCAATCCTGTAGAGCCGAAAATCGCCCTATCAAGGTTCACACAGGGGTTGAACCCAAGGTCACCGACGTCTGTTCGTTAAGGTTTGATCTTTTCGATAGCGGCTAATTTTCCGTCTGGATTGTACGCTAGATGATAGATGACTTTTCGATCGCGCACGGCGAGTTCGTATGGTGTGCCAACGAATTCCCAGAGAAATGCTGTAACTAGATCTGCACCGAGATGCACCACAACCGTCCCCACTTTAACCCAAGTGCGATGAGCCTCCGGATCGAGAATATAGCGATCGTCAAATCCGCCGGTTTCGGGCTTGAAGAATGAGTCTGGCTGACCCAACTCGGCGATCACCTCACTACGAGAGACACCTTCTTTTAATACCCCGACGTCACCTCGATAGCTTTCCCGATTAGCTGCCATGAGCACTGAGCACCCCGAACTAAGTACGGCCACAGAAAGAAGAAACCCTATCGCGATTCCCCTGCCCATAAATTCTCCCTTGTGAATTGGTTGCCGGTCGTTGGCAAGACATACGTATACTGGTTGCGCGTCGCTCTGCACATTCGCCAGAAGAAGGGATCGCCTCTACTCTTTGGTATGTTCCCTGTCTGCTCGTTGGCCTAAAGTGCGCCAAAACGTATTCAGTGGAGGCTTGGAAAGCACCATACACACAAGCCTAGCAGGCAAGCATGTTGAGTCAAGGAATGGGCGTTTGGGAGGGCTACTGATGCAGCTTCAAGTGTATGGGGGTGAGACAGGTGCACTTGGGCTCCATCGGTATCAAGCTACAAGTCATCAGGCGGGGTTTTGAAGACAGTATCGAAGCTATTCAGCAATGGTAAAGGTGGCTTTGAAGGGTCTGTCTTTGTACTAATGGAGAGCCGAAAAGTATCAGAACTGGAATCAAATAAAGAGTCGTAAAACAGTCGTATAGCAGACCGATTTTGATCTATTTGCTTGTTAGGCCTTATCACTCAATACCAACGAGCAAGTACATGAATAAATGTGAAAAGATCTGTGAATTGCGCTTCAGCTGAGGAGCTTGCTATATTCGCCCGGTCGAATCCCGGCTTTGGCACCACGCCTACTGGCTCCCCTCCCGCTTTTGAAAGTACCAACCTTGATCGTTTACTCCTTTTTATCCCGTTCGGAATGGTAATTGGTAATGAGCTGTAGCAGTGAAACGCTCTCACGGACTGTGTATACACTACAAGGGCTCGGCATTTCATACTAAGGCCTAGCGGCCCTAATCAGAAGTTTATCGTCCAGAGCCATTTCTTCATCACACAACCTTCCAACCTAAAAACGTCTCGATTGTTGTCCATTCCTCGCTGTTCGTCCCTAGTGAAGCCGGTACTTGTATTTCCATAAGCGCGGCCTATTGTTTCGATTCGTCCAGCCTATTGGTGTTTCTCCTCTCTGCGCTCGTTAAATCCCAGCCACTGTGCAGTGCTCAATGACGATGTGTCTCATGGGACTGGTGCGCACAAAAGCACAGCAAAGCGCACGAAAGCGCACATAAGCATAACTATGCATAGTTCCCAAGGTCACGATGCTCGCGTAGTGTCTTCACCATGTTGAGTGATTGAGAAAGGGTGGTCAGACGGATGTTACTCACGGCCAAAGAATTAGCCCAAGAGCTCGATGTGCATGTCTCAACAGTTCGACGGGCGTATCGTACGGGGCGGATTCCGTACGAACGCCTCTGCAAAATGTATTTGTTTGACCTCGAAAAAGTACGACATGCAATGCGTCTCAACGGATTCACCCTCGTAGGAGGCGAGGACGGCCTGCGCGTGACCGACGGCGAAAGCGGGCGGCGCGCGCAGCCGATCAGCCCCCGACTTGGTAAGACGGGGGCGTCTATCGCAGAGAAGCCAAGGGGGAAGAAATGACAGTCTCCGGAGGGTTCACGCAGACCATCGATTGGCTCGCTTTCACGCTGCCCAAGGCGGAAGTCGCCGACGTGATTGCGCTGATTGGGGGCGACTGGTTCCAGAGTGAGACCGGCTTTCGCGGCTATCCCGTGGCTCAACTTATGACGGAAGGCAAAACGGGCGTCGGGAAACTGGGGACGGGTGCCCCTCGCAATCCGAAAGAAGTGCATGTGGATCTCTCAGCTGGGATTGTCTCCCAGTGGGACGAGACGAAGCTGAAGACGGTATTGGCCTGGATCTTCGCCCAGAAAGGCCATGTGACGCGCATCGATGTGGCACTGGACGACCGGGAGGCCTCTGTCGCAGTGGAGACCGTCCGGCTGGCCGTGGAGGCCGGACAATTAGTGAGCCGATCGAAGCAATTCAAAGTCATCCAAGCTTCCAATCATCGTGAGGGAACCCGCACTGGGGAGACCTTGTATTTCGGCAGTCGGGAAAGCCAAAGCATGCTTCGAGTCTATGACAAACGGCTCGAACTTCAAGCCAAAGGCCGGGAAGACGCGGCCTTATACGGAGTCCGATGGGAGCTGGAATTTAAACAGGATCGAGCTCAAGCCTGCGCCAAGGCATTACTCACGCTCGATCCCGAAGACTGGAGAGCCTTCTTGGTTGGCGTGCTGCGTTCCTATGTCGATTTCCGCGAGACCACGCGAGAAGCGGAATCCTATGAGAAGTATCGCGCGCCGTTGGTGGGCTGGTGGAAAGCCCTCACCGAGGGCTTCATGCGATGCCGGCTGGTCGTCGAACGGATTCAGCAGCGGCTGGATGATGTGGCGGCCTGGCTGGCGAACGCCATCAGTCCCATGCTCGCGGTGGTGGTGGCCTGTCGTGGCGATCAGTTTCTGTTCGAGATGATCTATGCGGGCACCAAACGATGGACGCAGAAGCACTATGCGTTGCTGAAGCAGCGTAAGCGAGGGACCCCCTATGTCCTTAGAGTTTCATAACGGGGCGTGGCGACGCATGTGTCCAGGCTGTGGAACGAGAGGTTGTCGGTGCAAGTGGGTACAAGGCGCCCTGTATCTGAGCTGTACAGCATGCGATTCGGAATTCTGTCTCAGGCCAAAAGCCCGGTCCGAAGGCCGGGGCGTGTGGGTCA
>NZ_JAHBZY010000033.1 GCF_019635155.1 Nitrosomonas sp. | reverse complement strand
CATCGATGTTAACAATTGAGGGATAGTACACAATAGAACTACTGATGACTATTGCATAATCAAATAAGCCGATAGGGCCAATTAACCTGTAAACCATGATCATCCGCCAGGAAAATAAATTTTGAGATTTCTCCTAAACTTTCAAAGCTGATTGTCGTAAAAACAACGATAAAATGAACAGCGTACAAATAAAGCAAAACAGTTAAGCGATCGTTTTTAGAAGACATTGCACTTAAACGAATATTATTTAGTTTAATTATGGAGAAATAGAATGCCTGACAAAAATTTAAAATTCTTAGTTGTGGATGATTTTTCTACAATGCGTAGAATTGTTCGCAATCTTCTAAAAGAACTTGGTTTTGTCAATGTTGATGAGGCTGAAGATGGCGCAGTTGCATTACGAAAATTACAAGATGGTAATTTCGATTTTATTGTATCAGATTGGAACATGCCAAACATGGATGGTTTAACAATGCTCCAAAATGTACGTGCCAACGAATCTCTGAAGAAAATCCCTGTACTCATGGTTACCGCTGAAGCCAAAAAGGAAAATATCATCGCTGCTGCACAAGCAGGAGCAAGTGGTTATATTGTTAAGCCGTTTACCGCTGCAGTTCTGGAAGAAAAGCTGAATAAAATATTCCAGAACATGGAAGCAAAAGTTTCTGCAAAAGCATAGCATTTTCTTTCAAACAAACCGCCGAGCCAAAAATGAATACAAAACATCAAATCAAAGAAAAAGTCGATGATATTTCCAAAGTTACCACGAAATCAAAGGCAAAAAAAACTATCCAATTAGCGGATTTACCACTATCATCAATGAATAACGATCATGAAGAAAACGAAACAATAACAACTGATAAAAAGGTCATTGATCAAATTGGACAAATGACTAGGAACTTGCATGACAGTTTGCGTGAATTGGGTTATGACAAGCGTCTTGAAGCAATTGCCAATGAAGTGCCTGAAGCTCAAGATAAATTAACGTACGTTGCTATCAAAACCGAGCAAGCTGCTGAACGAACACTCAGCGCAACTGAAATCGCAATGCCGATCCAAGAAAAGCTTTCAACCGATGCGGTTCAATTATCTGCACAGTGGAAACAAGCACTTGAAACACAACAAAACAACCCTGATACGGAAAAATTTAAGACTCTTTTAATCGATACACTCCAATTTCTCGATAACATTCCAGAACAGACCAATGCTACAAATGCCCAGTTGCTTGAAATAATGATGGCACAAGACTTTCAAGATTTGACAGGTCAAGTCATTAAAAAAGTTACCCATATGGTACAAAGTCTGGAAAAAGATTTAATTGATTTGTTACTTGCAAACGTTCCAAATAAAATTGCAGCGTCAACTGATGAAGGCCTTATGAATGGGCCTGTAACAAATCCTGAGAAAAGAAATGATGTTGTTTCGAGTCAGGATCAGGTTGATGATCTGCTCGCCAGCCTCGGTTTCTAGGAGAGTGCTAGATTTAGGAAGAATAATCAACCTGATTCCAGGAGCGTATCCCGAATTTTGTGTGAACGGTATTTGTATGACAAAAAGGCATACGCTCCTCGAACACGATCAGATAGTGTTAACAGTCTCTAGACAATAATAATTACTTCTCTGTGACATTATCCGTTTCGAATACATCCCATATACATTTGTTGTCGCACTCAAGTGCGATTTTGGATAAAACTGCTTGATGTTGGGCCACTTCTTCAACAGTTGCCTGAATTACTCTAAAGTTATGACCACCGAGATTGGTTGTTGAAAGTTGGGCAAATTCAGTATGTTCTATCTCAATGAGTAAACTTTCTTGCCCGCGCGTCATCGCAAGATAGACTTCCGCTAACAATTCAGCATCTAATAGTGCACCATGGAGTGTGCGCTCGGAATTATCAACATTATACCGTTCACATAGCGCATCTAGGTTGTTTCGTTTACCGGGATGGTGCTCCTTAGCCAGCCTCAATGTATCTGTGATTGTTGCGCAATAATGATCCAGCGTCTCTAGATTAGCCAGGCTTAATTCATAATTCAGGAAACCGACATCGAAAGGAGCGTTATGAATAATGAGCTCGGCTTCACTAATAAAATTCAGGAACTCAGTGGATATTTCAGTGAACTTGGGTTTATCCTGAAGAAATTCAGTGGTAAGGCCATGCACTTGTAAGGCTCCTTCATCACTCTCACGTCCAGGATTCAGGTAATAATGAAATTGATTACCCGTCAATTGTCGGTGACAAAGCTCAACGGCTGCAATTTCTATAATACGATGCCCCCGCTTATATTCTAAACCGGTAGTTTCGGTATCCAGTACGACTTGGCGCATTTCAAGATTCCTAATAATTATTCATATCCGTAGAAATCATCATTTCAACTCCGCGATTAGCTAATTGATCGGCACGTTCATTATCAATATGGCCTGAATGACCACGAACCCAGCACCATTCAATGTCGTGCTGTTGTGCCAATTGATCGAGTAATTTCCAGAGATCTTCATTTTTAACTGGTTTTTTATTGGATGTGTGCCAATCTCGCGCCTTCCATGCATTGAGCCATTCACTGATACCCTTCTGAAGATATTGAGAGTCGGTATGTAAATGAACCTTACAACGGCATTTTAATGTCTCTAGCGCTCGTATCGCCGCAAGTAATTCCATGCGGTTATTCGTCGTTTGTTCTTCCCCGCCAAATATCTCTCGTTCATGCCCCTGATACTTCAATAGCGCCCCCCATCCCCCTAAGCCAGGATTTCCTTTACATGCGCCATCGGTATAAATTTCAACTACCTTGCTTTCCATTCTATTCATAATCTGATATCTCAATAGCTTGACCGCATTTTCTCGAAGATCGCTTTCCATTGGAAGCTTCTGTCATTCTTTGGGCAGCAGGCACCATTTTCTTTTTACCGTCCATACATTTTTTCCAATCCGGCTTAATAATACGCATTCCGTGCATATATTTAATCGCATGCAAAAAATAAACGCCTCCGGAAATCGGCCACCAGCGATCACCCGCGGCTTCCATAAAATGGAAATGCCGGCGCCACTTTTCTTGCTTGAATGGCGGCACATAGCAACCAAGCCGGCCACCGGCCATTTCGAAATCCAATAGCTTTAGCCAGTCTTTTAATCGTGATAAAGAAATGAAGTGACCATTCCAGGGAAATTCCTGACGGGTTGACTTTAAATAATGGCAAATACCCCATAAACTCAAAGGATTGAAACCGGAAATAACAATATGCCCTCCCGGTATCAAAATTCGATGGACTTCGCGCAAAATTTGATGAGGACTTGGGCTAAATTCGAGCGTATGTGGCAAAATGACAAGGTCCATGCTATTACTATGGAGTGGCAGAAATCCAGCTTCGGCGCGAATAGAAGTGCTACTTTCCAGCCCCACAGTAAAATGAAATGGTACCCTATTCAAGCGAAGAAAATTAAACTGCGACCAACCGATCTGAACAGCGTTATACCCAAAAATATTTGCAACCACTTGATCAAAGTAGCGATGTTCATATCCGATCAAATATTGACCAAGAGACGACTGAAACCAATGTTGATCGTTTTGTATATTCATTTTGACCGATTGTTTTTCCCGCATGAAAATATAACGCCTATTTTTCTGGAAATTCGATGCTGACAGTTCATCCGGTAGCTGCATTCAAAGATAATTATATCTGGGTTATCCATGATCGTAACACCGCCGTTGTGATTGATCCAGGAACTGCGTTACCAGTTATTGAATATCTTCGATCAAGGCAATTACGGTTAGCCGCAATTCTCATCACCCATCATCATAATGATCACACGGGGGGAATTACCGGGTTACTGCAATATTTTGATGCGCCAGTTTATGGCCCATGCTCTAAAAACATTCCAACCATTACTCATTCAGTTCGCAACAATGATGAAATATCTTTTCACGAATTGCCATTACAACTTACCGTTATTGAAGTTCCTGGACACACACTCGATCATATCGCCTATTATGGATCCCAACCATTCGGTATGTTATTTTGCGGTGATACGCTGTTTGCTTGTGGATGCGGACGAATCTTTGAAGGTACTGCAGGTCAAATGTACCAATCATTACAGAAGCTTTATCAGCTTCCTGATGACACACTGATATACTGTGCGCATGAATACACACTTGGCAATATTAAATTTGCTCGTGTTGTCGATCATCAAAATGAGAAGCTCCAGGCATTTGAGATAACCGCACGAATGCAACGCAGTCAGAACACTCCTACAATACCTACAACACTTGGCAATGAGAAATCAATTAACCCATTTCTTCGATGTTCAAATTTAGAGATCATCGCCAGCGTGCAAAGCTATTGCAACTGTAAGTTTCAAGATCCACTCAGCATTTTTACGGCGTTACGAGACTGGAAGAATAATTTCTAAAACAATGCCTAATAAAAACCAAGAAAACGCTGAATACTTCGGCAAATAAGAAGAGACAATGCGGAGCAGATTTCTTGAACATAAATCCATCCAATAGATAAGCGAATTCTCGAGCATGACTCAATGTGAAGACTGCTTGCGCTGTACGCATTATTTTCATTAGAAATAAAAGCGCGAGAGAATAAAATGCTAAAAAAATGGCATATTCATCAATCTAGAATATGCCAAATTAACTAGCAGAAGCAGTTAAAAATTCAACCGCTTATTTTTTACCTGGCTTAGCAGCGCGTAACACTGGGTAATATTGGGTGAAAACCATATCATGTGCAGCGTTTTCTTTGTGGCAAGCAGCACAAGCATCATCTGCCTGGATTGCGCCGTGTTTGGCTTCGTAAGATTCAAAACCAAAGAATGCCCAATTTCCTGGTCTATCTGCATAACGCTTCGAGTCTTTAACCATGGCAGCGATTCCATTATATTCGCCAGGGAAATAGCCATGCCCGCTTGCAGCTTCTTTGGTTCCTACACCAACCAATTCTTTAACGATAACGGTTCCGTCACGGAATTCCCCGGTTTTTTTCCAATGATTCCAGCTTGTAGGATCGATATAAACATTGTGAAACTCAGGAAATGCTGCTTTTCCATCGTTCATGTCGTTTGGAGTTACCGGTGCGCCAACAAAAATCCATTCGCGGTAGTCTTTTGGAGTCAACAATAAATTGTCTTTAGTAAATCTTCCAAAATCATGATCCTTGCCGTGTGCATGGTGTGCGTCGGAAGCAATTACTGGGCCTGCCAGCGCAATGGACAACAATACTGGTGCGATACCACCTAATAACGTTTTTTTTAACTGTAACATAATAAGCCCTTAAAATAGTTAAAGAATCACAAAGAAAGCAGCAGAAACTCGAACTGCTACCATCCTTAATAGTATTCAGACAACCTACCTTCGTCAAGAGGGAATGCAATAATGACAAACGGGCCTGATCTAATGAAACCGTACATTCCAGTTAAGAGGGAATTGACCAGGTCAATTTTGAACGAAGATTCGGACGACTGCGCTTCGTGGAGCCGGACAACCTTAGAAGGAAGCACGTATCAGCGTGTTATCGATCTTGCCAATGAAGGCTTGAGTCAGTCAGATGTTGCACGTGAGCTTGAAGTTAATCGTTCGACAGTGAACTGTCATTACCGCAAAGCGCAAGAAGCGGGAATGATTAATCGAAAAGGAACGGCATTTTGAGCTTACGAAACCTGCTAAAACAAGCAGTCGTTACCACAGAAGAAAAGTGTTGTACTGTTGCACGCCCTAGGGAACGCCACAACGCAACAACAGGCAGTCATGCAATTACAAATTGACCATTTGGGCGTGGCTTTTCAGGATTGGCGACCCCGAAGAAGACCATGAAATCGTATTGAACAAATGCCGGAATGATCCTGATGCGATGGAGTACTTCCTGAATCATGCGCGCGATGAATATAATCAAGTGAAGGGATTGTAATTGATTTCTGAGCAATCCAAAATTGAAATTCGTTAATGAATCAAAATAAATACTGGAGATGAAATTATGAATAATGATCACGAAACAAAAGAATGGCCTGAAAAATTAATTCTTTCTTCAAGAGATAGATATACAAAGAAACATGGCGGCGTGATATGGAAAATATCGACAATTGATTTTATTGAAGATCGCATATGCCTAGTATCACTTAGTAATGAAGAGCATAAAGAAACCGCAATCTGGACTGGAACAGGTCATGAGTTTATAGAAAAGTTTACCAAGATCGAATGGCATGTATAAAAAAGTACTTCCATGAATATATCCGGCGAGGGTAATTCAACCCCCGTTCAAATTTCAACGGAAGAATTTTTTCAATTGGTTTCACGGTAACGTTTCACGGAGTATTGAATTATGGAAATGAAAATTCTGGCACAGCAACTTGGCTTATCTTATCTCACCAAATGGCGAGCCGACAGGTAATCCCCCCAAAAATTAGAGGAGCAAAGCAGTAGAATTTTCTATCGTAGAGGAAAAGGGATTTTACTGATGAAGAAACAGCGATTTACGGAAGGCCAAATTATGCAGATACTGAAGCAGGCTGAGGGAGGAATTCCTGTAGCTGATTTATGCCGAGAGTATGGAATGAGTACTGCAAGTTTTTATAAATGGCGCAGCAAGTATGGTGGGATGGATGCTGCCTTGCTATCTGAAATGAAGGTGATGGTTGAGGAAAACAAACGGTTAAAGCGGATGTATGCGGAAAGCCAGATGCAGAATGAGCTATTGAAGGAAGCACTCGAAAAAAAGTGGTAAAACCCTCACAGCGCAAAGTAATGGCACAGTGGGTAGTGCAGGATAAGTCTGTTAGTATCGTTTTGGTCTGTATAACATTTAGCATTTCTGAGACCTGCTATCGCTATGAGCCGGTGCTCAACGATGAGAACGAGAAAATCGTCGATTGGTTACTGCGTCTGACGGCCTGTCACAAGCGCTGGGGTTTTGGATGGAATCACAAACGTGTGTATCATATTTACCGTGAGTTGAATTGAATTTACGGATCAAGCCGCGCAAGCGGTTAAAACGAGAGAAGCCGGAACCACTGGCCGTACCAGAACGGCCATAATGACACATGGTCGGTAGATTTCATGGCTGATCAACTCTCCAATGGCAGGTCTTTTCGAACCTTTAATGTGCTGGATGACTTCAACCGTGAAGGATTGGGAATCGAAGTAGACATATCGCTTCCATCAGAACGGGTTACGCGCGCTCTGGATCGGATTATCGAATGGCGCGGCAAACCACGGAAGATTCGCTGTGACAATGGGCCGGAAAATATCAGCGGCACACTTCGTTGTTGGGCAGAGAAACGAGGTATCCAACTTGATTACATCCAGCCAGGAAAACCACAACAGAATGCTTATGTAGAACGCTATAACAGAACTGCTCGGCATGAATGGCTGGAGATGAATCAATTTGTAACCATTGAAGAAGCACAGCTCACCGCTACACAATGGTTATGGATTTACAATAATAAACGTCCCAGTATGGCAATTGGGGGTATCACACCAGTCATGAAGCTCAGAGAGGCTGGTAAACTAAAACTCTCTACTGCAAGCTCCTATTAAAAATGGGGGGATTACCCCAGCAGTGGATACTACTTGTGCTGGTTTTAATTGCAGCAATAGCGAGATGGGACATTTGTTCTATAATGAATTGGGTGGTAAAGCAAAATCTCCTATCTCGTTGAGTTCCGATCCAGATCTTGCTTTGTTCACACACGTTCAGTACGGCTACTGGTCAGGTACGGGTTTTGCACCTGATCCGCGTTTAGCGTGGTTTTTCCTATTCGATTACTACGAACGAACCGGTAAGCAGTCTGCGGACTTCAAGATTAATTCCGGTTACAAAAACGGTTACATTTTTTATGAAATAAAAAGGCACTTAGGGTTTTTAATCACTAAGTGCTTGTTTTTATTGGTGGAAAATGTCGGAAAGACCTTGAACCAACTTTTCTCAATTCTACAGGACTGGAATGAAATCTTGAAGGATATCCCGATGGATAATTATCCGCAGCCCTGACAATCTCTTAACCAATTGACACACCCTTGACAGCGGTATGCCGAGCAATCGGATACCGCTGTTTTCATATCCCAGATCATTTTTCTCGTTTTGTGTCTTTTCCTCGTTTCCCGGCGAGTGAAGGCCGGATGTGTATTGTTCAAGCAAAGGAGTTATTTAATGCCCGAACAGACTACAAAACCTGCTTCCCCTTTTTGCCTGCGCCTGACACCTGAAGAGCGTGCCACGCTTGAGCGTGAAGCCGCCGGACTGCCTTTGGGAGAATATATCCGCAAGCAGGTTTTTGACGAAAATTGCCTCAGACGCCGTACCCGTAATAAACATCCGGTCAAGGATCATAAGCTTTTAAGCCAGCTTCTGGGCGAACTGGGTCGTTTGAGACTGGCGAATAATCTCAATCAATTGGCCAAATCTGCTAATTGCGGCCTGCTGAATCTCACCCCGGAAGTTAAAACATCATTACTGAATGCCTGCGCCGATATCCGCCATATCCGCGAAACCTTAATGAAATCCCTCGGATTGGACAGGTAGCTTCATGATCATCATCGCTTCCCAGCGCGGCGGTGCTGCCAAGCTGGCCGCGCATCTACTCAATGATCGGGATAACGATCATGTCGAGCTATATGAAGTCAGCGGCTTTATGGCCGATATACTACCCGATGCCTTGCAGGAAATTCGCGCCCAGGCAATGGGTACGCGCTGCAATCAATATCTATTCTCTGTTAGCCTCAATCCACCGGAGAAGGAGAAAGTCGGAACGGATGTTTTCGAGCAGGCCATTAGCCGTATTGAAGAGCGCATGGACCTACATGATCAGCCGCGTGTGATTGTCTTTCATGAAAAAGAAGGCAGACGCCATGCGCACTGCGTCTGGTCGCGTATCGACACTCAAGAGATGAAAGCGGTCAATCTGCCGTTTTACAAAAGCAAACTCATGGAGATTTCAAAAGAAATCT
>NZ_JAHBZY010000032.1 GCF_019635155.1 Nitrosomonas sp. | reverse complement strand
ACCTTTAGCCTTACTCCAGTCTCCACCCAATACCCGCATGGTCTCTTGGGGGTTACTGGCTAGGACGGTAAAGGCCAGCCAATCAATCGTGAGGGTGAAGCCAGAATCCATGGAACCTATCGAACTCCTGTACTGAGCGCTGTAGGTAGCGCCCCCGTGTTACCAAGACGGGGGCCATTCCGCTCCGCCCCGCAGCCTGGCGGCATGCGGCGCGGACCGGCTTTGTCCATTAATGGGGAGACGGTTAGCACTGTTATTAGCGTCCTTCCTGTGTCGGTCGAACAAGCTTCTGTCGGACGACCCCAAAGGCTTTCTCTCCGACCTCTCGGGCCACAATCTTGATGGCCTCAGCCTTCCCATCCATTACCAGGCTCATGAGCACGGCGCCACGCACGTATTTGGAGACGGTCGTGCTTTCGTCTTGAGCGCACTTCTCAATGAGCTTGCGTTCTTGTTCGGTGACTTTGAATTGAAGTGTCTCTGTCTTTGCTTCGTCTGTCATAGGATCCTCCCTTATGTGAATGTAGTACATAGTATACTACAAATCTAGTGAGGGTCAATGGCGTGGTGGCGAGGGTAGCTATAGCGGGATGCGGGTTGATTTGCCTTTTGGCACTTGGGCCAAACGGTAAGAAGCTATCTTGTCTGGGTTGCCGTGCAGGCATCTCATACGATTCTCGGATACAATGTTTTGCCCTCTCCCATTATCCTTGCTGAATACTTCCAAGAATGTTTAGAGGCTAACTGATGGAGTCAAAGTAATGCCGAAGAATTTAGGCTCGATGACACCGGAGGAATTAGACAAATTTGGTCCTCTTGTATCGAGGTTGGGTGAAGTAGTGGTCAGGTCTGTGATGTGGTGGAAACTCAGACGGATGCGCAGAGAGGAAAGAAAGAGATTGCCCTCGAGAGAGAAGGTCATCTCCATGATCCACTCAAAACATAAAGAGGCAAAAGAGCGAGGGCTACTTCACTACGAACGAATTTATAACGTAAGTTTGTATGTGTTCGTTCTCGATTATGATATCGCCGTTATTAGCAGGCATTACGCAGTGGCCTACCGAACCTGGGAGAAGAGATTTACGGCCAGACAGCTTGCCGTGATTCTCTACGAATCCGCCGAAGATTTGCCTCAACTGCTTGGAAAAGAGTTCCGTACAACTCTGCAAGCATTACCTGTATGGAATAACGCTGATGAAGAATTGAAGGTCATAAGCGGCAAACTTAATACATTTTTGCGATCTAATCATAGACTGTTAAAGCAACTACGGTCGTTTGCAGGGGCGCACAGGGACCGCGACGCCGGGAAACAAATGGAAGTGATTGAAAACATCGATCCGATGGAAATATACAAGCTTGCTGCTGAATTATATGTTGGTCTCAATCTATTGCTAACATTTTTACTTCGATTGGTAGAAGTGTTAGGGAAGAGCGAAGTTATGCTTAGACATATCCTTAATACACCGGAGTTTCATACCCGTAATTAGTGATGCCTATTGCGGTTTGTTTTCTTTTTACGTGGAGCAGAAAATATTGAGACGTTGATCCACTTAGACTTCTTTCGGAACGTGAGCCCAGTTAGCGTAATCGTTGTAGCAGCACTAGTAGGAATGTCATTTCGGGGTGTCCTGCGTTGATAGAGGAATGAAAATGTCAAAGTCATCTGCTGTTAGTCGAAAAAGCATCTTTTCAGGCGATCAGGCCATACGTAGACTGCGTGAAGACAAGTTGAGCAGGAAGGGGTTCGCCGAGTCTATGGCCGCTGCTATAAAAGGCCGGAAAGGCGATGATAGTTTGTGCATAGCTTTGTATGGTCAATGGGGAAGCGGAAAGACTTCGATCAAGAATATGATTCTAGATTCACTTAGCAAGAAGAAAGCCACATGCCCCATTGTCGTTGAATTCAACCCATGGCAATGGTCTGGACAAGAGCAGCTGACGATGGGATTTTTTTCGGAGGTTGCGCTAGCTTTAGGTGAAGCTGACTCATCTGCGGAAGGGAAAAAGCGAGTTTCCTTGTTCAAAAACTATGCTATGGCACTCACGTTGGGAAGTACGGTTCTCAAGGGGGTGAGGTTTGTAGCTCCATTTTGGGGGATACCAGCAGAGCCTGTATTGAGGCCATTCCAAGAAGCAATTGATTTAGCCAAAGAAGGTGCTGAGGGTTTAGAGAAGGCCTCTTCCGAACCAGATAAACCGTTACAAGTTCAGAAGGCCGAACTTGCTGCCAGCCTTCTAGCGATTAAAAAGCCGCTCCTGATCGTCCTTGACGATATCGACCGCTTGATTCCTGATGAAATACGACTTTTGTTTCGACTTGTTAAGGCAAACGGCGACTTTCCTAACGTGACATACTTGATGCTTTTTCACAGGGATTATGTCGAATCATCTCTTGAAGGCGGACGCGCCTATATGGAGAAGATAGTGCAAGTTGGCTTTGAAGTGCCCAAGGTTGAGCCGAGCAAGCTGAAAGAGCTTCTGGAGTTAGAGCTTTGGGATCTGGTTAAGAAAAACTCACTTGATGAACTATTTCAAGCGCAATACCCACGGTGGGATGGCATTTTCCTTGATGGCGCGAAGTATTTTTTTGGAAGTGTGCGCGAGATCAATAAGCTAATTTCGAACTTAGCCTTTTATATGAGTATGTTTAGAAATGCCGAGATCGCCGAAATCAACCCTGTTGATTTAATTGCCGTTCAAATCTTTGCGGTATTCGAACCAGGAGTTTATCACGCGCTTCATGCTGCAAAGGAACTCGTGACCAAGGACGTTGAAAGTACTTCAGGTGAAGATGGCCGAGTTGAAAAGACTGAGTTGCTTCTCGGTCAGATCTCAGGTGCTAGCAGACCAGAAAACCGTGGCCATGTAGAGGGTATGCTGAGAGGGTTGTTCCCTATCCTTAGCGTAAATAAGTTTGATTTTACCTACACAAACGAAACTCGCGAGTCCATATTGCAAAATCTAAGGATATGCGATCCGGTTATTTTCGATCGATACTTTTACTTTGATATACCGAGTACTGATATACCGCAGGCAGAGATAAGTGCGCTGTACCGACAAGCAGGCGATGAGGATCTTTTGGTCAACATGTTCAAAGCATATATAGATAAAGGTCTCTTTGACATATTGTTCGATCGACTGGAGGCAAATTTACAGTATCTGGAAAAGGCTAAAGTTGGGAAATTTATAACAGCGCTCTTTGATCTCGGCGAACTACTTTCAGAAGTGCAAACAAACTACAGAATCGCATCGCCTGAAAGGAGAGCAGCAAAACTCCTCAATTCAATAATGACAGCCTACAATAGTGATGCTGCCATCCTGGACGCTTACAAGAAAACGAATGGAATTATTCTGCCTCTTGCTTTCTTTTCTTTTCACATCGCCAGAGGGTTGAGTTCCTCAGCAGCAGGCATTCGTGAATTCGCATCTGAAATACAAAGTATATGTTTGGAGAAAATTTGCGAGGTCGCAAAGTCCGGCAAATTACTTAACCATCCTAGGATGACCTGGATACTTTTTGACTGGTATAGGATTGACCCCGACGACTCTAAGGCGTGGATGGAAAGGACAATGTCTGAAAAAAATGGGCTATTTAATATACTTCGAGCATTTATTAGTTCATGGGTGACGAGTCATCGCGGGGAGGTCAGAAAAACCAGTTTAGAAGGGATTGTCAATTTTGTGCCAACCGAAAATATTCAAAAATGTATACAGACCTTTGATTGGTCTGGTGATTCCCTTGCGGCCCGAGAGATTGTTAGCGCATGGCTAAAAGCGTGTGAAATGAAAACCGACGCGGAAATATCAGGAGAATAAGTTCGTAATATCCTAAAAATGCGTACTAATCCGATCGAGGGATGCATATTTGTCCTCCTCTAACATCGAAGTAGGTCATCAATGGTGCATGGAATGAGGCTCAAGCAAGTCGAATTATCGATCCTGTTCGTTTACATTGGATGGGCAGAACGTTATGACGGTACCGAACCTATTGAAGGGGATTTTTCGTACTTCAAGAGACCGTCAGCAGTTATTTCTGAGGCCTCCGCATTCCATCCTGATAAAGACGGACTTTACCGTTGCGGAATCGGTCGCGGTGAATTAGGTGGTAAACGACTGAATGTTGTTTTTGTTGCACGTAACAGGAAGAGCAATCAGCTTAAGATTGTTGGGATTTATGTCGATGCACGAGTTGAGATGGATGATGATTGGGCGGTAGCTGTGTGCAATAAGGCAATTCTAATTCCATCACAGCGTCGTACGACGCTAGGCCACTGGCCTAGTGGCCAGGGTTTACGTCGTTGGGCATGGAGAAGAGACACTAAGGGCAAGGAGTATCCCTTATTACGCAAAGAATTTAACCAGCTATTGACGAATCTGTCACGGTTACAGGTGAGGAAGAAAAAAGATATTATAGAGACGGATTCTGACTTCGATGGGTTCGAAGGGGTTCTGAAGCGCCGCTTTGTTGTACATCGATCACGTGAGCATCGTTTAAGACGCGCCAAAATCCGTCAAGTCTTGAGTTTGAACAAAGGTAAGTTGAAATGCGAAGTTCCCCGCTGTGGCTTCGATTTCAGTAAGCGCTACGGTGAGTTGGGAATGGGTTATGCGCATGTTCACCATCTTAAGCCATTGGGCTCAATGCCAGACAAGGGAAGTAGTTCGAACCTGGCTGATCTCGCTGTAGTGTGCGCTAATTGTCACGCCATGATTCATAAATCAGGGGAGTCCAGACCTCTGGAAACATTAATTCCTTCGTAATGCATCTTGCAAAGTATCAGGTCAAGTTTAACCATAGATTGACTCGCCGGAGTATCGATACTACTCCACGATCCACTCCCTCTGCCGACTTCTCGTCTATTCTAGTATGGCCTCAGGATTCGGTTTTGCGGATATTCCCGCCCCACTAATGTCACTGCCGGTATCTCTGAACGGCATGATCTCCTCCACTCGCAGGGTGCCCTCAAAGAGTACTTCCGGGAGTGGTTGATCCGAGTCCTTTCCCATCCAATACGCCTGAGCCTTCTCATGCCATATAGCCAGAGGTTCACAGTTGTCGGGTATACGGTTTCCGTCGGTATTTAGCGCACGACCTGACGCCGTCACTCTCACAATGCGAAATACTGCAGGGTGCCATCCCATATGGTTCGCCCACCTTTTCGCATCCTCATAGGTCCTCACTAACCAGATACCTCGCTGCCGTGACGGTGCCTCCGGAAATTCTTCGTGCCTCACCTTCTCCCAATACATTTCGCGAGCGAGGTGAAGAAAACATTTAGCGGTGTGGAAGGCTATGGCGGGTAAAGCGGATGTAGTTATGTTTTTCCCCTCAACGCGTCGCAAAAACGTTAAAGCTGGTATGTTCTCAACAGTGCCTCGCTCACTATTGGTCACTTGATATGTCAAGGAGAGATTTTCCAAGAATGCGAAGAAGGGATTCGACTTACTGCCCACTTGAACGATGTCGCCGACCATCATGGGAGAATGTAGAGAACCGTTGGCGTTCGAATTCAGATGGAAAAACGTTCCGTCGGAAATGTTCTCGAGCATGCGTGTCCCTATTCAAGTCATTCTTGTGAGGGCCGGTTGATCACGTGCGGATGCTCACCACCCACCGATTCCCAGCGGGTTCTCGCGTCCTGCAATGCCACCCAGACCTGCGGTTGGGCCAAAACTTTCATGCCGACTTTTTCAACAAAGAATACGAAGAGTCGAATTTTAGCTCAAAGGGTTGATCGCCGCCATGGCATTGACGCATACAAACTAAATGGTCTCATCCATTTCTTAAATGGCCGCTGCGGTATCATAAATGGCTGGTGCTCCCGTAAGCTCCCCGTAAACCACGACACTTAATAAGGAGAACTTTCTGGCACAATCGTCACCCTAGCCAGGAGGTTTCCATGCGTCAGTCGAAGTTCACCGAAACGCAGATTGTGTCGATCCTGAAAGAAGCGGATGCTGGCCGGCCGGTCAATGAGATCTGGCGGCACTACGGCATCAGCTCCGCCACCTACTACAAGTGGAAGGCCAAATACGGGGGGCTGGAGGCGTCGGATGTGAAGCGCCTCAAAGAGCTGGAGCACGAGAACAGTCGGCTCAAACGGATGTATGCCGATCTGTCGTTGGAGAATCTGGCCCTGAAGGATGTCATCGCAAAAAAGCTCTAGGGCCTGCTGAACGGCGGGAGGTCGTCACGCATCTCGTGACGGTGAACGGCCTTCCGGTTCAGCGGGCCTGTCGGGCAGTGGGATTGCATCGGGCCACGTACTATCGGCCGCTCGTGGATTGGGCCCGTCGGGATGCGTCGGTGATCGCGGCGTTGACCACGCTCGTGGCGGCCAAGAGTCGGTGGGGGGTCTGGAAGTGTTGCGATCGGCTGCGGAACCTCGGCCATCCGTGGAACCATAAGCGCCTCTGGCGGGTGTACTGTCAGTTGCGGCTAAATTTGCCCCGACGGACCAAGAAGCGGCTGCCAGTTCGGCTGCGCCAACCGTTGGTCGTCGTGCCCCAGCCGAATGCCACGTGGGCCGTAGACTTTATGAGCGACACGCTCTACGGCGGTCGCCGGTTCCGTACCCTCAACGTGCTCGATGAGGGCGTGCGGGAAGGCTTGGCGATCGAGGTTGATACGTCGCTCCCGGCCGAACGCGTGATTCGCGTCTTGGAGCAAGTGGTGGCCTGGCGTGGACGACCGCAGGCGATTCGGCTGGACAATGGTCCGGAACTCATTGCCGAGCGTTTCATGACCTGGTGCGCAGAACGCGGGATCGCACTGTGGTACATCCAGCCCGGGAAGCCGGATCAGAACGCGTTCATCGAGCGATTCAACCGCACCTATCGCACCGAAGTGCTCAATGCCTATGTGTTCGAATCACTCGAACAGGTGCGGGAGATCACCGAGGAATGGTTACAGAGTTACAATGAGGAGCGGCCCCATGACGCGTTGGCCGGCCTGCCGCCAGCCACGTATCGAGCCAATCTTGAAGCCCGAAGTTCTCCATTGGCAGTGTCGCCTTGACGGGGGAGCTTACGCTCCGAGCGCGGGTTGAGCGGCCGCGATGGCCGCTTGTGTCTAGATCGATGATGAATTTCGGAGGCAGTATGTTCGGCAGTAGATGTGGGATGCCTACGGTTACCCCACTCCATGTCGGTATGCTAAATTTGTGCTAAAAATTTTCAAAACCTGCCTATACACCTCGAATCGATCGAAACAATGGAATGCTTGCAAGTGCCTGTTTTTGCAAAAAATGGGGAAGCCGCTTGATACACCGAGCGTTTCAGAATTTTCCTGTCCTGATTCGTCAGGGTGCTATATGAACTAGAGAAGCTATTTATTGCTAACCAGCTCTGGCAATCGATCCATAAAGGAGGTGCTAGATTCACCGTCTATTAACTTCCTGTCCGAGGGTGTTTGAACCTCGACAGGAACCCATGCTTCAGTCAAATCCTCGTTCATCTTCTTCTTAAAAATTACGACAAAACTGCGTTTGATTGTCTTCACCGAAAGGCTTGCGACGGAGGACTTATCGTCGGTGATGCGAAAATCAACCGTTCCCCCTCCATCAACAGCTGTGCAATATGTACGTCCAAGAGTTTTAGTCTCGTGCCGAGTCGAACTGACGGATTCATTCCGCAAGTGCAAGGGAAACTTGGCCCCACTTATTATCTGCTCACACGCAACTTCAAATTGTTGCATTCGATTGACGCCAGCCAGTCTTTTCTTAATCTGCTCCTCTTTATTGATGATCCTCTGGTAAAGGTGCTGGGCCATGGGCTGAAGGTCCCACACTTCGAAGGCCGCCATTCGCTCGTCTGCCGCTGGTAGGTCTCTCAGCAGCTGGTGAAGCGTATCCAGCTCTTCTTGGGTGTCTGGGATGTCTTGAACGATCAAGAACGAGGCCTCCAGATGATTTCGGCAGGCATTGTTTCGAGGGTTTGTCGAAAGCCTGATGTCCGCGGCGATACGATCTCTTTCACGGCGCTTTTGATTGTCTAAAAGAATCTCTCGAAATTCGCTTGGAAGAGTTCTTTCTTCGCCCGGAGAAAATGTTAACCCATAATTAAGATAGTCTTCAGACATATCAGGCGGCATAGGGGGTAGAGGTATAGCGCTCTGCACGGTTCTCAGGGCAGCCATATCGTAATAATCGTCCCCAGAAGATTTTGTGATTGCAATCTTGTCTATGCGACCATCTCGATTAAGGCGGAATAATAGTTCAACTGGCCTCACTGGGCTGTTCTTGCCGAAGGGTGCCCCCGACCAAAATCCTCTGATTCGAGTCTGGACCTGGGCCAAATACCGGAGCTTTTGTACCGGCTCCGGGTCTTGAACTCTTGCTAAAAGAGGGAGCAGATCGGCAACGCTACACGGTGCCCCCTGCTCTAAGGATCCCTCAACAGCAGAGGAAGTTTCTTCGGTAGCGACCGATAGAGCGAAAACCCATATCGCACCAGCAAATAAAGTAACGAAGCACTTTAGAAGCGATAAATCCTGCCTGTCCGAAGGCCTACTAGTGGTGATCTTTTTCATGCGCACATCCCGCTCATTGGTCTTCAATACAACACGTCCTTATTTTTTAGCCAGCAGTTCCAGACGTGTTTCCTATCGTGCGGAACTCGAACGTAGGCTTTCGCTCATGCTCAAGATCTGCCTTTCAATCTCAACAAGCTCAACCACCAGATCTTCTCTAAAATAATTCATTTGGCGGTCAGCATGGATATGAGCTAATTGTTCCCTCAGGTTCCGATCTTCGACTGCAAAGTCAGCTTTGGTTATTCCTTTGGATCTATAGCTGCCCTCAAGCTCTTCCATCCGTGACAATACATCGTATTCCGCGACGAGAGTATCCATCAAAAAGTGATTTTGGGTTAACCTATATTGAAACTCACGCGTTCTAGTAAGAAAGATTTGTAGCTGATAGCGCTGACCTGGACTAGGGGAGACTGCCGCTGATCGCAGTGATGTGGTTTGCGATTCCAATTTTTCTAGGTGGTCCTGCAATTTGTTCCGAAGATACGCCTCTTGCGTGTAGGCTTCTATCAAAGCCTCCTTCTTTCTCGCTATAGAACTTGCTTCAGCAACCTTAGCCAAAAACTCCTTCCGAATCTCGGCCTGGTCATGACTCTCAGCTGGAGGAGCGGATAAGGCGGGGTTGCTCTGACTTTCAGCCCATAGGGGAAGTGGCGAGATGCTTGCGTATCCCAAAATCATCAAGAGAGCAATGTGCAATGTGTCACGCCGTTCTGCCACGGTAGCCTCCTCTACTTAATGCGGGGAAGTAATGGTTAGTGGTTGGGAAATGCAGCGGCGGATACTTTAGTCTGGAGGCCGACAGTATTCAAGGAAGGTACTGAGAAGCATCGTGGCTGCGAAGCTACCCACTATTCTTTGATTCTTTGCGTCGCGGAGGTAGCTCTGCGAAAACATGAGGGAACTGCAGCAGTCACCCAGTATGATGGGCGCTAGAGAGTTTGTGAATCGCGAATCCCACTGTGTCCGAGCCAAAGACCTTCATCAAACTTGTGCTAAATTTGTGCTAAAAAGTTTCAAAACCCACCTGTACCCCTCGAATCCATCGAATCAATAGAATGCACGCAAGTACCTGTTTTCGCAGTTAAAACGGGGAAACCATTTGATACACCGAGCATTTCAAAAATTGTCCTGGCCTGTTTCGTAAACCGCAGGTCGGTGGTTCGATTCCACTCGCCGGCTCCACGTCTCCTTCATTCTGGACTGAAAGCAAGCCAGCGCAAGCGGGCTCATATGGTGTTCCTGCGCAAACCCCTGGCCTTCTCTTGTTAGGCCTTGGTGCTCTCGATTCTTGGCCTGCAGCAGTTCCTCTCCCAGTATGCCGTTGAGGGCTTTCTTGACAGCCTAGGTGTATGAGCATAGCGTTTGATGCAGTTGACGGGCCGGCGAGGAGAGCGTGGTGGATGATCGTATCGTTGTCGATCCAAACATCTGCAGCGGAAAGCCTACGGTTCGGGGCACCCGCATTAGGGTGACGAACATCCTCGGCATGGTGGCCGGTGGCTATACCATAGCCGGGATTATTGACGCCTACCCCGGGCTGACGACCCACGATGTCACTGCCGCGCTTGAGTATGCCAGTCAGGTGATTGACGAAGCGAAAGTCATTCCGCGTGCCTGACCGCCTGACCATCCTGTCCCCTCAAAATGTTCCCGAGTCTATCGCATCGCGGCTGAAGTTGTTGCGGCCGACGAAGACGGCCTTTCGCACCGGCGATGTGGGATTGCCCGGGAAGGCCGATGAACAGGTCTTCGCCTGGGCGCAAGAGCAGAGCGCTGGCTCTGCTTC
>NZ_JAHBZY010000031.1 GCF_019635155.1 Nitrosomonas sp. | reverse complement strand
TCCCCCAGGCGGATTGTTCGCCAGATGAGTTGTTGATGTGGTATGTGCGGACTGAGAGTTTCGACACTCCTTACGCATTCCCAAGTTATGACCCTCGGCTTTTTCTTCGCACGGTGTGCGAGGTACTCGCCAGTGATATCCCTATTGTTTATGACCTGTCTGACCTGATTGATGATTTCGGAGATGCCGAAGGACTGGCTAATTACTCCGAAGAAAATCTCGACGGAGGATATGCGACAACCAGAAAAATAATTGTCTTGACGGAAGGAGGCACCGATCAACGGGCTATTAAAGGCGCTCTCAGTTTACTGCGTCCTGGCCTCATGGACTATTTCTCATTTCTCGATTTTGACACGATGGCTGTTCCTGGTGGGGCAGGAAATGTCGTGAATACGTTTAAAGCCCTTGTATCAGTAGGCATTACTAACCGAGTTGTAGCATTACTTGATAATGACACTGCTGCTCATTCGGCAGTTCAATCAGCTATAACATCATCGCTTCCATCAAATGCGAGGATCATTTTTCTTCCGCGTCTCGTGTTGGCAGAGAATTATCCTACTCTGGGTCCGTCAACAGGGACGACAACTGTACTGATGGATATCAATGGCTTTGCATGCAGTCTAGAATTATTTTTTGGCGAAGATATTTTGAGAAGATCATCCGGCGATTTGGTGCCTATTCAGTGGAAAGGGTATGATGCCAAGTTGAAGCAATACCAGGGAGAAATCACTCAAAAAGGCGAACTGCAAAGTTTGTTTTTGAAAAAGCTTGAACAGGCGAGAGAAGATCAGAACCTGCTTGATTCGCAGGATTGGGCTCCAATGAAAATGGTCATTCAGTCTTTGATCACTGCCTTTCATGATTCTCCACCAATTGACTATGGTTTAGAGACGATGGAATCGGAATGATTCCCAGCAGCCTAGTCGCCAATTAATTTTCCGTCGTGAATCCACTTAACCTCAAGCGCTTCTCACAAGCTCAAATCTCAAGGTCCGAATCGGAGACAGACCGTGGAGCCAATCTAGACCAAAACTGGGCACTCCACTCTCTGGGGTGCCCTTTTTAGTTTCTCCGACCATCTTGGCAAGCGCCGCATAGCTCCCTTTCATCACAAGCTGTTTATCGAGACACCGGATCTCATCGACGAGAAGCTTGAGATACTTTTTGCTGAAACCCCGATCCTTCTCAATCAATCGCTCTCGTAGAATCTTGGTGAAGGCATGTACCTTCCTCTCACCCAAGGCATCCAGCGGCATTTGCTTGAGCCTTCGAAACCCGGCTATTTCAGTCAATAGTGCCTGCCGTTGCGCCTGCAGTTTATTTGCTCGGTCGGTCAACGTCGAATCCATTGGGAGAAGACCCTTCTCCACAGCCTCATACAGCTGATTGCTGCTCTGCTGCACACGTTCCAATTCTCTGGTCAGCTGCTTGACCTTGCCATCCTGGTCGGTTTGCGACCGGCTCAGACGCTTCCTCAGCCCTTCCAACATCGTATGAACTCGTGAGGGCGTAAAGACTCGATCCGCCAAGGATGAGAGGACCAGGCGATCAACCAGCTCTGTGGGAAGGTTTTCGCTCGTGCAGGTGTCCTTCCCTTTAAGAATCCGGCTTGAACACTTGTAATAGCGATACTTCCCACCTTTGCCCGTTGCGAGCGTCATCCCGGCCCCACAAGCCCCGCATTTGAGCAGCCCAGTGAGAAGCGTAGGGCAATTGACAACCCGTGGCGGAACCTTTTCAGGGGAGCGCGATTCCAACTTCTCTTTCACGGCCAAGAACAGCTCCTGGCTCACAGTGGGATCGACCTTGACCGGCACCCACTCCTGCCGAGGCTTCATCCGCCGAACAGCCCCGCCCCGCTTTTCATATTTATTGAAATAGTGCTCCCCGATATAGGCGCGATTGGTCAATACCTCATAGATGCGCCCCTTCGTCCACTGACGGCCCCGAATAAGGATGCCCTGCGCATTCAATCGGGCAGCTATTCCGTAGAGGCCAAGTTCTTGCCCTCGCTCTCCATGCAGGTACCAGTGAAAAATCCGATTGACCACGACCGCCTCGCTCTCCTCCACGATCAACTGTCGTTTCCTTCCCTTATTGCCGGGAAGCTGCACTTCTACCGTTCGATAGCCGACCGGAGGACGCGAGCCGTTAAAGAAGCCCTGCCTGGCGTTCTCGCGCATAGCCCGCAAGGTATGTTTCCCGTTCTCCTTACTCTGGTACTCGTCGAACACGCTGAAGATCCGCCGAATCATCTCGCCGGAAGGATCATCGCTGGTCTGCTGTGTGATCGACAGAACACGAACCTGGTACCGCTTCAATTTCCGTTCATAGAGACCGAATTCGAGTGAATCCCGGAAGAACCGGGAGAGACTATGCACGACAATGGCTTCAAAAGGAGAAGGGCTGACGCAGGCTTCGGTGATCATTCGTTGAAACACTGGCCGTCTGTCATCTGTAGCCGAGGCTCCCGACTCGACATATTCGGCACCAACCGTATGGCCGCCAGTCTGGCACCAGGCCCGCATCTGGCTGAGTTGGTCAGGGATCGACAGATCCTTGTCCGCCTGTTTGCTCGTCGAGACCCGTGCATAGAGCGCTACAATCATGACCTCACCCCCTCTTCCTCTTGGTTCAATACCACCGCTTGAATCAGATCACCGAGAGACGCTTCAATCAATGCGAGCTCGGCATCGGTCACATCGGTCAATTCAAGGTCGAAACGGACTGTTACCTCATTTGGTTGAATCTCATGGGACACGCATGGGCCACCACCTTTCGTGCATCATGTATTCCGGCCCAATCCGTTCCGTTCCTCAGACCCTATCTGATACTCTAACCGCTCCAACTCACCTTCCAACCCATTCCGCCCGAATTCATTAAGCACCACCGTCCGAAAGGCCTGGAACTGGCTTGACGGCAATGAAGCTTGGGCCACAAGCAACACATGCGTCACATGACCGTGAACTAGTTTAAGCACCTCAGCCTTTTTCACCATTCCCCCAACTCAATGGCCTTCATGCGCTTGCGCACATCGGCCTTCCAGCTCAATGGATCAAACAGACGATGCAGCCGCTCTCCAAGAAGCTGGTAGGCCTCTTCTTCCGTCATCATCTCGTGTTCCTGTTTCACGCAGGAGACTGCCGCCATCCGCTTCAGGTAACCATAGATGCTGATCGTGAGCCTCATGAGCCGTTCATCGAGGACCAGCTCTTTTCCGTCAAGGTGCTTGGTTTCCAGCATGTGCAGGGCAGCAATCCGCTGCTGGAGATCAATCCACAGAGGATGCAGAGGCCACCTCGACCGATTTGTGTCCTCCGTCCGAATCCTCAACGTATCGTGGCTTTCAGATAAAAAGTGCAGCAAGGCCCCTTGCCGCTCCTGCAGATCCACAAACGTTCGAATCGAGAACCCTTTCAGAAATGCCTTCCGGACCTGCCATTCGATCCGCCAAACATGCTCATCTTGGCCCCACAACTCGTGAAACCAGACCTTGGCACTTTGCTGCCGGATTTCCGCGATCTTATCGTAGACCCGGAGCACCACATCCCCCTTGCCCAAGGTAAAAGTCTGAACGTTGCCGTTCTCTCGATGTTGGCTATCTTTGTCGGACAGACTCACGAAGGAATCTGCGTCAAAGTCCCGCTCAGCTAGGGAATAGTCGAAGCAGAAATCCACCCGCGAAAGGCTTTCGGGCTGCTGCATTTCACAGCCAACCGACGTGGCCCAGGACACAAACTTGTTATGGAGCGTTGACGCTGGTTGTCGCCACAAAGCTTGGCTTCGATAGGTCACGAAACAGGACGGGTTGTTAAACTCTCCCAGTTCAATTTTGAAATCTTCGTTAGACAGCACGAACGGGTAGCCCGAGCTGCTGCCGTAGGGATAGATGAAAAATTCGGTATCTCCAAATGTTACTGCGCGAGGTTCACGGCTTTTACTCATTCGAAGCTGTTCTTTAATGACCGCGAGGGCTCTGAAGTCGAGATGCTTCGAGGCAGGTGGCGTCAGATAGTAGGCACACTGCACCGTGTCGATGCCGTGCAGGAGTAGTTTGTATGTACCCAGTTCCGAAATCATGTCTCTTCAGGTTTCGGCAAAGGTTCTAGCCGAAGCTCTTGCCCCTCAACCTGCACCATGATCCCCTTTGTTTTCTCCAAAGTCAGATGAAGAGGACCGTTCAAAGCCATGACCCTATCCATGAGCGGAACGAGGTTCACAGTGATAAATAGATCCCCTCCCATCGACTCGATGTGGGCGATGCGAACGAAATAAATCGCGGCGTTTTTTCGCTCGATGGAGGTATAACCGATATCTTTTTCGAGGTCGCTATGCACCCAGTACGGCTGGCGATAGATCCAAGAGGGAAGGGCTTGATAGAACCACCACTGAATCGCCCCTCCTTCGAACACTTCGTTTGGGTTCGCCTTTTTCACGCCTCGCAACCGCGCGATATCAATCCCTACATCCCGGAGGCGCTTATAAAAAGCGAGGTTCCAAATGTCGAAAATGGAAAAAAGCCGCCATTTGCCGAACCGTTCATCCCCTCTGCCTGATCCGAGCCCCTGATAGAGCTGAGACAAAATGCCCGCCCCATCCCAATCCTTCAAAACCTTGCGAGAGACGCCAATGCAGGCTTCGACATCGCCTGAGGTGTAGCGTCGTTGACGAAGAAACTCGATGAGAATGTCCCAATTGCGCGGCAGACCCACGATATCGGGCATCTCCAACTGTGGCTTCGACGATTCATGAACCTTCCGTATATGCATGGGCTTATCGTTACCATATAGTTACATATTAGGTCAAGCAGGGTTTAGGGGAGTCGGTTTAGGAGCCTGTTGAATCGGTAGGAACTAGAAGGGGAGAGTCTGATGACACCCCCCTGCCCCCAGGATGCGCCCGCGTAGCCGCCGACGATGAAAGCAAGAAATCATTGCCATCGACATGCCGAAGGTGACTGTTCGACCCTTTTAACTATGTACTGTCGGAGCTCTCATCACCATGTGTAAGAGGAGTATTTCAGAGACACTAATGACCTGACCGTTGACACCCTTTTTTTCCTCGGCCATTATCGCCCCTTTACGGAGTCTGGGCAGCCTCTCGCCAATCACACCGCGACAAATTGAGGTCATTCGTGTTTTTGCTTCCTCTTCGATTCTTTAAACGGCCCGATGCACCACAAACCTCTAAATTTATCAGGGAGGAACATCATGCGAAATTGATTGTGTTCATCCATGGGATAACAGGCAATGCTCATGACACCTGGTTCAATAAAAAAAGTGGAGCATATTGGCCGGCCCTGCTAGCGGAAGATCCAGATTTCTCTGGCTTCGATGTCTATGTCGTAAGCTATCCCACCACTTTTCTCGGAAGAGGAGCCAATATCGAAGAGACAGCTACACGCTTGTCGCAACAGTTTAAGGACCGGGGATTCTATGATCGATATAAGGAGATTTATTTCATCGCCCATAGTATGGGCGGGTTGATTGCCAAGCGGATGTTACTAGACTTGGACAATGAGCATTCAATTAAAACATTGCGTCAAGTGCGAGCCGTTCTATTTCTATCTACGCCTGCCCAAGGCTCTCCCCTCGCGAGGTTCGTAGCGTGGGGCACTTTTAATCCCCAATTCGACGATTTGCGATCCGCCGTCGGCAATACGTTTCTTCAGACGCTTGATAATCAGTGGGAAGCGTTGCTACGCGCACGAGATGCCGCCAGTGCCTCTTTTCCGAGATCCTACGCCGCTTATGAGAAGAAGCGACTTTGGGGATTGTTCCATATCGTGGACCGACTGTACGCGAAGACTAGAGCCGATGATGCGCCTTATGCAATGGACTTTGTCCATGGAGACATTGCAAAGCCTTTTAGCCGAGAAGGCGATCCATATGAATGGGCGAGGGATAAGATTCTCAACGCGGCTGGTCGCGAGCAAGGGCGCCGCCTACCGAAAGCCGATCCATATCGGTTCTCAATCGGCGTCGCCCATTTGCTCAACGATGAGCAGAGAAACGTGGAAAACTTAATCTATGAATCCTTAACGGAGTTTGATGGAATTCGTGTCTTGGCCTTCGATCGCACAATCGAATTTGATGCTGGCTCCCCCGAAAGTATCAAGAATGCTCATATACGCGCAAAATCCTACTTAACTGAATCTGGTGCCCATGCCATCCTGTGGGGCAACGTCTTAACCCTTCAAGGGAGATCCATACCCAAACTATATTGGACGACCTTGAGTCTGAGCGACTCCATGCAAAAGGGGGCAAAGTACTCTTTTACTGATGATCTGTCGCTTCCGGAAGTATTCTGGAATCACCTTAAAGAACTGCTTTTTCTATTAGTCACTTCTCAATATTCAAGGTTCGAGGAACAAAAGGGCAACTACCTGGCTGAGCGTCTCAAACCTTTTCTCGATCGCGTGCAAAGTTTACTTGAACGAATCCCCACGCAGAGTGATTGGACTCCAAGTGCAATTGCCCAAGCTAAACTCATCTTTGGAAGGGCTGCTACAACATACGGCGAGCAAAGTGGTGACTCAAAATCATTGAGCAGAGCGGTGCAAATCCTCCGCGAAACGTTGCAAGAATACACGCGAGAGCGGGCTCCCTTGAGCTGGGCGATGACACAGAACAATCTCGGTATTGCGCTGAGCATCTTGGGCCAACGGGAGGCGGGCACAGCGCGGCTCGAGGAGGCGCTAATGGCCTACCGGGCGGCCTTGGAGGTATACACGCGAGAGCGGGTTCCTTTGGAGTGGGCACGAACGCAGAACAATCTCGCCAATGTTCTATGCATTTGGGGAAAACGGGAGGCGGGCACAACACGGCTGAAGGAGGCCGTAACGGCCTACCAGGCGGCCTTGGAAGTATATACCCGAGAGCCGTTTCCCTTGGACTGGGCGATCACGCAGAGCAATCTCGGTACTGCGCTGAGCGATTTGGGGGAGCGAGAGGCAGGCACGGCGCGGCTGGAGGAGGCCGTAACAGCCTACCGGGCGGTCTTGGAAGTATACACGCGAGAGCGCTTTCCCTTGGACTGGGCACGAACGCAAAACAAACTCGCCAGTGGCCTAAGCACTCTGGGAAAACGGGCGGCAGGAACGGCGCGACTGGAGGAAGCCGTAACGCTCTACCGAGCGGCCTTGGAAGAGCATACGCGAGAGCGCGTCCCCTTGGAATGGGCGATGACACAGAACAATCTCGCCAATGCCCTTAAGAGTTTGGGCCAGCGGGAGGCGGGAACGGCGCGGCTGGAGGAGGCCGTAACAGCCTACCGGGCGGCCCTGGAAGAGCATAGGCGAGAGCGCGTACCCTTGAGCTGGGCGATGACACAGAACAATCTCGGCATTGCGCTGAGTATGTTGGGGGAACGAGAGCCAGGCACGGCGCGACTAAAGGAGGCCGTAACAGCCTACCGGGCGGCCCTGGAGGAACGCACGCGAGAGCGGGTTCCATTAGACTGGGCAGGAACGCAGAACAATCTTGCCATTGCACTGAGTATCTTGGGGGAGCGAGAGGCGGGAACGGCGCGGCTGGAGGAGGCCGTAACAGCCTACCGGGCGGCCTTAGAGGAAACCACGCGAGAGCGAGTTCCCTTAGACTGGGCAGGGACGCAGAGCAACCTCGCCAATGTCCTAAGGAGCTTAGGGGAACGGGAGACGGGCACCGCGCGGCTTAAGGAAGCCGTAACGGCCTACCGGGTGGCCCTGGAGGAGCGTACGCGAGAGCGGGTTCCCTGGGACTGGGCAGGAACGCAGAACAATCTCGCCATTGCACTGAGCATCTTGGGGGTACGGGAGGCGGGCACGACGAGGCTGGAGGAGGCCGTAACAGCCTACCGGGCGGCCCTGCAGGAGTATACGCAAGAGCGGGCCCCGTTGGAATGGGCACGAATACAGGAAAATCTACGCAAGGCGCTAAGAATTCTTGATGAGCGTGGGCTTAGGCTTTAAGGGTGTCTTTCCGTTGCTTTCATAAAAATTGTGAAGACGGTTCTTAAGGGATCTGAATTGCGCAAACGGACTTCCAAGCCTTGGCAGATTATTTCTGGCGTTTGGCACCGAAATTTATGCAAGTTACGACGAGCAATTTCTTACAGAGTCATTGCGGCCATGAGCGAAGTATTCAGACGTGGGCAACCAACGGATTTATCATCATCTTACTTGATCATATCAATCAAGTGAGACAGCACCTCGACCAAACGCCTTCTTATGTATCCCTAGTCCCCCGTGTTACTGAGACGGGGCCTTTCCGCCTGTCCGGCTTTCGCCGGATCAGGCGGCATCATCCCCCTTATGACGCCCACAATCGCCTTCACGAAACATCCTTCTAGTCAGTTCCCTATCCCAGATAGTAGATGGCTCTGTCGGCCAGACATACTGATACAGCCTTTATAGGTCAGCCTAGTATGATTTGACCATGTTGTGGCGAAAGTATAGACTCCCCCCGCCGATTATTCCCTAGAGAGGATAAGAGAAAGATATTTTTCCCGAGGAAGAGCGCCTCGCTATCTATCTCGGCAACAGTAGATCCGAATTGCTCCATGTAGGTTTATCGGAATATGGGCGAAGAGATCCAAACGCAGCCGGAACCATTCGACTTCACCCGGCATGAGCAGCGCGCTGTCAGCGAATATCTCCGTGTAGTTGGCTATTACGAACAGTTGGCCAACGCTACCAAGCGCATAGCAGAAGAAGCGCTAAAACGTCGAAGCATACGAGTTCATTCTATAGAGGCGCGAGCGAAGGACCCGAAGAGCTTCGGAAAAAAAGCGTCAAAACCATCCCAGCAGGATCCGAATCGACCGATGTATTCAGATCCACTTCAACAAATAACAGACCTCGCCGCCATTCGAATCATCACGTTCTTCCCTCGTACTATCGAAGCAATAGATAGCATGCTCAAATCTGAATTCTCGGTTATCGAGCAGTTTGACAAAGGCGAGGCCCTTATTGAAGAAGAACGTTTCGGCTACAAGAGTGTTCACTACCTCGTAGCCTTCAGTGACGCACGCATTGCTCTTCCAGAGTACCAGCAATTTAACAAGGCCAAAACCGAAGTCCAACTACGAACAATCTTGCAGCACACATGGGCAGAGATCGAACATGATATTCAGTACAAGTCATCTGCCGCTATTCCTCGTGACATTCGGCGGCGATTCATGGCCCTCGCAGGTTTGCTTGAAATCGCAGACCGTGAGTTCCAAGCCATTCAGGATGCAGACCGGGATCTTAATCAACGAGCGGAACGTTCGATCGAGGCCGGCCAACTTGACGCAGTAGAAATCACGCCTATCGCACTGAAATCATACCTCGATCGTCGTCTCGGATCAGATGGCAGAATGTCTGATTTTTCATATGATTGGTATGTACGTCTCCTGTTAAGACTAGGCTTTACATCGCTCGCCCAGATTGATCAATGCATAAGCCCCTATGACAGTGATCGCCTTAGTCGCCTCGCATCTGGCACACGTCAGGGGCAACTATCGAGGTTCGAGTTTATGTTGCTTGCCGGCTTAGGCGAGAAATTCCTTGAAAGGCACTTATACTCTCAAGAAAGGTGGTTCGTAGATAGCATCACTAGTCGCCTTGAAAGGTTCAGAAAAGGGGCCATTCCCATCGGAACTTATGACCCACAGGCACAACCCATGAACCCTGCAGTCGTTCCGCTAACGAAAGAGGGATAAATCGCCCCTAATCCCGTCCGCTGGGCATGCTAGAACTATTTTCGCCAGACGTTGAAATGTAACACTGGGAATTAAATTTGCTCTCATTCTTTTCTGACCTGGATCAGATTGTCTTCAACAATTTGAAATTCAGGTGTAAATCAATGAGCGCCCATTAATATGTCATATTCATATCGCGGCAAGACCGTCATGTGCCCATTAGTAAGATTAGTTACTTGTGGTGAAATGTGAAAGTGCGCAGTGCACTTAATAATGCGTTTCTCTCCATAGCCTTAGGGGCTATCTTCGTAGGTCTTGTTAAAATCGATCACTTTCAGATTCGGGACTTTGCTTCTTTTCTGCTTTTCTTTGTCTTCTTCCGAATTAAGATGTGGATGGATGATGCTGTTTACTTCCAGAAAACAGTCAGAAAATCTATATTTTTTGACCTTGGAATTGTATTAGCAATCATTGCGTGGTCGTTGTGGGCAATAGCCGGTTACACAATTAAGGATACGCAGCAAAGCTATGAGTACACAATGTGGTCTATCATTTTTCTCACTTTATGGATCTTGTGCGATGCCATTGACCAGGGAAATTTTGGGGAGGGAAGACCGCTTTTCATTATTCTGAACCTCGTTTATATCGCAGTGCTTTTATTCTTAACGTGTGATAAGTGTTCATTGCCTTTCGCAAAGGAACATTTAGTTTACATCCTTGTCGGAGGGACGGTTCTTGATTTTCTGTTCACGGGCTCACTGAAGAATTTCAGGGATGATACCACTTAACAATAGCCAGTCCTTTAGTACGACTCGGCATTTCCTGCGCCTAGCGGAACATTAGTTATTGCAAATACTGATCGCGCAGGTCCAGTGACCTTTTTGGTCCTGCATGGGGAGCCAATCTAGAAATACACAGGGGGCTCTCGGCAACATACCGAGAGCCCCATTTTTGGACCAGCAACCAACCTTTTGCTTTTGATCCTCTCCAGGACTGCCCTGAACCTGGA
>NZ_JAHBZY010000030.1 GCF_019635155.1 Nitrosomonas sp. | reverse complement strand
CTTGCGGCATGGGGCGCATTTTTAGCAAATGTCTTGTCTGTTTTGTTGTTACCGCTGTTTGTTGTGTATTTAAATCGATTTCAGATTATTTCGGAAGAAAATGCCCTATTGGCTAAATTTGGTAATGACTATGCCAGATATTTGAGATCGGTTCGCCGGTGGGTATGATATTTCGTATGCTACTTTATAAAGGGAAGCCATCTCAGTAAGTTAGCACACTTTAGTATGTGCTTAACTTCCTAAGACCTTAAAAAATAATTCATTCGATATGCTAGATATTAATTTTCGATTTTAAATAACATCTGCCCGCAATACTTAAAGTCTTTCCGTTTCAAACAATATGGCTTGCATCGGATAGCGCATTGGATTTGAACCATATTCTTTTTTAAATGCCTCTGCTAACACCTTAACTATATCCTCCGGATCAACACCGCCACGATCTCTTATTTCAAAAATAACTGGCGAAAACACTAATGCACGTGCAAAAGCAGTCACATCTAAAATGTCGTATGAATGGCGCTGAACTGAGATTTCTATATTATCAAAACCAACATTTATCAGTTTTTCTTTGATGGGATCGATTTGGTGACACGAAACTGGTTCAAATAAAAAGTGGGGAGGATCTGAAGGAAAAAATTGTTTGAATACCTCAAAGCTCAAGCTCGCGAATGGATTGTACTTTTCAGAATCCCAGACACGGAACAAGTAATTGCCTCCAGGCTTCAGCATTCGATACGTCTCACGAAATGCTAGTTCTTTATCGAAAAACATAATACCGAATTGGCAGACTACAGCATCGAACGCCTCGTCTTCGAATGGTAACGCGGTAGCGTCGGCATTTTGGAAGATGATCTGTTCATTGGAAAGAAATTTTGTGCGGGCTAGTTCCATCATGGAATCGCTAATGTCCACCGCAGTCAAGTGAGTCTCTTTAGGTAACATGTTACGTAAATGACGGGTGACAATACCTGTGCCAGCTGCAATTTCAAGCACGTCGCGTGGTGATTGCTCTGAAATACGTCGCGCAGTGTCTACACCATAATAATCGAAAAGTACCGGCCCCAAATCACGATCATAAGGAATAACGACTTCATCTACATACTCTGCCATGTATAGTTCTCCGCAGTAAAAATTAATAAAAAAATAACAAAGATTCTTAGGCTATCTCGGCGGATGCTAAGCGTGGATATTTACCTTGAAAAGTTTTTCGCCATTCACTTGGAGTTACATTAAATCTATGTTTGAAATGTTGACGCAGGGAAACAGTAGAATGAAATCCTACTTGCTCTGCAATAGTATCTATTGCTAAAGAGGTAGATTCTAATAATTCCTGACTTCGCTGAAGGCGCTCTATTAATAACCAATCTCCAACTGTCATTCCAGTTGCTTTGTAAAATTGTCGGGTGAAGGTACGTCGGCTCATCATGCAATATTGAGCAAGTTCATCCAACCCATGTATTTTATTTAAATTATTTCTTAAATAATCTAGAAGCTTGTTGATTCTGGCATCCTGTGTTGAAACAGGCACAGGACGTTCAATAAATTGTGCCTGACCACCTTCTCTATATGGAGGAATCACCATACGTCTAGCCAATTTATTAGCAATTGCACTGCCGTAACGCTGGCGAACTAGATATAAACAACAGTCGAGACCGGCTGCTGTCCCTGCCGAAGTAATCAAACGATCATCATCAACATATAATGCATTACAGTCGAGTTCTACATCAGGAAAACGATTTATGAAGTCCTGTTCAAACTCCCAATGCGTAGCCGCCCTATGGTTTTTCAGTAAACCTGCATACGCAAGCACATAAGTGCCCAAACACAGCCCTACAACTTGATTACCTCGTGCATGTGCCTCAACCATTGCATCCAGCATTACCTGGTTTGGCTTTTCAGCAGGATCTCGCCAAGACGGAACAATAATAATGTCTGCTTTCGCCAATTCCTCCACACTAAGTGACGATTGAACACTCAGCCCCTCATTTGAACGTATCGGGCCCGATTCTTCTGCATAGATCTTCAGTTCAAATAATTTTTGATCGTGCAGGAGATCACCAAAAATAATACATGGTACCGATAAGTGAAAAGGGCTGAAATGATTAAAAGCAACAACCGCAACTAATGGGACAGCCATATTAAAACCTCGAAGGTTAAACTTTTTTACCGTTTAAATAGTATTTATGATGAAAGCTTGTAAATAATCAGACAATATATGTAAAAAATAATGCATCAGTAAGATAGATGCATTATTTTGGCCTCAGAACGTATATGATTCACCATCATCAGGTACTAATACTCGTTGCGTCATTTCCTTTGCTCTGAGAAACTCACCCAACTCTTTTCTGGTTAAAGTGGCATGATTCACTGCTTCCATGTGGCTTGCAATAATAGTTGCCTCAGGAGCGGCTTTATAGACTTCGTAAATATCTTCCTTCCCCATGATAATCGATTCATTACCGATAACTTGTGCATCACAACTGTTTAATACGACCACATCAGGATGATATTTTTTCAAGCTTTTGTCGACTTCTTCACACCAGACCGTATCTCCAGCGATATAAAATGTCTTTTCATTGGGATGTTTGAAAATGATACCGCTCACTTCGCCCAGCAATTCTTTCATGTCTTCTACTACCTTCGGCCTGCCGTGTTGTCCTAGGGTTTTAATCAGCGTAATACCCTCATAATCGTTGACTTCATTTAGTATCTGAACATTGTTAAATCCGGCGGATTTTACAGCTTTTGCATCTTTTTCATGTTGGGTAAAAATCAACATGTCTTTAGGAATTGCCTTTTTAGCCGCATCATCCCAATGATCTGGATGATCATGCGTTAAGATAACCGCATCCACATCAATTATCTCATTGATTGGCATAGGCAATTCTGATGTTGGGTTGCGAATATGTTCATTGATCGTACCGCTAAACCCCGGCAAGGCTCCTTTTTCCGCTAGCCAAGGGTCTATTAATATTTTCTTGCCACCATAATTAATTTTAAGTGTGGCATTTCTGATTTGAGTAAATTGCATTTTGTGGTGCTCCTCTAATGGTTTGTGTAGAAGACATTATGAGGAAGCTAATAAAAAATGATTAGTGGCCCTAGGGTCATTTATCAGAGCATTTGGGCCAAATAATATAAAACTGCTAATGGTTGCTTTAATCTTCAGATTTTATACACATCTAGGAGGGGAGAGGGTTAGCAGCCTGACAAGCTTCTATTTTGTTGCTAGTGATTCCAGAATAACCTATTAATCTGTTCACTATCTCATGCTTTTAATTTATCTGAAATTTATTAAAGTTATCTCCTACTCATGCAAGAGTGCATGAATGCTCTTCCCGCTAAGGCACATTTATCATTTTGTTCTAACTGATTAGAAGTATCATATGTCACGCAGCCGATTAAGCTACAAATAATCATTGATATAATAACGAGAATTTTCATTTTTTTATCTTGTGATTCCCTGTGGTTTTGCCACGGGGGATCTAATTAGGTTTTAGAATGTTGGGATGTGAGATGTCGTAGAGAAGGCGAGCCACTATGCGTGGCAGATACATTATCACATTGTATTTCCTGTGAAATACAGACGAGGGTGTTAGACGAAGCGGTTGTAAGAATCATTATGATGACTACGAAAGAGATAGCAGAGCGATACGACATTGAGTTTGAGCAGATAAGTTGCGCAAAGACCACGTACATATACTTTGTACAGCACATCCGAAGATTGCACCGGGTCAGATTGTAAGGGTGGCGAGAATTGTTTAAGAAGAGGCCGGAGACCTGTGGAGTGGAGAGTTTTTGTCATTCGGAATTTTGAGCTATATGTATTCAATAAAAGAATTGAAATCCAATAGGCGATCCACGTTATATTTTCCTAAACTGCTCTGCTTGACGGGAGCTTTAGTAGCCTTGATTGGTTGCGCAAGTGCTCCTCAACAGCAACCAAAGCCTTCCATCACGGAATATCCAACCTCAGAGAATCTGGTTGCTGGATGTACCGCCGATGAACAATCATTTGATTGTGATCGCCGCCCTATTCTTGCATTGCAAGGGGATTTTCAGGTTAGCTTTAATTTTTATGAAACGGTGATCCTGAAACCCGGTTATACCCGTAAAGGGCCCAAGCACAGCGGGGCATTCGAGAAAGTGGTGTTGATAGATGATAGTGGTAAAAAACTTTCATTCCAGCATTTGCTTGTGACAGGCAGTGGCGAAGTTGTCAAACACTGGCGACAGGACTGGGTTTATGAATCGACCAAGCATTGGAGTTATGAAGGTGACCAGCGCTAAAAACAAAAACACCTCAAGAAGTAGCCGGTACATGGACTCAGCTAGTCTATGAAGTCAGTGATGCGCCCCGCTATACAGGTACTGGAAAATGGAATCATAAATACGGCGTTTCAACCTGGACATCAGACCGTACCTGGCGTCCTTTGCCTCGCCGGGAATATACTACGCGGGACGATTATCAGCTAATTAATGCTGAAAATCGGCATACCATTACCCCACAAGGCTGGACGCACGAACAGGATAATACCAAGGTGATCCGTGCCAATGATCAAAAAGATACCGTATTAGTTAGAGAGTTTGGATTTAATGAATATCGGCGTATCAGCGGATATGATTTTTCTGCTGCGATGAATTACTGGCAATCCACCGCACCATTCTGGGCGGCTGTTCGCGCACTCTGGAATGATAAATTAACTAAAGACTCGACCGCCCTTGCTTTCCCTACTGGAGATAATCAGTTGATTGATGGATTGTTCAAGCTTGCTGAAGATTATAAACAGCAATCTGACCTGAAAACTCATGAAAGCAAGCTGGACGATCTTTTTCATCAATTTGTTAACGCTGAAAATAAAGCATTTAAATAATTTCTGATGCAAAAAACTGTTTCATTAACTGACACTAACTCAGTTGAAAGCCATATACGACACTAAGTTTCATGAATTCTAGGTGTTTCCCTTAGAGGTTAATAGTGGTTTCCCTAGTATAAAAACCAAGGCTTCCCCGATTCATTTTCGATGTCGTAGCCATTAATATGCAATCATCGTTGAAATTTAATTCGGAGGCAAAGATCATGAAAACCCAAAAAACTATCACAGCAATTTCTTTAATAGCTGCTTTATTTTTTGTTAGCCTGCCATTCGGTTCTGCAAGCGCAGAAGAAATTTTGACTGCACAAGATCATCTGCAAATTGCAAAACGTCATGAAGCTTTATTAAAAGAAGCAGAGGCTAAGCTTGTAGAACACCAAGCTGCTTTGGAAGATTACGAATCAAGATCGTATTACTATGGCCGTGGAGGTCAAGATTTTCAATCTCATGAGAAAGCCAATATTCGTGAGTATGAAGAAATTGTAGTTGAGAATAAAGCGCAAGCAGAGTTGCATTACAAGTTAGCTGGTGAAAACCAAACACCGAAATTTGTAAGCGGCAGCATCGGCAATACACAAGCAAATTAATAATCTCCTTATTAATTGGAAAGCCACTTAATACTAAGTGGCTTTTTTATTGTCTGTAAACAAATTTAGGGAATATTTGTTTACTCTTGAATTCCCTCAGCAAGGTTCTATAGAGGTCGATGAATCGCATGACGGTTTTCAACTGCCAATAGTGCTCTTGGTCTTAACCATCTAAGAAAATTTCAGGAACCTAAAATAACCATTCGTTTGTATGCTAGGCTGGTGAGCCGACTCAAATAAGGAGACAGACTATACGTGTGATGGTGTTAGTGAAAGGTACCGAAGACAGCGAAAAGGGCTTTGTCCCGGCGGCCTAGATGATGGAGGCGATAGGCAGTTTAATGACGAGCTGGACAAGGCAGGCATCATGAAGGACGGGGACTGTTGACGGCCTTACGCCATCTTCGCGGGGCAAGCGTATTCCGTTCGATGGATGGTGCCGGTCGTACGGTTATCGACGGATCTTTCCCCATCCCCGCGAGCTGGTCATTCGTTTTTGACTCTGGGAAGTCAAGGATATGAATAAGGCGGCCGCTTAGGTGAAGCGCTGCCCAAACCCATGCCGGGACCGAGTGAGTTCGAAATCAGGCCGCTATACGAGATGTCTGATTTGGGATGAATCTGCACATAGGGGATTGAATCGGTCGCACCATTTTAAAACTGAAACACTACCCCGCTTTAACTTCCTAAGACCCTTGTCATGTTATTTCTAACGAGCTTGGTGAGGGTCACAAAAAGTGAGTCAAGAATTGAGTCTTTTCGATCACCTAACTTATCTTACACATTGCATAAGCAAACAAGAAGTTACGCTAAGTGTCGAATACGCATAAATCAGTATCTGTAGATTACACTAGAATGGTGTTGCGCCTTCAAGGCACAAGCTGACTGTGCAGCTTACGTTACTTGTGAGCGATAACTACTAGCGAAAACGATTGAAATTTTCAGGCCATTTTCTGGATGTATGCATGACAGCCAATATGCGAATATCTCTGTCGGTTATTTGATAGGCAAGAATGTATGGAAGATCACTTATTACTATCTCGCGCGTACCAAACACACGGCCTGAGCGGCCAATTTCGGGGTGTCGCGATAGATTATCAGCAGTAGCTTTTATTTTAATTAAAACATTATAAGCAGCATTAGCGTTCTCTTGTGCAATATACTCACCAATTGATTTTAAATCTTCTAGTGCTTCATCGAGCCATACAACAGCGCTCATGCTTTGAATTTATCTATCGTGGCATCAACATCATCACTTGAATGAAATTTTGCATTTTTTCCTGAAGCAACATCTAGACGTTCTTGGATTTTTTTTGTTTGCCAATCGTAAATTTCCAGATAGTGATCAATAGCCTGATTAACCAACCAGTTTCTGGAGCGATCCATAGTGTGCGCCATAGCATCCAGTTTTTCTTGTTTTTCTGGTGTTACTGATACACTCATGCGTCCTGTTTCACTTGCCATTTTTTATTCCTTAATCAGAGGTAATCATATTTAATCTTGGCATAGATAAATATGATTTGCAAATTGAAACAGCAAACAGATATTGAACAATCATTGTTAAGTGATCATAAAAATCACTGTGCCAAACTACGGCAGAAATACCACCATTTGAGACTGTTTGACACCGGTTTCGTACTTGGCAAGCATTGTAAGTGATTGATATAATTAATACTGTATTTGTTATCTGCGTCTCATAATCCCTTTGTCGCTCAGATACAGTTGACTTGGTAGTAAACCCGGTGGGCGCTCATTCTATTAGTACAAGTCAAAACGATTCAAAAATGAACCGAAATTTCTGCAAAAAGACATCCTTAAATGCTTACCAAAAATGCAAAAACTTAGTTAGCATTTGTCATGTAACTGATTGATAATAAGATAAATAATTGGGTATGGAATCGAGCCTGCGTCTATTTGATAAATCAGTCATTTAGTTTGTCGCTACGCACATATTGCAATTTGTTATTTCTTTTTCTTAAATTGTACAATTTCACCTGGCTTTGTTAGCCCGCCTGCTGCAAGCATTGCGCTTGTGGCTGTATTAACCGAGTCTCTAACCGGATCAAGATCAAGCCGCGCATAAATCGCCGTTGTATTTTGGTTCTTATGATTAAGCGATTTGCCAATAATCGCCAGCGATGCACCGGTCTTTGCTTGCCAGCTTCCCAATGTGCGCCTTAGATCATGAAGTCGCAAATCTTTTATTTCTGCGCTTTTTAATATGCGTTCCCAGCCTTTTCTTGGTTCCTGAATGTGTCCTGATTTGCCGATGCCGGGAAAAACAAATTCACTATCATCTGATTTTCGGTTTTGCAAAACCTCAATCGCTTCTGGTGAAAGTGTTACTGTTTGAGGCGTATCATTTTTTGTTTCTTCTATACGCCATTCAGCACGTTCGAAATTAATATCCTGCCATTTCATGCTACAGACATTTGATCTGCGTGCGCCGGTCAATAGCGAGATTAAAACATAATCTCTAATTGTTTCATTTGGCTCTTTTGAGAGTGCCTGAAAGAATCTTGGCAGCTCATCACTTTGAATGAACCGATCCCGGCTCTTTTCTTTGTTACGCCTGATCCCAATAGCCGGGTTGTTTTCCCAAAGCCCTGCTGATATTGCCCATCCAAACACGCTTGAAATTAAGGCTAATATTCTGTTGGCAGCAATTGGTCCTGATTTAGTTGTTATATTGCTATGAAGTAGCGATACTGTTGCTCGATTTATTTCTGATAACTTTTTTTTACTAAACTGTTTTTCAATATGTTTTTTATAATTATCCAGATCATCTGTCCATGTTTTTTTCTTTGGTTTAGAGTGTCTTTCTAAATATTCTGCAAATAAATCACAGAAGAGGGGTTCCGATTTTAATTTGCGTTTAGCTTCAGCTGGGCTTTTGCCCTCAGCTATAACCAAATTGATTTCCATAGTTTTTCGCCTTGCCTGATCAATCGTCATGTCAGGGTGGCGTCCTAGTGTTATGCGCTCAGGATTACCGCCTTTGATGCGTTTAAAAACACTAAATGTTTTGATCCCGGTTGATGATATACGCAAGTGCAAACCACTCACCTTTGTGTCATGATATGTGTCGCGCTTGCCTTTTTGTGGCAAGGGGAGGGCGTCAATCTCTGCTTTTGTAAAGTTGAATTTTTTGGTCATGGCAAATTGGGGTTACGCCGGGGTTACATTCCGGGTGCATTTTAGTGCATTTCTATCAATGTACGTAAATGCTAAATCTACCCTGAATGCCATTCTGTGTAAAGGTCTGCGTATTTATATAAATTTCCATATATATGGATAAATACACGGTGTTTGTGATTTGTAATCAGAAGGTCCCGAGTTCGATTCTTGGTGTCGGCACCATTAAATCAATAGGTTATATTAATTTAATGACCTCCTAATTTTCTCCTTGTGTCAAAATTGTGTCATTCAGAAGATCATCAACAACCATTGCATGCTTTCTGAATTGCTCAGGAGCCAAATGCGCATAACGCTTTACCATCTCAGTCGACTCCCAAGCCCCCATCTCCTGAATCACATTTAACGGAACACCCTTCTGGGTTAACCAACTAGCCCAGGTATGCCGCAGATCATGCCAGCGGAAGTTTTCAATACCAGCCCGTATTAATGCTCTACGCCAAGCCTTAGTATTGACTTGGTTGATTGGCTTACCTCGATAAGTGAAGATTTTCACCGGATGCTTGCCAATTTGTTTTCGCAATATTTCTATTGCAGTAGTATTTAACGAAATATGAATACTTTTTCTTCCTTTAGCCTGATCTGCATGTATCCATGCAACGTTTCTTTGCAGATCAACTTGCGACCATTCAAGATCAGTTACATTTCGTTTGCGTAACCCAGTACACAGAGAGAATTTAACCAAATCAACTAAATGCTCCGGTAATTCATCAAGAAGCATTTTGACTTGCTCTGGCTCGATCCAACGAATACGCCGTTTAGGTTCTTTATACAACCGGATAAACGGTGCTTTCTCGATCCATTCCCAATCAAGGGCAGCACGACGCAAAATTGCCCGGATTGTTGCCAAATAGCGATTAGCTGTTGAAGGTGAAGTTTCTTTACGTTTTACTTCACCTACTTCAGCAATTACTTCCCGAGTTAATTCAGAAAGTAGGCGACCTCTAAAAAACTGTTGAATCCATGCAACCTGCTTCATGTCCTGCTTATGTGAAGCTTTATGCTCAGTTTCCATCAGCCATTTATAAGCTGCTTCATCCCAAGTGCGTTTTGGCTTATCCCCCAGTTTTACAACCCGCCAAGATTCAGCTTTCAGCTTGTCGTGGAATTCCTGTGCTTGGGTTTTGTCTTCAGTTGCAGCAGAGCATCTAACTCGCTCGCCGCTTGGTGTGGTGAAACTAATCCACCACGTTTTACCGCGTTTAAAGAGTGACATAATTGTTCTCCATGTCCCACTTGCAACGCTTGCCGGGGAGTAGCATATAACGAGCGCAGGTAGGCAACAAGATCATCTTCAACAAATACCCAACACTTTCCCACCTTTGCGCCAGGAATAATCCCCGCCTTAGCACGGCGGCGCACTTCTTCGGGGTGCATTTTGAGAAATTGGGCAGCTTCTTCTAAGTCGAGAGTTTTCATTCTCCCTCCGAAGCTTTGCGGTAATTTTTTGCAGCTTTTTCGACTTCTAAGCGTTTTTGATCTGCTTCATTGATGTTCAGGATGGTGTTGTATTCTTTGCCACGTAAGTGCACCTTTTCAAGTAGATAATCTCCCGCTGACAAACCAATAAATTCACCGCAGGAAAAAAGATGCTGATGCAGTGCCAGCAAATAGCGATCCAAACCTTCATCAAAATCAGTTATGCCATGCTTGGCCATAAAACAAGCCATTGAACTGATGCCTAATGTCAGTATCCGCTTATCTTCCGGCAAGCGTTCCGGTTTGAATGACCTGGAAAGCGTGTTGAAGTCGGTTTCCCAGTCTATGGATGAAATATATCCCCAAAGCGGATGAATCGGCCAGCGTGAGCGTGTCTGATCATCGGGATTGGGTAACGTAAGACGAAGCCATTCCGTTGAAGCATAGCTCCACAAGCCGTTTAAATCAGCCAATACACTATCAAGGCTTACCAAACCATGTTCTGCCAAAACATCGCGCATTAACTGAAATTCAACACGCCAAACGGGTTCATCCTCTTGCCAACCGGTTTCTTTCCATAGCGGAATAAGATCGGTTCTGCTACTGGTATGAATTTCTAACAGCTTGTTATACAACCGGCAGGAAATCTTGCCGCCCAGGCCAATCGACCAGCCTGTGAATTTCTCATTAACCGCATGCGCATCGATTTTCTTGCCACGCGTAATCCACGCTTCACGACCCCAGGATTCCATGTTTTCATGGGAAACGAAATCAGCGCATAAATCGATACGGTTGACATGGGCAGAACTCTCTAGTGTGCCCAGTTCATTCAAAATCTGACGCAGATGTTTTTCAGCTTCAGCGGGTTTAATACTGCACAGATACCGGGATGATAGCTTCACATACACCATCGGTGTTTTCTTGCTGGTTTTGGATAGACTGATGCGGAATGCCCCATCTTCCAGGACATACGGGAATATTGATGAGCCTTTATCTTTAACTTCAAAGATATGCCCCGCAATAGGATATTGTGCTTGCGCTTGTTGATCTGCTTCTGGATGCTGTGCCAGTTGTTTAAGCTTGGCCAGA